>CAYVAV010000005.1:70528-102061 GCA_964449085.1 uncultured Bifidobacterium sp.
CTGTAGCTCCTGTAGCTCCTGTAGCTCCTGTAGCTCCTGTAGCTCCTGTAGCTCCTGTAGCTCCGTCTTGTCCGTTCATGATGGTTAATCCGTCACTGCCATCTGCACCTGGGCGTCCTCGTGGTCCTGCTGCACCTGTATTGCCGATAGCGCCCTCTTGGCCGTCGACTCCATCTGTGCCATCTACTCCATCGACACCATTAATTCCGTCTTTTCCAGAGGTTTGCAATGCGCGCGCACTTCCGTTGTCATCAGAAGAACATGAACGCATCAGCGTGAGCAATGCGATGACTACAGCGATTGCAGCAACACCGATAGAGACAATGCTGTAGCGACGAGTTTTTGTAAGTGAACTTTTCTCGTGGAGAGAACTTTCCTCTTTGTGAATCGTGGGCATAAAAATCCTTTCTGAAATAGATTTCTGCAGTAGCGACTTATAAACGAATAAACAAGTAGCGTGTGCTTATCTAAGGAGTACGCATGACGGTAACCACCTTTTCTCACACCAATTTCGCAAACAAATACTCATTTCCTCTTTGTTTCCTCTCGGTGATTGTTTTTTATGTTTGAAGATTTGCCAAATGCATTACTTGTAGAAGACAACGCTCAAGATCGTTTAGAAATACGATTACATCTTGAGTTGATGGGCTTTGTGGTGTACGACACACCCTCGGCGACAGAGGCAGAGGAACTATTTGCTCAGCGCGATTACAGCATCGTGTTGATTCATTTAGGACATGCCCAACTTGAGAGCATGCAGGTGTGTCGATCAATCCGCGCTTTGTCGACCGTACCGATCATCATGTTGACAAAACGAGATGAGGTGGTGGATGAAGAAATGGTGTTATCTGCTGGTGCAGACGATTACATCACGAAACCAATCATTGCGCGTATCCTCACCTCGCGGGTCACTCAACAGGTAAAGCGGGGGCAAACACAACGTGCGCCGCGAGCAAACGTTTTGACTTGGGAGAATCTTGAGATGGATCTCAGCCAGCACAGCTTCAAAGTGAACAATCAAGAAGTGACATTGACTAATAGTGAGTATCAATTTCTGCAATTGTTGATGGCGAACCCAAAGAGGATTTTTTCTCGTGATCAAATCATTGAGGCAATCGGCGCATTCCGGGGTGACGGCGCCGCACACACGATTGATAGTCATGCATCTCGCATACGTAAAAAAATTAAAGAAAGCGGTGGACCAGAGGTCATTAAGGTTGTGCGGAGCGTCGGCTTTCGCCTTGCGGCCGAATGAGCAGTCATGCATTGGCGGTATTGATGTCAAAAAGGTCAACCAGCGCGATTATTTCTTTTCTGCTTTGTCAGGGGACGGAAGATCTCTGCGATGTGATGGTCCGACTCAAGCGGGTGGCGTAACGGCTGTTCGAGGTTTACTTCGTACACGTTGTTGCGCCCCTGCTTGGTGCGCGTCACATATCCGGCATCGACGAGGTCAGACACGATGCTGTGCACCGCACGCTCACCAATGCCTACCTGCCGAGCAATTTCTGACAGGCGAACTTCAGGGTCTTGGGCGATGCACAACAAAACATGTGCATGGTTCGACAAGAACGTCCAATTTGGAACTTCGGTCGGAACCGAAATCTTGCGACCCGCCATAATCGAACATTAGTCGTGGGCGCCTAGACCTGCGAGGTAAGCGTGTGTCACGTGTTGCACGGTCTGACTAGCACCGTATGGGTCAAACCCTGCCGGCATCGCAAGAGCAATACTGGCGCAACCATGAACGATCGCCCACAGCCCTCGTGCGGTGCGGTCAACATCTTCTGTGTTGATCGGTAGTGAACCTTCACGCTGACAACGCTCGACGTTATTAAGCAGTCCCGCGTAGGCAGTGTTGCTCAACATGCGAATTGGCAGATCGGGAGCAGTTGCATCGGGGGAGCAGGGACTCATAAACAGTGATCGATATGAATCGGGGTGCGCGAGTGCGTATTCGAGATAAGCGACCCCGCGCGCGCGTAGTTGTGTCATAGGTGAGCGAATTTTCCCAACGCGTTTTTCAATAAATTCACCAAAATCAGCCATACCTCGGGCATGAACCTCGCGGAATAAATCTGCCTTGTCGGCAAAGTGTGCATAGAGCGCAGGGGGAGTCACGCCAACTCGAGCAACAACTGCGTTGATGGAGACACGATCTTCGTGTCCTTTTTCGTGAAGCAGACCGACGGCAGCATTGAGTAATTCATCACGCAGTAGCGCCCCCTCTCCCCGAGGGTGGCGTTGCCGCAGAACGGTGGTGGTCTTTTTGGCTGCCATAGTGCGATTGTATCCCAGTAAGTTAGTGTGCTAAGTTAGTCTACTAACTGCAGGGCTCTTGGTGGGCTTAATGGGATAAGGGGAAACGATATGTCGACTGCGGCAGTTTCGGTGGCACCGCAACGTAAGGGAGTAATTCTTGCCGTCGTATGTGTGGCTACGTATGCGGTGTTAGTGGAAGGTTCGATCGTCAACATCGCGTTGCCGTCAATTGTGAGACAGCTAAATGCAGACACCACAGAATTGAAGTGGATAGTTGACGCCTACAACTTGGTGTTCGCCGCTCTTGTGTTGGTGGGTGGATCACTCAGTGACAAATTCGGTCGACGACGATTTCTCGCGCTCGGTCTTGTCATCTTTGGTCTTGGTAATGCAATCGCCGCGCTCGCAAATGACACCGGGCTTCTCATTTTTTCTCGCGGTGTGATGGGCCTTGGCGCAGCGTTGGTGTTTCCCACAACGCTGTCGATCATCACAAACACGTTCACTGAGCGCGGTGAACGCGCAAAGGCAATTGGTTTGTGGGGTGCAATGACTGGTCTGGGCGTTGCATCAGGCCCCATCATCGGCGGATGGCTCCTCGAGTCGTTTTACTGGGGATCTGTATTCGTGATCATGGTGCCGGCTGCACTCATTGGTGTGGTTGCAACATTGATGTTTATCCCAGAGAGCAGTGACCCAGAGTCGCCGCCAATCGATTGGGGTGGCGTTGCGCTTTCCACTATTGCACTTGCCGCTTTAGTAGCCGCAATTATTCAGGGGCCATCGTGGGGATGGTTGGACACAAAGACCCTCATTGGTTTTGCGATTTCGGCGATCTTTGCCGCACTCTTTGTTCGTTATGAACGCAGGCACAAAGATCCAATGCTTGATGTGTTGTTGTTCAAAAATCTTCGCTTCAGTGCTGCAAGTGGATCAATCACGGCGGCATTCTTTGCTTTGTTCGGATTCATCTTCTTGGTGACGCAGTACTTCCAGTTCGTGCGCGGTTACGGAACATTGAGCAGTGGGTTGCGCACGTTGCCCGTTGCGTTCTCGATTGCATTTGCTGCAATTACAGGCACTCAGCTCGCCGTGAAAATCGGCAACAGAGCAGTGGTGACCATGGGGCTGACACTTCTCAGCATCGCGTTTTTCTGGATTGCGATATTTATGAATGCGGATTATCCGTATCAGCTCATCGTGTTGAACATGATCGTGATGGGTCTCGGCATTGGTTTCACCACGGCGCCAGCCACGGAATCCATCATGGGCGCTGTGCCACCAGAAAAAGCGGGACAAGGCTCAGGTGTGAATGATGCAACGCGAGAAGTGGGCGGCACCTTAGGTGTTGCGGTAATTGGCAGTGTGTATGCATCGTTGTACACGTCGAACTTGAGTGACAATGCCGCGTGGAGCCAGGTGCCAGCAGAACTAGCCAAAGAAGCAGAGGGCGGCATTGGTATTGCGTTGGCGGTAGCTAACGGTGCGCGTGAAACCCTTGGCGATGATGTTGTTGCACAATTGCAACAAGGTGCATTTGATGCCTTCATCAAGGGACTTTCCATTGGTTGCGTTGTCGCTGGTTCGGTCACACTCGTGGGGGCTATGGCTGCGGCGCGTTTCTTGCCTGCGAAACCTGCGGCTCAGTGAACTAGCAGTTTCCGTTGCAGGCACACCCGCCGGGCTTCACCGCTTCGATCGTTGCTGAGACCACAAAGTCTGTGACATTGAGACCCGGAGCCCAGTCTTTGATGAATTCTTTTGATTCATCTTTTGGCTGAATTCGAATCTGTTCAAAGCCTGCATCGCGAATCATTCTCTCAACATCTGCAATCAGGGAGGCATTGCCCATGCAGCCAGCAATGAGGTCAGCATCATTACGCATGTCTTCAGGAAGTTCTGCCGTGGCAACAACATCTGAAATCGCCAAGCGACCACCGGCTTTCAATACGCGAAACGCATCGCGAAACACTCGAGGTTTGTTGGGTGACAAGTTGATCACACAATTGGAAATCACAACATCTGCAACATTGTCGGCGATGGGGAGGTGCTCAATCTCTCCCAAACGAAATTCAACATTGCTGAAATTGCCGCGTTCGGCATTTGCGCGTGCTTTTGACACCATGTCGGGTGTCATGTCAACACCAATGACGTGACCGCTTGCGCCCACTTCTTTTGCAGCGAGAAAACAATCAAAACCGCCACCAGAACCTAAATCAACAACTGTCTCACCAACTTGAAGTGCAGCGATGGCTTTCGGATTGCCACACCCAAGACCCATGTCAGCACCAGTTGGAACCGCCGCAAGATCATCGGTCGTATAGCCAAGGCGAGTGGAAATCAAAGTATTGATTGCGGTGTCGTCACTTGTCCCACAACAACTAGCTTCGATTCCGCAACACTCACCGTCGGTATCTGCATTCGCAACTTTGGAGTACGCCTCGCGAACCGTTTTACGAAGTTCATCATTGGTGATGTTTGTTGTGGTCATTATGCACTTCCTTCAACTCTCACTATGAACCATAGTGAACCGAAATGATTGGTGGAGCTGGGGGGAATCGAACCCCCGTCCATCAGGCACTAGACGCCTGCGATACGACCATCCCCGCTGTGATGCTGACGCAACATCTTCGGCGGGTCGAATGTTCTTTGCAGAACCGCGTGTCGTCTTTCCAACAGGTCAGTGCTCTTTCTCACCGTCAGTGCTCTTTCTCACCGTCATCCTTCGCTTCTGTTGCCGGGCTGCGATGGATTGGCCCCGTGCGGCATTGCTGCTCACGGTGTCTCTCTACCGCCTAATTAGGCTGCGAGAGCGAATTGCTTGTTGGCAATTCTTGTTGTTGCCCCTTTTAACGAGTCTGAGCAACTCGGGTCGCACAACCGGCTAATAAAACTGATGTCGAAACCTGTCAGCCCCAAACGTGTTTTACTCGCGTAAATGTGATGTCACAGAGTGTATTGCGCGTCTGTGTCAGTAATGCATAAAACATGAAGAGTCTGCGTTTATTCCGTAGTTGTTCACAACACGCCTCAGTGCATGCCTTTGCGCTGACGTCCTAACGCTTGCTGAATCTCTCGTTGCGTGTCGCGCTCTGCAATTGCTTCGCGTTTATCGCCCTTGGTGCGACCCTTGGCCAAAGCCAGTTCAACTTTTACTTTTCCGTCGATCAGTTTCAGTGACAATGGGATAAGGGTGAGACGCTCGCGGGCGATGCGTTCGCGAAGTCGATCGATTTCGTTGCGATGAAGCAGTAACTTGCGTGCTCGATTCGGGTCGTGAGCCCCCACTCCCACGGCGTATTGATATGGGGCGATGTGGACGCCATCCAGCCAGACCTCGCCATCAATGATGCGGGCAAAGGCGTCGGCCAACTGCACTTGGCCGGTGCGCAGGCTTTTCACTTCACTTCCGTGCAGCACGATTCCCGCCTCGACCACATCCAAAATGGTGTAGTCGTGACGTGCTTTGCGATTGGACGCAAGAGTCGTGTTTGCAGGCTTTCCCATAGGGGCATCGAAGCGTAGCGGTAGCCTCTCACATGTCATGAGCGCGTCAAGTTCTTCCGTATTGGTCATCCCGCAAGAGGCACTTGATCTCATGTCTGCTCACGCGTATCGCTGTTTTCCCGAAGAGATGTGTGGACTCATCGTTGGTACGCCGGCGTCATCTGGCACGCAGCGCGTGCACGAATTCATCCCCGTTACAAACGTTGCTGCGAGCGCGAAGTTGTACACGATTGATCCGAAGCAGCATTTACAAATCGAACTTGCTGCTGAAAAAGATGGCATGGAAGTGATTGGTGTTGTGCACAGCCATACACACTCCGAGCCGTATCCAAGCCCGACCGATGTCAATCAGGCTCCTGACCCCGGTTGGCACTATGTGATTGTCAGCTTGAAGCGCGGGTCACCCGAAGTGCGGTCGTATCGCATTGTGGGCGAGACAATCAGCGAAGAAGCGGTCGAAATCGGCTGAAATCCCAGGTGATGCAAAGCGGCACACCCCCTAGTTGTGCGCTCGGGGAACAAAACATCTGCACAGAGGGTTACAATTCTGACAGGATTAGTCGGAAATAGTGAAAGCCCTACTTGGCGGTGTTGAGTACCAGCAGTGTTGAGTAGTGGTGTCACACCTCGGAGGAACACCATGTCGGTTGCAGACGTGAAAAAGAACAAGGGCTCGGTGTTTGTGCACCAGAGCGCGCTTGATCTCATCGGCAACACTCCGATGGTTGACGTCTCTGAGTTGTCTCCCAATCCGAACGTGCGCCTTGTTGCAAAGTTGGAAGGCCAAAATCCTTTTGGCTCTGTGAAAGACCGCATCGCAAAATCAATGATCGAAGATGCAGAGCGTTCTGGTCGCCTTGCTCCTGGTCAACGAATCATCGAGCCATCATCAGGTAACACCGGTATCGCGCTTGCGGCGATCGCACGCATGAAGGGTTACCCCATCACTATCTTGATGCCCACGTCAGTGAGTGTTGAGCGCCGTCAGATGCTCGAAGTCTTTGGTGCCGAGATCATTTTGACTCCCGGTGAAGAGGGATCAAATGGCGCGGTGCGTCGCGCACAAGAGTTGGCTGCACAGCATCCTGAATGGTGCTTCCTATATCAGTACGCAAATGATGCAAACCCTCGCGCGCACTATGAGACGACGGGGCCAGAAATCATTCGCGATTGTCCGGAAGTGACGCACTTTGTTGCTGGTCTTGGTACAAGCGGAACACTCATGGGTGTTGGTCGCTACTTGAAAGAACAAAACCCCGACATCAAAGTGATTGCAGTTGAACCACCACTTGGAGAACAAGTGGAAGGTCTGCGCAACCTTGATGACGGATACATCCCACCAGTGTTTGACAACTGGCACGGACGCGATCTGCTTGACCGCAAGCGCGTAGTGCGTCCGCGTGAATCCATCGAGTGGACACGTCGTTTGGTTCAAGACTGTGGCATCTTTGCTGGCATTTCGTCTGGTGCGTCACTTGCTGGTGCCATCAAAGTGGCAAGTGAGATCGAAGAAGGAACCATCGTGTTCATCGTGTGTGATGGTGGCTGGAAGTATCTCTCCACCGGCGCATACACCGACGATCTCGACGTTGCAGAAGCAGCTGCGGAAAAGATCATTTACTTCTAACTCTGTGTGTGTCCGTAAGACGGACGCGTGAGTTGTCGCCGATCTAGCCTGTTGCCATGGCCGACCCCCGATCTGCGCCCATTGGGATGTTCGATTCGGGGTTTGGGGGGCTAACAGTTGCTCGGGCCGTCATTGACATCCTGCCGTATGAAGACCTCGTCTACATCGGCGACACGGCTCGTTATCCGTACGGATCAAAGCCTGCTGATGAAGTGCGTAAGTACGCTCACGAGATTGCGTGGAGTTTGGTGAATGACTTCGGGGTGAAAGCAATTGTCGTGGCGTGCAACACAGCAGCATCGTTTGCCTTTCGCGAATTACAGGAACAGTTACCAGTCCCTGTGGTGAGCGTGATTGAACCTGGTGCGCAAGCGCTGGCAATGACAACACGCAACAAAAAAGTTGGTGTCATTGGAACAGTAGGGACGATCGCTTCAGGTTCGTATCAAGCGGCATTACAAGGCGTTGATGAGTCCCTCGATCTGATCGCAACTGCATGTCCAGGTTTTGTGGAATTTGTGGAACGTGGTCACACAAGCGGAGATGAAATTACACTTCTCGCAGAGCGACTGCTTGCACCAGTGATTGAAGCGGGAGTTGACGCGTTGCTTCTTGGATGCACCCATTATCCATTTTTGTCTCGGGTGATTTCGGATGTGATGGGCCCAAATGTTGTTTTGGTTAGTAGTGGGGATGAAACCGCCTTTGCATTGGTAGAGCGATTGAAAGTCGAGAACCTACTGAATAACGAAGCCACGACAGGTGAACACCAATTCTTCTCATCTGGAGATGTGCAATGGTTTGCTGACATGGGCAGACGATTGCTTGGACCAGAGTTACTACACGCACAACAATGGACTCAAAGGAGAGATTCATGACACGCCCCGACGGACGCCAATACAACGAACTACGGCCCATCACTTTCGAACGTGATTTCACTGAAATGGCCGCGGGGTCTGTGTTGGTGACATTCGGGAAGACCCGCGTGTTGTGCACGGCATCCATTGACGAAGATGTGCCACGGTGGATGCGTGGTTCGGGGAAGGGCTGGGTGACAGCCGAGTACTCGATGCTTCCCGGTTCATCGCCTGAACGTGTTGATCGCGAAGCCGCAAAAGGCAAACAAAGTGGCCGCACGGTGGAGATTCAGCGACTCATTGGTCGTTCACTTCGTGCCGCGTGTGACATGTCGCTACTGGGAGAACGTCAAGTGGTGGTGGACTGCGATGTGTTACAAGCAGATGGCGGCACACGCACAGCGAGTATTTGTGGTGGGTTTCTTGCGTTGCACGACGCTCTCACTCGTCTTGTGCAAAACAAATTGGTAGTGGAGCATCCATTGCATTCGTATTGTGCTGCGATTTCTGTTGGTCGTCACAATGGCGTCCCCATTCTTGATTTGCCATACGTTGAAGACAGCACCGCAGAAGTAGACATGAACGTGGTGATGTTGCAACCAGTAACGGGTGCTGAGCCACGCTTTGTAGAAGTACAGGGAACAGCAGAAGGTGAAGCGTTCACACGAAGTGAACTGGATGAGTTGTTAGATCTGGCTGCTGGTGGACTATCGCAAATCATCGTGTTGCAACAGCAACTCACATCGTCACCACCGTCACCTCGTCCACTCGGTCGCTAAGAATTTGTTGCAATGCGTTCGGTTGTGTGTGCAACAGCCAACCCGCACAAAGTGCAAGAGATGGCGGCAATCTTTGCTGGAGTCATTAAGTTATTGCCACGACCAGACGATGTTGGAGAGATTGACGAGACTGGTGCAACACTTGAAGACAACGCGTGTTTGAAGGCACGAATAATTGCTACACATGTTGGTGCTGATGCGATGGCTGATGACACGGGGCTAGAGATCGAAGCATTGCATGGTGAACCAGGAGTGCGCAGTGCGCGATATGCGGGCGATGAGAGCAACGATGCCGCGAATCGTGCGTTGGTGTTGCAACGTCTACAGGATGTGGCTCATCGCCGCGCACGGTTTCGCACTGTGATAGCGGTGGCATCACCGAATGGTGAATGTGTCACCGTTGTTGGTGAATGCAAGGGTGTCATTGCCGACTCTGAGCGCGGGACGAATGGCTTTGGGTATGACTCGATCTTCATCCCCGATGAAGGGGATGGCCGCACGTTTGCCGAGATGACAAGCGACGAGAAAAACGCGGTATCGCACCGTGCGCGAGCACTGGCGGCCTTACTTGCACAGTGGAAATAACGCCACACCGATCGAGCATGCGTCACATACGTGCCGGTGAAGGGACTCGAACCCCCAACACGCAGGACCTAAACCTGCTGCCTCTGCCAATTGGGCTACACCGGCGACGGTGTCAGGGTACAGGTGATGTGTAAGCGTTTTGCGGTTATGGCTGTCAAACTAGTGGGGTGACTGTAACCACCCCCATATCTGTATCCGCGACCGACATGCTTGAACATCTTGGAATCACCGACAGTGTCGTCAACGAAGGCGCACTGCAAAGCAGTGTGAAGCGTTTTGCCGAACAAAAAATTGTGTTGCCAACATTTGGTGAATTGGCAGACCCATCGTTGATCACTGACGACACCACTCGTGGGGTTGATAAGAATGCTGCGGATCCGCGCAACCTGTTTCGTGTGCATTGGTACAACAACTTGGATGGCAACAAGGTGTCTGTCCCTGATCATGTTGTGTTGCCGTCGTGGTTCACTGGTATCGATAGTCCGATCATCGTCGTGTTTGGTGATCGCTTTCCGATGATCACAGCACACAAAGTGCTTGCGGCGTACTCATGTTTTGCGCCTCGTGTTGTCACCGGACAATTTGATCCAGCGATTCACCGCGCGGTGTGGCCGTCAACTGGTAATTACGCACGTGGTGGTGTGGCGATCAGTCGCTTGCTCGGTTCCCGTGGTGTGGCGGTGTTGCCAGCTGGTATGTCGCAAGAACGATTCGACTGGCTTGATCGCTGGGTCCTTGACCCCTCTGACATTGTTCGTACTCCTGGCACGGAGAGCAATGTCAAAGAGATTTATGACGCATGCAATGAGATGGAAAAAGATCCAGGCAATTTCATCTTCAACCAGTTCTCAGAGTTCTCAAACCATCTTGGCCACTACGAAGTGACGGGTCGCGCACTTGCACACGTTTTTGAACATGTAAAAGCCAATGGCTACTCAGATATTCGTCTTGCAGCATTCACATCAGCAACTGGTTCAGCTGGAACGATCGCTGCCGGTGATCGATTGAAAGATATGTACGGAACATCGATCACTGCTGTTGAGGCTCTTGAATGTCCAACAATGCTGGAAAACGGTTACGGCGAACACAACATTCAGGGCATTGGTGACAAGCACATTCCTCTCATTCACAATGTGATGAACACCGATGTGGTGGCTGCTGTGTCAGACAAAGCCACCGATCACTTGGACGTGTTGTTCAATACTCCTGCTGGGCAGAAGTTCCTACGTGAGACAAAGGGTGCAACTCCCGAATTCATCGATGCGCTCACGCATTTTGGTTTCTCGGCAATTTGTAATGTCATCGCGGCGATCAAGACAGCGAAGTTGTTGCGTCTTGGTGCAAATGATGCACTCATCACGGTTGCTACCGATGGTGGAGCGCTCTACCCGAGCGAACGAGTGAAGACACTGAAGCGAGACTTCAAAGACAATTTCACCGAGCTCGATGCTGCGGAAGTGTTTGCAGAGCACCTCGGATTTGTGACAACCAGCGACATGATTGATTGCACCGAACAAGACAAAAACCGCATCTTCAACCTGGGCTATTACACCTGGGTTGAGCAGCAGGGCACACCGCTTCACATCTTTGATGCTCGTCGCTCGCAATCGTTCTGGCGCGATCTTCGTCGCTTTACTCCTGTGTGGGATCAACTCATTGGTGAGTTCAATGCACGGGTTGCCCACGCTTCGTAACTGTGATTGTTCTTCGTTGCGCTGTTTGTGACGCGAGTGTCGATATGTCGACACCGTTGTCATGGAAGTGCCCGAACGCCACCGATGTGGATCGAAGTCATGTTCTTGCATTTCACGATGATCGACTCACCCTCAACGTTGACCCCGGAGACAATCCATTTCTGCGCTACCAAGAGAACTTATATGTCGATGCTTTCGGCGAAGCAATAGGAATCAACAAAAACGAGCGTGCTCGCATTATCTCCGAAGCAGATGTCGCGGTGAAGCAGATTGACGGAACCGGATTTTTCGTGACGCCATTTCAAAGAGAAGATCGCTTGTCGGACGAGCTGGGTTTTTCACCTACCGGTGGCGTGTGGGTGAAAGATGAAACCCATAACGTCGCTGGGTCGCATAAAGCGCGCCACATCTTTACTGAGTTGTTGCATTTGTTGTTTGCCGAACACGCTGGACGTACGCCGTGGCAAACTGCACAACAACGCCCGCCACTTGCGATTGCATCGTGTGGCAATGCTGCTATCGCCGCATCAACACTTGCCGCATCAGCGAACTGGCCAATTTCGGTGTTTGTTCCAGTGTCGGCATCACAACATGTGCTCGATATCTTGCATTCGTTAAGCGCACAGGTTGTGACATGTCCGCGTCGCGATGATGATCCCCCCGGTGATCCCTGTGTTCACCGTTTTCGTGAAGCGGTTGCGGAAGGGGCAGTTCCATTTGGTGTCCAGGGAACTGAAAATGCGTGGTGCTTGGATGGCGGTCGCACCATCGGATGGGAAATGGCATTAGCGAGTAAAGATTTGGACAGAGTATTCATTCAAGTTGGCGGTGGAGCATTTGCATCATGTGTTGGTCATGCATTTGCCACAACAAGTCCGACTACAAAGCTGCATGCAGTGCAAACCGAAGGGTGTGCACCACTTGCGCGCGCGTGGCACAAGGCCGCTCAAACTGGTGGCACGCGAGACGCAGGGAAACGGTGGAGTCAGTGCATGTGGGCTTGGGAGAGTGAGCCACATTCACTTGCTGATGGAATTTTAGATGACGAAACCTATGACTGGATCAGTGTGTTGAACGCAATGTCTGACAGTGGAGGATCACCTGTAGTGGCGACTGAAGATCACATTGTGCAGGCGTTGGCTCTAGCACAACGCACAACATCAATTGATGTGAGCCCCACTGGCACCGCAGGTCTCGCAGGAATCTTGGCGATGCGTGACGAGATTGGCAATGACGAGCGCGTCGCCGTCGTGTTCAGCGGTGTACTCCGGCGATAGCCTGCACCCATGACCTCGTTTGACTCGCAGTCCCTTCCACAACTACCGAATGCATTGGATTCTGGAATGGACCCCCGCGCCGACATTTTCACACGTCTGCTGAAAAATCGCGTCGTCATGCTCGGCACTGATGTGAATGACGACATCGCGAATCAAATCTGTGCACAACTTTTGTATCTCGAGGGCGAAGATCCCAATGCCGACATTTGGCTGTACATCAACAGCCCTGGTGGTTCAGTCACTGCTGGTATGGCAATCTACGACACCATGCAATTTGTGAGCTGTCCTGTTGCAACGGTATGCATGGGTCTTGCCGCATCGATGGGCCAATTTCTTCTCACCGCCGGTGCGTCAGGTAAGCGATACACATTGCCAAACGCGCGCATCATGATGCACCAGCCACTTGCCGGACTTCGCGGTCAGGCTGCCGACATCGCGATTCAGGCAGAACAGTTGGCATTCACAAAGCGCCGTATGGCAGAACTGATCTCGCAGCACTCAGGTCGTGACATCGCGCAAATCCAAGCTGATAGCGAACGAGATCGTTGGTTTACAGCAGAGCAAGCTCAGGAATACGGCCTTGTCGACCACGTGATCGTGCGTCGCGGCGAAATTCTCTGAAACACAGGTTCTACGGAGTTGTATCCGTAGGAACCGCGGGAACAACTGTGTCGGGCGGAATAGTTGACGGCGCAGGTGTGCGCGGGGGAGCAACGTTCATTCCCGTCGCAAAGTCAACGGCACACGTGTCATAAATCCAATCAGACACTTGTAGTGCGGATGTGTTTGCCGCATACGAGGCATCGGCGACTTCTTGCAGACTCTCTGGGTCATTCGGATTGGAATCTGCGGCAAGTTCCAGCAGGTCTACCAACACACGGAAGTCTTCTTCAATAGTGAGTGGTGCAACATCAAGGAGTCGCTTGTAGCGCGACACCATTGAGCGCACATCGCTTTGGGATTTCATCGATTGATTAATGCCGGGGAGTTCATCTTGTAGTCGTTTACAGAACGTAGACCCGGTTCGCGTGTTGTCAGAGCACGAAGTAAGGACAAACCCCGCGATGAGAACGAGCCCAAGTGCCATCGAACGCCGAACAAATCGAGTGGGTGTTTTTTGCCGACAGGTCGCACACATGCCTTCAAAGTTTGACAGACCCAGCTGTGCAAAAAGCATCACATGCACTCGACATCACAGTGCGGTCATACAACAAAGGGAATTTCATGTACGCACTTGTTCACTCAGCAGCGCTCCTTGGCGCACAAGGTCATCCGCTTGTTGTTGAAGCCCACATCGGCAAAGGCATTCCCGGATTCACCATTGTGGGATTGCCTGATGAGTCGTGCCGTGAGTCTCGTGACCGCGTACGTGCAGCGCTGTTGTCAAGCGAACTGCCATGGCCTAATAAACGAGTGACCATCAACCTCGTTGGTGCTGATGAGAGGAAAGGTGGAGCGGCACTTGATTTGGCGATCGCTGTGGCATTGCTAGTCGCGCAGGAATTAGTTCCACAATCGGTCGTTGATGAGTGTGCATTTCTCGGTGAATTAGGTCTGGACGGGTCACTTCGTCACACAACCGGAATAGCTCCGCTCGTCATGTCGGTTGCATCTCGTGAAGTTGTGGTGGCTCACGCTGATGCTGAAGAAGCAGCATTAGTACAACCGCATATTCTGAGAGCAGTATCTACTCTTCGGGAAGTTGCCGAATGTCTCCGTGGAGAAACACCGTGGCCTGACGTTCCAGCGAATGCGTTGCAGTTCCCGACACGCGTGATTGCGGACATGTCAGATGTTCGGGGACAAGGTTTCGCACGCCATGCCTTAGAGGTTGCAGCAGCTGGTCACCACCACGTGTTGATGGTGGGTTCACCAGGATCTGGAAAATCAATGCTTGCGAAACGATTACCAGGTTTATTGCCACCGTTGACTCATCAAGAAGCATTGGAGGCCGCAATCGTGCGCAGTGCGGCCGGTGTGCGTCGCGATGATCTTGTGTCTGACGTGCCACCATTTCGTGCACCGCATCACAGTGTGTCAATGGTGGCGATGGTGGGCGGAGGCACCGCGCACATGCGACCAGGTGAAATCAGCTTGGCATCAGGCGGTGTTTTATTTCTTGACGAAATGGGTGAGTTTGCACCGTCAGTATTAGATGCATTGCGCCAACCATTGGAGGAAGGGGTCATTCGCTTGTCACGTGCGCGTGGCAGTGTGGAAATGCCCGCGCGTTTCATTCTGATCGGCGCATCAAATCCGTGTCCGTGCGGAGAGGTGAAACCGCAATTGTGCACATGTTCACCACACATGATTCAGCGGTATGTGAGACGCTTCAGCGGACCTCTTCTTGACCGTTTTGACATTCGCATCATGATGCATCGTCCATCAGTCGATGATTTGACTAATGAATTACCAGGCGAACCAAGTGCGGTGATTGCTGAACGTGTTGCAAACGCACGTGCCATCGCAATGAATCGTCAGGGATGTTTGAACGCTGACATCCCCTCGGAAGTCCTTGAAGACGTCGCACCATTGTCCGCCGGCGCTAAGGATCGTCTGCACAATGCATTGTCGCGGGCCTCGTTGTCTGGTCGTGGTTATCACCGAGTTCGACGCGTTGCGCGCACGATTGCAGATCTGAAGGGTGCTCCCACAATGGTAAGCGTCGATCATGTTGAGGCTGCATTGTCTATGCGTAACGACGTGATGGTTAAAACGGTTGCGGTGTGATCTCGATGAGTGACACCGACATACCTGATTGGGCGTACGCGGCAGCGTTGGCGGCTCTGCCATTGCAGACTCACACTCGATTACGTCGGCTGCTTGCCGGTGGTGATGTACAGACGATGTGGCAAATGGTCATTCATAGTCGCCATGTTGACCCACGTTTGCCTCAACGTGTCACTGATTCATGGAGCAATGTAGACCGCGATCTTCCCGTACGAATGTTTGATCTGTGTAATGAACGGGAAATCTCGGTGGTGACTCACATCGAAGATGAATATCCGTTGATGTTTCGCGGAGATCCCACCGCGCCCGCGGTGGTGTTTTATAAAGGTTCGTTATCTCATTTGCAACGTCGACGCGTTGCAATCATTGGTACACGTCACGCAACGCGACGTGGCCGACACTTTGCATCCGAGTTGGCAACACAATTGTCTCATCACGGAGTTGCTGTGGTGTCGGGGCTCGCACGCGGTATTGATGTATCTGCACACGCGGGCATTCGAGATCGCGGAATCGCAGGTTCACCAATCGCGGTAGTCGCATCGGGGGTTGATGTCATTTATTCACGTGAACATTCAATGATTTGGCGGTGGGTGAGTGAGAACGGATTGATCATTTCTGAAGCGCCACCGGGTACACGACCAGAAGCGCATTTGTTTCCACTTCGTAATCGCATCCTCGCGTGCATCAGCGAAATCGTTGTCGTCGTGGAATCAGGGGTGGCTGGTGGATCAATGATCACCGTACGTGAGGCAGAAAAACGTGGCCGCACCGTGATGGCTGTTCCCGGATCACCAGGTGATGAAGCATCCGTGGGTACAAATGCGTTACTTCGAGATGGTTGTGCACCAGTGACGGATGTGTCCGATGTCCTGCTTGAGTTGAGTATTGATCATCGGAATGCACAAACATTTTGTGATGCTCGTGAGTTGCCAACAGATGATGAACAACGCGTGTTATCTGCGTTGTCGGATGGATCTGCCACAATCGACATGTTGTCGTTTCGGCTCTGCGTCGATGCACTGACTATTGCGGTGTGTCTTGGGCGACTCGAACACAAAGGCTGGGTTGCTCATGACAGAGGTTGGTGGGAAGCGTTGATCGCTCCAAACACATCTTCACGGGCCGTGGAATCGAGGTTGGAAACACCGCTGTAGTTTCCTGCGTGATGCCTCATTGGATGGATGGCCTGCAACTACCGTTGAAGCGTGGGCAAGGTTGGGGCGTCATCAACGGCGCGGAGCATGGAGTCTTTCGACATACTGCGGTATGGCAAAGCGGTGCGTCTTGTTCAAGCGACGCGTGCAACCCGCCTAGCAGACCTCGAACACTTTGCTCACCATGTGATTAATCACGGTGTTGCAGACGCCAGCAATGTGACGGCAGAAGATGTGCATGGGTACATCGCCCGTCTCGAAACGTCTAGTTACAGCGTTGAAACATGTGAACAGCGTGCGAATGTAATCAGTTCTTTTTTTACATGGCACCTTCGTCAACATCCCGCTGGTCGCGGTCAAACTGCGCGCCTGCATCCCGCGAAAGACATCGCATTGCGACATGTTGCCTCTTGTGCAGATTGTGTCTCGGATACGCCCACAAGTCATCGAGATCGTGGCACCAACATCAAGGGTCGTTGTGTCGAACGAGACAATCGACTGTCGCAGTGGGCGGTCATTGATTTTGAATTATCGCTCACCGCTTCGGCGGCGAACACTCGTGCCGCGTATCGACGTGATATTGAATTGTTTGCTGAATGGATGTTGGATACAAATCAACCACTGTGTGCACACAACCTGTCGGCGCGGACTGTTGTTTCAGGGGTCACTAAGAATCACATTCGTGAGTATCTATCGGTGCTTCATGAACGCGGTGCAACGTCGCGCACCATTGCGCGTCGCGTCGCGTCACTTCGCCGATATTTCACGTGGTGTATCCGTGAAGGATTACGCGATGATGATCCCACTGCTGGAGTACATACTCCGAAAGTGCGTGGGCGACTGCCGCGTCCACTTGATGAAAAAACCGCGAGTGCTCTCGTGTCGACAGAAGACGAGAACGCTCCCGAGTGGCAACGCTCCCGAGATCGGTCGGTTCTTGAAATCTTGTATGGCAGTGGACTTCGTGTGTCGGAAGTGTGCGGTTTATCGATCAGCAGTGTGGACGTGTCGCGCTCACAGTTGCGCGTGATGGGCAAAGGATCTAAGGAACGACTGGTGCCAATGAATGATCATGCTCGTGACGCGCTGAAGAGGTGGATGAAAACGCGTAACGAGGTAGTGGGTCAGCATTCGGGAAACGCATTGTTTTTATCAGCACGCGGTGCCGCCTTGTCGCGTCGTGATGTTGCACGCTTATTGGATGCAGCAGGGAAGCGTGTGGGTCTTCCGGCGGGAACTCATCCGCATGCACTACGGCATTCGTTTGCAACACATCTCATGGACAACGGCGCCGATACTCGCTCCATTCAAGAATTGCTTGGCCATAGTGATGCGTCCACCACGCAGCGGTACACACATGTCAGTAAAGAACGCCTTAAAGCGGCGTACGCATCGTCACATCCTCGCGCATGAACGCACGCCCCGTTCGATACACCATTGACTCTGCATGGCAGGCGTGGCATGACTCTCAAGATGTGCTCGCTCGAGAATGGCTTGTTGTTCATTATGCATCGCTTGTGAAATTTGTTGCCGGTCGTCTCGCGGCAGGATTGCCACGAAGTGTTGATACCGGAGATCTTGTGAGCGCGGGAGTTTTTGGTTTGATGAACGCCATCGATCGCTTTGAACCGGATCGCGGTTTCAAATTCGAAACATACGCTGTGCCGCGCATACGTGGTGCCATTTTGGATGGACTACGTGGACTTGATTGGGTGCCACGATCAGTCCGATCACGATCACGTTCCATCCAAGAGGCGATCACATCTTTAGAACATTCATTGGGTCGTGCTCCGACTGAAGAAGAAATCGCCGACGAATTACAGATCTCTGTCGACGAATTGAATACTTGGCTCGCAGATGTCGCCTCGGCAAACGTCGGACCACTTGATCATGTTGTGTTCGATTCGACCGTTGCTTCCAATGATGCGACATCGCAGCCCGACCACGTGATGGAGACCAACGAGTTGTCAGATGTGATGCGTGAAGAGATTCAAAAACTTCCTGCTCGTGAGCAATCCGTTCTTGTGTTGTATTACGACGATGGACTCACACTTGCTGAAATCGGTGAAGCTCTTGGTGTGACAGAGAGTCGCGTGTCGCAAATTCACTCAAAAGCGGTATTGCAATTGCGATCACGGTTGTCGGCTGCCGGCCTCGGATAAACACCTCAACGCACCGCGTCCATCACATTTTCTAACAACAACTGCACACATTGTGTGTCATGTGGTTCTCGCTTCTATTTTTTTGTGCATCGTTGTTCAACGCCCCGGTTCATGGGGAAGTGGTGCGTGGATTCGAACCACCTGCGTGTGAATACTGTGCGGGTCATCGTGGAGTGTCCGTTGCAGTGGTCAATGGGTCAGCAGTCCGAGCAATCTCTGAGGGCACAGTTACCTTTGCGGGAGAGGTGGCGGGCAACTTGTTTGTGGTTCTCCAGTTCGCCCCCGATCTGCGCCTCACCTACGGCTATCTCAAAGACATTGTTGACGACCAAGGGAAAGAGCTGACGACAGGTGATGTGGTCGCTCGTGGGGCAGTGCTTGGACACGGAAATAGTCGGGTGTATCTCGGAGTGCGCAGGGGTCATCGTTCGGTGAATCCCACGCCCTATATCTCTGCAAAGCACGCCCGACTTGTGACACCATCGGCTCAAATTTGTGGCATCAGAGGGTCATCTCGCTAGCCTCATCTATGGCTTTTGCGCGACTCGGCACAGGGTTGAGCGGGCAGTAGCCACTACTTCATGCACATCGACCTTCTGCGGTCGCTTCGGCGTCGGCTCGGTGTGTGGTCAACCGCAGTAAAGGAGACATAGTCATGGCTGTCGTCACGATGCGACAAATGCTGGAAGCTGGTGTGCATTTTGGTCACCAGACCCGCCGTTGGAATCCCAAGATGAAACAGTTCATCTTTGGTGAGCGAAATGGCATTCACATTCTCAACCTCGATCAAACACTCGAGCGCGTTGAGACCGCGTATTCATTTGTGCGCGATCTTGTTGCTAACGGCGGAACAATCTTGTTCGTCGGCACCAAGAAGCAAGCGCAAGACCCCGTTCGTTCGTATGCCGAAAAGTGTGGCATGCCGTATGTCAATGAGCGTTGGCTCGGTGGCATGCTCACAAACTTTGGAACTATCTCAAAGAGTGTCGGCAAGATGCAGGAATACCAGCGCATGCGTGAGTCTGGTGAGTTTGAAGCAATGCCAAAAAAGGAAGCACTCATGATTTCTCGCAAACTCGAGAAGTTGCAGAAAGATCTTGCTGGTATCTCGGTTCTCAATCGTCGTCCTGATGCAGTGTTTATTCTCGACACGATGAAGGAACACATCGCAGTGACCGAAGCAAACAAATTGAAGATTCCGGTCGTTGCAGTTGTTGACTCAAACGTTGATCCTGACCTCATCACTTACCCGATACCGGGCAACGATGATGCGATTCGTGCAAACGAATTGATGGCTCGCGTCATCGCAGAAGCAGTCATCGAAGGACGTTTCATTGCACAAAAGCGCACACCCGCTGCAGCAGCAGCTGCACCAGCGCGCTCGGTGGAGCAGGAAGCCGCATTCGAAGCGCAGCAGGCTGAAGCACGTCGTCAAGCAGCAGCACAACAGGCTGAGCGCGAAGCTCGTCTTGCAGCAGCTAAGACCGATGATGCATCCGATGCAACCCCTTCAACCCCTGCGGAGTAATCAACACAATGTCGTACACAGCAAAAGATGTTCAAAGCCTTCGTCAGACAACTGGCGCGGGAATGATGGATTGCAAGAAAGCGCTCGAAGAAAACGGTGGCGATCTTGAAAAAGCCAAGCAGTGGTTGCGTGAAAAAGGTTTGGCAGCAAGTGCCAAGCGTGATGACCGCGAAAACACGCAAGGCGTGGTTGCGCTTCTTGTTGATGGCAACGTTGGTGCAATCGTCAAATTGAAGTCAGAGACCGACTTTGTTGCATCGAGCGATGGCTTTATCGGCGAGGCAAATGAGTTAGTCAAACTAGTCGCAGCAAAAGGCGAAGGCGCCGTATCCGAGCGTCAACAACAACTCGAAGACTTGAAGATCTTGCTCAAAGAAAAGATCGAATTGGGTGAGATCGTTCGTATGGAAGTCGCCGCTGGAAACATTATTGATTCCTACACCCACATTCAAGGTGGTCGCGGAGTCAACGGTGTACTTGTGGAGATGTCAGGAGCGACACCCGAGCTTGCACACGACATTGCCGTGCACATCGCGTTTGCTCGTCCTCGTTACTTGCGTCGAGAAGATGTCCCGACAGATGTAATCGAAGCTGAGCGTGCAACTCTTGAAACACTGACTCGCAATGAAGGAAAGCCGGAGCAAGCAATTGCAAAAATCGTCGAGGGGCGTATCGGCGGTTTCTTCAAGGACATATGTTTGCTCGAACAGCCATACGCAAAAGACGACAAGGTGAGCATTTCTCAACTCATCGGCTCTGCGTCAATCGTGCGATTCGCGCAGGTGGAGATCGGCTGACATGTCGAAGCGACCCGCTTGGTCTCGTGTAGTGCTCAAACTTTCGGGTGAAGCTCTCGCAGAGCCAACGGGTTTTGGTCTTGACAGTGCGGTGCTCACGCAAGTTGCCGAAGAAGTACGTGACGCACGTAGCGAACTCGGTGTTGATGTCGCGATCGTTGTCGGTGGCGGAAACTTTTGGCGTGGTATCAAAGGTGCCGGCCAGGGCATGGACCAAGCACAAGCCGACTACATGGGAATGCTCGCAACCGTAATGAACGGTCTTGCATTGCAAGATGCACTTGAGCGTGCCGGACAACAGTCGCGAGTGTTGACGGCAGTCGAAATGCCAAAAGTCGCAGAGCCCTACATTCGTCGTCGCGCGCAACGCCACCTTGAAAAAGGTCGTGTTGTTATTTTGGCTGGTGGTACCGGCAACCCGTTTTTCACTACCGACACGGCTGCCGCATTGCGCGCTGCGGAAATTGACGCGCAGGCAATCCTGAAAGGAACGCACTCAGGTGTTGATGGTGTGTACAACGCCGACCCAAAACTTGACAAAACCGCAGTGCGTTTCGAGCAGATCTCACACATAGAAGTCATTACCAAGGGACTAAAGGTGATGGACGCAACCGCCATCACCTTCTGCATGGAAAAGAATCTGCCGATCGTGGTGTTTGACCTTCTAGAACGTGGGAATGTGAAGTCCATCCTTCGTGGCGAGCCAGTGGGTACGCTGGTCGGGTGATCGACGACACCTTGCTAGAAACCATCGAGAAGATGGAAAAAGCGATTGAGCATGTGCAGGGTCAATTCACGACAGTGCGCACTGGTCGAGCAAATCCCGCGCTCGTCGAAAAATTGCAGGTGGAGTACTACGGCGCAAAGTGCCCAATTCAACAGCTTGTGTCGTTTCAGGTGCCCGATGCGCGCACTCTCGTGGTGAAGCCGCACGACCGTGGATCGTTGGCCGACGTTGAGAAGGCGATTCGCGACAGTGATCTTGGGCTGTCTCCGTCAAACGATGGCACCGTCATTCGCATCAATTTCCCTCCACTCACCGAAGAACGACGCAAAGAATATGTGAAGGTCGTCAAGAACATGGCCGAAGATGGCCGTGTTGCGATTCGAAACATTCGTCGTGACGCGCGCAAGGCGTTGGAAAATGCTGAGAAGAATGGCGACATCTCCAAAGATGAATTGGAGCGCGCTGAGAAAGAACTCGAAAAGGTCACCCACGACCATGTGGAGACCATCGATAAAGCGTTCGCACGCAAGGAACAAGAACTACTCGAGGTCTAATGCTTCGTAGGTGTGCGATACTGATCCCGCAAAGGGGGAGATAATGAGTGACGACATCTGGCGCCGACGCGACGATGACACTGGTGACGGTGGCGACGATTACGGCACCGACTTTGGTTCTGATTTTGGCAAAGTGCAGTTTGCTGATGACCCCACATCGGAACCTTCGTTAAGTTTTGCGAACAGCGACACCGGTGACCTCCCGCATTGGACCGAGCCGCCAACAGGTGAGATCCCTCGCTTTAATGATGGTGGCCTCAGTGACGATGACGATGACGACACTGATGTGTGGGCAACGTTCCAACAGCCAAGTGCACCAACACGTCGTCCCGAGCGTTTATCAATAGGGACTGATCCAACCGGCGAACCGCGCCGTCAAATGCGTGACGTGTCAGGTGAGTATTCACGGGACTACTCGCGCGAATATGCCGACATCACTGGCGGTCAACAACGTCCATCGCGTGGACCCGATCCGCGTTCACAACAAGTACGTCGCGCTCCACAACGTGCTGGTCGCAGCGCAGTTGGTCGTGATATGCCAACAGCTGTTGCAACAGGACTCATCCTCGGTGCGGTTTTTGTTGGAACAATCATGTGGCGTCCGGCCGCCGTCATGGTGCTAGTGATTGCAGCACTTGCGATGGCATCCGTTGAGTTTTTCAGCAAAGTCACTGAACGTGGTTATCGACCCGCAACATTGGCGGGTATCGCTGCTTGCGTTGCAGCTCCACTTGCCGCGTACTGGATTGGTGATGCGGCGTTGCCATTGGTGGTCACTTTTGGCTTTCTAGCGACGTCAGTTGGTTTCCTCGGTGCCACGAGTGTGCAAAGTGGTCCGATGCCAAACGTTGCAATCACATCGATGGCGGTTGTGTGGATCGGACTTCTTGGTTCATACGCCGCGTTGATTCTTCGTTTTTCCACTAACAGTGGCTTGCCAGAAAACATCGGCACTGACACCTTGTTCCTCGTTGTTGCAGGCGTCATTGCAAACGATGTTGGTGCACTCATGGTGGGCAGTTCGGCTGGTCGCCGTCCACTTCGTGAGTGGGTGAGTCCTGGCAAAACAGTCGAAGGTTTTGTGGGTGGTGCAATCGCATCGATAGTGGTTGTGATGGTCATCGGTACTCAAAGCGATACATGGAATTCATTTGGTGAGTGGCTCATGTTGGGAATTGTCATTGCGGTGATGGGCCCACTTGGTGATCTTGTTGAGTCAATGTTCAAACGCAATCTCGATATTAAAGATTTCGGCACAGTGGTTCCCGGACATGGAGGCGTGCTCGATCGTTTCGACTCGTACCTGTTCGTGCTTCCAGCGGCGTATTACTTGTTGCTGGTGTTTGAACCTTGGGTGTCCTGATCGCTCCACATCTTCTCCTGTGCGCGTAGCGATTGCCGGTTCCTCGGGTTCGATTGGAACCCAAACGCTTGAAGTTGTTGCGTCCGAGGCGGATCAATATCAAGTAACCGCGCTCGCGGTGCACGGATCTGTCGACGTTGTTATTGAGCAAGCACGCAAGTGGCGACCCGAGGTTGTTGTTGTCACTGATAACGATTCGCGCGTACGTGTCGCCAGAGAATTGCCAAACCTTCGTGTCGAGGCAGATCTCACCGCAGTCGTTGATGTTGCCGATGTTGTGATCAACGGCGTGGTGGGCTTTGCCGGATTGCCGGTGACGTTGGAAACACTGCGTCAAGGAAAGACTTTGGGTCTTGCAAACAAAGAAAGTTTGATTGCAGCTGGTCCTGTAGTGCAGCCATTGCGCAAAGTTGAAGGCGCAGAGATTGTTCCCGTTGATAGTGAACACTGTGCGATTCATCAGTGCTTACGGTCATCACGCTTTGGAACAGATGAAGTATCACGACTTGTCTTGACCGCCAGTGGCGGACCATTTCGTGGGCGCACTGCTGAGTCGCTACGCACTGTCACCGTAGAGGATGCTCTGGCACACCCCACATGGAAAATGGGTCCAAAAATTACTGTCGACTCATCGACACTCATGAATAAAGGACTCGAAGTGATCGAAGCGCACGAATTGTTCGGTATCGATTTTGATCACATTGATGTCGTCGTGCATCCGCAGTCCATCATTCACTCGATGGTTGAGTTCACCGACGGTTCCACCATCGCACAGTTGTCCATGCCCGACATGCGGCTTCCCATCGGCTACGCGCTCGGATACCCGCATCGCATTCGCACTCCATTTGGTGGCATCGATTGGACAAAGGTGTCACAACTTGACTTCTCGGTGCCAGATACCCAGACGTTTCGGTGTTTGTCGCTTGCGTACCAAGCGGGCCGTCGTGGTGGTGGGGCACCAGCGTTTTTGTCGGCAGCCAACGAGGTCGCAGTTGATGCATTTCTCGATGGTCGCATTATGTGGGTCGACATCGCGGCCAGTATCGAAGCCGCAATGGATCTTTACAACGACGTGACTCCCACCACAGTCGAAGATGTTCTTCAGGTCGACGCCAACGGACGCGATGCACTGCGTAGAGTTTTGGTGTCATGACCTCGCTGTATGAAAAGTTCCGCAGTGAAATAGCAGCCGGCGGAGCCGCCGAAGACGTCACACCGGAAACCAAACGTCAATCTGTGTTCATCGGTTTTGTGATGCTCGCGTTGCTCGCGTGGTTAGCGATTCAAAGTTTTTGGACATTTGTTTTTGTTCTCGGTCTCATTGTGTCGGTGTTCCTGCATGAAATCGGACACTTTGTCACAGCGCGCTGGACCGGCATGAAAGCCACACAATTTTTCATGGGGTTTGGTCCGCGCGTGTGGAGCACACACCGTAACGGTGTGGAGCATGGCGTTCGCGCGATTCCTGCCGGTGCGTTCGTGCGCATCATCGGCATGAACAATCTTGACGAAGTCGAACCCGAAGATGAGCCAAAGGCATACCGATCAAAGTCATATCCGCGACGAATGCTCGTGATCACCGCCGGATCACTCATGCACATGATCATTGCATTTGCTTTGTTCACTGGCGTGTACGCAACAGCAGGACGTCTACAAGAAACGGGAACAGTCACTATTGCTGCAATGGGAGCTGGAGACACACCCGCCGTTGAAGCGGGACTACAACCCGGTGATGTCATCGTGTCGATTGGTGGCACACCAGTGTCATCCCGTGATGATGTTGTCACCACTGTCACTTCATACGCACCCGGAGACCAAGCTGAAATCGTCTATGTACGCGATGGGGTACAGCAATCTGTGTCGGTCACATTCGATGCAAACCCTGGTGATCCGAGTGTTGCGTATTTAGGTGTTGCATCAGACAGTGTTGACTACGTGTCGATTCCATTGCATGAATCAATGTGGCGCGGTGTGCAAGACATTGGTGAAACAATCGTCGGATCAGTTAAAGGTGTTGTCACCGTGTTGAACCCGATGAATTCAATTCGACACCTAACCGGTGAAGAGACCTCATTAGAAACTCGCCCCACCACGTTGGTTGGGGTGAGCCAAGTGGGTGGCGACATTGGTCGTTCCGATGGAATAAAAGGGGTGTTGTTGCTTCTTGCGAGTGTCAATGTCTTCGTTGGCATTTTCAATATGTTTCCGTTATTGCCATTTGATGGTGGGCATGCCGCTATTGCGACCTATGAACGCATCCGCTCGCGTAAAGGACGCACGTACCGAGCCGACATTTCAAAGATGGTGCCCGTTGCCACAACCGTTGTCGCATTGATGGCGTTGCTCTTGTTCACGGGGCTGTATCTCGACATCACCCAACCCCTCTAATTTTTCGCGCATTCACTCGCAGTACATCTCTATTCGTCACTATTTGTGCGATTTCCTGCCACACTAGAGACCAATGATTGAGCGTCGTCCAACACGGCAAATCACAGTTGGCAAGGTCCCGGTTGGTGGTGGAGCACCCGTGTCGGTGCAGTCAATGACAACCACCAAGACAGCTGATGTAGAAGGCACTCTGCAACAGATTTACGCGCTTGCTGCTGCAGGGTGCGACATTGTGCGGTGCACATGTAATGAACCTGAAGCCGCAGAGGGACTCGCACAGATTGTTCCTCGTTCACCAATTCCGATCATTGCTGACATCCACCATCAGTACCGTATGGCGCTGGCTGCGATGGAAGCCGGTGTGCACGGTCTTCGTTTGAATCCGGGAAACATTCGCAAACCTGAACACATCAAAGCTGTTGCGTCGGAAGCACGTGATCGTAACTTGCCGATTCGAATCGGCGTGAATGGTGGTTCTCTAGACCCCGAGTTGTATGACAAATACGGTGGTCTCACCGCTGATGCAATGGTTGAGTCGGCGATGCAAGAACTTGCCTATTTCAGCGATGTTGATTTTCATTTGGTGAAAATTTCAGTAAAAGCAAGCAGCGTGCCGTTGATGGTGGAGGCGTATCGCAAACTTGCTGACGTCACCGACATTCCATTGCATCTTGGAGTCACTGAAGCAGGTCCTCCACCAGCGGGTTTGATTAAGTCAACAGCTGGCATTGCGACTTTGCTGTTGGAAGGCATTGGCGACACCATTCGTTATAGCCTCACTGCCGATCCGGTGGAAGAAGCGCGTGCTGGTCGTCAACTTCTAGAATCGCTCGGTTTACGTGAGCGTAAGAACGTTGATCTCATTGCCTGTCCGAGTTGTGGTCGTGCTGAAATTGATGTCATTGATGTTGCCAACAAGGCTATGCAAGCATTCAGTGATCGTAAGTTGCCGTTGCAAATCGCGGTGATGGGATGTGTTGTGAACGGCCCAGGCGAAGCGCGCGAGGCAGACCTAGGTATCGCAGCCGGCAACAAGCGTGGTCACTTGTTTGTGAAAGGTCGCAATGTTGCAGTGGTGCCAGAAGACGAGATGGTTGATGCACTCGTTGAATGGGCGGAGTTCATCAATGAACACGGCACTGACGCTGCAATTGCACGAGCTGATACCGCACGTGCGGAGCGAGAAGCACAACGTGATCGTTCGGCATTACTTGACGCACAAGGCGATGACGCGAACAAGTCGCAAGAAAAGATTATTGAGATCAGAAAAATCTCAAATTAAAACCTGCGCCACACACGTTTCACACACTTCCCGCGCACACCCACAGAGTTGCTGTTCCGCGGAACTCCACTTGTTCATTGGGTAACACCACGGCAGCACGACCAATAGGTAGCGAATCTGTTGAACCGTTTGTCGCCAAGATGATCCGGTGAACAGGTGCTGGAGACAGAGTGTGGGAACCGTCTAATTCGATCCGATGTACCGAAAACGCATTGGTCGGACATGGATACGTACCAATGTTTCCTTCGATGATGGGTCGCACTACTGGCTCTTCTAATGGCCGCGTATCGACAATGCGTAGCAATTCCGGCACATCAACATGTTTGGTGGTGAAACCCGCACGCACAACGTTGTCAGACGATGTCATTACTTCTAGTCCCGCGCCATGCAAATACGCATGCAAGTTGCCTGCTGGCAATGACAACGCTTCACCGGGAGACAGCTCAATATGGTGAAGAAGTGGAGCCACTCTCAGGCTGTGATCATTTGGATACAACAGCGCAAGTTCAGCGAGCCACTCAGGAGCATTGTCAAATGACACGTTGAGATCGTTTGCATATGCCCATTCAAGGTACGCATGAATTCCGTGTCGTTCGAGATACTCAGCTTCGTGGCGCCATTCCATTGCGTGTAGTAACACAACGCTGGTGTCGACTGGTGCAAAGCCGCACAACGCGTGAAATGGCGTTAACGCCACGATCAACTCTGGTTTGTCTGCAGTATCGCGGTATGTACGAAGAGGGGAGTCAAGTGGAACACCACGTGTATTCTCGGCTTCGAAACCTGCGCGAGCTTGTTCACGCGTTGGATGTGTTTGCAGCGATAGTGGACTCGCGGCTGCCAGAATTTTTACCAAGATGTCGAGATCGCCAACAATCTCTGACAATGCGACGTTGCCAGTGGGTGTTTCTGCCAGTGACGGTGCCACGTGATGAGTGCCAAACCATATTTCGGCACACGGGGTGCCGTCGGGAGTCTCATTCAATAACGAAGGGATAAAAGTTGAGTCGCCCCAGTCATATTTTCGGACTGATCCCACGAGGCGATGCATGGAAATGTCTTAGTCCTATTGATGTGTCATTGCAAGGACAGCATCGACAACGTTGTTAATCGCAATGTTTGTCGCCGTACCGGCGTGACGATCCCGCACTTCAATTTCGCCCTGCGCAAGACCTTTACCAACGATGACGATGGTCGGAACGCCAAGCAACTCCGCATCTTTGAATTTGACGCCCGGTGACACGCCTTGGCGATCATCAAGCACCACTTCAAGTCCGCGCTGTTCGAGAGTCTGTGCAAGTTGTTCAGCATGAGCGGTGATGTCATCATTTGGTTTGCCCGTGCTCACAATGTGCACGTCCGCTGGGGCAATAACACGCGGCCATTTCAAACCAAGGTCATCGTGGAACACTTCCGCGATTGCGGCAACTGCACGCGACACGCCAATGCCATACGAACCCATTGTGACCACAACGCGTTTGCCATTTTGGTCAAGCACTTCAAGCCCAAGTGTTTGTGCATACTTCTTGCCCAACTGGAAAACGTGTCCGATCTCGATACCACGCGAAATGCGCAGGTCAGCGCCACACGATGGGCATGGGTCGCCATCATGGACTTCCACAGCTTCAATAGTGCCGTCCGCGGTGAAGTCGCGGCCATTCACAAGATGGAGTACGTGTGAGTCTTTAGTGTTTGCACCTGTGACCCATGCACTGTTTGCAACAACACTCGGGTCAACGAGATAACGAATGCCAGATGCTGACTCAGTCCCGAGAACTTGTGGTCCGATGTATCCGCGAACAAGCGCTGGGTGTTTGGTGAAACCAACATCATCTAATACGTCAACTTCAGCGGGTGACAGCTGGGCTTCCACGCGCTTTAAATCAATCTCGCGATCACCAGGAATTCCAATAACGACGGTCTCAGTGCTGTCATCTGGATGGCGCACCGATAACACGATGTTTTTCAGCGTGTCGGCAGCGGTCCATGCGCGATCAGTACGTGGATGATTGGCGTTCAAAAAATCAACAAGTGAGTCAATGGTTGGACAATTTGGAGTGGCTACAACTTCGGGCGATGAATGTGTTCCGGTGTTGGGTGGTAACGCACCAGTTGTGACAGCTTCCGTATTTGCCGCATAGTCACATGCTGTACATCGCACAAATGTGTCTTCACCAACATTAATTGGCGACAAGAACTCTTCTGATTGTGAACCCCCCATGGCACCGCTTGTTGCTTTGACTATCACATAGGGCAGACCCAATCGATCAAATATTCTTTGGTATGCACGACGGTGATCGTCATATGACTGTTGCAAACCCGCTTCGTCAATGTCGAAAGAGTACGAATCTTTCATGAGGAACTCGCGCCCGCGAAGAAGTCCCGCACGTGGACGCGCTTCATCGCGATACTTTGTTTGAATTTGATAGAGAGAAACAGGAAGATCTTTGTAACTGCTGTAGAGGTCTTTCACGAGAAGCGTAAACATCTCTTCATGCGTTGGGCCAAGTAAGTAATCGGCGCCTTTTCGATCTACGAGGCGGAAAAGGTTCGGGCCGTATTCGCTCCATCTGTTGGTCGCCTCATACACATCGCGCGGCAACAGTGCAGGAAAGTGCACTTCTTGAGCGCCAATTGCATCCATCTCCTCGCGCACGATGCGTTCCACGTTTTGGAGCACCCGCCATCCAAGTGGGAGCCAGGTGTATCCACCGGGGGCGGCACGACGGATGTAGCCCGCGCGCACCAAGAGGCGGTGACTGGGCACTTCTGCATCAGCGGGATCATCGCGCAGGGTGCGAACAAAGAGACGAGAGAGACGAAGCATCGGCTGGGAACCTTAGTTTGCCTTGGTATGATTGTTCCCGTCCTTTGAAGTTCGCAGAACCGAGAGGCACGGGCTCGCCCCGTGCCTTTTGTTTTCTACAAGAGAGGCTCACTCACGTGGGCAGAGAGATGGTGAGACATGGCTGACAATGCAGTAGTCACGGCAATCACCGCGCTCCTATCTCCAATTCTTCGCGATCTTTCCCTTGAGTTGTATGACTTTGAGTACGCCGGTGGCGTTCTCAAAGTAACAATCGACACCCCGCCCGGCTCCGAGGCTGGCGTTGATCTTGAACAATTGGCACTCGTTACCCGGCTTCTCGGGCGCGAGCTTGACCATGACGACAACGATGCGATCATCCCGGGTAAGTACACCCTTGAAGTGACAAGCCCTGGTCTTGAGCGCACTCTTCGCACACCTGCTCATTTTCAGCGCGAGACGGGCAAGGTCATTTCGGTGCGCCTTATCCAGCCCGTTGCCGATCAGCGTCGGTTCCAAGGTGTATTGCTGTCGGCAACAGACACCCACGCGTTTCTTCGTCGTGATGACACAAATGAGATGGTGGAAATCCCCCTTCATCTCATCGACAAGGCCCGCACGGTATTCGTGTGGGGTCCTCAACCCAAACCCAACTCACCAGAGGCGCGCGCGGCACGTCGCGGCGCACCTCGTTCCAACTCGGAGGTCAATGCCACATGAGCAACATGGATATGTCCGAAGCCGTACGCATGCTTGCCGACCACCACGGCATCTCTGTTGATGCCTTGTTGCAGGTGCTTGTGGAAGCACTCGCAACTGCATACAAGAAGCGTCCCGGTGCTGCCGACGAAGTGATCGTCGAAATCAATCCTGAGACACTCGACATGAAGTTCATCGCATATGACGTTGATGAAGATGGCAACTGGGTGAACGAACGTGATGACACGCCAAGTAAAAACGAATTGGGTCGTATCGCCGCGGTGACATTCCGTCAAGTGATGAGCCAGCGCATTCGTGAAGTAGAACGCGATCGTAAGTTTGAGGAGTACGCGAACCGCGAAGGTGACATTGTCACCGGAATTCTGCAGCAGTCAGACGGCCGTTACGCATTGCTTGATCTTGGAAAAGTTGAAGCACTGCTACCACAGGCCGAGCAAGTTCCGTACGAGCGTCCCGAAGCCGGTGCGCGACTCAAGGCATACATCGTGGAAGTGCGTCGTACTGCAAAGGGCCCACAGATTGTTGTGAGTCGCACGCACCCAGGTCTGATTAAGCGTTTGTTTGAACTTGAAGTACCTGAAATTGCTGACGGAATCGTGGAGATCAAATCATGTGCACGTGAGCCTGGTCATCGCACAAAAATTGCTGTCGCATCAAATGATCACAACGTCGACCCAGTCGGCGCGTGCGTGGGTGCGCGTGGTGGTCGCGTACGCATGGTTGTCAATGAACTT
>CAYVAV010000005.1:102071-104630 GCA_964449085.1 uncultured Bifidobacterium sp.
ACTTCGTGGCGAAAAGATTGACATCGTTTCTTACAGTGAAGATCTTCATGAGTTTGTATCGAAGGCTTTATCACCAGCAAAAGTGACGGAAGTGCGTCTCAGCGAAGACGGCACACAAGCAGACGTCATCGTTCCTGATTTCCAATTGTCCTTGGCGATTGGCAAGGAAGGACAGAATGCTCGTCTTGCTGCACGTCTCACCGGTGTGCGCATTGACATCAAGTCAGAAACTCAAGCCGCGAACGAAGCAGCCGGAATTGTTGCATCACCTACCGATGAAATTTTTGAAGAAGGCGAGTGGCGCACAAACGATGACACTGGTGCACTCGAGTTTCATGCAGCCGATGGATCAGTAACCACTGCCGATGAATGGTCGGGCAACGACGTCGAAAACACGGAGGCATAAACCTTGCCAGCAAGAAAGATCCGCATCACCGAGCTCGCAAAAGAGCTCGGCATGACGAACAAAGAAACAGTCAGTCTGTGTACCGACATGGGTATCGACGTGAAGAGCTCGTCGTCATCCATTGAAGACGCACAGGCCGACCGCGTTCGTCGTCGTGCGGAACGCGAGGGATTGAAACGTGATGTTCAACCTGAAGAACCAAAGCCAGCCAAGAAAGCTGTAGCAAAGAAAGCTGCCACACCTAAGACGGCGGCCGAAAAGAAACCAGCAGCGAAGAAGGCTGCAGCGAAGAAGGCACCTGCGGCAAAAAAGGCTGCAGCAACTGAAACGACCACTGTTGAAGAAGACGCAGTAGTAGAAGACACCACGCCGACGCCTGTTGAGACTCCAGCTCCCATCGTGGAAGAACCCACTCCGGTTGTGACACAGCCAGCCCCTGAAGTTGTCACGCCTCCTCAGCCAGAGGCACCAGCAGTTCCAGTACGCGAAGAACCAGTTGCTCCTGCGGCGCGAGAAGATGTCATTCCATCTGAACCTGAGGTGCGCACGCCACCTGCAACTGCACCGGTGACGTCATCACGAGATGCATCCCGTGTGATCTCAAGTGGTCGTCCCACCGGTGGTGCTCCTAGTGCGCCCACTGCACCCACTCAACGTCCGGCTACAGCGCCCGCTGCTCGGACTGCACCACCGCAACGTCCCGCGTCTCCATCTGGTCGTCCAATTCCACCCCCACCTCCAACACGTCCGCTGTCGCCATCGGGTCGCCCGATTCCGCCACCGCCTGGTGGTCGTCCAGGACCTGGTGGTCCTGGTGGTGGTCCTGGCACTCGTCCTGGTATGCGCCCTGGTCCTGGTGGACAGCGCCCTGGTGGTCCTGGCACTCGTCCTGGTATGCGCCCCGGCCCTGGTGGTCCGCGTCAAGGTGGTCCTGGCGGCCCCGGTGGGCAACGCCCTGGTGGTCCTGGTGGTCGTCCCGGCTTTGGTCCCCGCCCTGGCGGTGGTCCTGGTGGTCCTCGTCCTGGCGGCGGTCCTGGTGGTCCTCGTCCAGGTGGTGGTCCTGGCGGTGGTCCAGGTGGTGCTCCTGGTGGCGGTGGTCCAGGTGGTGGCGGTCCGCGACCTAATGGCCAACGTCGTGCGCCACGAAAGAAGTCGCGTGCGCGTCGTCGTCGTGAGTTTGAGGAATTGCAGCCGCAATTTACGTCGTACACGGCATCAAATGCACCCGTACCAGAAGGCACGATCATCATTGAGCGTGGTTCATCTGCGCAAGAGTTTGCTCCGAAGTTGAATCGCACCGCCGCAGACGTTGTGCGCTTCTTGTTGGAGCACGGCGAAATGGTCACTGCGACCATGACTCTTGGTGATGACCAAATGGAGTTGTTCGCACTTGAAGTAGGTGCAGAGATTCTTCTAGTTGATCCAGGTCAACAAGAAGAAATGGAACTGCAGGCGTTGTTTGACGACAGCGATGATGATGATGAAGCCGCACAAATGGCACGTCCACCCGTCATTACGGTGATGGGTCACGTTGACCACGGTAAGACAACTCTTCTTGACCGCATTCGTTCAGCAAACGTTGTGTCGGGTGAGGCCGGTGGCATCACCCAGCACATTGGTGCATATCAAGTGGTGAAAGATGGCAATCCCATCACGTTTATTGACACTCCTGGTCACGCGGCGTTCACGAAGATGCGTGCACGTGGTGCACAAGTGACCGACATTGTTGTGTTGATGGTTGCAGCCGACGACGGCGTGATGCCACAAACCATTGAGGCGATCAATCATGCTCGCGCGGCAGATGTGCCGATCGTGGTTGCGCTAAACAAGATCGACAAAGAAAACGCAGACCCACAACGTGTGATGACTCAACTTGCAGAGCAAGAACTTGTGCCAGAAGCATGGGGCGGCGACACGATTGTTGTGGAGATGGCAGCACAGCAGGGCATTGGTGTTGATGAATTGCTTGAGCAGCTGCATGTTGTTGCCGAATTGGAAGAACTCACTGCGAACCCAACGGGTCGCGCAAAAGGCATTGTGCTTGAGGCAAACCTCGACATTGGTCGTGGACCTGTTGCAACGGTGCTCGTAGACAAGGGAACGTTGAAAGTGGGTGACCCAATTGTTGCTGGTGCAGCATGGGGTCGAGTTCG
>CAYVAV010000006.1:0-78707 GCA_964449085.1 uncultured Bifidobacterium sp.
GAAGGTGCCGGTTTGGGCACCCTCGGGCTCTCTGCATCTCGTGCTCGACAAATGGCAACCGACGCTGGTTTTTCCTCATTCACACGCTTAGACGTGGATCACTCCGTCAATGCGTTTTATGAAGTCAAACCGTAATCATTGCTTTTGCTGAGAACAGCTCTTTTTGGATCACTGAGCCTTTGCAGAACGTGCGGTGGTGACACCACATGCGTCGATTGCTTTCATAATTGGATACGGATTGATCGCATCACCGCCGCCAGGATGAATTTCGAGATGGAGATGAGGTGTTGAGGTGTTGCCTGTCGCACCGATCGTGCCAAGCACTTGACCGGCTTTCACCGCTACTCCAACTTCAATTCCGGGAGCAATGGTGTCGAAGTGTCCGTAGAAAAAATAGGTTCCATCAGCCATCGTGAGGCGCACTCCATTGCCAGACAGCTTGTCACGACCGACGTGGTAAGTGCGGGTGATGGTGCCGTCAGCAACTGCATACACAAGATTTCCCTTAGGAGCGATGATGTCGACGCCGATATGAAGACGACCTGATCCACGTGGGTCGTGCCAGGTGTCAATGAATGAACAGGGACCCTGTACTGGGAAGACTGATAACTGCATTGCAGGTGCTTCGATGAGACCGAGCTTGTATGCAGTCTGTGCATTCATTGCACCAGTAATTTCCAAACCATTTTGACGTTGGAATCGCTTAATTGCAGTGGAAGTTAATTGGCCAAATGAACCGTCTGCGCCTCCACGGATTTTGATTCCCTTTGACAACAGAGCCTGTTGAAGAGCGCGAACACGATCACCACGTTCTCCGCGTTGCGGTAAGGAATCGATTGTGAAGGCAACATTATTTATTGCAGCTGCTGACTGTGCCGACGGTGCTTGTGCAGGAGCAACAAGACCAAGTGCAACCGCAGTTGTCTCATCAAGCAAACCATTAACTGGCAGGCCCTTTGCACGCTGGAAGTCTTCGAGTGTCCGTGTAACTCCAAGTCCAAACACACCATCAACTCCACCTCGTACGGGGGTGCCGGCTGCTTCGATTGCTTTCTGAACAGCAATAACTGCATCGCCTTGGTCGCCACGTTTTGGCAAGGTAGCAACTGTAAAAGGAAAGCTTGTGGAAGCGGGAGTCGATGCAATACCTGATCCAGTCGTCTCAACATTGATCTTCAAAACCTTGGCGGTTGCTTCGTCAACGCGACCGGTGACCTTCAAGCCGACCACCTTCTGGAAATTGCGCAATGTGATGCGAGTGTTTTTATCAAAAACGCCTGTTGCGCCACCGCGAAGCGTGAAACCGTTTTGCATCAGGGCGTTCTGCACAGCAAGGACCATTTCACCTTTGTCGCCAAAACGGGGAAGGCGTGCGGGGGTGCTCTTTGTCGAGGACTTTTGCGCAGAGGCTGAAGTGCTGCTCTTGCCACTCGTTGCGGCGTCCGCGCCGGCTACCGGCGACAGGCTGATGAAGAGGGCTGCGGTGGTAACTCCTGCTGCTGTGAGGCGAGTGAGCTTGCGTGTACGTGTTGTGGGGGCCATTTCCTGCTCCTTGTGTGATCCGGGTAAGGGATCGGCAGGGTTGGCCAGAACTTGAAAGATTTCTCACGGAAAATGTTGTAATAACCACGCTGTGTGGTTGATGTGGTGGTGACGTCACAAAAAGTGGTCAGATTGGCTGTATTCGGGGATTGAGCGGACCCCGAATAGGGTGAAGAAATGTCGAAGTTGTCGAAGTTGTCCCGCTCTGTGGCTGGTGCGCGCGTCATCGTTACTGGTGCCGGAAGCGGCATGGGACGTGCCACCGCTCACGTTTTCGCAGACGAAGGAGCAAAGGTTGTTGTAGTTGATAGGTCACCTGAGGGTGTTGCCTCGGTCGTGAGCGAAATTGAGGCTGCTTATGGACCCTCGATGTGCGTCGGTATCGCTGGTGACGTTGCCGACCCAGCGTCGCGACAAGCGATTGTTCAGCGTTGCCTAGATGCCTTCGGGGGTCTTGATGTGCTGGTGAACAACGCGGGGATCAGTGCTGTGTCATCGGTTTTTTCGAAAGAGGATGATTTTCTTGCGGCATGGGACGCAACGTTGGCCATCAACTTGTCGGCACACGTGCACCTGGCACGGCTCGCTGTTGAACATCTCATGAAGGCGCCTAATGGGGGTCGCATCATCAACATCGCATCTACGGAGGGCATTGTTGCGACTCCAGGATTAGCGGCCTACACAGCGGCCAAGCACGGAGTGATCGGTCTCACAAAAAGCCTTGCCGGCGAGCTAGGTCGCCACAACGTCACAGTCAATGCAGTGTGCCCTGGTCCAATTCGTACAAACATGACAGCGGACATCACCGAAGAAACCAAAGAGGTGTACGCACGCCGTCGCGTGCCTCTTCGCCGGTATGGAGATCCGGAAGAAGTTGCTCACATGACAGTGAATCTTGCGATGCCTTGTTCTTCCTTTGTGAACGGAGCCACAGTGGTTGTTGATGGCGGAATGACGATCAAGCATTAGTTTTTTGTCATGGCGTTACGAGTTTCGGACAACACGTTTCGCCGGCTCACCGCGGCAGCACTGGCATCGTTGTGCATCATTGTGGTCACCGGCGCAGCCGTTCGTCTAACTGGTTCTGGACTTGGATGCGAAGATTGGCCGAATTGCAATTCGGAAAAATTGATTGATGTCTCTTCTGGGCACATGGCTATTGAACAACTCAATCGTTTGTTCACTGGAGTCGTGTCCATTTCGGTGATCTTGGCAGTACTTGCTGCACACGGAGTACGCCCATACCGACGTGATCTTGTGTGGCTTGCATGGTCATTAGTGATTGGTGTTCTCGCACAGATAGTTATTGGTGGAGTAGTCGTCCTCACTGGTTTACATCCACTATCAAACATGGCGCATTTTTTGGTGTCGATGGTGCTCGTGGCATGCGCATTCGCGCTGCATAAACGCGCAATTGTTCCCGCTGGAACACCCTTTTTCCGCGCGACGGGCACGTACGTTGATCGTTACCTCATCGCAATGGTGGTTGCATCAGCAGTAACCATTGTTCTGGGAACAATCGTTACTGCTACTGGGCCACACGCAGGCGACGAAAATGTGCCGAGATTCGGATTTGAATTACGTATGGTGGTTCAGACCCACAGCGTCTTTGTGTTGTTGACACTCGCATTGATGGTGTTTTTGTACATGTCAATACGTTCGTTGCCAAAGGGTCTCACGCGCACAAATCTTGATGGTGCCATGAACACGTTGGTGATTGTCTCACTCGCTCAAGCGGGAGTGGGGTACTGGCAGTATTTCACTGGCGTTCCTGCCGGTTTGGTTGCACTTCATATCGCAGGTGCAACGGCGTTTTGGTTAGCCACCTGCAATTTGGTGCTGCAATCGTCAGCAGACGTTACGCAAAAACCGTTAACAACGTCAGACGCTGTGCTTTTGTAGTTGCGCAATACGTTCGTGGAACTCTCGTGCGGTAGACCACAAGATGTCTTGCACTGACTCGACCGAGGTAATGCGTCCACATACTTGGCCGGTTAATGCGACAGCAGCCTCCATGTCTCCACCAAAGTAAAGGTCACGAGCACGTGCTAACTCTTCCATTCCAAACGAATCTTCCCGCTCCAGTCGGGTGGTGCGCTCAGTGCGCAATGCGCGAAGTGATGGCTTTCCAAATCGATTTAAAAAGACAGTGTCAGTTTCTGCGGCGTTGACAATCGCATTCTTCCAATTGTCGTGCACAGGTGATTCCTTTGCAGACACCATGCGCGTTCCCATTTGTACACCTTGTGCACCGAGTGCGAAAGCAGCTGCCATCGAGGCGCCATCGGTGATTCCACCTGCTGCGATGATCGGAACATCGACTCGTTCTGCAACAAGTGGTAAGAGAACCATCGTTGACACATCACGTGGATTCTTGAATCCACCACCTTCTGCACCCTCCACTACAAGTCCGTCAACTCCTGCATCCACTGCCTTGAGTGCTGAAGCAAGAGTGGGTACCACGTGATACACCGTGAGACCCGCATCTTTTAGTTGTTTTGTGTACTTAGTGGGATCTCCGGCAGAAGTGGTCACGAACTTCACGCCCTGTTCTACGACGAAATCCACAATGGCAGGATCGCGAACAAATAATTGTGCGATGTTCACGCCGAATGGTTTGTCGGTGAGAGCACGCATTTGTGCGATCTCGTTTTTCACTTCCTCAAGTTCGCCTGATGATGTTTCGATGATTCCAAGTCCGCCAGCGTTTGAGACAGCAGATGCGAGTTGTGAGCGTGCTATCCATCCCATGGGTGCTTGAACAATGGGGTATTCAATGCCGAGTTTGTCACCGATCACGGATCGAATTGGAGCTGGCTTGTTGTTCATTTCGTAATCTCTTTCATGTGGTTAGTCGTTGTAAAGGTGGTCATAGAGATGATGGCAATCATTGATGGAGAGAACGCTTTTTGACACGTCGTTCACATTCACGGTGGTAATGCTGGTGTTTTCCACTTTCATCCATAGTGACCGATGTGTTTGAAGAGATGCCGCAAGGTATGCGTTGATTACTCCACCGTGGGCAACGATGGCGATGGTTTCTCCAACATGTTGTGACGCTAAGTGATCAATGCGTGTTGTGACGCGACGACGAAATTCATCGTCTCCTTCGGCATTTGGAATGCCATCCCATCTTCCCGTGGCATACCATGCGAGAAACTCTGGATCGCCAGACGCTGCTCGCCGACGAAATTCGCCATGTGACCAATCGCCAAGACGAACTTCTTCAAGATCGTTATGAACGATGACCTGTAGGCCGTGATGAGCAGCGACATGTTGTGCGGTGCGATGTGCGCGCCGCAGATGACTGGAGTAGACACCCGCCAACGCAACTCCTGACAGGCGTTGTCCCAGTGCGATGGCTTGTTCTATTCCAAGTACGTGAAGGTCTGGGTCGGCGCTCTCGGAGCTTCCCGGAACGACATCGGCCGAACGCCCATGGCGTATCAGCAACACTCGACAGACATCACCTAGCACCGCATCTAGGGTTGGTTGAGCGACACTTGTCGAGTCTGGATGCGCTGTCACGGCGACATTCTTTCATGTGGCGAGACGTCTACCGCTACGGTGATGACATGGCCACATCTAATGAAGTACTGCTTGAAACATCTGATCACATTGCAACGATCACCCTGAACGCACCCGAGCGAATGAACACCATTAGTGGGGCGATGCTTGATCAGTTGTCTGCGGCCTTTTTGGAAGCTGATCAGAACCCTGATGCCCGGTGCATCATCTTGACGGGTGCTGGTCGAGCGTTTTGTGCCGGCCTCGACCTCGGAGCACAGTCAGGTAAGGGTGAATCACTCGGGGTTCTTGATGGCGACGGTTCTGGAAACATAGTGGAATTTGATCTTCGTAACGCCCCTCCCATTGTCCTTCATGGAATAGACACCCCAGTTATCTGTGCATTAAACGGCGGTGTTGCGGGTTATGGCTTGGACATCGCATTGGGTGCGGACATTCGTATTGCTTCCGAAACAGCAAAACTCGCTCCTGGTTTTGCTAAGCGGGGCATTCTGCCTGAAAGCGGTGGTACTTGGTTGTTGCCACGCATCGTTGGGTACGCGAAAGCAGCAGAAATTTCATTTACCGGACGCACATTACTTGCATCAGAATCTCTCGAATTGGGATTGGTAAATCATGTTGTCGCGCCTGATGAACTGATGCCATTTGCACGCAAGATGGCGGGAGAAATTGCAGCCAATGCGCCACTGGCAGTGCGCGCAATTAAACGCATGATGCGTGCTGCGGAGACCGAAACGTTTGAGCAAAACGTGCATCATGTGTTCTTGCAATTGTTGCCTCTGTTTCGCACCAAGGATTTCCGCGAAGGTGTTGCGGCGTTCATGGAAAAGCGCGAGCCCGATTTCAAAGGTCGATAATGGATCCATTCGCCGTGCTCGGTGTGACTCCTGACGTCACTCCACAGGCGGCAAGAGAGGCGTGGAGAGAAAAGGCACGAATCCTTCATCCAGATGTTGGAGGGACAGATGCTGCGATGCAGGAATTAAACGAAGCCTTACGCCTTGTTCTTGCAGTACTGGTAGCACGCTCTGATGCGCCACCAACAGGCGTTACCCAGTCAGCCAACACGTCGTCGTCTACCGGCGAAAGAAAGCGGGACACGAGTCGACAGCGAAAAACTGTGCATTGGGCACGTACATCTCGAGACGTTTCCTCTTTCACTATCGATTGTTTACCGGTGGAAGCTTTTGAAGCATTGATGATCGCATCGTCGTGGCATGGCGAGATATCAGTCGATGATGCTCCGTACCTATTGGAAATAGTGATGCGAGACCCTTATCCGTGTTGGATTCGATTCGACATTGTTCCTGAAGCCGGTGCGAGCATGGTCAGCATCACGGTCGCAACACCATCAGGAGTAGAGCCAGTCTCTAGTGAAGATGTACGAGATGTGTTCGTGGATTCTCTTAATCAATTGAATTGGGAAGACATTCATTCGTAACTGTGTGGCTACCGAAAGACTCGCTACTTGTCTTTTGCTGCTGCAGCTTTGTGAAGTCGATCGCGGATTGCAATTCCTAACCCTTCATCTGGTGGAAGTACTGCAATGATTCCGTCGTAATCCATCTCCTCTGCGTGACGCAAGTCGCGGTACAAATGTGAGGCATAGGTTGCGAGATCATCGTGGTGCACCAGAGCACAGTGTCGATACTGTCGTTGGTAGCGCATCATGAGGTCACGCCCCGCTCGTAATGAGTCGACAAGTTCTACTGGGATACGTGGTGCGTAGTGAGAAGTGAGCATGCCCGGCGCACGAGAGGGGCCAGAAGTGTCAGCAACCTTTGTCGTCAAGATTGTCTCGATGTCGTGTTGTGTAATTGCTCCCGGACGCACGATTTGTGGTGGTGATGTGGTGCAATCGACAATCGTCGATTCGATACCCACTGCGCATGGTCCACCATCAAGAATCAGATCAACAGACATACCAATGTCATCATGAACGTGTTGAGCGGTGGTCGGACTGACATGTCCAAATGTGTTCGCTGAGGGAGCGACCACTGCGTCTTTAAGATGTTCGAGTAATTGTTGCGTTATGTGGTGAGAGGGAACACGTATTGCCACACTGTCGCGGCCACCGGTAACGATGTCGGGAACGGCCGGAGTACGCGGAACAAGCAACGTCAGGGGACCTGGCCAGCAAGTCGAGGCCAGTGTCCTTGCGTCTTCGTTGAAGATTCCCCAGTGCTCCATTGGTGATGTTGGCGCGAGGTGAACGATTAAGGGATGATCGTAGGGACGATGCTTGATGTCGAAGACTCGTCGAATTGCATTTGGGTGACCAACACATGCAGCGAGGCCGTACACAGTTTCAGTCGGGATAGCCACCACACCACCGTGTTGCAAGATGTCAATCGCTCGCGCGACATCGGTAGTGATCGGAGCAGAATTAGCCATGTTGAGATGTGTCAACTACGCCGACATGCGTTCAAGGATCGTGTCAATGAATGAAAAGGATTCAGGCGTGGCGAAATGATCGGTGTTGCGCAAGATAACGAGTCGACCGTTTGGAAATGACGCAGCAAGCTGATCTGCGGGACCAGCAAAGTCTTTATCTCCGATCACAACAGTGACGTCATTTGTGACGGATGCGAGTTGTTCTTTTGTGACTGGTGCTTGCCGAGGTCGTTTCAATACTGCAATAAGTGCTTCTGTATCATTTCCGCGCGTGTAGCCGTACTGGCGAAAAAGAGCAGCGAATGTGTCTGTCTCATCCGCACGACCTTCCATTCCTGCGATGATTCGTTCGGCTCGTGCCGGGTCTGCTTCATGAAAAACTCCGTCTCCGATGCCGGCGAGGATCACACGTCGAAAGCGGTGTGGTTCGGCTACGAGTGCAGACAGGGTTGTAAGTGCACCGAGAGAAAACGCAACAACATCCACGGGCTGGTCATTGGGTAACTGTTGAAGGAGCCAAGTGTCGAGATGTTCGTATGCGGCCGGATCATGTGGTTTGTCGGCAGTTCCGTGGCCAAGCAAATCAAGGCCAATCACAGTTCGACCGACATCCTCCAAAAGTGCATTGATTCCCGGCTTTTCCCATGTTTCACGGTACGAACCAGCCCAGCCGTGGATGAGTACGACGGGAATGTTCGCTGAGTTACTCATGGCAACACGGTACTCTTGAAACGCTCTATGCGCTTCCTTCACGACAAGCCCACGCACGACCTCACCTATAACGACGTCTTCATGGTTCCGAGTCTCTCGACTGTGGGATCACGACTTGACGTTGATTTGACCACTCCCGATGAGTTGGGCACGAGCATTCCAATTGTCGTATCGAACATGACAGCGGTTGCGGGTCGTCGTATGTCTGAGACCGTCGCTCGTCGCGGCGGCGTGGCCGTGTTGCCACAAGACATACCCGTAGACATTGTCGAGATCGTCATCGATTACGTGAAGTCTCGACATCCGATATTTGAAACACCGATCACGTTGTTGGAAACCGACACCCTGGGTGAGGCTATGAGTCTCATTCATAAGCGGGCACACGGTGCGGTGGTGGTGGTCGATCCTGACAACCGACCTATCGGCATTTTCACCGAACATGACGCGCAAGGATTTGACCGCTTTTCTCAGTTGCGAAACGTGATGAATCGTGAGATTTTCTCGTTGCCTCACACTCTGACTGCTGAACAGATGCACGACAAATTGGTGGAAGAACGATTGAGTTTTGCTCCCGTCGTCGATAATGACGGCGCGCTCGTCGGATGCATCACCAGAAAAGGCGCGGTCCGTAGCACTATCTATCGTCCGGCACTTGATGCTAATGGTCGACTCCTCACGTCCGTTGCAGTTGGAATCAATGGTGACCCCGCCACGCGCGCGAAGGCGCTTCTCAACATGGGCGTTGATGTACTCGTCATTGATACGGCTCATGGCCATCAAGGTCGTACTATTCGCGCGATTGAAGAAGTGCGAGCTGTTGCGCCCGATGCAAAGATCGTCGCCGGCAACGTTGTGACGGTGCAGGGTACGCGTGATTTGATCAACGCGGGCGCCGACATCATCAAAGTGGGTGTTGGACCTGGTGCGATGTGCACCACACGCATGATGACCGGTGTTGGTCGTCCGCAGTTCAGCGCTGTTCTGGAATGTGCCGCAGAAGCAGAAGCTCAAGGAAAGCATGTGTGGGCAGACGGTGGCGTGCGTTACCCACGCGATGTCGCGCTTGCTCTCGCGGCTGGGGCATCGAACGTGATGTTTGGTTCATGGTTGGCTGGAACATACGAGTCAGCCGCCGATACTTTGCGTGATACCGAGGGTCGCCTGTACAAAGAAAGCTTTGGTATGGCGTCCAATCGTGCGGTGAAAAACAGAACACGATCAGAGTCAGCGCTGGAACGCGCAAAGAAAGAATTGTTCGAAGAGGGAATCAGTACATCGCGTATGTATCTCGACCCAACTCGTCCGAGTGTCGAAGACATCATTGATCAGATTGTCGCTGGACTTCGTTCGTCGTGTACGTATGCCGGCGCCTCCACTGTTCGCGAATTCCAAGAACGCGCTGTTGTTGGCCTACAAAGTGCGGCTGGTTATGACGAAGGACGTCCACAGGGCACAAGTTGGTGAGTGTGCGCGTCATAGCTATCGACGGGCCTGCAGGAGCTGGTAAGTCAACCGTCGCAAAGAAAGTGGCGGCAGCAACTGGTCTCTCATATCTTGATACGGGTGCGATGTATCGGTGCGTGGCATTTGCGGTAATTCGAGATGGCGTAGACGTTCATGATGCGCAGCGAGTTGGACAGTTGGCGGAATCAAGTCGCATCATCGTGGAGAAAGAATCAGCACTAATTGATGGCGATGATGTCAGTGATGTGATTAGGGGCCAAGAGGTGACGTCAGTTGTGAGCATCATCGCAGCGCATTCTCCCGTACGTACCGCAATGAGAGAGCAACAACGTGCCTGGATTCGTGCTCACGGCGGTGGTGTGGTGGAAGGTCGGGATATCGGCACCGTGGTGTTTCCTGATGCAATGGTCAAGATTTTCCTAACAGCATCGCCTGAAGAGCGCGCACGACGACGCGTGTTGCAGTCTGGTGGAGATGTGGAAGCAATCGCAGAGGCGATCGCAGAACGCGATCGGTTGGATTCTTCGCGTGAAGACAGCCCACTTCGGCCTCATGAGGATTCAGTCATTGTGGACTCCAGCGTGATGTCTATTGATGACGTTGTGCAGATCATCGCAGATGTGTTTGCACAGAGAGAGAAAGAGAGTGGACGTGGCTGAGGTTGATTCTTTTCTCGCTGGGCAATCTGTAGGAAGTCGTGCTTTTTATCGCTTCTGCCGCGCGCTGGTTCACGGATTTTCATTACTGATGTTTCGGGTAAGAGTTGTTGGAAAACACAACATTCCCCGAAGCGGTGCGTTCGTCGTTGCACCAATCCATCGTTCGAACGTTGACATACCATTGGTGGGATTGATCACAAAACGTCGTCTTCGCTTTATGGGTAAAGATTCGTTGTGGAAAAAGAAGCCCGCAGCCACATTGTTGTCGGCGTTGGGTGGGTTTCCTGTTACGCGCGGCAGCGCAGATCGAGAAGCGTTGAAACGATGCATTCAAGTGCTTGAAGCAGGCGAGCCCTTGGTGTTGTTTCCGGAAGGAACACGTAAATCTGGTCCGCTCGTTCAGCCTCTTATGGATGGTTCTGCCTACATTGCAGTGAAAGCTGGTGTTCCAATCATTCCTGTTGGAGTTGGTGGAACCGAAGGTGTCATGCCAAAAGGCGCAAAGTTCTTACGACCGAAGAAATGTGTGTTGGTGGTGGGTGAGCCAATTTCGGTGGCACTCGATGCTGAAGGTCGTGTGCCTCGGTCTGCCGTAAAGGACGTAACAACAAAACTGTCGCTGGAGCTGCAGAGACTATTTGATGATGCGCGATCACGTGCCGGCAAATAGTCGAATGATGTGTGCTCTTTAATCTTGTAGGAACGCAGATAAAAGTTTGACAAGCGTCAATGCATCCTTAACGCCACACATTTCCCTCGCGCTGTGCATTGATAATTGTGGAACTCCGATATCCACCGTTTCGATACCGAGACGTCCCGCGGTAATCGGACCAATCGTGGAACCACAAGGCATGTCATTTCGTGACATGAATGTCTGTAGGGAGACGCTGTGTCGTGACGCAAGGTTTGTTACATAAGCAACTCCTGTCGCACTGGTTGCGTAGCGTTGGTTCCCATTTACTTTCACGGCAACACCTTTGTTCACTATGGGTGCGTGTCGCGGTTCGTGACGATCTTGATAATTCGGGTGAAGTGCGTGTGCGTTATCCACGGATAATGCGATGGAGGAACGCAGAGTGTCGCTGTGTTCGGTGATGTTCGCCCGGTCTGTGATGGATAATGCGGTGAGGACATGTTCAAGTAGTGGTCCGTCAGCCCCGGTGGTGCTCACTGATCCCACTTCTTCGTGGTCGTTCAACACCACGACGGCAGTGTGATCTGGCGCGTCAATACGAGTTAAGGATTCGATAGCCGCCCAACACGACAACTGATTGTCCAGGCGTCCGCTAGCAAGAAACGACTGATCTTGTCCAAGGATGTTGGCGGGTGAAATATCAAAGAGATGTGCATCGTAAGCAGCGATGTCCGATGTCGAAATTCCCGTGGTATTGCTCAGCCAATGAATAAACGCAATGTCTGAATCGCTCGACCACAAAGGTGTCATGTGCAGTTGCTTGTTGAGAAGGAGTCCTTTGTCGTTCACGTCGCGATCCAGATGGATCGCAAGTTGGGGTACACGCGCAAGAGGAGCGGTGACCTGAAACAATTGTTGGACGCCGTCTATGGTGATGACGCGCCCTGCAATACCAAGATCTCGGTCGAGCCATGAGTTCAAGAGGACCCCGCCGTATACCTCGATGCCAAGTTGACCACAGCCAGCTTGTCGGATGTCGGGACGAGGTTGAATACGAAGGTTCGGAGAATCCGTGTGGGCTCCCACGATATGGAACGGTGCACCAGTGTGCGATGAGCGCCGCCACGCGATGATCGCTCCGTCACGTCGTATAAAACCCTGAGAGGGAAGATCGCGGCTTAACTGCTGTGTCTCTACGAAATTCGATGAGAGCAAGGAGACTGCGGCGCGATCCACTACGTGAAATGGCGTAGGACACGCATCGAGCCAATTTTGTAGGGAAGTGATGGATACTTCTTTTGCGTGGACTGTGTGTGTCATGTGCTTGTACCTATGAATTATTGACCCACTACTGTCGGTGACGTGCTGTGTGGTGTCACAACGTTAGGACATATGTGACTGAATCATCACACACAACTCCATCGACGCCCTCGGGTATTGCATATGCAGACACCGGCCCACGAGAGGGAGTAACAATCGTTTTGATTCACGGCTCGCTCGACCGCATGGCCGGCATGGCACATGTCAGTCGGTTGCTACAAAAGGAATGGCGTGTCATTCGTTATGACCGCAGAGGGTACGGAAGATCATGGCCACACCCTGGTCCATTCTCAGTGACCGATCACGTGATCGATCTATGTGAGGTTCTTGTCGCAGCGGGCGACGTAAATGATGTGCTGTTAATCGGTCATAGTTTCGGGGGACACGTTGCGCTAGCGGCTTCGATTCATTTGCACCAATTTGTGAACCACCAGATTCGGGTGCTTGGCGCATCCATGTACGAATCACCATTGTCATGGATGCCGTGGTGGCCAGGCACGACTGCTGGCAATCAAGCGATTTCGACGAACACAGAAGAAGCTGCTGAGACATTTATGCGACGACTCGTTGGTGATGAAAAGTGGGAGTCGTTGCCTGATGGGACTAAGGACGCTCGGCGACGTGAAGGTGCAGCTTTGGTTGGAGAGTTATCTGCGTTGCGATCACAGCCTCCATATGAATTTGCAGAAGTTCGTGTACCGGTTGTGTGTGGTTACGGCGAAAGAGGCGCGAGTAGGCATCATGATGGTGCGCGATATGTGTCTGAGCATGTTCAAAATGCCCAGTTGACGATGATCGCTGGCGCTGGTCACGGTGCACCAACTTCACATCCACGCGAATACGTTGAACAGATGGTGATGCCTCATCTCGAACGTGTGTAGATGAGTGGTATTACTGCAAAAGAGAGTGTTACAAGTTGGGGATTTCGACCTTGACGTCTTGTCCAAAGAAGCGACATTGGATAGTGGAAACTTGACCTGAGGAGGCTTGTTCTTTGACTTTGTTCGCACAGTCGGTAATTGATGCGCGTTGACTAAAAACCGCAATCGATAAAGCCAACAAGATCACGCCCGAAATCACCTTGCCAACAATGGAGCGCACGATCATGACGAGGATGAGCCCCAGCACAATTGAACCGATGCCCACGCCCAATGCGATATTTTTCACGAGTTCTACGTCAAGAGAGCCTGAATTTGCGCCCATGCCCGTACCCTAGATGCCTGAAACGTCTAAGCGTGGTCATTATGTCTGGTTCCGATTTCACCGTTGCAGTCCTCATTGGGGGTGACAGTTCCCGTATGGGGACCGATAAGGCAACCTTTGAAGTCGATGGAATCGCGATGGCGGAACGAGTCGGCAATGCCGCTCGTGATGCGGGTGCAAGTGAAGTTCTCCTTATCGGGAGTACCCAAGCGAAAGCAAAGAAATTGACTGGGACGTGGAAGAAAGATGCGTACCCTGGTGAAGGTCCCCTGGGTGGTGTTATCACGGCTCTTCGTGCTGCATCACATAACAACGTTGTGGTGCTGTCGTGCGACATGCCCTTTCTCACCCCAGCTGTGGTCACAAGTTTGGTGAGAGGGTTGGCCGATGCACAGGCTGCCGTAGGACGCACTGATCGGCTGAATTGGTTGTGTGCGGCGTGGGACACCTCTGAGTGTCTGAAGACGTTGGAGTCTGTCTGGAAGCGCAAGGAACGTGCAGTGCATCGCGCGGCAGTGTTGCTTGATGTTATTGAAGTTCCCGTGCCAGCAGTTGCGGTGCGCAACATCAACTCACCAGCTGATCTTGAGCCGGCCACCGACGAATGACCAAACGCACATCTGTAGATGATCGCATCGAGTGGATTGACTCTGATGTTGCGCTGAAAGATTTCATCTCATTTGCCGTTAGCCATGAGACCTATTACTTAGACACGGAGTTCCATAGAGAGCGTACGTACTATCCCCGTATTGCACTGGTGCAAATACAAGTAGGTGATCGTCTTGCTGTGATAGACCCACTGTCTGCTGATGTGTCGCTATTGATGTCACTACTTGAGTCGCCATCGCTGGCAGTGCTTCATGCTGCGCAACAAGACCTTGATGTCTTGTCTCACGCGTGTGGCGCAATACCGAGGCAGTTATTCGATACGCAACTAGCCGCTGGTTTCTTGGGTCATTCAACGCCATCTTTGTCGTCACTTTTATCGTCGTATTTGAAGACAACACTGCCGAAGGGCGATCGGCTAACCGATTGGTTGCGTCGACCGTTGACGGAAACACAGATCACTTACGCAGCGAACGATGTGGTGCACTTGCCAGCTCTTGAAGATTGCATTGTGTCTGAGTTGCGAGAGCGTGGGCGCAGTGAGTGGGCGAGTGAGGCGTGTGAAGAACTACGCACTCGTCCCACAGGGCCTGGTGATCCTATGAATGTATGGTTACGAGTGAAAGACGTACGAGGCCTCCGCGGTCAATCGCGCTGGGTCGCACAATCGCTTGCGCGCTGGAGAGAACTGCGTGCACAAGAGCTAGACATTCCGGTGCGTCACGTGCTGTCGGACATCGTCATCGTGAGCGTCGCATCACGGATGCCACGTACAGCAAATGAGTTAGGTCACATACGTGGACTGGACGACAAGATGGCACGTGGTTCTGTGGGCGCTGCCATTTTGGAAGCTGTTGCTGATGGCCTTGCTCGTGCAGATGGAGAGTTGTCTCTTCCAACGACAGACGGAGAAGATCTCGATCGCAGTTTGCGTCCTGCAGTCACATTGATTTCAGCATGGGTGAATGAACTAGCGCGTCAGCAACACATTGATCCGCAGTTGCTGGCCACACGCTCTGACATTGTGGACTTGTTACGCAATGCGCCTCATGCACGGTTGATGGAAGGCTGGCGGGCAGACATCGTTGGTAACGATGTGGAAGACCTACTACAGGGTCGACGAGCATTGTCTTTTGGCCCATTGCAAAGTGGTGGTCGAGGCCTGCGCTTAGTTGATACCCCATAGGGCTCCCTAAATGCCCGCCAAATGGGGTCAATGGGCGATACACTGTGAGAGATCGTCCATAGGCACACGTTGCCACTCAATGTTCGGAGACCGACCGTGAAAAAGGGTCGACATCGCCGGTTTGAAGAAGCCCGGAAATTGAAGCAAGCTGGCCCTAGCGCGGCCGACTTAGGTTTTGGAGAGTCCTCCCGTGCCTCACGCACGGAAGAAGACGAATATGCCGAAATCGCTCAGCGCTACGGCGTGAGTTTTGACGACGATGAAGAAATCGTCGATGACGACGAGCAATAGTTCGTCTTCTCACCCCTCAACACAGATCTAGGACCTAATGCCTGACCTTCGAAACGTGGCCCTCGTGGCCCATGTCGACCACGGAAAAACAACACTTGTCGATGCACTGTTGCGTTCAACAGGAACATTTGCTGCACATGAAGCCGTTGTCGACCGCGTCATGGATTCAAACGACCAAGAGCGTGAACGTGGCATCACAATTTTGGCAAAGGCCGCGCGTGTCACGTGGAATGACACGCTTATCAACTTGGTGGACACGCCAGGCCACGCTGACTTTGGTGGCGAAGTAGAACGTGCACTCGCTCTTGTTGATGGAATCGTGTTGCTCGTTGACGCCGCTGAAGGGCCCTTGCCCCAAACACGTTATGTGTTGTCTAAAGCGCTTGGTCTTGGTTTGCCGGTGATTTTGGTGATTAACAAAGTGGATCGCCAAGATGCGCGACCAGAGGAAGTGCTCTCTGAAGTGGAGCAACTATTTCTCGATCTTGCAAACAGTGACGATCAATTGTCCTTTCCTGTTATTTCTGCAGTAGCTCGCGAATCGCGCGCTGTAATGGGCATCGGAATGCCCGCTGCCGATGCGGATTTGTCGAGCCTGTTGGACTGCATTGTGGAGACCATTCCTGCGCCGAAGGTGGACCCAGATTCCCCAATGACAGCTCTCGTAACGAACTTGGATGCGTCTGATTACCTCGGCCGATTAGCAGTTGGTCGTGTGCAATCGGGCAAGATGCGAAAAGGTGACATGGTGGCTCTGTGGGGGAAAGACTCCACAACTAGCCCCACTTCAAAACACCGCATCGCACAATTGAGTGTGTTTGACGGTATTGGTCGCACAGAAGTGGATGTCATTGAGGCTGGCGACCTGTTCGTATTGGCGGGAATCGCAGAAGTCGAAGTAGGTGACACAATCTCAGCACTGGAAGTGACAGCAGCACTGCCACGTCTCGAAGTGGATGAACCAGTTTTACGAATGAGCTTTGGAGTCAACACATCTCCATTTGCTGGACGTGAGGGTAAATACCTGACTAGTCGACATATTCGCGATCGATTGATGCGTGAAGTGTTGGGCAACGTCTCTATTCGAATTGCCGATACAGAAAACGCAGATGTCATGTCGGTTGCTGGTCGTGGAGAATTGCAGCTAGCGGTGCTCATTGAAAACATGCGTCGTGAGGGATACGAACTTCAAGTAAGCCGACCAGAAGTAATCACTCGTGAGATAAATGGCAAAAAGCATGAACCACTTGAAGCAGGAACATGCGACGTGCCAGATGATCACGTGGGCACCGTGACCCAAGCAATTGCTCCTCGAAAAGGTCGCATCACAGATTTGCGTCCGGGAGATCCTGGACGCACCATCGTCTCGTTCGAAGCGCCGTCACGTGGTCTCATCGGATTTCGCTCTATGTTGATGACCGCTACTCGCGGAACAGCGTTGCTGCACCAGCATCACGCAGGATGGACGCCGTGGGCCGGTGAGTTGCCGCATCGCAGTGGTGGAGCAATGATCGCCGACCGTCAGGGCGCGACCACCGCCTACGCACTGGACAACTTGCAATTGCGCGGAACCTTATTTGTTCATCCAGGAAATGACGTCTACGAAGGAATGATTGTGGGCGAGGGATCTCGTGGTGAGGAGATGGTTGTGAACGCCGTGCGTGCGAAGGAGAAAACCAACATCCGTACACACAGCCACGATGATGGAGTGAAGTTGGCAGCTCCTGTGGAGCACACACTGGAGTCAGCAATTGAATGGATTGCAGATGATGAATTAGTGGAAGTCACACCCACCAAGATTCGTATTCGCAAACGGCTTCTCAATCTTGAAGATCGTCGACGCGCCTTCAAGAAATTAAATAGCTAACTATTTCAGGATTTTTTTGCAACCCGTTTCACAGGGTGTGGAATCGGAGTGGGCTTGGGGTCTGACAATAACTTCACCAAGATTTTGTAGGACTTTTTGCCCATCATCTCAGTCAATTCGTTTTTGAAGTACTCGTATGCGGGTTGTTTGCCGACAAAAGCATCTGACGACTCAGTGCACCACCAATGGAAATCGTGACCACCTTCACCCCAATCGCGACGCTTCCACTCACGAACAATGGATATGACCTGACCTGACTCTTCGACATGTTCTTCAAGTCGAAGTGGCACTTGCCAACACACATCAGGTTTCCAGTCCATGTGTCGTTCTTTTGCCTCTACTGCAGCGATGTGAAGTGCGCATCCGGTGCCACCTTCAAATCCAGGCGGATTGTGAAAGATGCAGGCCCCGTTTACTACCCGAGTTTTTGTTGAACCGTCGTTAGCGGTGATTGACCAGCCCTTTTTCTTCGCAATGTCATAATTCGCCCAGTGTTTGCGGGTGAGTCGCTTTGATGATCGCTTGACTGTCTTGACGTCTGCTTCATTGATGAAATGTGCGCCAAAGGAGCAACAACCGTGCATCAACTCTGGTGCCGGATCATCCAGAACCCCCTGGCATCCTTGTCCATAAATGCACATGTAGTTCGAACGGAAAAAAGATGCATCGACCATCCAAGTGCGATGCTCATCGGGATCGTCGAAACTTACCCATTCATGTAGGTCTTCTGGTTGCGCCACATATGCAACGCTAGTGCGTACACATGTGCGATGAGCAATAAAGATGAGTTTTGAATAGGAGAACGATTCGTGTCACAGTCAATGCAATCTGCCGACTTCTCGGAAGTCATCAATCAACTACGAGCGATTGCAGAGACACTCGATGATCGGGCTATGTCCATGCTTCGAGACGCAATTGATGCGGGCGCGTCACAGCCATTATCGGAAGAGAAAAAGGTCATACAGGCGAGACGAGCTATCGAGAAGGCCATCTCATTGTTGGAGTAGGGCTTAGGAAAGCTCGGTGGCTTTGGTCCGTAGCGCAGTCAGCAATTCGTCGAAACTTTTCTGGAATGACGACACGCCTTCACGCTCAAGTTGTTCTGCAACATCAGAAACATCAACTCCCAACTCGGCCAGTTGCTGCCAGCCATGTTTCGCAGAGTCAATGCCAACATCAATGGTGCGAGCAACGATGCCATGATCTGCAAATGCCGAGACCGTGGCATCGGGGAGCGTGTTGACTGTGTGTGGCCCAATGAGTTGGTCGACATACAACGTGTCGGGGTAACTGGGATTTTTTGTGGACGTTGAAGCCCACAGGGGTCTTTGTACCTGCGCGCCTGCTGCGGACAGGGCATCCCACCGTGAGCTCGAGAACAATTCTTCGAACATGTTGTAAGCCAATTTGGCTTGATTAATGGCGGCGGTTCCTCGTAGTGCCAAAGCTTCTGGTGTTCCGATTGTCTCTAAACGTCGGTCAATTTCAGTATCCACTCGGCTGATGAAGAAACTCGCAACGCTCGCAACACGCGAAATGTCATGGCCGGCCGCCAGACGTTGTTCCAATCCTTCGATGTAGGCGAGCATCACATCTCGGTAACGCTCGAGGCTGAAGATGAGGGTCACATTGACATTGCGTCCTTCAGTGATCATCTGCTTAATAGCGGGGATTCCCTCAATTGTTGCGGGGATCTTGATCATGACATTTGGTCGCGCAACGCGTTCGTCTAACGCACGTGCAGCCGTGAGCGTGTCGCCACCATTATGTGCAAGCCATGGGTCCACCTCGACGCTAACGAACCCGTCTCTGCCGTTCGATGCTTCGTATAGGGGAGCAAAGGCATCGAGTGCACCCCAAATATCGGAAACGACAAGTGACCAGTACGCATCCTCAGGTCTGTTGCCTGACTTGATTTCAGTTACAAATTGGGCGTCATAATCTGACGATGATTGAATCGCTTTTTGGAAAATGGTCGGGTTAGACGTAAGACCACGTATGCCTGATGCAATTAGATCTTGTAATTGCCCTGTGGTGATGTAGCCACGCTGAAGATTGTCGAGCCACGGACTCTGACCCTGTTCTTCGTATAGAGCGAGGAGTCGTTGTGTCATTGTGATGCCAATACTTTCTTCGTGGTCGCAACCACATTTGCAACATTGATGCCTAATTGTTCCATAACAACATTGCCCGGTGCGCTGGCACCAAATCGATCAATGCCGACCATTGCATCGGCGTAACGATCCCAACCAAAAGTTGTCGCAGCTTCAACCGACACAACCGGCACACCGTAAGGAAACACACTTTCTCGGAAGGTCTTTGGTTGTGCAGCAAATCTGTCCCACGACGGCATGGATACCACTTGTGCGCGTATGGATTCATGAGACAGCGCCTCTGCAGCGGACAGAGCTACGGACACTTCGCTCCCGGTCGCTACCAATACCACTTGTGGCGTAGCAACGGTTCGCACAACGCCGGCACCGGTTGAAACAGCGGATCCGTCCGTCACTGAGGGCACATTTTGCCGCGACAAGATGAGTGCAGTCGGACCATCGAATTGCAGCGCAGCCTTCCACGCTTGTGCAGTTTCGTTTTGATCAGCTGGTCGAATCACCTGAAGACCGGGAATGGCCCGCAATGTTGCGAGATGTTCTACTGGTTGATGTGTTGGCCCGTCTTCACCTACGCCAACTGAGTCGTGACTGAACACAAAAACACAACGCGCGCTCGACAATGCGGCTAGTCGAATCGCAGGACGCATGTAGTCGGCAAATACAAAGAACGTGCCGCCAACAGGAATGATTCCACCGTGTAATGCCATGCCAACAAGAGCTGATCCCATCGCGTGCTCGCGGATGCCGTAATACACCTGACGACCATCGCGTGATGACACCGAAAACCCACCTTGTCCTGACATCTTGACGCCGGTGTTTCCAGTGAGATCCGCCGAACCACTGACAACTTGTGGCAGTGATGGGAGGGTTGCATCGAGTACTTGCTGAAAGGCAACTCGTGTTGCAAGTTGAGATTCTGGACCGAACACCGGTAGTTCCTCTGGTGAAGCGGGCGAAGTCCATAGTCGTTGAAACTCTTGTCGTGTTGATGACGATGATGTCTTCCACGTGTCATATTCCGGGACACAACGTGCTGCACAGTGTGCTCGGTACTCGTGAACAATTTCATCGGGAGCCCAAAACGGTTCATCAGGGATCCCCATCACTTTTTTGGTTGCGGACACGTGCTCTGCAGTGAACGGGTTGCCGTGAGCTTCGTGTTTGTCGGTGAAATCGGGAGATGGATATCCAACATGTGACCGCAACACGATAATTGTTGGAGAGCCTTTGTGATCTTTTGCTTGATGTAACACCTTTTCGAGGGCATCACAATCATTGGCGATCTCGCCAGCTTCGATGACATTCCAGCCGTACGAGCGAAATCGCCCAGAAACGTCATCTGAGCAGGTGAGAGACGTGGCTCCGTCGATTGTGATTTTGTTGTCGTCGAACACACAGATCAAACGGTCAAGTTTGAGGTGGCCCGCGAGGGAGGCTGCTTCATGGCTCACACCTTCCATGAGACAACCGTCGCCGGCAATTACCCATGTGTGATGATTTTGATTCTCTTCACCAAAACGGGCGCGTAAATGCTCTTCTGCAATTGCCATACCAACAGCGTTTGCAAATCCTTGTCCAAGTGGACCAGTAGTGACTTCAACACCTGCTGTATGTCCAACTTCCGGGTGACCAGGTGTTAATGAATCCCATTGACGAAAAGCCTTCAGATCATTCATCTCTAGTCCGTAGCCAGAAAGAAACAACATTGCGTACTGAAGAATCGAAGCGTGACCGATCGACAAAATAAATCGGTCGCGGTCAGCCCATTGCGGATCAAGCGGATGATGTTTCATGACGCGGCTGTACAGCACATGTGCAAGCGGGGCGAGAGCCATCGCCGTGCCCTGGTGTCCACTTTTCGCCGCGAGTGGCGCATCCATCGCTAACGATCGAATGATTGCAATGGCGGATGCGTCGAATTCAGAGTTGAGTCGCGGAGCGTTAGTCACGTCCGAATCGTAATCGGTGGTCTCTCAAGGGCACTTGATTGCGCACGAAGATTCAGAGCGGAAAGTTATGCCACTTCAGTTGTTGATGCCACGCCCTTTGCACGTGTGGACAATCGGACATCAGAAAAACGCAAACGAGCAAGGCGTGTCCATGCCAACGTCTTCACGACCCACCAACCTGGATCAATCTCAAACCGACGGTGTGACAAACGCGGAGATGATGGTGCGGCGTGATGGTTGTTGTGAAGGCCTTCACCCATCGTCAAAAACGCAAGCCACTGAAGGTTGGTTGCTTCATTGGGATATGTGCGACGACCGAAATGGTGACCAATCGCGTTCACAGCAGCTGACCCAGCCAAATAGAAGTTCATGTGGACGACGGCAGCGATAATTCCGATCGCTGGGCCAAAGACGACGATCAACATTGTGATACCCAAACCAAGTCCGAGGTAGGCACGATTGAAGAGAACCCGATCCCACGCGTCGTAGGGCAGATCCTTCGCGTATTTTTCGACCATTGCGTGATCTTTTGCAGCATTGCGATATAGCGCAACATTTTTCAGTTGCACTTTTTTCCAACCAAGCAGGACTGGTGAGTGCGGGTCGCCATCGACATCGGTATACGCATGATGCTTGCGATGGACGGCCACCCATTGGCGCGGGCGAATACCCGTTGTCACCCAGACGAGCACTCGAAAGATAAACGTGGCTGGCTGACGAAGCGTGAGAGCACGGTGGCTGAGACCGCGATGCAAAAAGACCGTGGTGCAGGTATTTGCGATAACAGAAATGCCAAGACCGATAAGAGTTCCGATCAGCATTGCGCGAACAAACCAATTCATGAACAGAGCCTATAGTGCTACCTACTGGTAGGTAGACACGGGGTGTAGGATTTCTTCCATGTCGACAGTGACCACCAAGACCGTGCTCACTGAAAGCGGGCCGGCTCCGATTCCGGCACTCAGCACCCGCGATCAGATCTTGGCCGAGGCCTTGAGATGTTTTGCGCACGCGGGCTACGACGGAACGTCCCTGAATGACATCGCTGCGGGGGTGGGAATTCGCAGGCCCAGTTTGTTGCATCATTTTCCCAGCAAAGAAGCTTTGTACGGCGATGTCTTTGAAGCGCTGTTGTCCGACTGGCTGGAACGTATCGCTGATGCGATCGCAAGTACTGCGACGGGTTGGGAAAAATTTGAAATCGTCGTACGTGCAGGCTTCGAACTGTTTGAAGAAAACCCCGACTACGTGCGAATCATGCGACGGGAAGCACTTGATGGGGGAACGCATCTTGGTATCGATTTGGCGGCCGTTATCAAGCCACTTTTCGACGCATCGGTGTCGTATCTCGAGCGCGAAATGTCAGCGGGCACATTCCGTTTTCACGAACCTCGTCATCTTCTCATTACTGGTTACGGGGCGATCCTTACCTACTTCAGCGATGCGCCGTTGATCAACGGACTGGTGAGCGAAAGCGTGCTTAGTCGCGAGGCTGTGTCCGAGCATTGTGATGCAGTCATCCGTTTCTTTCATGCGGCTTTGGTGGGGGAAACATCGCTACCGTAGTGAGGTGACTTCACAACCCCCCTCAACACATTCACTATCGGGTTCGACGCTGTCGGAAGCTGACTCGAAGGCGCTGTTGGGCCCACTCGGGGTTCCATTTGCTCCTGAACGTAAGGTGACCACGCCCGATGATGCGGCACAGGCTGCGACCGAACTCGGTTTTCCGGTTGTAGTGAAACTTGGCGGCGACGCGATAGCGCATAAGACAGAGCGTGGTCTTGTTCGTCTGCGATTGATGGATGGGCAAGCGGTGAGCGAAGCAGCAAAAGAATTGCTCGCAGCTGCACGACCCGAAGACGGTGATGTGCATTTGCTGGTGGCACCAATGATTCAGGGCAATCGTGAACTGATTGCTGGTGTCATTGTCGACCCGCAATTTGGACCCAATGTGATGCTTGGTATCGGTGGCATTTTTGCCGAGGCGATCGCTGACGTGGCGTTCCGACCCGTCCCGCTCACAGAAACAGTGGCGCGCGGAATGATCTCTTCACTGCGAACTCAAAAACTGCTCGGAGATTTTCGTGGCGAAGCGGCTATCAACATCGACGAGGTTGTTGCTTGTTTGATGGCGCTCTCGAGGGCGGCTCAAAACAATACAGACATCGTCTCAATCGATATCAATCCCATGATTGTTACTCCGAAGGGATCAGTTGTCGCTGTTGATGCCTTGGTGGAAAAAGGGGTGCGCGAAGTGGTGACTTCAGTGCAACGCGCCCCGTACAGCGACGAACAATTCCGAGCGTTGTTTGAGCCTCGGGGAGTGCTCGTCACCGGTGCATCAACTCATCCGGGAAAGTTCGGATTCGTGTCGCTGCACAACATGTTGGCAAGCGGTTACGCAGGCGGTGTGTATGGCACAAATTTAAATGGCGAAGAAGTACTTGGTGTTAAGACAGTCGCTGACATCGCGATGTTGCCTGACAATGCGATTGATCTGGTGTTCGTCTGTACACCTGCCTCTGCAAATCCGGATCTTCTTCGTGCATGTGCGGCAAAAGGAATTCGCGCAGCATTTCTCACCTCTGCCGGATATGGTGAAGCGGGTCCTGAAGGTCAAAAGATGGAACGTGAGTTGATTGCCTTGGCCGATGAGTTAGGCATCTTGCTTGCAGGTCCAAATGGTCAAGGCGTTGTCTCCACTCCTGCGAATCTGTGTGCACAAATTGTTGCTCCGTATCCACCAGCCGGTGAGATTGCAGTTGCTAGTCAAAGTGGAAACTTCGTGTCGAGTTTCATGAACTATGCGCGTCGAAGTGGGGTGGGCATTAGCCGCGCGGTATCCGCCGGTAACGCAGCCGCGCTGGGAGTTGCAGACCTTATTGAGTGGTACGCCAATGATGACAAATCAAAAGTGTCACTTGCTTACATCGAGGGCATCACCGACGGCACCTCGTTGATGCGTCGACTTGGTCAGGCAGCATCTCGGAAACCGGTTGTTGTCGTAAAAGGTGGTGCCACAGAAAAAGGTGCCCGCGCAGCCGCAAGTCATACGGGTGCGTTAGCGGCAAACGATGCAATCTTTGATGGTGCCTGTCGGTCACATGGCATCACTCGCGCTGCGAACGTGGAAGAGGCATTTGAAACTGCAGCAACCTTTGCTACTCAACCGTTGCCGTTAGGACCAAACGTCGTTGTTCTCACAACTGCAGGTGGTTGGGGAGTGGTGACATCTGATGCCATTGCTGAGGAAGGAAGTCTGCAACTACTTGCATTGCCAGACGATTTGAAATCCTCAATTGATGAGAAATTGCCTCCGAGATGGAGCAAAAACAATCCTGTTGACTGCGCTGGTGGAGAAACTCGTGACACAATTCCCGAAGTGATGGGTTTGATTGCGCGTCATCCACAAGTTGATGCAGTCATTTATTTAGGGCTTGGTATCCAGGCAAACCAGGGTCGCCTCATGCGAGAAGGTCGCTTTTATCCCGAACATGGACTCGAACGGATTGTGCAATATCACGAACGTCAAGATGCTCGTTTTGCCGAAGCTGCTGCCGAATTGTCGGACGAGACTGGCAAACCGATTCTCGTGTGTACAGAATTGTCTCTCGCTGATCCAAATAATCCAGGTGTTGTTGCCGTGCGTGAATCTGGTCGACTCTGTTACGCAAGTGGACATCGAGCTGTAAAGGCTCTTGGTCATCTATATCGATACGCGGTGCATCGCGGTGTGGCAAAGCGGTAGTTCAAGAACGATTCGTCGAGCCAACAATCCCATGCGGGTGGTGCTCGTTCTTGGAATCATTGGCACCGCCGTGCTCGCATTCCTAATGGTATGGCTCGGCAACGTGGCAACACGGTCTCAAGCACTCACTACAAAAGAACCGATCGCTCCAATCTCAGCTTCAGTGCTCTCAGTTCGTCGCCATCCGGATGTGTTGTCGCGCACTACTCGACTCAACACGCTTCGCGCCGGATTACCTGCTTATCTAAATGATTTGCCAGGTGGTTCATGTACATCACTCACGTGGCTGGGAGAAACGCTAACCGCGGTGAACATGTCCGTGACGATGGTGCCAGGTTCTCTTGTGAAAGTGCTTACCGCCGTGGTTGCGAGAGAGATTCTGGGTCCTGACTATCGCTTCACAACTGAAGTAAAGGGTTCGGTCGTGAACGGTGTCGTGGCGGACCTATTCATTGTTGGAGGTGGTGATCCAGTTTTGGTTCGCAACAGTTACCCAGCAACAGAGAAGTATCAAACCTTGTATGCGACATCGCTCGACACACTCGCTGATTCCGTGGTTGCCAGCGGTGTACGTCAGGTACTCGGGGCAGTTGTTGGCGTCGAGAACCGTTACGACAACCAAAGGTTTGTTTCTGTGTGGCCCGACACATTTAATGGTGTTGAGGCTGGGCCTCTCGGCGCATTGATGTCAAGTGACGCGATGGTCGGTTCGACTGGAATGCGCGCGAACGAACCGGCCAATGGTGCCGCGATGGATTTATCGTCACTGCTTGCAGAGCGTGGAGTATCAGTTACCGGCTCAACCAGGGTTGGTGATTTGCCAGACGGCATGACAACTATCGCCACGATTCAATCTGCCCCCTTGTCCGACATTCTCAAGGAATTACTTGTGAATAGCGATAACAACACTGGCGAGCTGTTGTTAAAGGAATTGGGATACAAGCAAAAAGGGGAAGGTTCAACAGCAGCAGGAATCACAGTGGTTCAGGAGTTTCTCAAGGAAAAATATCCTGAAGACGTTGCGTTGTTGTCCGATGGTTCGGGATTGTCTGCCCAGAATGGTTTCACATGCACACTCATGATGAAATTGTTATCCGATCATGAAGAATGGTTGTCTCCGTCGTTGGCCGTAGCTGCGGAAACTGGCACCCTGCGCGACATGTTCAAATCATCGCCGATCGCCGGAGTGATGCGCGCGAAGACGGGAACTCTCTCTAACGTGAAGGGACTTGCTGGTTTTGTTCCAGTGGAGGGCGATGATTCTGTGCAGTTTGTTCTTGTTATGAACGCTGCGTCAGTTGATCAACAATCGGTATTCATGCCACATTGGAATGATCTTGCAGAAGTGATGGCGCTTGCTTCCTCATCGCCTTCTGCATCTGAACTAGCACCATGATCTCGCCGATGTTTCCATTGTCGGGGGTGTTTGTTCCCGGCGATGTTGTATCGCTTCGAGTGTTTGAACCTCGCTACGTGGCAATGTGCAAAGACCTCCTTGCGGGGAACGACCTTGTGTTTGCAACTGTGATGATCACAGCTGGTTCTGAAGTGGGTGGCAATGATCGACGTGGCGATGTGGGAACAATGGTCACTATCGATCATATGTTTGCGACTGATGACGGAGGCTATGTACTTCTGGGTCAAGCAGGTGAGCGATGCGCAATCAATGAATGGCATCCTGATGCTCCATATCCGCGAGCTGACCTCACTGCGCTCGGACCAATGAGAACTAGTTCGCTCTCACGTGATGATGTGTGTGATCGATTGACGATGTTTTCACAGCGCGTTCGAAGCCTGATTTACCAATTGACAGAGCAACGTGGGATCTCGATGGAACCCCTCGCGGAACTCACTCAATTGGCTGCGGGGCAGTGGGGTCTCGACTTGCCCGATGATGCGAGAATCGATTCCGCGTTTTGGTCGCTGGTTCGCAACACTCCGTGTGGTCCGCAAGACCGGTACGCCCTACTGCGAGCACGCGATCTCGACGAAGGACTTGTCATCTTCGAACGCATAATCGAACATGTCGCCGAAGTCATCGCATTTCAGATGTTTCCCCCTTTCTGAGGGCTGAGACTTCACGTACAGGGTGCAATCGCCATTCTCGCCTGACACAATAGATACGTGGCCAAAGCGTCCAAATTTGCATTTCTAAAGGGTTCTCCCACCACGACCGATCATGTGTCAGACGTGGTTGATTCCGTCAAGCAGTACGCGCGCCAAGAGACCGTTGAGCCCCTGCGTGGAGCGTTGCGTTGGTTGGCATTCGGTATTGCCGGTGCATTGACCATCGGACTCGGTTTGGTGCTCGTTGTGGTGGGTGTTTTGCGCTTGTCGCAAGACCTTCTCGCTGAGCAACTTGATGGCGCGTGGTCGTTTGTCCATTATCTCATTGCTGGCACATTCAGCATTGTTCTTATTGTTCTCGCGCTTAGTCGCGTGCAGAAGAAATCGCTTAGCCGAGGAGGTCAGTGATGTCCGAAACACCAAAGATCACCCGCGAGGATCTCGAATCAAAGTTTCGCGCATTGCAAGCTGACATTCAGTCTCGAACTCTCGGCAAAAAAGAAAGCATCATGAGCACACTTGCGGTTGCAGGTGTTGTTCTGATGGTGGTGTCGTATTTGCTGGGTCGACGTCGTGGACGGAAGCGTGCTGGTCGTGTTGAGATTCGCCGCTTCTAGGTTCACACGCTTTATTGTTCGTCGATTCCGTCGTCGTCTGCGCCGTTCGGTTCTCCTTCGTTCGTACGTACGTCCTTATGCGCTCGCATACGGTGTGTATCGCTTCTTTGCGAAGTCTCGTGCTCGATCAATTCGTATTGATCTGAAGCGTGGCGAGACCGTCCAATTGGAACGGCGATGACGATGCCTATAGGAGCTGAGCGAATGTTTCGCTCGGGCGAGAAGGCAATGTTTTTAGACTCCAAGGGTCGCCGATATCTCGTGACCCTAAATGAAGAGGGAGAGTTTCACAGTCATGCGGGCTTTGTTCCACATCGTGACGTGATCGATAAGGCTGAAGGCATCGTTGTGGAATCAACAAAGGGTGCCAAGTACATCGTGCTGCGCCCAACGTTGGAGGATTTTGTCGTTGAGATGCCACGCGGCGCGCAAGTGATTTATCCGAAAGACTTGGCGCCGATTTGCATGCTGGCTGACATTTTTCCCGGAGCACGTGTTTTTGAAACGGGTATCGGCTCCGGTGCATTGTCAATGACGATGTTGCGATGGGGAGCCCACATCACAGGTATCGAATTACGCGAAGACTTTCTCAACAGAGCCAAAGCCAATGTGCGTTCGTTCTTGGGCGAGGATGCCCTAATCAATTACAACGTGTCATTGGGCGACTCGTACGAATCAGCACCAGAGGGCAGCTTCGACAGAGTTGTGCTGGACCTGCCAGAGCCTTGGCAAGTGGTGCCACATGCCGAGAATTGTTTGGTTCGTGGCGGAATTCTGGTCGCGTACACACCGTCGATTGTTCAGGCATGCCAGGTTCGTGAAGCACTAGGTAAGCAGTGGGTTGACCAACGCACACTTGAGGTGTTGCACCGGACGTGGCACATTGAAGGTAATGCTGTTCGTCCCGACCATCGAATGGTTGCACACACGGCGTTTCTCACCGTTGCGCGATTTGTCGGTATCCGTTAACGCAGATCGCGCCGCAACGGACAAAACCCAACAATAGGGCTCACTGATTAGGGTTCGATGAAGATGCACTCGCCGGGGCATTCCTCGGCGGACTCAATCACAGCGTCCAACATGCTGTCAGCGAAGTTGGCCATTCCCTCAGCACCTTGTGGGTTGCCCTTGGCCGTCGCGAACACCTTGTCGCCCTCTTTGACGTATGCGAGACCATCGTCAAGAAGAGTGAACACATCGGGTGCGATTTCTTCGCACAGTCCGTCGCCAGTGCATAGGTCCTGGTCAATCCACACCTTCATGGGTTTTCCCTTCGTAACGTCGGTTGAGTACGCGCTCACTCTACACAAAGACCACCGCTCGGTACAGATTTCATCCGTCACATTTATGGGTGACGGATTGAGTGAAACAGGAATAAGGTGTAGTCGTGGCTGGCAGTGACGATCCGAGGATCGATGAACTCATGCAAGAAGTGGCCGACCTACGCGAGCGCCTTTCCACCTCTCCTCGCCGTGAATCGTTGCTTGAAGAACGACTGCTTGAAGTCAAAGGTCAACTCTCTCGCGCTGTTGCACACAATGAGACCTTGACGCACACTCTGCAAGAGACTCGCGCACAAATTGCCACGTTGCGAGAAGAAGTTGCCAAGCTCAGCAAGCCTCCGACTGCGTACGGCGTGATTCATGACCGCAACGATGACGGAACAGTCGACGTTGTTGTGAATGGTCGCAAAATGAAAGTGGAAGTACATCCCGACATTGACGTGGACGAGATCGAGCGCGGTGCAGAAGTGTCGTTGAATGAGAGCTTCAATGTTGTCTCGGTGCGGCGCTCTGAGTTGGTGGGCGAGATTGTCTCACTCAAAGAGGTGCTTTCCGATGGTGTCCGTGTTGTGGTGACGGCCCGTGGGGACGAAGAGCGCGTATGTGAGTTGTCCGACTCGTTACGTGGCACGTTCTTACGCTCAGGGGATCTTTTGCGACTAGATACCCGTTCCCACTTGGTGCTTGAGAAGTTGCCGCAGCCAGAAGTTGATGATTTGTTGCTGGAAGAAGTTCCTGATGTGTCGTATGAAGACATCGGCGGACTTGACGATCAGATTGAGATGATTGCAGACGCAGTTGAATTGCCGTTCCTGCACAGCGATTTGTTTGCTGAATATAAATTGCCTGCCCCCAAAGGCATCCTGCTGTACGGGCCTCCAGGATGTGGAAAGACTCTCATTGCAAAAGCGGTGGCAAACAGCTTGGCGAAGAAAGTTGCGCATAAGACTGGTGATGACAAAGGCCGTAGTTACTTCATCAACGTGAAGGGTCCAGAGCTTCTTAACAAATACGTTGGTGAAACTGAACGTCAGATTCGCTTGATTTTCCAACGTGCTCGTGAGAAGTGCGACGAAGGTTGGCCAGTCATCGTGTTCTTCGATGAGATGGACTCGATGTTCCGCACACGTGGTACCGGTATTTCCTCTGACATGGAATCAACCATCGTGCCGCAATTGCTCGCTGAGATTGATGGCGTTGAAGGCCTTCGTAATGTCATTGTCATCGGTGCCACCAACCGTGAAGATCTCATTGATCCAGCCATCTTGCGTCCTGGACGTCTCGACGTGAAGATCCGAATAGAACGACCAAACCGTGATGCCGCACGACAGGTATTTGCTCGATACCTCACTTCTGACATTCCGATTGATGCAGATGTGGTCACGACCCTCGGTGGCGGTAACCCAGATCGGGCCATCGTTGCAATGATCGACCAAACGGTCGATGCGATGTATGACGACAACGATGAAAATCGTTTTCTTGAAGTGACGTATCAGAACGGCGATCGTGAAGTGTTGTTCTTTAAAGATTTTGCCAGCGGTGCAATGATCGAAAACATTGTGCGACGTGCGAAGAAGTTGGCGATTAAGCGTGCCTTGTCTGGCGAAGGCACTGGAGTTCGAACTGATGATTTGATTGTCTCAATTCGTCAAGAGTTCCGCGAGCATGAAGATCTGCCTAACACGACTAATCCCGACGACTGGGCTCGAATCTCTGGCAAGAAGGGTGAGCGGATCATCTTTATTCGTACGTTGATCAACAACGAGGGAAGGGAAAATCCCGGACTCGGTGGTCGTGCTATCGAACGCACTGCGACTGGTCAGTATCTCTAGTTGTTCGCCGTCCAAGTTATGAAGCGCTGATTGGGGGAGCACATGGCGCTACCAAAAATCTGTGGAATCGAGACGGAATACGGCATCGTCAGCCGTGGCATGGAATTGTCACCAATGCTTGCGTCTGCATTACTTGTCTCTTCATATTCAGGTGGTGTCTCAATCAAAATTGGTTGGGATTTTTTCGATGAATCACCGCACATCGACGCACGCGGTGCGGTCCAAGGAACATCAATGTTTCCTGAAGTAGAGACAGCAATGCCCAACATGGTGCTCACAAACGGTGCGAGGTACTACGTGGATCATGCCCATCCGGAGGTTTCCACTCCAGAGTGCCGTCGTCCTTTAGAGGTAGTTCTCTTTGATAGAGCAGCCGAGGAGGTTATCCGTGACAGCATGCTGCACGCAGCCAAAACAATGGGTAATGGCAGTGAACTAATTGCATACAAGAACAATTCTGACGGCAAAGGTAATAGTTATGGCTGTCATGAGAATTACCTCATCGACCGGTCAATCCAATTTGAAAAAGTCGCCAAATACATCGTTTCTCATTTCATCACGCGACAAGTTTTTACTGGTGCAGGAAAAGTTGGTGTAGAGGCTCAGCGTGAAGGTGAGTTGCCAGTCGCTTTTCAATTGTCACAACGTTCAGACTTTTTCGAAGAGTTCATGGGGTTGGAGACCACTCTCAAACGACCATTGGTGAACACTCGCGATGAACCACACGCTGACAACAAAAAATATCGGCGATTGCACGTGATTGTCGGCGATGCGAACATGAGCGAAGTTGCCACATTTTTGAAAGTGGGAACAACGGCTCTCATGTTGGCTCTGATCGAAGACGATTGGTATCCAAATGAATGGCAAATCATTGATCCCGTGGATCAAGGACGCTTCATAAGTCATGACCCAACGCTCACCCACAAAGTGTCACTCGCCGACGGTGAGCAGGTCACTGCCTTGGAATTTCAGGAGATGTTGTGGGAGCGAGTGCGGGCTTATCTTGACTCCGGGGTGGAAGATCCCACAGGCGGAGATGCCGAGGTCATCATGATTCGCTGGAAGCAGGTGCTCACTGGTTTGCGCACTGATCCGCAAAGTGTTGCTCATCTTGTTGATTGGGTGGCGAAGAAAAACCTGATTGACGGATACGCGGCACGACATAAGTTGTCTCCATTTGATGTCAAGTTGAAGGCAATTGATCTTCAGTATCACGATATGCGTGCCGATAAATGTCTCGCCCTGCGGGTTGGTCTTGAGACGTTGGTTGATCCGATACGTGTTCAGTCGGCGATGGTAGATCCACCTGATTCGACCCGCGCGTACTTCCGAGGCAAGTGTGTGTCTAAATGGCCAAACGAGATCGTTGCTGCCAACTGGGACAGCGTAGTTTTTGACATCGGTGAGCCCACGTTAAAGAGAGTTCCAATGATGGAACCGTTAAAAGGCACAAAGGACATAATCGGCGATTTGCTTGATTCAGTGAATTCTGCAGCCGATTTGTTACGGCAACTGCAGGATGTCGAAAGTACTCACGCATCACCAGATCCCGGTTGGTGAGATATCGACTCGCACAGTCTTGAGTTGTTGACTACGGTAGGGCCATGGCAGAGAGAACACAGAAACAACGCTCCACGCCCGCACAAACTCCAGAAGTCACTGAAGAGGTCGCTCCGACCAGTGAGGCTGGCGAAAAAGTAAAAGCAGATCTTGACGACCTGCTGGACGAAATTGACGATGTGCTGGAGACAAACGCAGAGGATTTTGTACGTAGTTATGTACAAAAGGGCGGCCAGTAGTACCTAGCCTCTGTGTCAATGTCGCTTCCTTTTTTCTATCCCACTGATAGCCCCGGTCCGAGTTTTTTGGACCTAATTCACCGTCAAGGGCTACAACCGTCTGTGTTTCCCGATGTGTCTGACATTGACGTCCCTCATGCGACGACATGCGTCGCGTTGCGTTACAGAGATGGCGTCGTAATCGCTGGCGATCGTCGTGCTACATCTGGCAATTGGATCAGTCATCGCGCTATGGAAAAAGTTGTTCAGGCCGATGACTTCAGCGGTGTCGCCATTGCAGGCGCCGCTGGACCGGCAATGGAAATGATCAAGATTTTTCAATTGCAGTTAGAGCACTACGAAAAAATGGAGGGCAAGCAATTGAGCTTGGAGGGCAAAGCCAACCAATTGTCAATTCTCGTGCGTAACAATCTCCCTGCTGCGATGCAGGGACTGATGGTTGTGCCGCTGTTTGCCGGCTACGAACCGCGTGAGGGAGTTGGGCGCCTGTGGGACTATGACGCAACCGGTGGCCGATATGAAGAACGCGAACATGTTGCGATTGGTTCTGGTGGCATGTTGGCAGGCACTGTCGTCAAAGTGGGGTGGCGAAGTGATCTCTCCAGGGATGAAGCCGTGTCGTTGGCATGTAAGGCCTTGTGGGAGGCATCCGAAGCTGACTCTGCCACAGGGGGTCCGGACCCGTTACGTGGTGTATTTCCCATCGTTGCATCAATCTCTGCAGAGGGGTGGAAGGGTGCTGACGAAAATGAGCTTGCGCGCGTTTTCGACGCGATTGCTGAGGAGTTCAAACTGCGATGAGTATGCCTTTTTATGTTCCACCCGAACAGCAGATGAAGGATCGCGCGGATTTTGCGCGAAAAGGTATTGCACGAGGTCGTGCTCTCGTGGGTTGTCAGTATGACAATGGAATTTTGCTGGTTGCTGAGAACCCCTCTAGCACTCTGCGAAAAATTAGTGAGATCTACGACCGTATTGGTTTTGCAGGTGTGGGTAAGTACAACGAGTTTGATCAACTACGTCAAGCGGGAATCCGTGCGGCAGACATTAAGGGTTATCAGTACTCACGTGCTGATGTTGACGCACAAAGTTTGGCGAACAGTTACGCCCAAATAATGGCGCAAATATTCACTCATGATGCAAAGCCATTAGAAGTAGAAATTCTCGTTGCCGAAGTTGGATTAACAAGCGAAGGGGACCGCCTCTTTCACTTGTTGTATGACGGAACAATCATCGATGAATCCTCCGGGTACACAGCGCTTGGGGGAGATGCTGAGGCAATTGTTGCTCGCCTGAAAGAGACCTACAAAGCAGGTGCCACACAAAGTGAAGCGTTAAAGGCCGTGGTAGCTGCGCTTGCCGGACCCGAACGAACACTCGGGTTTGATGATCTAGAAGTGGCCATCTTGGAACGATGCGATCGTCGACGGTGCTTCAAGCGGTTATCAGACGAAGAAGTCACGAGTCTTTTGTCGTCCTGACGACAGACACGCAGGGCACAGAGGCAAAGGCGCACACTGGAGCAACCATTATGAGCGAGGCCCTCAGCAGACGAATTTATGGTCTTGAGAATGAATATGGGGTGACATGTACTTTGCGTGGTCAGCGCCGGCTGAGTCCAGATGAAGTTGCGCGGTATCTGTTTCGCAAAGTCGTTGTATGGGGGCGTAGCTCCAACGTGTTTCTTGAAAACGGCGGACGGTTGTATCTCGACGTTGGTTCACATCCTGAGTTTGCCACTCCCGAGTGCGACAGCATTCTTGACTGTGTTCGTTTCGATAAAGCCGGTGAGCGACTAGTTCATGATCTTGTATTGAGTGCCGAAGAACGCCTCGCCGAAGAAGGCATCCGGGGCACTGTGTATGTGTTTAAAAACAACACTGATAGTGCTGGCAACAGTTATGGATGCCATGAGAATTACCTAGTTCGTCGAGAGGGCGAGTTTGAGCGATATGACGAAACCTTTATTCCATTCCTAGTGACACGCCAGATCTTTAGTGGTGCGGGAAAGATTCTGAACACACCGAAGGGACCCATTTATTCCATTGCACAACGTGCTGAACACGTATGGGAAGGTATCTCAACGGCCACCACTCGTTCCCGGCCGATCATTAATACACGCGATGAACCGCATGCCGATATCGAAAAGTACCGTCGTTTGCACGTGATTGTTGGCGATTCCAACATGAGCGAGTATTCGGCCTTCGTGAAGGTGGGATCGACGGCCTGTGTTTTGCGAATGATGGAGCATCCCGATTTCCATTTACGAGATCTCTTATTGGAGAACTCGATCCGTGCAATTCGAGATATCAGCCATGACATCACGTGTCGTCGTACAGTGCGTTTGGCCTCGGGTCGTGAGATGTCGGCTCTTGACATTCAACGGATCTACGTGGACCGTGCGCTTGAGTTCGCAGACTCTCATGGTTTCACCGATGAAGAGATGCGTGCTCTTCGAATGTGGGAGCACTGCATTTCTACGATCGAAAAGGATCCCTTGCTTCTTGATCGCGAAGTTGATTGGGTGATCAAATACAAACTGATCACGCAGTATATGGAAAAGAAAAAAGTTGGACTCGATGACGCTGCCGTGAACGTTCTCGACTTGCAGTATCACGATATTGATCCAGAGCGTGGGGTTTTCAACAAAATGCAATCAAAAGGCTTAGTTGAGAGAATGCTTGACGACTCCAAAATCGATGAGGCAAAAGACGTTGCCCCGACTACCACGAGGGCACATCTGCGAGGAAAATTTGTTCGCGCTGCGAAGGCCAAAAACAAGGATTTCACTGTCGATTGGATCCATCTGAAAATGAATGACACGACCCAAAGAACGGTGTTGTGCAAGGATCCGTTCGCGAATACCGATGAGCGTGTCGAGCGTCTCATCGAGAGCCTGTAACCCTTTTGTGGGTGGAGCGCACTACCGTTAATGCACCTATGAGTGACAGCCTTGACCAGCCATCGCAGAGCGATGGAGACGTGCAGGCAACCTCAGTCGGAAAGAGTGTCACGAAAGGCATCTACAAAGTTGTCAGAGATTGGGCCATTGTCATCGTCTTGGCGTTGTTCGCGGCCTTTGTGGTGCGAACGTTTCTGCTTCAGCAGTTCTACATCAGCGGTCCATCAATGGAATCAACCCTGTATCAGAACAATCGCGTGTTGGTTAACAAATTGAGTTACCGATTTTCCGGTGTCGGTCGGGGCGACATTGTTGTGTTTGATCGTGTCACAAGCAATGGTGCGGAAGTGGTGCACGATGATTTGATCAAACGAGTGATTGGGTTAGAGAACGAAACTCTCGAGATAAAACAGTGTGTTGTTTACATCAACGACGTTCCTTTAGAAGAGAAATACTTGGATGAGTACACCCGGACCGAAGAAGATTTAGTTTCTCGGTGCCGAACGCCTGATATGCATGCGGTGACAATTCCCGACAATCATGTGTTTGTAATGGGTGACAACAGAGCCGAATCATTTGATAGTCGTTCGTTTGGAGCCATAGAGGAATCCAAGATCGTTGGTCGTGCGTTCGCCGTCGTATGGCCTCTGTCAAAAATCAGACTGCTGTAACAGCACGTTCTGTTCGCTGCTACTGAAACGAACTAGTCAGGGTTTGCCGATGACGTCGCGATAGACGTCCATCATGCGGTCCACATAGTCGCTGTATACGGCATCAGCACCCATGCGTAAGGCATCCTGTAGATGTGGTTCAAACTGTAGATCCCAACTGAAGGCATATAAATCAAAGCGATGCACCAAGGTCACAGAGCCGCCAGTCCAATCGGTGTAGTGCATGTTGATTGCATCAATACCGTGTTGTCGCAATTTGTTTGCTCGGCGTTCGAGTCCTTCAGGGATTTTCGAAAGTCGAGTTGAATCAACAAGTCGTACGTTCGGTACGAGGTGTCGGTGAGCGTGCAACACATCAACATCCCAATGACAAAGCCACGCGCGTGAATGATCAAAGTTTGCTGTCGATAAGGCGTCGACGGTGGGAACTAGCGCCCGCACGTCTTTGACATCCAAACTGATCTCAAAATCTGTGCCACACGTGTCAAGCAATTCCGAAAGACTCGGGATATGAGATGGCAGATTTGAGCGCGAGATTTCAGCGATTGGAATGCGTCGTAGCCCACGTCGAACAATGCCATCGTGATCAAGAACAACCACACCGTCTTGCGTCACCCAGACATCGCTTTCTATGCCCGTCGCCCCCAGCTTTAGCGCCAAAGCAAAGGCTTCAATCGTGTTCTCAGCCACATGTGCACGCGCACCTCGATGCGCGAAGGCGATGGGAACCTCACGTAAGGAAGGAAGGCGTTGCTGCACCCTGTCAGGCTAGGACAACGGCTTCTACACTGGCGGAGTGTTCAACCTGTCTGGCAGCGAGATTTTGTTTCTGCTCCTTGCCGGACTCGTGGTACTAGGTCCCGATCGATTGCCTGGGGTAATACGTCAAGTGGGTCGACTGTATGGCGAATTGCGACGCATGGCGTCTGGCTTTGAGAAGGAATTCAAAGACACCTTCCAAGAACCCATCAACGACATCAAGAAATCGGCCAAGGAACTCACCGGTCTCACCAATGACTTCGGAAAGGTCGACACCGAACCGTCTCCTCCAATGAATGCAGCGAAATCCGCTGCTCCCGAGGATGTCATCGATACCACGGTGCCTCCTGCAGAAGAACAAATCGACCAAGAGGAGCCACGGCAATGAGTAGTGGCGAGATGACCATGGTGGAACATCTTGGCGAACTTCGAATGCGCATCATTCGCTCATTGCTGGCCGTTGGCATCGGGATGATTGTGGTGTTGGTCTTTTACGACCCCATCAAGGAATTTCTCACTCAGCCATATCGCGACTTGTGTAAAGAACGTCAAGATTTCGAGTGCGACGGATCACTTTTTGCGCTCGGTCCATTGGACGGTTTTTCAGCACGGGTTCGACTGTCGGTGTATCTCGGTATCGCAATGGCGGCGCCCGTGATTCTGTGGCAAATATGGCGATTCATTGTTCCTGCTCTCGAGAAAAAAGAAAAGCGTTACGCGCTTCCGTTCATACTGGCCACATTGATCCTCTTCATCACGGGCGCATATCTCGCATATTGGACGCTCGATAAGGCGCTCGAATTTTTAGTGACATGGTCAGGAGACGATGTCAATCAGACATACCAAATCATGTCGTACATGAATCTTGTGATCATGATGATGCTTGCCTTCGGCATCGGTTTTCTCAGCCCGGTGTTGATCGTATTCATACAATTAGTGGGCGCAGTGTCACCAAAGACACTGATGAAGAAATGGCGTTACGCGATGATGCTGATATTTGTCGCAGCAGCTGTCATCACTCCCTCTGGTGATCCGGTCAGCATGCTCGCTCTGGCTATTCCGCTGACTGTGTTGTATGCGGTCGCTGTTGCAATCGGATGGCTTCTCGTGCGTGGTCGCGAAACCACATCGGTGTAACGGTGGCCGATTCACTCGCCACCTTTCTTCAAGGACTGTCGTATGAACCAGACGACTTTCAATTGCGTGCGATGCAATCATTGGATCAAGACAACTCAGTCTTGGTTGCGGCACCGACAGGCTCGGGAAAGACATTGGTGGCTGAATACGCGATTCACCGAGCGCGCTCACAAGCGCAGCGTGCGTTTTACACCACACCCATAAAAGCGTTATCTAACCAGAAGTACCGGGACCTTGGAAATCTGTATGGATTTGAGCACGTAGGTCTGGTTACTGGCGACAACGCAATCAATCCGGAAGCATCCGTGGTGGTGATGACCACCGAAGTACTTCGCAACATGATTTATGCGTCGTCAAATCGATTAACGCGACTCGGAGTCGTGATTCTCGACGAAGTGCATTATCTGCAAGATGCATACCGTGGACCGGTGTGGGAGGAAGTAATCATTCAACTCGAACCCACAGTTCAATTGGTGTGTTTATCGGCGACGGTCTCAAATGCCGATGAGGTGGGGCGATGGTTGACCACTGTTCGCGGAACCACTGATGTCATCGTTGAAACACGTCGCCCAGTGGAGCTCATTAACCACTTCGCGGTACATGATGGGGCTAGTGATTCGACTGTGATGCACAGGACAGTCGTGGGGAATGAACCCAATCAGGCGATCATTCGACTTCTCGCTTCAGCAGGCAGGTCACAACAACAGCAACGTCGCACCAAAGGTAAGCGAGTTGCACGACGTTTCTCAACGCCATCACGCCCCGAAGTTGTCGAGTTGTTAGATGACAACGACATGCTTCCAGCAATCGTCTTCATCTTTAGTCGGGCTCAGTGTGAGGACGCTGTCAATTCCTGCATCAAAGCTGGATTGCAATTGACTGACCACGATGAAGCAGGTCGCATTCAAGAGATTCTGGAGGACCACACCGCTGGGCTGTCGCCCGACGACAAAAAAGCCTTGTCGTATGACACGTTCCTCGCACAAGTACGCGCCGGAATTGCGTGCCATCACGCAGGCATGATTCCCATGTTCAAAGAAGCAGTGGAGGAGTGCTTCATTGAGGGTCTTATCAAGGTTGTGTTCGCGACCGAGACTTTGGCCGTAGGCATCAACATGCCGGCGCGTGCGGTGGTGATCGAAAAACTCACCAAATACACCGGCGAGCATCACTCTCTATTGCGCGCTTCTGAATTTGCACAACTCACCGGCAGAGCGGGACGACGTGGGCTAGACAAAATTGGTCACGCTGTGACGCTGTGGAATCCGTTTGTGTCGTTTGACCAAGTAGTTGGTCTAGCGATGAGTCGTAGTTTTCAGCTCACGTCGGCGTTTCGACCGACATTCAACATGGCCGTGAACATGGTGCGTCGACACAGTGAGCGATCAGCGGCCCATTTGCTGAATCTTTCGTTCGCACAGTTCCAGGCCGACCGCGATGTGGTGACTGTTGAGGCCAAACTGCAGCGCAAAAGAGACGAATTACGAGCGTTAGCTGACGGTCGAACAGTCGATGAAGAATTTGTTGAGGAGATTGATCCAACGGGAACATCAGCGTTGTCTTCGATATCAAAGACTCAGTTTGCAAGCGAAGTAGAAGTTGAGATAGCTCTACGTGGATTACGCCCCGGTGATGTGTTGATGTGCGATGCACACAACGTGCGGGGTAGAGCCGTGGTCCTCACAACTGCATCTCGTAAACAGGGCACTCGTGTAGCGCTGTTAACACCATCAAAAAAGACCATCGATGTAGTGTCGTCTGATTTCCGATCTGTGCCAGTTAAAGCTGGGCGTATTGATCTCCCAGTTCCCTTTGAACCCAACCGCACAGACTTCATCATTGAGACGCAACGCCGTCTAGTGAAAGCAAGAGTTGAAGAAGTCTCCGGCAAGCCAGTTGCATCCCCACGACTGGACGCCGCAACGGTTAAAAGTTCAGCGGAGCGCAAAATGCGCAAATTACAGAACGAGATTGTTTCACTCGAGGCTTCAACACACACACGCTCTGGCTCTGTGTGGGTCCGATTCGAAGATGTCATTGCCGTGCTAGATCAGCTTGGGTACGTCAACGATTGGCAACTCACTTCAAAGGGTGAGATGTTGGCGGGTGTCTTTCATGAGTCTGATTTATTGGTGGTGGAGATACTCCATAGTTCAATTCTCGACAATCTGACAATGCCTGATTTAGTAGCCGTATTGTCCAGCGTTGTCTATGAACCACGTGGTGGTGAAGAAGTGGGCTCAATGCGTGGCCTTAATGACACAGTGCGCAATCGCATCAAACGAATTGAGAAATTGAGCACCAAACTGCAGGACATTGAACGGTCAAAAGGTATGGCTGTTCATCGATCACCAGATGGTGGTATCGGATGGGAGATGACTCGCTGGGCACTTGGTGATCCTTTATCGAAAATCTTGGATCCCTATCTCACGCCCGGAGACTTTGTTCGATGCGTACGGCACATGATTGATTTGTTGCACCAACTACAAATTGTAATCGATCCACAAAGTTCGCTTGCCATGCGGATTGAAGAGGCTATTGCCGGTCTCGACCGTGGTGTTGTTGCGGCCTCTGCTGGAGGTGGCGCACCGTGACAATTGAAAAGGGTAAAGAGTGGGGTCACCGTGGGCAGTGTCCTGCCGATGTGTTGTTCGCGGACAGTGACGCTGACCTAGTTACTCAGTGGCTCGGCGATCCTTCCGCTGTCTTCGTGCCGAGGTCCGGCGACCTACATACATCTCTTGGCAGTCCGACTTGGAAAGACAACGTCACATCAAAAGACAGCAGAGAAGTCCAGTTTTTGCCGGTGGACATTTTGAGGGTGGTGGTGTCCCTCGATGATCATGTGATTACTGCAAACACCGTTGAGATGTATGCGTTGTCGTCTGTGCAAATTGGTTCTTGGTTGTCAAGAGGCCGCTTTGTGTGCGTCTCAAATTGTGGATTCGTCGGTGACTACAACATTGCACCTCGTGCTCACCCAAACGACGGTGAAATGGACGTAGTGACCGTGAGCCATAACATCGACTGGCGCCAACGGCTCCAGGCGCGGTCACGCGCCAGACTCGGTAATCATGTGCCACACCCTGAAATAGCAATGGAGCGAGGCGTGTCGCAGTCGTGGACCAAAGAGTCGTCACGGGAGCGTCTCTTTGTGGACGGAGTTGTAGTGAAGCGTTGGAACGCGGTGCGGGTATCTGTTATCGCCGATGCGTGCACTGTTGTTGTCTAGGCATCCCCAGCACCTACGGTGTAGGGAATGGACGCATGGATACTTGATGAATCACCTGGCTCATATCGTTTTGGACAGATAGATGAGCCAGCACTTGGACCAGATGATGTGAAGATTCGAGTGCGCACCAGCGCACTAAACCACATGGACCTCTGGGTTACACGTGGAATGCCAAAGCCCCCACTGCCTCACGTGCCAGGTTGTGATGTAGCTGGTGTCGTTGAGGCAATCGGGTCTGCCGTAACAAATGTGAAAGTGGGCGACGAGGTTGTGGTCAACCCCGGTGTATCGCCAATAGAGGACATCGTTGCGCTCGGAAATGATTCTCCGATGGGTGACGGTTTCATGATTTGGGGTGAGCACTGTTGGGGCGGGCATGGAACTTTTGCTTTCGCCCCCAGTCGCAATGTTCGACCTCGGCCCAGCACACGAACGTGGGAAGAATCTGCGGCCTTTCCACTCGCGTCGCTCACCGCGTTGCGCATGTTGCGCCGAGCACGTCTTGAAGCTGGACAGACGGTGTTAGTTGTCGGCATTGGTTCTGGCGTGTCAGCAGCAGCATTAGCGATTGCAAAGTTCATGGGTGCAAATGTCATCGCTACTAGTCGTGACGCATCGAAGAGGGATCAAGCTCTGGCCATGGGTGCTGTTCAAGTGGTGGACACTGCAGCAGATAAGTGGGGAGTACAGGCGGATGTTGTGGTGGAAAGCGTGGGGCCTGCAACGTGGGAGAAATCACTGCGATCGTTGAGACCAGGTGGACGCATGGTTGTGTGCGGAGGCACAAGTGGCACGTCGGCGGAAGTAAATATTCCTCGCTTATTTTTCAAGCAATACGAAATCATCGGATCATCGATGGGTAGTTATGAAGAGTTTGATCAGCTTCTTGCTTTGATGAATGCTGGACTACCAGTACACATCGACAGCGTTTTATCACTCGACCAATATCAGGAAGCGTTGACACGGTTAGAACAAGGGCAGCAACTCGGAAAGATCGTGTTGCAGCACTGAGAGCACACGTCAAAGGATTCGGAGAGGGCAACATCATGAAAGATATTGAGTCGCTATACGCGCAAGCGATCAGCATCGTCGATTCAGTTGCAAGTGACCTAGTCGCCGCGAGCCATCACATTCACGAGAATCCCGAACTGAATTATGAAGAGTTCATCGCATCTGAAACTTTGGCGCGAATCGGTCACCAACATGGTCTTGACATTGAACGCTCTGTATTTGGCGTAGAGACAGCCCTTGCGGCATCAGTAGGGCAAGGTCCGACGGTGTGTGTGATGTCTGAATCCGATGCTCTTCCCGTGATTGGTCATGGTTGCGGTCATAACGTGATCGCCACCGCTGGACTCGGAGCTGCGATTGCTCTGTCGCAAATTGCGCCAAATGCTGGTGGACGTCTGTTGTATCTCGGAACACCAGCTGAAGAGGGTGGTGGCGGCAAAATAGAGATGGCGCGCAATGGGGCCCTACAAGGGGTTGATGTGGCGATGATGGTGCATCCGGCTGACACTGATCTCACCACAATCGATGCAATCGCGTTACAACAATTAGAAGTGCACTACGAGGGCCGTGCGGCTCATGCAGCCGCAGCGCCCGAACAGGGGAGAAATGCACTCGATGCGGCCGTGCTCGGATACATGGCGGTGGGAGCATTACGGCAGCACATCGCTCCGACAGAACGCGTTCACGGCATTTTCACCAAAGCAGGGGATAAACCAAACATCGTTCCTCGTGAGGCAGAGATGCTGTGGTACATCCGTTCTGATAACACGCGCACGTTGGATGCACTAAAGCAGCGTGTCATCTCTGCACTGGAATCCGGCGCTCATGCGACTGGATGTTCATGCACCACGCGATTTGTGGGCAATGTCTACGCCGACATGGTGGACAACACTCCACTGGGTGCGCGCTACATCGCACATGCAAAGAATCTTGGTCGCAATGTACAGATTCCTTCCTCGATATCTGCCCGAGTCGTTGGAAGTACTGACATGGGGAATGTCAGCCATCTTGTGCCAAGCATTCATCCAATGATCAAAGTTGCACCGACAGGTATCGCTATCCACACCGAGGATTTTGCTCATCACGCGCGATCTCTAGAGGCAGATCAGGCGGTGATTGACGGCGCAAAGGCGATGGCATGTTCTGCAATCGATTTTTGGCTCGATGCGACACTTCGTAGCGAAATATCGTCTGATTTTGCTCGCAGTAACCCCGACACTGATGTTTTGTAGGGGCATCCCGTTTCGATGTGTCACTGACTTCTAGCATGGGCAATTGTGACGGTCTACGTCCCTGAGGATTTCACGCCCGACGAGGCGGCGATACTGCGCCATTACTTCACCAACCTCGATCAACCGGTATTCGCTCTGGTGAATCTGCCTGAAGTAGTCAAGGGCGCGTTATTTGCGCGATACAGCCGTAGTCCAAAGAGCCTTCGCCGCTTGTTTCTCGATGAGTTTGTTGGTGACCTCGATATCACAGGTGATGAGAATTACGACGCCACTATTGGTGTCGAGCGTGCCGAGACACTCTATGAAAAGGTGTTCTTTGAATACGGAGATGACTCGGTAGCCCAGTTAGGTGGAGTGCACTTAGCATGCGAACAAGCGTCCAACGTGCTGACAAAGATCCTCGAGTGGGGTCGTCTAATGAGTTACCTCGAGCAAAGCACCCGATACATCGCTTATGACGAGCGACTTGGCGGTCGTTATCGCTTCTATCGCGACCCCGAAATCATGGCTGGCAAATTTGGCACGCGCTATGTGGGCGACATGGATCGCATGTTTGACTCCTACAGCACACTGGCAACGCAGGTCACTGATCATGTTCGTTCCACATTTGATCGCTCTGCAGGGGACAGTGATTTCGTATTCCGTCAAGCAACACGTGCCAAAGCGCTTGATGCTGTGCGTGGTGCCTTACCTGCAGCATCATTGTCAAACCTCGGAATCTATGGAAGTGGTCAAGCGTTTGAGAACCTGTTGTTGCGAATGCGGGCACACCCATTACCGGAAGCGCAACACTATGCCGATTTAATGTTGGAAGAATTGCGCAAAGTAATTCCAAGCTTCCTAAAGCGTGTGGACATCGCAGAGCGTGGCGGTCGATGGACTGAATATTTACGTTCAACGCAATCATCGACCCACGAAGTTGTACAACGTCTCTTGGGTGACGACATCGCACAAGATGTACCAGAGGTGGCGTTGGTGAGCTTCGACCCCGATGGAGAGAACAAAGTGATTGCCGCGATTTGTTATTCGCAATCACATCTCCCAGAGTCGCAAATCATCGCCAAAGTTGCATCATTGTCAACCGAAGAGAAGATGCAAGTTCTCTCTGCGTATGTTGGCGATCGTGAAAATCGTCGTCATCGACCAGGTCGCGCCTTTGAAAGAGTTGATTATCGGTTTGATGTCCTCTCCGATTACGGAGCCTTTCGGGATCTTCAGCGTCACAGGCTACTCACAATTGAATGGCAACCATTGACTCCATATCACGGATATACAAAGCCTGAACTGGTCGATGCAGCAGGTTGTGGCGATCTGTTTGATGATGTCATGGAGCGCTCCCGTTCGTTGTATGAAACACTGGTTGATGACTATCCGCATCAAGCGCCCTATGCAGTGTCAATGGCCTACCGATTGCGATATGTCATGCAGTTCAATGCGCGAGAGGCAATGCACATGTTGGAGTTGCGCTCAAGTCCCCAAGGTCACCCGTCGTATCGTCGAGTCGCTCTAGAGATGCATCGACTGATTGCCGACCAGGCTGGCCACAAGGCGCTGGCAGCGACGATGTCGCACATGACTACCGAAGCACCAGAACTGGAGCGTCTGGAGTCTGAGAGGCGTGCTGAGAGCCGTAGGAATGCAAGCCAGTAACGCGGACCGCACACAGGGCGCAAATGGGTCGCCTTGTTCGTGCTCCTCACCGATGAACGTGCATTAGTGCAGAATGTTTTTTCATTAAATCGTGCATGACGGCTGAGTTATGCCTAGTATCCGCGTTCGTACCGTGAGGCACAATGGCGTGCTTCACTTAGCAGAGGGAGAACCGGGTGGCACACGACGACATCGACCCAGAGGAACTGGACGACGAAGTCGAGATTGAATCCGATGATCTTGATCTAGAAGACGTCGACCTCATTGACGACGGCGATGACCCATTCGTGGGTGATGAAGACGATGACGTAGTCGACGAAGACGATGATGACGACGTTGTCGTAGAGCGATCACGAGCGAAACGCTCGAATGATGACGACGAAGACGACGATGACATGATCACCCCTGACGATGTGGAGGAGGATCTTGACAAGATTCTCAAAGATCGTCTCTCTGCTGAAGACGTCGATGCTGAAGATGAAGAAGTCGAAGTTGAAGATCGTTCAACAAGCGACGATTCCCTACAACCTAAACGACCCGATGAGCAGCTGTGTACGAGTTGCTTCTTGCTGGTGCGTGACTCAGCACCACAGTGCCCCGTCGGGGATGAAATGTGTCCGATCTTCGCAAAGAAATAATCAAGTGCAATGTCTGAACGTGTGATTTTTGCAAGAGTCGCACGCGACGACGAGTATCAATTGCGCGCCGAATTTCTCGCTGCTTCACAACAAGAAGCGAATGCATATCGCGGCCATATGGATTTTCGTCCTGATCCAACATCATCGGAATTGGTGTGTATCGCCGGCGGTGCGGGAGATACAACGTTTGGGTTGTTGTCGATGTACGAGGTGGGTAGCCGTGGATGGTTCATCGATCTGTTGTATGTGCGTCCCGAAGCACGGGGAGTGGGGATTGGCAGCGCGATGATGAATGTCGCTTTGGAAATACTCCGAGGCAAAGATGCCGTGCGAATTAATGCTGCAACTTTGCCTGGTGATCGCTCAACAAAAAATCTGTTTGAACGTCACGGTTTGGTCGCTCAAATGATCACTGTAAGCAAAACACTGCAGTAAGGGTTAGCGACCCTTCCACTGTGGTGCACGCTTTTCAATGAATGCGGTGAGACCTTCTTTGAGGTCTTCGGAATTCATCACAACACCCATGGCAGAGTTGCTCATCTTCTTCAACGTTTCGTCGTCCTCATATTGAGATGCATTCACAATCTTGCGGCTCTCCCACACAGCCAGAGGAGCAGAGGTCGCGATCTTTTCCGCAATCTCGATTGCAGCCTCAAGGGCCTTTCCTGGCTCTGTCAAACGATTGACAAGCCCGAGTTCGTAGGCACGCTGAGCGGGAAGTGGGTCACCAGTCAAAATGACTTCCATTGCGGCAGATTTTCCGATTGCGCGAGGGAGGCGGAACAGACCTCCAGCGCCTGCAACCAAGTTGCGCTTTACTTCAGCAAGACCAAACGCAGAGTTCTTCGAGGCGACAACGATGTCTGCGGCCAGCACGATTTCACATCCGCCAGCTGTCGCAAGACCATCAACAGCAACAATGACTGGTTTGCGACGCTCGCGATAGACAAAACCGGCGAAGCCACCGCGCTCAGTGCTGAGACCTGCTGCATTACCGGAATTGATCGCTTTCAGGTCTGCACCGGCACAAAAAACAGGATTGTTCTGTCCCTCTGTATTTGCGGTGAGTACGCCACACCACACACCGTCTTCTGCTTCCAACTGGTCGATGCAGGCTTCTACAGCGCTGGCGACATCACCGTTAATGGCGTTTCGGGCCTCTGGGCGATTGAGAGTGATGACTCCGACGGAGCCACGGCGTTTGTATGTTGCAAATTCAGTCATGACGAAACGGTATCAGTCGGAGCCTCGTCATCCTTTTTCGATGTTGGTGCATCCTTCTTTGCCGGCTTTGTCGTCTTTGTGGTTTTGGGATCACGCTGTACGCGTAGAGGACGCGGCGCAGGAGCCTTTGGATCAACCTCTACGCCATAGAGTGCTGCGATCTGTGGCATCAACACGCCAAGTCGCGTCACGGTCTTTGTGAGATCGGCGGTGACAACATCTGCCGGACGTGGAGGGATCACCTGAGTACGGATTGGAGAGAACGCAGCTGCTTCCAAAACGGTGATCCATCTCTCAGCAGGTGCATCAGTCGTGAGACTGGCTGATGTAGCTGCGGCCAACTGCAACGCGAGATCTGGAGGGAAGGGAACACCTGCTTTAGGTGGTTGTGAGGACAACTTCAGTGCGCGCACAACGCGACCAACTTCAACTGCGGTGCGAATGTCTTGCAACCAGTTATCTAATTCGGTCTTCTGACGATCAGTGAGTGCTGACTTTAATTGTGTGGCTAGTTCGCGTGTCGTTTCATCACGAGCGATAACCGGATCGTCTGATGAAACAACAACTGAGCGCAAGTCTCGAAGGTCAATATCCGCGATGATCTTGTTAGCTGCTTCAGCACGGTCGCGCCATTCGGCTACTCGCAGTTTTGGCAAGAGTTGCTCGGCCATAGTTGTTAGGCCTTCTGCCGGAATTTTCTCTTTGCCTTCCGCAACAGCTTGTTTGTTTTGCTCGTCAACTGCAGCACGAACGGCAGGAATGCCACCTTGCAGTACTTTTTCCGCAATTGCACGTTGTGCTTCAGGCAACGCGGCCAAGACTGCGTCAACATGAACACGACCAGCCTTCAAACGTTTTGGCTTTGGACGCATCGGAATTTCTGGTGGAGTCTCAAAGCGAGGTCGACTTGGTTTACCGGCCCCGGGGCCTTTCTTGTCACGACGGCCGCGCTTATTGTCACGATCTTTTTTGCTCAATTGCTTTGTCACAGCTTCAAAGGGTTTTTCGTTGAGCAGCAACTGAAGTGTGTTTGATTTCTCTGCCTTCTGCTTAGGCAGTGCAATGCTGAGCACCCGGGTTCCATCAAGATCTGTCTCTACCTCGGCGCGCACCACGGCGTGAACGGCGGTACCGGCGGGGACCAACGAATCAACAACAACACCTTTGGGTTCGCGCGCACCGGCAGCGCGCCACGTCCACGTGCCGTCGTCGCGTTTGCTCGTGAGTTCGATCTCGATTCGCCGTGACATAGGCGTTTCACGCTATCTGACGAATCGCTTCGTCACCATTTCTGGGCGAACTCATTGCTACCTTGTCGGGTATGGCGATTTATGCACTTGGAGATCTCGTACCAGAAATTCACCCGGATGCCTACGTGCATCCCGATGCAGTCGTGATTGGCGCTGTGAAAATCGGTGCCCATAGTTCTGTCTGGCCTCATGCAGTACTGAGGGGCGATGACGGTGAGATTCACATCGGCGAACGCAGCAGCATCCAGGACGGAACTGTCGTGCACACAACTCCGTGGTCGTTTACAAGAGTGGGAAATGATTGCGTTGTCGGCCATGTCGTCCATCTTGAAGGGTGCATCATCAAAGATGGAGCCCAAGTGTCATCTGGTTCAGTGGTGTTACATCACGCGGTAGTCGAGACCGGAGCAATCGTTGCTGCTAACGCGGTTGTGTTGAACAACATGCATGTACCTGCAGGTGCATTGGCGGTAGGTGCGCCAGCAGTCATCAAAGAAGGTCGCGCACGCGTCGAAGAAATTGCAGGAGCAGCGCAAATTTACGTTGACAAAGCCGCTCGCTTCAAGAGGGAAATGCGCCTGATCGGTTGAGCGTGATTCGTGATGGGAGGTGATCCACAATGGCGTTTATTGTGCGTCACTGTTCCACAACAAGATTCAGATGTCGTCTCTGACTATTTGTGGTCAAGGGGAGTAGCAGCGATTGAGGAGATCAACAAAGGCGAATTCGTCGAACTGCGTACTTCGTACGGAAGCGAAGTCGAGGAATTATCAGTTGATATCAGTACGAGGTTTCCTCAGGTCATCATCGAACACGTTGAAATTCTCCGAGGTGTTGCAGACACTTGGCGCGATTTCGCCGAACCTGTTGTTATAGACGCCACACTTCGGATTGTTCCATCTTGGACAGATCACAGTGTTGGCCATAGCGAAAATATCATCGATATTTTGATTGACCCAGAAGACGTCTTTGGGTTGGGCAATCATCCAACCACAATCGGAGCACTTCGACTCGCTCGTCAACATGCGCCCCATCACAGCACTGTTTTGGATTTTGGTGCTGGCTCTGGTGTGCTCGCGATCTCTATGGCAAAGACTCATCATTGTTGCGTCAGCGCGTTCGACATCGCAGATAACTCACGAGAAGTGGTTAGCCGCAATGCTGAACGAAACGATGTTGTCATATCGTGGATTGATCTTTCATCACAGCATTCATCAAACACAGTTAAATCTTATGACGTGATACTTGCCAACATCTTGGCGCCGGTGTTGTGCGACATCGCACCGGTGGTAAAACAACTGTCAAGAAAAGGAACAGCGATCATCCTCGCAGGAATGCGTGATGAACAATGGGAAAATGTCCACAACCACTACCAATGGTGCGAATTCATTGAATCCATCTCAATAGAGGGTTGGACCAGTGTCTGTCTTCGAATGTCTTAATTAACCGACGTTGCGAGCACGAACACCAATTGGTGCAATCAATCGATAACCAGCTGCATGGCGCTCCTCTTCAGATTCGCCACCCCAAAAGCCGTATTCGCGGTTGCGACGTGCGAAATCACGGCAATCATGTAACACGGAACACTCTTGGCACACTTGGCGTGCCTGCGCTTCACGTCGCTCGCGAGCTTGCGGACGCTCAGCAGCGGGCGGGAAGAAGATGGTCGACATACCGCGACATTCCGCGCCGTCAGCCCATGTCTGATCATCCCAGATTCGTAATGGAAACAGATCTCCTGCGGCCATGTAACCCCCTCGGTTTCGCTGCTGATATCACAAAATCTTGCGAGAGACATTCCCCTCAATGTCCCTCGGCCAAGAATACTTGACCCCTACAGACAACTAAAAAAATCAATAATGTGACCGGCGTCTCACTAATGCAAAAGGCCTGATGGTTGGCAAAATTCCCTGAAAATGTGTCGTCAGGACAGCGATGTCACTGCGTGTCGCACACCTGTGGAAAACCGGTCGATGTCGTCCTGATCGGTGTCCCAGGAGGTCATCCAGCGCACCTGCGACGCACTCACATCCCAATCCCAAAAGAAGCTCCATCGCTGCAGTAGGGATTTTGCAGGGTCAACAAGTGTGGGGTAGAGGCTGTTCACGATCGGTACCTCGATTGCAAGGCCAGAGAGGTCAGATAGAGACGCGTGTAGTGCCTGGGCTGCGGAATTTGCATCGCGGGCTGTCTTGAGCCAGAGATGGGACCGTAGTGCGTGATCAAACTGGGCCGCACTGAAGCGCATCTTTGACGGCAGTTGAGTGTGTTGTTTGTGCAGAAACGCACCTCTTTCGGACGCAAAACGTTGAGACAAGAGAACGGCTTCAGCATTCAGCATCGCGTTCTTTGTCCCACCAAAACTGACCGCGTCGATACCAATGCCAAAAGTCATTTGTCGAAACAGCGATGCATCTGCGATTACAGAAGATTCGGAAAGTGACACAACAGCATTCGCAATGCGCGCACCATCGAGATGCACACGCATGTTGTAATGATGCGCAACACGGACAATCTCAGATAATTCAGCAATGGAGTAGAGCGTTCCCATTTCAGTGGGCTGAGAGATGGACACAACGCCAGGTTGTGCATGATGTACGTTGCCGATCTGTCGGGCGGCATCGTGAATGTCTTGGACAGTTAATTTGCCGTCAGGACGTATGACTGTTTGCAGTTTCACCCCAAGATTGCGTTCGGGTGCTCCCGTTTCATCCACAGCGATGTGTGCAGACGCACAGCACAGAATCGACTCAGCCTTGTTAAGCAAGACCGACAGGGCAACAATGTTGGCTCCGGTTCCACCAAAACAAAACAAGACTTCAACGTCAACACCACACAGGTCACAAAAAGCTTGCGTTGCTGATCGAGTGATTGAATCCTGGCCATAGGCGAGAACATGACCGTCGTTTACATCACTTAACGCTTGTAGATACTCGGGATGAACACCACTTGCATTGTCCGAAGCAAAGAGTCGCACCGGAGGCTCCGGCATCTTGATACGCGCGATCAACTCATCGACAGATTCCACACATTGACATTACTGTCACCGTACGATTAACGTCATGACGAAATTCAAGCGCGATGACACAAGCGGGTATCCAAGGTGTCAATGGTGCCGAGTGGTCTTGCCAGCATCCGACGGTCGCGGACGACCAAGACGGTTTTGCAGTCAGGCGTGTCGACAATGGGATTGGGTGGCGCGTCAACGAGCTGACGAACTGGCGTTGTCTGAAAACGAATTGGTCGTAGCTCGTGAAGAAATCGACACACTGAAGGATCAGATTTACGTCTTGGCATGTGCGATCCAAGATGTGCAACAAGACTTAGAGCGAAGTGGACGTCAGAGCGCAGAGTCGCTACGAGAGTCTTTGGAGTGGTTGCTGGAGGCCGCCATTCCGGTCACACAGTCTACGCCTCGCCCATAATCTCCGTTATGTAATTTTCATTGAGACCAATCAATACATGGGTTTCTGGACACATTCACACGCCCTGCCCCGATGGGTCTTCTTTAGGTCGTGTGGCCGGCTTTGATGGCCTTCACGAGGTCCACGAACTCGACGAGTTCGGATGCGGATAACACACTGAAGGCATTTGTTTGCATAGACGTTGTGGTCGCTTCGACTGAATCACGGGTCTTGGCGAGATGTGAGACATCTCCGCATTCTCCTGTCCATCCGAATGCCTGGGCGGTCGCCACTCCTGCTTCGGTGCTACCGGCGCCAGTGATGATGGCCTGCTGTGGCGACATACCCGCGGCCGCGACCGCACAAATGTGTGCCGATCCACGCCACTCACGCATGACATGAATGTTGTGGTACGCCCTAGCAGTGGGGTTTGAAGGTCGTGCCACTTTTCGCCAACCCGCAAAGAGACTGAGACCGCTGACATCTACTGCGTCGATCACTTTTTCTGCCAACTCGTTGAACCGCCCAAGACCAGCAATGCCAGACAGATGAGACTCTCCATACTTCGCGCAAAGGTCCGCATACTGCTTCACTGCCGTCTCGGCGTCAGCTGTCTGGCGAGCCATCTCCCACATCGTGCGAACCATGCCAGGTTCAAAGAAGGCAAATGCTGCGACAATCACATCAGCATCCACATTGCCTAGCACTCCTCCACGTCCGAGGAAATAGAGGGCAAAGGGATGTCCGTAACCAGATTCGGTAGCTGCTTCCATGGTCGCCTTATCCAACATGAATTTGGAACCCAGGTCACCGATGATCGGTGCAACCTGGTTGATTGCTTCTTGTGTTGTGAGACTTGTCATGGCTTTGACCATAGTGGGAAGCCCCACCCCATTCGTTACGGACACTAAGGTGGCGGTGCTGTCGTTTGTTAGGGAGAGAGTGTCGTGCAGCCAGCACGATGACCGCCGAAGGAGCAACCGCCCCGGAACCTCTCAGGCACAAGGGACCGAACAGACGGGCAACGCTGGAAAGTTGGGACCCTTCGATTCTTTGAATTCGTTGAATTCATGAGAATCATGGTTCCCCGCCGAAGGGGAAAGTTGTTGTGTTGCACGTTCGTGCATCACTTCAATGAAGCTCTCAGGCACATGAGACAGCGGGGGTAACCGACGCTTTAGACCGGAGACCCCATGACTGAAACACGCACGGCCACATCATCTGGTTCACTTCCCCAGTTCCCTGACGCAGTGTTTGCATCAGAGAGGTTTGCAGAACGTCATCTCGGTTTAATCGATGAAGATCGCACAGAAATGTTGCGTCTCATTGGCTTTGACACAATTGATGATTTGCTAAATGCCACGGTCCCCTCGGCGATTCGTCTGCGAAATGCGTTGTCTGTTCCAGCGGCAACCACAGAGCACGCGGTATTGAATGAATTACGTGAGCTATTTCGTCATGACACAAAGCGTGATTGTTTCATCGGCCAGGGTTATTACGGCACTATCTGTCCGCCTGTAGTGAAACGCAACGTTTTAGAAAATCCGTCGTGGTACACCGCATATACGCCGTATCAACCGGAGATCTCCCAAGGCCGTCTCGAGGCTCTGTTGAATTATCAAACGATGATTTGCGAAATCACCGGATTGCCAATGGCCAATGCTTCTCTCTTGGATGAAGCCACTGCAGTAGCAGAAGCAGTCGCAATGGCGCACAGGATCTCTTCGTCAGAATCAAATGCGGTGTTTGTGGATAGCAACACTCACCCGCAGACCATCAACGTTCTTTCCACGCGCATGACCCCTATCGGTGTGTCAGTCGTGGTGGATGATCTCTCCCAATACGATGCAAAAAAATTCTTTGCGATTGTGGTTTCATACCCTGGTTCAGATGGTCATGTATTGTCCGCATCTCAATTGTCACAAATTGTGTCTGCAACACATGCTGAAAATGCGATCGCGATTGCGGTCACTGACCTCCTAGCGTGCACAATTTTGGTCCCACCCGGACAATTGGATTTCGACATCGCAGTGGGATCATCGCAACGATTTGGAGTACCCATGGGATTTGGTGGTCCACACGCCGCATTTCTCACGACCAGAGAATCATTTGCCCGCTCACTTCCCGGCCGTCTAGTTGGAGTGAGTACAGATACCGCTGGTCGTCCTGCATTACGACTGGCTCTCCAAACACGCGAACAACACATACGCCGCGACAAAGCAACATCAAACATCTGCACATCACAAGTTCTGCTCGCAAACATTGCTGGCATGTATGCGGTATGGCATGGACGAGACGGACTTCGCTCTATTGCTACTCGAGTTCATCGTCTTGCAAATGCAGCGATAACAATCCTTGCTCGTAATCGTTTTTCAGTTGTGCACGGACAAATCTTCGACACTGTGGCCATTGATTCACCACAAGCCTCCACACTGTTCGAAAATGCAAAAGTTTCCGGAATCAATCTGCGTCGTATCAGCGACTCCCGAATCTCATTTTCTCTTGATGAAACCACTACTCCCCAACTACTCGCACGATTGCTCAACACCCTTGGCGTTCCTACCTCAGAAGACGACATTGTTGCGGAGATGACAACATCATTGCCGGACATGCAATTACGTCATGACGAATTCATGTCACAGAGCGTGTTTCAGCGTTATCACACAGAGCATGAAATGCTTCGCTATCTGAAGCGTTTGTCGGACAAGGATCTGGCTCTTGACCGCACAATGATTCCCCTCGGCTCTTGCACAATGAAACTGAACGCGACAACTGAGATGGAGCCAATTACTTGGCCAGAGGTGGCCAACCTTCATCCATACGTTCCAGACGACGAGTCAATTGGTATCAGAACACTGATCACTCAACTTGAACAGATGCTGGTGTCGATCACGGGATACGCAGCTGTCAGTCTGCAACCGAACGCTGGATCACAAGGAGAGTTTGCTGGTTTGTTGGCAATTCGCGCGTACCACCTATCACGTGGTGATAAAGAACGCAGGATTTGTCTCATCCCATCAAGTGCTCACGGAACCAATGCAGCGAGTGCGGTGATGGCAGGAATGGAAGTGCGCGTCGTCAAATGTGACGAACATGGAAACGTTGATTTAACTGACCTCACCGCAAAAGCGACGGAACACAGTGATCAACTAGCTGCTCTCATGATCACGTATCCGTCAACTCATGGAGTGTTCGAAGAGGACGTCGTCAAGATGTGCGATGTAGTTCACGCGCATGGTGGACAGGTGTACGTGGATGGCGCAAACTTGAATGCGCTAGTGGGCCTTGCACAACCAGGAAAGTTTGGTGCCGATGTCAGTCATCTCAATTTGCACAAAACGTTTTGCATCCCACACGGTGGCGGTGGTCCGGGTGTTGGACCCGTTGCAGTAAGAGAACATCTTGCTCCATTCCTGCCAGGCAATCCGCTCATTGCAACATGTGAAGAAGCACAAGTGGGACCGGTGTCTGCTGCAATGTATGGGTCAGCGGGAATCCTGCCAATTCCGTGGGTCTACATACGCCTCATGGGTCCAGACGGTTTGTTGCGTGCAACATCAGATGCAATCCTCTCCGCAAACTATGTCGCAAAGCGTCTTGAGACGGCCTTCCCCACTTTGTATTCGGGGCGCAATAACACTGTTGCTCATGAATGCTTGCTTGATTTTTCTGCTATCACAAAGTCCACTGGAGTGAGCGTTGAAGATATCGCAAAGCGTTTAATGGATTACGGCTTCCACGCGCCAACGATGAGCTTTCCCGTTGCCAACACCTTGATGGTGGAACCAACCGAGAGCGAATCACTTCACGAGCTGAATCGTTTCTGTGACGCAATGTTGCAGATCAGAAAAGAGATAGATGAGATCGCTCGTGGAGAGGTATCTCTTGAGGAATCAGTCGTACGTCACGCCCCTCACACCGTTGAAGACATGGCTGACAACAAACCGCGCTCGTACAGCATGGCAAAGGCGCTGTATCCCCTCCCTGCTCTTCGAGGACGTACGTACTTCGTGCCCGTTTCACGTATAGATGCCGCATATGGTGACCGCCACTTGGTCTGCAGTTGCGCACCTATCGAGGAATACGAAAAGAGTCTTTTGACCGATACCGTGACGGCGTGAGCGACAACGCAAACCCGTTACTAGTAAACATTGATCGACTACTCGGCATGGTCAGTTCTCTTGACCCGGTCGAATGCGGGACTCAGGCTGCAAATACCGCAAAGCGAACCGTCGATGCACTCGTGAGCATTGTTGAGAATTTTGCCTCCACACTCGAGAACTTGAACAAAACCACGGTTCGAGTAAACGCACTGCTTGATGAGGTGGAAGAACCACTGAGACGTCTCATGCCTCAAGTTGCTCAAGGGCTCAACACTTTGTCGTCGCTTGGTGACGCATCCGCGGCACTGACCGAACTCGCCAAAGGGATTGGTCCACTCACTCAGCTTGCAGAGAACGCCGGTTTTCTGTTTGGCATGAAACCCAAGGCTCCGTCACCTTCTGAGTCAGTTGCACCTAATGAGCCAGAAACTCCGACTTCTGGTTAATCACAGCTTTTCAAAAAGTTACTGAGGGCGACGGTAAAACGGCGTGTCAACGACTTTTGCCTCAATGTTTGTACCTCGCACGTCAACGTTCACTGTCTCGCCTACAGAATGCACACCATTCAACATTGCAAAGGCGATGCAACGATCAAGACTGGGAGCAAAGTTGCCACTAGTTACTACTCCGATGTGTTCGCCACCTGCATTAGACACAACAGAACCTTCCCGAGCTGGTCGACGGCCATCAATACTTAAACCAACCAGGTGGCGTTTCACGCCTTCTGCTTTTTCTCGCTCCAAAGCTTTGCGTCCGCGGAACCGTTCTTTGTTCCACGCAACGACCCACTCAAGATTGGCTTGCAGCGGCGTAATACCTGGCCCCAATTCATGACCATGCAAAGGCAAACCCGCTTCTAAACGCAAGGTGTCACGCGCTCCAAGACCCGCCGGCACTGCGCCCTCATTGTGTAACACATCCCATACTCGTATGGCGTGTTCTGCGGGCACCGCAATTTCAAAACCTTCTTCACCGGTGTAGCCTGTACCAGCAACTACGCACCGTGCTCCCAATATTTCGGCGCGGAACACCGTGAATCGTTTTGTACGGGCGGCCTCTGGGCTCACTTTTTCTAACACCTGTCGTGCTTTAGGCCCTTGTAGTGCGATCACAGCGCGTTCCTCGGTGACGTCTTCGCCATCTAGGGCATCTACGACACGATCAGTGTTTGATGCATTTGGCATGACATCGAATGAATCATCATCTCGCCACCAGACAATGATGTCATCAACAACTGAACCGTCATTGTCATCAAGCAGATGTGTGTACTGCGCCCTACCACGTCCAATTTTCAAAATGTCATTTGATAATTGACTCTGCAATACTGCGACCGCATCAAATGACGACACACGAACTGTTCCAAGATGGGACACATCAAAAAGAGCTGCTTCAATGCGACAAGCCGCATGTTCAGCGAGAGTTCCGGTGGAATATGACAAGGGCATGTTCCAGCCCCCGAATTCCATCATTTTTGCACCCAGGTTGTGATGCACGCTGTCGAGAGGAGACGTCTTCATTTCAATTCACCAATAGTTAGAGATTTGCACAAATCAGTGATTGCTACATCGCGATACGTTTTGACGCACTCTGATTTTCCGGTTTCAGAGATATGATCTCCTTGTCGACTTCATCTCGCACACCCGACAACGGAAGAATGTTGAATACTCCTTGACCGCCACGCAGAATGTCAATGAGTTCATCACCGTCACACAAAATCACGGAGGAACCCTCAATCACGATATGCGCCGCACTGATATCTGTGTCGACATGATTTCGCAAATAAGCAAAAACATCGCGTACTGATTCAAGACGAATACCAGCATCAATCAGTTTCTTGATCACTTTCAATTCAAGCAAATCACGGTATGTGTATTGGCGACGGCTTCCGCTGCCAGTGGCATCGGAACCACTCGGGCGAATTAAGTCAGTGCGTGCCCAGTAATCAAGTTGACGATATGAGATACCGGCGATTTGTGCGGCGCGAGTTCCGCTATAGGTCTCATCTGGCTGCAGTGGCATACACACTCAATCTTGCTCGGACCCTCACCTGCCCTCACCCTGAGATGGCTTGCAAGAGTCAAACTACGTAGGTGTAAGACACTACGGCCCTTCTCCTCGGAGGTCAACGGGCAAAGCCATTTGGGTTCAAACTTCGGGACTTACTCGAAGTCCTCGGGGCGAATGGTGTCGATAAATTCTTTGAATTCATCGAGAATCGCGTTCTCCGAGTCTTCGTCACTGACCTCACCGACTTCGTCCAAAAGTTCATCCGAGGCGTACACAGGGCATTCGGCACGGACAGCAATGGCGATTGCATCCGAGGGACGACAAGACAGCGAATACTCCTCGGTTGCCGTCTTCACAACCAACTCAGCAAAGTATGTGCCATTTCGCACCTCGGTAAGCACGACATGTGCGATTTCCACTTTAAGACGCTCCAGTGTGAGCACAAACAAATCATGTGTGAGAGGGCGAGGCATCTCTGCACCCTCCATAGCTGCATGGATCGACGCCGCCTCTGGCGAACCAATGAAGATCTCAATGAAACGGTGCGGGGCATCGATTTCTTTCAACGTCATCGCTGGACTGTTAGACAAGCGATCGACGCGAATGCCTTGCACAGTCATTAGTTTCATTAGTGGCGACCTTCCATCAGGCGGCTTACTTCCCGTGCAAGTAAAGCGTCCCGCACGGTGCCACCCAATGATACGAATTCTTCCAACATTTGAATCGCCTCGTCACGAGAGGCCGGATTACGTTGACGCAACAACGGAAGAATTCGCTGTTCGAACAGATTGATCTCCCGATCAGTTGATGTCTTCCAGGTGCGCAAGTGACGGGGGTCAATCCCAAGTTCTTGAAAACGGACGGCAGCCTCCGCAACGGCTGCCGATTGTGGATCGAAAAATGTCGTGTCACCAACGTCATGACCCGCAATCAAACCCATGCGCTCAAGTTCAGTGAGCAGTGCGGGATCCGCATGAACCTGCTTCAATAATTCTTCGCGTGCCAATGACTCGGTTGAGTCCGCATGTTTCTTTGCGATCTTCCTCTGCTCTTTCGCAAGTGTTGGTGAAGCAATGATGTCTTGTTCCAGGATTTCTGGTTGTAGTACAACTTCCGTTCGTTCAACCGTAATCGTCTTATCGCGAGGAGTTTTATCGGCCTCTATCCCTAACGACGGATCCGCAGCGATCGGTTGTGGTCGAGGAACATTTCCTCGACCAGAAGGATGCGCTGCTGTGCTGGCCTCAGTCACTATGCGTAACTCACGACTGATGTCGCTTGTCTCGTCTTCAAGTCGATCCTTGATCACACGCAACGGTAGGTAATTTGTTCGCTGTTCACGAAGAATGTATTTGAGTCTCTCTACTTCAGCGACGCTAAAGCGGCGATACCCGGATGCGGTTCGTTCAGGTTCTATCAATCCCTGACTTTCCAAAAATCGAATTTTTGAAATCGTGACATCTGGAAATTCATCGAGCAATAGTGCTAACACTTCGCCAATCGACAAAAACGTTCGTTCGCTCACCGCACATCCTCAGCATGCTCAAGAAAGACGAATCGATACTTCCCTACCTGTAATTCATCACCCTGCGACAACTCGGCACTGTCAACTCGACGCTGATTTACGTACGTACCATTCAGTGATCCGGAGTCGGTAACCACGTATCGATTACCTACGTGCGCTATCTCCACGTGACGACGAGACACAGTGATGTCATCCAGAGAGATATCACTGTCTGGATGGCGGCCAATAGTGGTCACATCTTTGAACAACGCATATTGCTGACCTATGCGATCTCCAGAGCGAATAACCAAAATGCCCTGTCCGGGTGTGATTTCATTTAGATCCACCTGCACATCATCATCAGCTCCAGGTGCGTCAAGCAGTGGATCAACCTTGGCAAGCGTGATTGTGCGATCGTTGACCACATCTAGCACCGAACCACACGCCGAGCAGAAAGCAGACGTTGGCGGATTGCGGTGGCCGCATCGATTGCAAAACACGTACGACATCGACTCTCTAACTCCCGATCAAATCCCTGTACTGCGCCGCCGATAGGAGCGTTGAAGTATCAATGTCTCCAACTTCGATGTCACAAATCCAGCCACGGCCATATGGGTCAGAATTCAGTAGTTCCGGTGATCCAGTTAAGTCATCATTCACAGCACTCACAGTTCCAGCAACTGGCGCGTAGACATCGTTGACACTTTTTGTGCTCTCGATCTCAGAGAAACTGTCGTGGGCGCTCACAGTGGCGCCCACTGTTGGCAACTGAACGAATACGACGTCACCGAGCGCATCCTGAGCGTAATCAGTAATGCCTATCCGCACAGTTGAACCAGAGACCTTTACCCACTCGTGATCTGACGTGTAATGGAGGTCCTCAGGAACGTTCATGCCTCTTACGGTAGTCCGCGCCGAGAGGCCCGTCCTGTTTTCAGATGTCGTCGAACAAGTGGCACATACTGAAAGAGCAGTGTGTAGTAACTAAAAATGATGGCCGGAAATACCATAAGCCATCCAGTGACACCCAAGATCCGCCAGAAACCTCCGGCTTCACCACCGATCATCCACGTGATCGCCCATAGAAGAGCAAAGGCAGAATACTTACCTGCTTTCGTCACGGAGAAGCGCTCCATGCCAAGAAGTGTCGCTCCAATCATTAGCAGTGCAATACCCGCCTCTCGAATCAGAATGATTACTGCAATCCAAACTGGGAAATAGTCATAGTAGACAGCGCCTCCTACGCCCCCAAGAAAGACAGCACGGTCCACAACAGGATCAAGAATTGCGCCAAACGGGCTCACTTGGTTCAGTTTGCGAGCTAAAAAACCATCCAAGACATCTGACCAAGCAATCACTGCAAGCAACCATGCAGCGGCCAAGATTCGATCATCGGCGAGAAGCGCAATAAACCAAGGAATACCGGCAAGGCGCACAATAGACACAAGGTTCGGGAGTGTAAAGATGCGCCACTTGGTCACGACCCCATCGTAATGATCATTAGTGTGTCGACATGGCTTTACCTCTCGACGGACAAGTGGCTTTCATCACCGGTGGTGGTTCAGGGCTGGGTGCGGCTTTTGCTAGACGCCTTGCACAAGATGGCGCGATCATCGTCATCAACGACATGAATGCTGATGCAGCCGACAAAATTGCAAGTGAACTCGGTGGCTCTACAGCGGTCTTCGATGTGACGGACAGCAAAGCGTTTGACTCTGCCGTCGATAAAGCAGTCGCTGATTATGGTCGGCTTGACATTCTCATCAATAACGCAGGCATCGCTCCTCCAGATGCGGGTGCCAAATTTGATGAAGGCGTAGAAAACGAGATGAAGCGTATGACCGGTGATATCGCCGGCATGAAAGCAATGAATTATTTGGTTGACCTTTCCGACCATGACTGGGATCGCATGATCAAGGTTCATCTGTACGGAGCGTTCTATGGCTGTCGCGCTGCGTTACGTCACATGCAACCGCGCCGGTCTGGTGCCATTGTGAACATCTCCTCTGTTCTTGGGCTGTACACAAATCCGTCTGCTCCGGATTACTCAGTAGCCAAAAGTTCCATCATTGCTCTTACTAAAGCAGCCGCGTATGAAACAGCGCATCTTGGTATTCGAGTGAACGCTGTGTGTCCTGGATATGTCGACACACCACTTCTCACTCCACTGAGCGAGAGCATTAAAGCGATGATCACAACACAGATTCCGATTGGTCGCATGGCGAAGGCGGAAGAACTCGCTGAGATGGTTCGATTTCTCGTTGGACCAGAGGCCAGCTATTGCACCGGTGAAATCATCAGCGTTTCCGGTGGATATCACGGATGACCACAGTCTTCACCAAAATCATTAACGGCGAAATTCCAGGAACGTTCGTCTATCGCGATGATGTATGTGTCGCATTTCTATCCATCAATCCGATAGCTCCTGGACATTTACTGGTTGTACCACGAGAAGAAATAGACGAATGGACCGATCTCTCTTCTGATGTTGCATCACATGTAATGAAAGTCTCTCATCAATTAGGTCAAGTGCTGAAGAAGTCTCACCCGTGTGTTCGTGTCGGGCTCATTATTGCCGGCTACGAAATCAATCACTGCCACATCCATGTGATTCCTACACAAACAATGGCCGACCTGGACTTTAAGAATGCCGCGGCTTCGATTAACCGAGAAGAACTTCAAGAGCAAGCACAACGCATTCGCGATGCGATGTCGTCTGCAGAACTAGCGCCCTCTGAATAATTGCGTGTTATTCGAATAGCCCTAGTTGTTTGTTGTCCACCGTGTCAATGACCGCATCCACCAGATCTGGTCGGTTGTTCCTGATGGAATTCACATCTTTACTGACAGTCCATGCGTGCAATTTTGGATGATGATACTTCTCCACTAATGCAAGTGGTGCTACTTCATCACTTGCCCAATGCATGGCGTCCTCAAGCGTTAGTTGACACGGTGTTCGATGGTGAATGTGGGCGATGTCGTGATTTGCATCAGCAGTGAGCAACGCGACCTGCGCGCAGTGGTCTGTTGTCGGATCCCGTGGTTGTCCTCGCCACAAACCAGCCACCCACATCCTGTGTCCGTCATGGCGAGACACATAAAACGGAATCTTTCCTCGTGACGTATCATCGCGATTCCATTCATAAAAGCCATCCATAGGAACGATGCAGCGATGACTGTTGAGGAGACTACGAAACATTGGCTTTTCGTGCACTGTTTCTGACCGCGCATTGATGACAAGCGATGGTCCTATTGATGATGTGCCGACTGATGATTTCGGTGGCTGAAAACCCCATTGCATGACATCAATCATGCATTGCGTGTTCTCAAAGTACACAACGGGTATCAACGTTGTTGGCGCAACATTGAAATTTTGATCCCAAAGATCATTAGTAACGCGAGAGACAATTGATGAAGTGGGTACTACTTCGTTGAGCTCTTCGATCAACTCCTCTACCGTGAAACTGCGAACAAAGCGTCCGCACATCAGTCGCTCGTTGAGTTTCTGTACTTTCGGTACTGGGCCACAATTTGATTGTAAAACGTGGCGACAAAGATCACGACAATCGACAGCCAAAACAGCAACCACCCAAAACCCTGTAGTCGAGACAAGAAAGCATCAACAACCGTCTCGGCTGCTGGTCGAGCCTCCGGATTCGAGATCATGTTCCCCACGGCTGGACCTACCTGTGACAAGACCCAGATGACAGCAGCTGCGACGGCTGCGTACACGATGCCGAGGCGACGTACAGCGTGGCGACGACTGGAGGCCACATAGATAGCAGCTGCTGTCAGAAGCGCTGCTGCAATTACAAACACCCACAACAATCTTTTGAACAGCGACAATGCATCTTGCGACGCTCTCAGAATTTTAGAAGAGCTCTCGACGGCATCTCCTTTGTAGACAACTAACTTCCCGAAATCCGCCGGAAGATCAAGACGATCCAGCAATACTCCTGCACGTTCTACATCCTGAAGAGCACGTTCGAGTACAAGGGCCAGATCAAGGACAACCTTGTCGCCATCCGTGGATACAGCATCACCGAGTGGCCCCGTGTTCTCTAGAACCACCATCAACATTTTGTGCGATTGTTTGACCTGTTCACCAATAACGTCCTGGACCCGGTCATCTGCAAGGACTGTTTGCACGCCCTCTTGCACAACACTTCGCACGGCGCCAGTCAGTACGGGTGTCAGCGCTTCGATCTCCTCGGGCAACAGTCCAGATATTGTCTGTTCAACATCCAAGTTGTTCATCAATTGATTCACGAGATAACGACTCAGCGCCACGTTCACTTCAGGCTCATCAAGAGTTTTCTCAACAGTGCTAGAAAAGCGCGAACTATTGAAAACCGTGTTGTTCACCCAGATGCCAACACTTGCTAGCAACAGTGAGGCTCCGGCAAGAATCGACAAAACGATTGACACCGCATATCGTGCTGTTGATTGTTTTCTTGAATGATGACGCTTGTTGAAATCGACGCCATTCGACGATTTCGATGACACTTCTGGGGCAGGCGACTCGGACATGGACGCCATCTTGCCTTTTTCAGGACGAGAAAACTTTTATCAGATGGTCGGGCTGGCGGGATTTGAACCCACGACCTCTTGTCCCCCAGACAAGCGCGCTAACCAAGCTGCGCCACAGCCCGATGGCGGTTCACACTACCGCTCGGAGTAGAGAAGAGCGTGTGGTCATTGAAACAAAACCACGACTCGCCACCCTAGATATGCGAGCAACATAACCACTAGCAATTTGAAATGCCATGGCGCCTTCGTGTCATCTTCTGTCTTTCCTGCCAATTGTCTCAAGTCGATGTTCTCAGCAGTGACACGCCCATGGGCATCTGCGACTTGGGCAACTGTGCCACACGACGGACATGAGCCGTCATCATTCATTGCGGCCGGAGTCCAATATTTGGCACACGGTTCACACCACGGCATCAGCTTCCCTTTTTTCTCACTCGTAATTTGATCGGCGTGCTACCAAATTCGAACGCTTCGCGAATAGAACGCTCCAGATAACGCAAATATGGCGCCGGCAATTCACGATTCACAAACAACGTAAACGTCGGTGGATCTGTTGCGCCCTGCACTGCGTACAACACACGCGCTCCACCACCAGCTGGCTGACGCTGTTGAGCGTCAGCGATGATGCGATTGACATCGCGAGTAGGAACTCGGCGTTGATACTGCTCGATTGCATCTTGTAGTACTGGCCTCAATTTGTGTACACCTTTGCCAGACAAGGCCGAGATTTTGAGCACAGGTGAGTCAGCAAGAAAATGCATTTTTCGGGCTACATCTGATTCCACTGCCCTGCGATGTTCGCTCTCAAGCATTTCCCACTTATTTAAGACGATGACAATGGGACAACCAGATGCATCTACGCGCTCAGCTAGGCGAAGATCTTGGCTCGTAACACTCTCTGTGGCGTCGATGACGAGCATTGCGATGTCTGCTTCATCAATTGCACGCAATGCGCGTACTAACGAGTAGTACTCAGCGGAGTCATCAATTTTGCTTCGTCGCCGCATACCTGCGGTATCGACAAAAATGAGCGGACCATCCTCAGTTTCCACCAAGGTGTCGATTGCGTCACGAGTAGTGCCTGGCATATCGTGAACCACGCTGCGTTCCTCTCCAACCAAGCGGTTAAACAATGTGCTCTTACCCACATTGGGTCGCCCTACTAATGCAACACGTGGAACACCCTCGTGCGTCGATGGCGCTTCCTCGAGATCATCTTCGTCTGTGTACTCAGGAAGTCTGGCGACGACTTCGTCAAGAAAATCGCCGGCTCGTCGGCCGTGAAGCGCCGACACAGGATATGGCTCGCCCACCCCGAGCGACAGGAATTCCCAACGTTCCATTTCACGTCTGTCATTGTCAGATTTATTTGCCGCCAATAACACTGAAACACTTGCGCGCCGTAGCCAACCCGCAATCAATTCATCATCGTCGGTAGGACCAACCGATGCATCAACCATAAAAATCACAAGATCTGCAGTTTTAACTGCTTCCTCTACTTGTTTACTGACTTTGTCTTCTAACTCATCGCCCTTAGGAAGCCAACCGCCCGTATCAACCAAATAGAAGCGATGACCTAGCCACTGTGCAACCCGGGTGTGGCGGTCGCGCGTGACTCCAGGACGGTCCTCCACAATTGCCGCTTGTTCACCAATCACGCGATTAAACCACGTGCTTTTACCAACGTTTGGACGACCGACAATAACGACAACAGGATACTGCGCCTCACCCTCGTGCGTGTTATTTGTGTCTTCACTCATGTGTCACCGTTCACTTCTTTGCATCATGTAGATCTGACACACCGTGAAGGAATGAATCTACCTGACGTCGTAGTGCAGATCCGGATGTTGGAATGACTCTCACCTGACGAATGTCCTGTAATTCTTCAATTGTTTTGCCATCTAGAAAGCGCCCATCATTGAGACAGACATCAGGCAAGAGAAACATTCGGTCTTCAGGAGCAGTACGAAGATGTCGAGCAACGTCTTCAAATGTCAACAGACCAGCAACAGCGGTATTGCCACCGAAGTATTCGTTCTTGATTTCATGGATGTGTAATTGATCTGACGGATATGCAGATAGCAACGGCGCAATCACTTGCGCGCCATATTCACCAGTGATGATCCCCAGAGACGCGGCACGCTGTCTCGTAGGTGACAGCGTCAGTCCGGTGGTTGTTGTTGAACTGGAATGTTGTGGCATTGATTTTGTAGCTCGCAGTGCAGTATCCAATGCTGGGTTGAGTGCACGCACGTACTGCGTCTGCGAAGTTGTGGGGATATCCGCAGACCGTAAATTTTTATCCACCGACGCAAAAAAACCACCTTCGCGTGATTTCTCATCATCGTCATCTTCTTGATTGAACTTTGTGGAGATAAACGAGTCAACGAACCGACGCGCCAAACCCACACCATCTTCCAGCATCTCAAAGTTCCCATAGTGAAGAGCATCAGGCACTTCTTCACCAGCCACCAGGTACAACTCATCTGCCGCATGGATCACGACTCGACCCACACAATTGGAAAACCGCTGTTGCCATTTGCGAATGACTTCAATCGCGTGTCTTGCTTCACCAGCAGTGTGCACCCGCATGCGCGATTCCGTATTGTGCTTTGACAAGCCGAGTGGAACCACGGCGATTGAACTAAGTTCCGGCATTTCTTCAAGCAGCGTTCCTAGCGTTTCGTCAAGCACATCTCCATCATTGACTCCTGGGCATAACACGATTTGTGCGCGAACATCAATCCCGTGATTGAGCAATTGTCGTAACCATCGCAGACTGACTCCTCCACGATCGTTCCGCAACATTTCAGCACGAGTATGGGGATGCGTTGAGTGAACACTTACATACAACGGTGACAGATTTTGTGCCACAACTCGCTCTAGATCAGCTTCTGTGAATCGAGTCAAAGTGGTGAAGTTGCCGTACATGAAACTGAGTCGGTAATCATCATCCTTTAGATAGAGACTGCGTCTCATCCCCTTCGGTAATTGATAGATAAAGCAGAACTCGCAGTGGTTGTCACATGTCTGGATACGGTCAAACAGTGCACTATGGACATCGACACCGAATGGCAGTGCTGAGTCGGACCCGAGACCAGACTCGATGTACAAGGCCATTTCGGTCTTGCCCCGTAAAAGGACTATCTCGAGCGGAAAGTCACCAATCAGGGACTGCCATTCGATCAAGTCTCTTGGAGTAACGCCATTAATGGAGAGGATCTGATCCCCTACGCAGATGCCATGCACCTGGGCGACACTTCCGTCTGCAACAGCTGTGACGACGGGATATTCTGCAATCACTGACGACACATGTCTCAGGCTATCGGAGCCCTATCTCTGTAATCTCTGCATAGGTTTTATGAATGTTGATCGTGTTCTGCTCGCATCACCACGAGGCTTCTGTGCTGGTGTTGAAATGGCAATCAAAGCACTCGCATGGATGGTTCGATCGTTTGAAGCACCTGTCTACTGCTACCACGAGATAGTGCACAACAAAGTTGTGGTTGATCGCTTCCGTGCTCAAGGTGTCATTTTCGTAGACAGCATCGACGAAGTACCAGAGGGTCGACCAATTATGTTGTCGGCACATGGCTCTGCCCCCGAAGTCGTTCGCGCAGCGAGGGAACGCGGAAGTTACGTCGTTGATGCGGTGTGTCCTCTTGTGACCAAGGTTCACCATGAAGTAAAGACCCGTGCGGGCAAAGGATTTCACATTGTCTACATCGGTCACGAAGGCCACGAAGAAGCAGTTGGCACGATGGCAGTGGCGCCTAAATCCATTACGCGCGTCGAATCAGTAAAAGAAGTCCAAGAGTTACCAGCGATCGAACAACCAGTTGCAATGTTGGCCCAGACAACCTTGTCGCATCGTGAATGGAGCGAAGTTGCTGTCGCAGTTAGACAACGATTCCCCGATGTATGGACACCTGGACGCAGCGATCTGTGTTTTGCCACCACTAATCGGCAATCAGCGTTAATGGAAATTGCACCGCAGTGCGACGCTTTTGTCGTCATAGGTTCTGCAAATAGCTCTAATACTCGCGCACTTGAGCAACTCGCGCACGAAGCGGGGTGCCAACGTGTCCTTCGCATCAACTCCGCGTCCGAGTTGCCGAATGATCTTTCAGGAACGATTGGCGTCACGGCTGGAGCATCCGCTCCCGAAGAATTGGTCCAAAGTGTGATCTCGTCTCTGTCACCACAAAACGGTGTCACTGAAGTGACAGTGACAGATGAAGATGAGTATTTTCCACCGCCACGAAACATTCGTGAGTTACAAGTCTCACTAGAAACCGCCGTAACGGTGTTGCTCGGAGGCTCTCGCACGGCTCAGCCCAAGATGGATGATCGCCGAATCGCTGCCAGCACCGTTCTTCTGGCACTCTCTGAGTCATGATTTCACCCTCAGCAGATTCGATACGTATCGCGCTTCATCTCATCGCAGTTGCGGTGTGGGTTGGAGGACAGATAGTTGTCGCTGGAATTGTTCCATCAGTGCGACGAGTATCTCCCGACGCAACAAAGGCGATGGCACAAGCGTTTGGACGCGTGGCATGGCCCGCATTCATCGTGGCGGTCGCTACCGGAATGTGGAGTCTTGCAGTGGAAGACCCCGCCGACAGAGGTGGCGATTACGCAGCCACATTTGGTATCAAGATTGTGTTCGTTGTGATTGCAGGAATTGCTACTGCGGTACATAGCAGTGGCAAAACAAAAATTGCACTCGCAGTCGGGGGCGCAGTCGGCCTCCTCGCATCACTTGTTGCATTTTTCCTTGGCGTACTACTCAATCACGCATAACCCAGCGCAAAAATACTTAGTTGCGCGGGACTGTGCTCACCCAGCGCGCCCTCCGCTTCGCTTCAGTTGCGCGGGACTTGACTCCATGGGACTTCGCGGTCGACGCGAACATCACCAGGAAGGCCAAGGACTCGTTCACCGAGAATGTTCTTCATCACTTCGGTAGTGCCGCCCTCAATGCTGTTTGCACGTGACCGTAAAAACGCCTTTTGTGCATAGTCGTACCCCATAGCAATTTCAGGACGAATCATCTCGTAACTGCCGTACAACATTGCATCTGCGCCCATGAGATTCATGAGGAAGTTAAAGGTGTCTTTGTTGAGATCCGCACTCGCCATCTTGCCAATCGATCCCTCGGGACCCGGTGTTCCCATTTTGCGAGTTTGTGACGCACGAATGTTTGTAAGGCGCAGGAGTTCAGCACGAATCCAAAGTTGCATCATTTCATCTTTCGTTGCGGCGTCTTTTTTGTCAGCCGGCAACTCGTTCCACACACGTACAACTTCTTTGATTGGACCCGAACCCTTCGACGGAATCGCTCCGCCGATAGACACACGCTCATTCATCAAGGTGGTGAGACTTACACGCCATCCGTCACCAGGCGCTCCCAGCATCTCACTATCTGGCACGCGCACGTCAGTGAAGTAGACCTCGTTGAACTCTGCCTCACCCGTCATTTGACGCAATGGACGCACTTCAACTCCCGGAGCTTGCATGTCCACCACAAAGGCGGTCAGGCCTGCGTGCTTGACAGCTTCTGTGTCGGTACGAACCACAAGAAGACCCCAACGTGACAGGTGCGCAAGGGTGGTCCACACTTTCTGACCGTTGCAGATCCATTCGTCACCGTCTTTCACACCACGTGATGACAAACCAGCAAAGTCAGAGCCAGAACCGGGTTCAGAAAATAACTGACACCAGACTTCTTCGCCGGTAAAGAGTGGACGCAGGTAACGCTCCTTTTGCGCTTGGCTTCCCCACTCAACCACTGTTGGTCCACACATTCCATGTCCGATTGGGTTACGAACAACGGGGTTTGGTGCACCCGCTGCATAGACACGCTCATTCACCAATTTTTGAAACTTTGGCGACAGGCCGAGACCACCAAGTCCGACGGGAAAATGAATCCACGCGAGACCGGCGTCGTATTGAGCACCAAGAAACTCAACTGCTGAGACCTTTGATGGAGGGAAGTTTTTAAGTAACTCTTCGGTGAGATCAATCACACGCTTTTCATCTGCGGACAAGCCAACTTCGAGAACAGACATTGCACTTCCTTTTGGGGATGAGGCCGAGGCCCTATAGGGAGGTAGTGCCCACATCGTACCGTTCAGTAAGTTGGTGCCATGTATCCAGGCAACTTCGCAGAATCAGCTCCCGATCGCCCCGCCATCATCCAGGCAGCCACCGGGGAGATCACCACGTACAAGCAGTTGCACGAAGCCGCTGTACGTCTTTCAAATGTCTTACGTTCGGCTGGGCTGAATGAGGGCGACCACATTGCATTGTGCATGGAAAACCATCCGCGGTATCTCGAAGTTGTATGGGGTTGCCACTACGCAGGTCTCATCTACACCGCGTGTTCCAGCCGACTAACGAAAGCCGAACTTGCTTACATCATCAATGACTGTCAGGCAAAGGGTTACATCACGTCCAAATACAAGTCAGACCAAGCTCTTGAGATCGCTGACGAGATTCCGAATGTCTCTTTACGCCTGATGTTGGATGGAACAGTTGAGGGTTACGACTCGTATGAAAATGTGGTCGCTGCTGCCAGCACCACGCCACTTGCGAACATGGTTGACGGCACCGACATGTTGTATTCAAGTGGTACCACTGGAATGCCAAAGGGAGTTGCTCGCCCACTGCCTGGAACCGAAATCGGAAATGCGCCAGGCGTCATAACCCTTGCATCGCTTTTGTTTGGCTTCAACGAAGAAACGATCTATCTGTCTCCTGCTCCGCTCTATCACGCCGCTCCGCTGCGCTTCAATCTTGCGGTCCATATGCTGGGCGGCACAACGGTGGTGATGGAACACTTTGATGCCGAAGATTTCTTGAAGTTTGCAGAAAAATACAAGACCAATGCATCTCAGGTCGTGCCAACAATGTTTATACGAATGTTGAAATTACCTGCAGATGTTCGCAACAAATATGACGTGTCATCTCTCAAGTGCGTCATTCACGCCGCCGCACCATGTCCGGTCGAAACTAAGCGCGCGATGATCGAATGGTGGGGACCCATCATTCATGAGTACTACGCGGGTACGGAAGGCAACGGTTTTGTGTACTGCAACAGTGATCAATGGCTCGCGCATCCAGGAACAGTTGGCGTGGCTATCCAAGGAACACTCCACATTCTTGATGACGAAGGTAACGAAGTACCGCAGGGAGAATCTGGCACCGTGTACTTCGAGGGTGGAGCTGATTTCAAATATCACAACGATGAGGAAAAGACAAAGGCTTCACGAGATCCGAAAGGTCGTGGTTGGAGCACGTTAGGAGATGTCGGGTATCTCGATGCCGACAACTTCTTGTATCTCACCGACCGCAAGGCATTCATGATCATTTCTGGTGGTGTGAACATTTACCCACAAGAATCAGAAAATGTGTTGGTAAATCATCCAAAAGTTGTTGACGTAGCGGTATTCGGCGTACCCAACGAAGATTTTGGTGAAGAGGTAAAGGCTGTTGTTCAACCCGTCACCATGCCAGCGTCAGATGATGAAGCAAAAGCGCTCGAGAAAGAACTCATCGCGTACTGTCGTTCCCAGTTGGCAGACGTGAAGTGTCCTCGCAGTGTCGATTTCCGACCAGAGTTGCCTCGCCATCCAACAGGCAAGTTGTACAAGCGCCTTCTCAAAGACGAGTACTGGAAAGCTGCCGGACGGTCAATTTAGGACCATGCACCCCTACCTCGATCACGACGGACCTATTCCATTTGCGCATCGAGGGGGCGCATCAGAGGCGCCTGAAAACACGATGTCCGCTTTTCAAGATGCGGTGTCACTTGGTTATCGATATTTAGAGACCGATGTCCATGCCACATCAGACGGCGTATTGGTCGCTTTCCACGATGACGATCTCAGCCGTACATGTGGCGAACCGGGAAATATCAAAGACATGACATGGGATGAGCTTCGCCGTGTCAAGGTGCATGAACGTGAACACATTCCCCTTCTTGCTGACATCTTGCATGCATTCCCTGACGTCAAGATCAACATCGATTGCAAGACCGACAACGCCGTACATCCTCTGGTCGATGTGTTGACCGAACACAACTGTTTAGATCGGGTGTGTATTGGGTCATTTAGCGACAAACGTCTTATTGCTTTACGCAAACACTTTGGTTCTCGCCTATGTACTTCAATGGGTCCTCGACAAGTTGCGCAGTTACTACTCGCAAGCAAGACTTCCCACAAGGTTGCGAAATCATTATCGCAGGTGGTTGCACAAATCCCGGTCCGGCAAGCAGGAATTCACCTCACCAACAAAAGGGTTCTTTCGACAGCCAAACGACTTGGAATCGCCGTTCATGTTTGGACTATTGACGATGAGGCGGAAATGAACACGTTGCTTGACGCAGGTGTCGATGGAATCATGACGGACAAAACTCGATTGCTTCGTGATGTCTTTGTGCAACGTCAGTTATGGTACTGACTTGAAGTGTCGTCATTTGGGCGAATATGTATCACGCAATTCTTTTTTCAGTACCTTGCCTGTTGCATTTCGAGGCAGTGGATCACTTTGCCAAAACACATGTGTTGGCACCTTGAAAGCCGAGAGTTTCTTCGCCGCATATTCGCGTACTGATTCGGTATCTCGAGTCCCGTGACCTGATTTTGGAACTATTACAGCAGCCACTTCTTCTCCGAGGGCCGGATGGGGAATGCCGATGACGGCCACATCTTCGACTGCGTCATGCTCAAAAAGTACGGCCTCCACTTCAGCGCAGTACACGTTTTCTCCGCCGCGCAGCACCATGTCTTTGATGCGATCGACAACAAACACAAAACCGTCTTCATCTACGCGGGCCGCATCACCACTTCTAAACCAACCATCAACAAACGCCTTTGTCGTCTCCTCTGGTTTGTTCCAATAGCCGCGCACGTTGTTCGGGCTGCGCACCCACAATTCTCCCACTTCACCAACTGGTAGGTCATTACCGTCTTCGTCCACAATGCGAACATCAGCTCCCACCATTGGGAGGCCAACACTGTCGCTTTTTGCGAAATAAGACAATCCAGAGTTTGAGATGATCGCTGATGTCGTCTCCGTTAGCCCATAACCGTTCGTCGGATTCACTCGTCGTTCAAATTCTCCTTCGATTTTCTTTATCGAATCCGGTGGCACAGGCGAACCACCTTGAGAAATCGTCGCGAGCGAAGACAGGTCATAGGAGTTCGCGTCGGGATGCTCCAATAGAGAACGAACGACAGTGGGAACTCCCGCAACCGTTGTGACTCGGTGCCGTTGGATGAGACCTAAAGCTTCCGTTGCGTCCCATTTGTACATCGACAACAATGCACCTCGAGTTGCAGCTGCCACATTGATTCCGGTGACGCCTGCAATATGAAAGAAAGGAAAGGTCCAAAGCGACACAGGCTGTGTAACGGGTTTGGATTCCACTCCAGCAAGAGACGCCATCTCAGCTGACACTGCACCAACTAGCAACGTATTAAAAATGTTCGTCACATGATTACGGTGTGTTCCCACTGCGCCTTTGGGAAATCCCGTAGTCCCAGAGGTGTACAGAATTGTGCAATCGTCGTCGGGCGCAATCACAACACTTGGCAATGTTGCCGAAGTATGTGTAGTTGCTTCAGCAAAGGACACCGCGCCAGAGCGCGGTATACCGCGTGCAACAATCATTTGAGAAACGTCTAATTTTTTGAGCAAGGCATCTGATATCCGATCCTGTCGTTCATCGTCAACGATTAGAACTTTGGATCCGGAGTCGGCAATCGCGTATTCCAACTCATCGGCAATCCACCATGCATTGAGGCTCACAGAGATTGCGCCAATGGAAATAACAGCCCAGTATGCGAGTGGCCATTCGGGATAATTTCGCATTCCAATAGCCACACGGTCACCCTTTTGCACACCGTGTTCAATCAACCATTGAGCAAGAGAAGCAATCTTTTCCAGCGACTCCCCGTATGTCAAGACTTCATCGTGATACATCAAATACGGTCGATCGGAGCTGTCAGAGGTAGCGGAGATTATGTCTCGCATAGAGGCTGGGGCGTGAGCAAACACTCTCAACGGGATACCGTTCACGTTCTCGGAACGAATCTCAAATGGCGCTCCTGCCCCAGTCATTCGCGCGATGATCTCATCTCGGATAGTCATGTGGACGAAACTAGCAATACCGTATGAGCCACATGACCCCCGATCCACTCCTTTCTCTCTCGGGTGTTTCCCGTTCGTTTGATGCCGGAAATACCGTCTTGTCCGACATCACATTCTCTGTGACGAGCGGAGAATTCATTTCTGTTGTGGGCCCCAGTGGATGTGGGAAATCAACTCTCCTTCGAATGATTGTCGGACTCGATGTTCCAACATCTGGCTCTATCTCCTGCTCGGCGCGAAGTACTCAAATGCTCTTTCAAGAACCGGCGCTACTCCCATGGCGAACTCTTCGCGAGAATGTTGAATTACATGAAGTTCTCTCCCGCGCATCCAAATCCACATCGGAAATCAGCGAAGTAATTGAGGCGGTTGCATTATCAGAGCATCAAGATAAATATCCCCATCAACTATCTGGTGGAATGAAGATGCGGACGTCCCTAGCGCGGGCCCTCATCACTGATAGTGACCTCTTCCTATTTGATGAACCTTTGTCAGCACTTGATGAATTAACACGAGAGTCTCTTCAAAATTTGCTGTTGTCTCTCCATCACAAACGAGGACTGACATGTCTTTTCGTCACCCACAACATTGCCGAAGCGGTCTACTTATCTGACCGTGTTCTTGTTCTCGCGCCAACAGCTAGTGGAACCACTCAATTACGCCAGCAAATACGGGTACCGCTAGGACAGGAACGAAGTGCCGACATTCGATTTGAACGCCAATTTTTCGATGTGTGCCACGAGATTCATGACGTACTGAGGGCGAAAGCGGTATGAGCCTCGCGTCAAACTCACGGTTCAATGAGGTCGCACGACGATGTGCACCTCCTATCGCATTATTTATTTTGTTTCTTGCACTGTGGTATCTGTTATCAGAGGTGATACTTCCAGCAAACAAGCAGTTCTTGTTACCACGACCCGATGTTGTCTTAACTGACGCCTTCTTCGTATGGGACGCAGGTCAACAACGCGGATTGAAGAACATTCTTTTGGCCCTATGGGATACCGGACAAATCGCACTGATTGGACTTGCGATAACAACAGTATTGGGAACCGCTCTTTCTTTCTTGATGAGTCTTATCCCATGGATTGGTCGAGCTTCATGGCCATATCTTGTTGCTTTGCAGGCAGCACCGATTATTGCACTAACACCATTAATACGCGCCCTTGTCGATAATCCCACAACTCAGAGAGTCCTTGTCGTTGTCCTAATCGCATTCTTTCCGATCACAAGCGCAACGTTTTATGGGCTCACAACGGTTCCTTCAACCCTTCATGATCTTTTCACGGTTCACCATGCCACCACTTGGCAACGACTCACCCGATTACAAGTACCTCATTCATTGCCGACCGTATTTCTAGGTCTGCGTACTTCCGCAGGCCTGGCTGTTGTGGGGGCCGTTGTAGGCGATTTCTATTTTCGACAGGGCGGTCGAGTCGGAATTGGTGCTCAGATAGACCTGTATCGAGCACAACTATGGGGTGCGGACATGGTTGCCGCGGTCATCATGGCATCCGCGCTGGGTGTTGTACTTTTCATCTTCTTTTCGTGGCTGAGTCAAAAAGTCGTTGGTCATTGGCATCAGCCCGCCACGAAGTAGACACGCAATTGTCACTGATTCGCCAATCTCATCACGCTATGTTCGTTGCGTGACTCATCGTCGTCTTCGTTTCATCGCATCAATTATCATCAGTTCACTTTGTGTTCTCACTGCATGTGGCAGCGACACACAAACCAAAGACTCACCGCCTTTAGATTCCTCGATGAGACGAGGCGTTGATCTCGCTGGTATCTGCCCTTCTACCGTGGTGATACAAACAGATTGGTGGCCTCAAGCAGAACACGGGTTTGTGTATCAATTGCTAGGACCTGACTACGTGGTGAACACCGCAGACATGTCGGTCAAAGGTCCACTGATGTCTCAGGGATCATCTACCGGTGTCGACATTCAGATAAATGCCGGTGGTCCATCCATTGGCTTTGATCCAGTTATCTCGCGCATGTACAGCAGACCTGAAATCTTGCTTGGCTTCATGGGAACGGATATCGCAATTTCGCAATCAGAGGAATACCCCACCATTGGCGTTGTTGCTCCATTCAATATCAATCCACAAATCATCATGTGGGACCCGGCTACATATCCCGACATCCGTACCATTGATGAATTGAAAGATGCCAATGTCAAAGTGTTGTACTTCCGAAACGTTGCGTACATGAAGTACTTAACCGCCACAGGAATTTTGAACGAAGACCAAGTGGACGATTCTTACGATGGATTCCCCGAACAATTTGTCACCGCTGGTGGCACAGTGGCTCAGCAAGGATTCGGAACGAACGAACCCATTTTCTACGAGACGAAGCTTGAGAAATGGATGAAACCCATTCGTTACCAATACCTACACGAAACTGGTTGGACACCCTACGCACAGACTTTGGCTGTCACACCCGACAACAAGACCAAATACAACGAATGTCTTGCCAATCTTGTTCCACTCATTCAGCAAGCTCAACTCGACTACGTGCTCGATCCCTCGGCCACAAACGAAGTCATTGTTGATGTAGTTCAAACATTAAATCCGACTACTCCATACGATTTTGACCTCGCCATGGCATCTGCAGACAAACAAGTGATTGATCGTCTTGTCTCAAATAGCCCCGATGGAATACTTGGTTCCTTTGACGTGTCACGTGTTGATGATTTCATCGCCACTGCTGCGCCGATCTACACCGCTCGTGGCGACAAGGTACGCGAATCTCTGACAGCAGCTGATCTCGTAACAAATGAATACATTGATCCAAGTATTTCGTTGCCTGCTGAATCCGCAGGATGAGTCGCTTACGCGTCGAGGACTGCACCCTCTTTGTTGACGACGGGACCTTGCTCGCTCCACGGGAAGTTGATCCACAAATCGGTGTATTTCCATACGTAATCACATTTAACAATTGAACGTGGCTTCTCGTACAAGACGGCTGATCGCACTTCTTTCACGCGACCCTTGAAAAAATCCTGCACGATCTTCAGCGTGTGCCCTGTGTCCGCAACATCATCGACCACAAGGATTCGCGCAAATCGAAGCTCCACTAAATCTGGAACGGGTGGCAAAATCATCGGAACCGGTAGGCGTTCATCCACACCGGTATAGAACTCAACGTTCATGGTGTAGAGGTTCTTGACTGCTAACGCGTAGCCAAGAGCACCGGCTGGCAGTAAGCCACCGCGCGCGATGGCCAGAATCAAATCGGCGTCGTAACCAGATTCAGCAATTTGCACTGCCAACTCACGACTTGCAGTTCCGAATGTTTCCCAGGTCAGGATCTCGCGCTCGCTCACGATGAAGAAACTAGTCGCAAAGAGTTGTCACGGACGATATTGCGGCGAACGTTTTTCCATAAAGGCACGCATGCCTTCAGTCGCGTTATCTGACAGGCTGGCCATGATCTGTTGACGGTTCTCCAAATCAATTGCGGCCTGTTGGCCAGGAATCTCAAGAGCCGACCACATTCCCTCTTTTGTGAGCGCAACACCGATTGGAGAATTCAACATAATCTCATCGGCCTTTGCGTACACCCGTTCCATCAGGATGTCATCAGGAACTGTTTCTAGGACGAGTCCGATTCGTTCCGCCTCATCAGCCAAGAAAATTCGGCCGGTCAACATCAGTTCGTGCGCACGTGCAGCACCCACCAATCGTGGCAACAACCAACTAGTACCGATGTCGCACGCAGAGAGACCGATACGAATAAAAGCAGCGTTAAATTTGGCGCTTTGCGCGGCAATGCGAATGTCAGATCCAAGAACAATGGCAAAGCCTCCTCCGGCCGCTGGACCATTAACCGCAGCAATGATTGGCTGTGGAGTACGACGAAGATGAGGAATGAGGCTGGCAATGTGTTTCTGCGTCGCAAATCCTTTCTCCACCTTGCCACTGAACTGCATTCCAGGGGCATCTCCATAGCCCCCAAGATCTAGACCGGCACAAAATCCTCGTCCTGCACCCGTAATCACAACAACTCGAACCGTGTTATCCACAGCAACTTCATCAAGTGTGTCGTGAAGCGCCTGTACCGACGTCGTGGTTAAGGCGTTCAGGCGAGACGGCCTATTCAAGGTAATCAACGCGACGCCCTCGCGGGGACGACTAAGGAGAACTTCTTCACTACTGGGCTCTGTGAGTTGGGTCATGTCGTAATCCTGACAGACGACACTCCTAGTCACTATGTTCGCGGTGTATGTCTCTCACCGAACCCTCCTCGAGGCATACCGTGCAACTCCGGAGCCACACCGTCGCAATGTTGCGCAATGGGCGTCATGACCCCACCACCAAGCTCGACTCGGACACACTGTGGCGAGCCACGTTGACTCCACACGGTGCGGGCACCATCTGCATCAAGTCGTGGTCAACATCATCACCTGAGATCTCTAGCTACGGACCGGGTGGACTCTGGCTCGCAGAGCGCGCCCTCGACCATCTCGGTTACAG
>CAYVAV010000006.1:78717-101047 GCA_964449085.1 uncultured Bifidobacterium sp.
CCAGCAACCCACCCTCGCTCCGGTTCATGCGTCAGTTGCTCGGGCTCAACGACGCTTTGCAATGCTCGCCCTACCCCGCACACACAGCCCATACCACGAACTTCTTCCAGCAATCTTGGGTCAGCGAGTGACAGCAATCGAAGCATTCTCTCAATGGCGTCAACTGTGTCTCAACTACGGCGTGCGAGCGCCGGGACCACACGATGATCTCTTTTTGCCACCAGATCCTGAGGTTCTCTCTCGGCAACCGTATTTCGTATTGCACCGACTAGGTATTGAGAAACGTCGAGCGGATGCCCTCACTCGTATCGCCTCCCATGCGGGCCGACTCATTGCTGACATTGATTTCGCCAATGCAACTCTTGACTCTCTCACCAATCAACTCATTCGTTTCCCAGGGATAGGTGTCTGGACAGCAGCAACTGCAGGTGGCATCGCATTCGGTGACCCTGATGCTTTGCTTGTGGGCGACTACCACGTGAAAAACACGGTGTCTTTTGCGCTAGCCGGCAAACCTCGTGGCACTGACGATGAAATGATTGCTCTGATGCAGCCGTATCGCGGTCAACGCGCACGTGTCGTGAAATGGCTAGAGCTTGACGGTTGGTTGGCTCCCAAGTTCGGACCACGCCAACGAATCTCATCAATCGTGAATCGGTAGTCGTCTCCATAATGACTCGGGTAAAACGCGAAACACTCCAAAGATGAACCGCATTACTCCTGGAACCCACACCACATCGTCCTGTTTTCGGATTCCATCAGCTGCCTTGCGACCCACCACATCTGGAGTAGTTGCAAACGGTGCAACCTTCATGTTGGCCGTCATCTTTGTGTGAACAAAACCTGGACGCACCACCACTACTGACACACCACAGTCTCGTAAATCATGACCCAGCGCCAATGCAAAGGCATCGATAGCGGCTTTCGAGGCCCCATACAACGCGTTCGCTTTACGCACTCGAACACCAGCTACCGATGAGAACACACAAATGGTGCCATGTTTTTGCACTCTCATTCGCGCAGCAAGTGCGTACATCAAGGCAATCGTGGCTGTGACATTGACATCAACCACATTCTGCACATCGCTTGGATTCTGATATCCGTCAACATCTTGACCTAACAAAGCATGCGCTATTACTGCTACGTCTATGTCTCCTGCAATCGAAACGACTTCGTCAACGATTTGCGCCATCGTTGCACTGTCTGCCCCATCGAATCGAATGTGATGTACCTCAGCGTCGGGCGCCTTTGATAGGAACTGTTGCTCAGTGGCCTCGGCTGCATCAATATTTCGACTTACCAACACAATGTGACGAACGCTTGGCGTCACGAGATGCTGGACGGTGCTACTACCTAATTCACTTGTACCCCCAAACAGAACGATGGTGCCAAATGATCCGGTTGCAGATTTCACGTTTGATCTCCTTGTAATTGCAGGCGTCGCGCCAGATCACTAGTCCACAGACCAGCTGGATCCATTTGTCGTTGAATCACTTGCCATTCTTTTATCCGGGGGTACCCACGATGGAGCACGGAACGTGCCATGTGCGCATCTTTTGCCAAGTAGTGACGACCACCAGCAGCGATTACAACTTCGTCGATGTCTCGTAATGCGGACTCAATACGCTCTGATCCCACGGCGATGTCGACGGCCAACGTCCATCCCTCCATGGGAAATGACAACATGCCCGGATTCTCTTTTCCCATTCGCTTCAACACGGCAAGAAAAGTGGGCAATCGTGCTTTTTGCATCATTGCGATGATTTCCGTAATCACAGGTGCAGAGTCGATTGGCACGACACACTGGTATTGCAAGAACCCTCGCGAACCATACATGTAATTCCAATTACGCACGCCATCCAAGGGATGGAAGAAACTCGTGATGGATTCGAGCGCAGTTGTCGAGTCTTTGGGTGCTTTGCGGAACCACAACTCGTTGAAAGCTCTAATTGTTGCGGTATTCAGGACGCCGTTTGGAAAAACTCTTGGGATAGCAACTCGAGTCTTGGGGTCATACGCAGTGCGTTTGTCGGACGTGTCAGATTTTTCATCCGCCACGAGAGAATGATCTCCTCTTGTCAAGACTCCGCGTCCGAATGCATTCTTCTTCGCGAGCATATCGACCCATGCAACCGAATATCTATAACGATTATCTGATTCTTCGTTGCTCATCAAAGAGAACAATTCATCAATGTGTGCACAACGCGTAGTTGTCACCTCAATCTGAGGAGTTGCTATCGGGATCAGATCAATTGTTGCATCCAACACCACACCCGTCAGGCCCATTCCGCCAACTGTTGCCCAAAACCAATCGGGATTCGTCGTGCGATCCAAATCAACGATATCCCCACTCGAGAGCAAGACGGTCATTGAGTGCACGTGTTGACCAAATGTGCCGTCACGATGATGATTCTTCCCATGGATGTCTGCTGCTATTGCCCCACCCAATGTCACGAAACGTGTTCCCGGAGTAACCGGAACAAAAAATCCAGCTGGCACAAATGCTCTCAGCATTTGTTCGATCGAAACACCCGCACCGATACGTGCGCATCCTTTGTCTGAATCAATTTCAATTAATTGCCTTGGTTGCTCGGAGCAAAATCCTTCTTCTAACTTCACAACAGTGCCACCGGAGTTAATCGCCGCATCACCGTATGAGCGACCAAGTCCACGAGGCGTGATGCCACGCGGATGACTACGCCCAAGCAACTGTGCCACTTCGTCAGTGGATAACACATGGATCACATCACTCTCGCTAGATAATGATCTACCCCAGCCGAATACCCGACTCATGTTGCGTACACCCCGATCACGTATAACAACAGCCATGCAGAGGCGTATATCCGCATACCCCAATCCTTAATAAACACATCCTCCGGCGCACCACCCTTACCTGACTCCAACACCATCAGATAGCGCAATAACGCCAGCACCATCGGGATGATGGATAACTCGTGATATGGAATGCTGCTCTCAGCGTCAGCCGCATTTTCAAAAGCCCACAGAAAGTACGCAATAGCGGTTGCTGTACACGAAAAGACTATGAGTTGACGCAAGTACGTCAACGTATAACTAGACAGAGCCGAACGCGTCTCCACTGATCGCACTCCCATTTCTAGTAATTCGGCGAATCTTTTCCCTGATGCAACAAATAGCGAACCAAACGTAATTGACAACAAGAACCACGTGGACATTGGCGTCTCAGTACCAGCAGCCCCTGCCATTGCACGCAAGACGAAACCGGAAGCAATCACTGCAAGTTCTACAAGCGGAATACGTTTCAACACGATGCTATAACAGATGGTGAGAAGCACATAGAGAGCAACCAGTGCACCCGACTGCCACCTCGGCACCGACGCCAATACGACGCCGATACACAACAACAAGCCACCGAGGATCGCCGCAAGAGGGATTGACAACTGACCGGCGGCGATAGCACGCCCCTTCTTCGAGGGGTGGCGACGATCGTTTTCCACATCCACTATGTCATTGACAAAATACGTACCACTTGCCGCCACACAAAAGCCCGCAAAGACCCACAAACTTGCAGACAGAGTGCTCCACGTGTCGAGACCACCAGCTGCCGCTGGGCCAGCAAACACCAAAACGTTCTTCAACCACTGTCGAGGTCGCGCCGTGGACACCACAGCATGCAAACGAGAACGGTCTTTTGTCATTGCATTACAGATGAAACGACCACGTCACGTCGGCCCACCCTCACGGCATGTGTCGCCATCGCCAACATCGCATCATCTCCACCTGAGTCACCGTAGGCGTAGTCGAGATCAGTGTTTTGTAATAATTGGGCGAGACGCCTCGCCTTCTCGACGCCTCGACAATTGCCGTCCACTAGTTCACCGGTGTACGTATTTCCATCGTTGGCCAGCTCGCTACAGAGCACTGAAGAAAATCCCATTGTCGTAGCAAGTGGTTTCGCGTACGGCGATAGTGAAGCCGTCACAAGTATCAGGTCATCACCTTGTTCTTGATGCCACTTCGCCACTGCACAGGTATCGGACCTCATCCAATGATTGACAACATGTTGGGCAAATTCCTGTCCCACCTTTTCAATTTCTTCAACTGAACGGCCAGCAAACAACAATCGCACTGAGAATTCCTTTAACCCGTCGCGATCACGTCGGATGATGTACCGCACCACATGATGAAGATTCCGGATGAAGAGACTCAAAAAACGTCTGCGTCCAACAACTCGCACAAAAAATGGCAACACACAATCTCTGACAGTCAACGTGTTGTCAAGGTCGAATGCCGCTGTGGCACCTCGAGGTATGCGAGCAATGAAGAACGGCTCCATAGAACGCCAATACCCCGGCCAGCTCTTGGTGACCACATTGCGATCCTTGATTTCTACTCCCGATATCATCAGACCTAATAAAGCAAATGACATTGCCAGTCGATGATCGTGGTAAGTGTCAAGCGTGGCCATACGCCGTATTGAAGACGGAAGAATTCTCAATCCGTCGTCAAAGACTTCGATTTGCGCTCCCGTCTTTCGTAGTTCTGTTGCAAGATCACCGAGTCGATCACTTTCTTTTGCGCGAATAAAGCCGATCCCTGTCAACTCCGACGGACCGTTAGCAAAGGTGGCAAGTGTCGCAACAACTGGCACAAGATCGGAACAGTCGGACATGTCCGCGGTGATGGGTGTCAATGGTGTTGTTCTATTTCGACCAACTATTACGTCATTATCTTCCGACACCACAAACGCACCCATCGCTTTCACAATGTCGAGAATTTGAGCATCTCCCTGTAGTTGCGAGTGTGCCAATCCAGGTATTCGCACGCTGCGCCCGGACAGTACCGCAGCAACTATTGGAAACGCGGCCGACGAGTAGTCGGGCTCAACGGCAAAATTCGTCGGACAGTACGGCTGCGGACCAACGACCACTTCAGACTCCCGAATTTCAACGGAGGCACCAAATGCCGACATCACTTTTGCCGTCATCTCAATGTACGAACGTGACACCAGCGCACCGTCAATCGATATCACAAGACCATTGGGCAACGCTGGTCCGATCATCATCAATGCCGAGATGAATTGACTAGAGATGTCGCCCCTAATCGTCACAGTGTCTTTCACCCTTGATAATCCGTCACCACACGACACTGTGAGCGGCAGCGACATGGCTTCTTTTGGTGAGACCGAGAAGCCAAGTGCTCGTAATGCATTTGCCAAGTCGCCGACAGGACGAGCCCGTAAAGGCGCTTCACCGGTCACCGTGACTGGGACATCACTGAGACAACACATCGCGAGCAAGAAACGAGAGGTGGTTCCTGCCAACTGAGCGTTGACCTCGCACTCGATTGATGGTTGTACGGGACCAGTCACAATCACCGTGTCGTCGTTGAGATGTTCTATCGCGACGCCGAGTTCCACCAATGCATTCAGCATGGCTTCTGTGTCATCCCCATTGGGTAAAGACGAGATGGTGCTTGACCCATTTGTTAATGCAGCAATCATCAAGGCACGATTTGCCACACTCTTGCTGCCGGGCACTGCCACGACAGCACTGTCATCACTATGAGATTTTGAGATTCGTACGGTGCTCATCAGCATCGCCTATGAAAATCGTGATACCGCGGGCTTGAAACCGCGTGCCATTAAACCACCGCGGAACAGCTCAACATGATCCAAACCGATGACCACCACGATGACACCGGATTCACCCTCTGCGGAGTGAACAACTTCGAAATCGTAGATATTGACGCCCAACTCACCAGACAAAGTGAAGATCTGCGCTGCAGATCCAGGGCGATCAGGAATGGGAATACGAACTTCAGCAAGGTCTTCGACACGACCAGCACGACTGGGCAGATTCATCCGAGCGCGTCTGGCTCGCTCAAGACGATGCAGTAACTGTGTGCTGTCATTGTTCTTTACGACGTCCCTCACTGCAGTCAACTCATTAATGAAGCGATCCAAAGTACGCACAATCGCGTCATTATTCTGACGACAAATGTCGAGCCAGATATCAGGTCGACCTGAGGCAATTCGAGTCATGTCGCGAAAACCCCCCGCAGCCAACCGCAACAGAGCAAGATGCTCTTCAGATCTTTCATCAGCAAGTCCCATCAATGTTGCAGCTGTGAGATGTGGAACGTGACTGATTAACGCAACAAAATCATCATGTCTCTCTGGATCTAACGCAACCACTTCACTTCCAAAACCAGCGATTAATGCAGCAATAGTGGAAAAAGCTTCATCGGAAGATGACGCAGTGGGAGTAAGGACCCACACCGCACCCTCAAACATTGACGGGTCAGCACCATCGAGACCATCGAGTTCTGAACCTGCCATCGGATGACCGGGCACAAAGCGTGGATCTGAGACATTGCGTGCAACGTCTGACTTCACTGATCCAACGTCTGTGACTACACCGGTTGATTCACGAAGCAGGCGCTGCACGGTGTCGGTCAGTGTGAGAACTGGAGTGGCAGCAATTCCGATCTCTGCATCAGAGGCAATGCCTCGATGATTGATGATGCCACGCTCTAAGGCGAGATTAACTCGATCGTGATTGGCATCGTCACCGTGCACCACATAGCCAGCCTTTTGTAATGCGAGGGCAATTGATCCACCAATTAGACCCATCCCAATGACGTTTGCACGGCGAATAACGTCATTGCCTGCCATCAGAAAGCACCTTTAAAGTCACTGCGAAATCGTATCGGGGTCAACTGTTGTGGCTGCGGTGGATATTGCATGCACCTCTTGGTGGCTCAATTCACGCCACGATCCGGGCTTCAGGCGTGTGTCACGCAATGGTCCAATGCGAGTACGTGTTAATTCCAGAACGGGATAACCGATCTCTTCACACATTCTTCGCACCTGACGATTCCGGCCTTCATGAATGGTGATACGCAAGAGTCCGGGTTCAGGCTGCGTCACATGTGCGGGATGGGTCATGCCGTCATCCAATTCGACACCTCGACGTAACTGTTGCAATGCGCTTTGTGGAACCCCAGACGGTGGACACTGCACTGTTGCGACATACTCCTTTTCGACGCCATGGCTTGGATGGGTCACTAACTGCGTGAAGTCGCCATCGTTAGTAAGAATCAAAAGTCCCGAGGTATCCATATCAAGACGACCCACCGGAAACACCCGAGGAGACTCCGGTACCAAATCCATCACAGTTGGCCGACCGTGAGTATCAGAGACCGTGGTGACGTATCCGGATGGTTTATTGACTACGTAATAGACGAGGTCGGGGGCTACCCCCACTTGCACTCCATCTACGGCAACAATGTCTTCTTCGACTTTGACACGTCGGCCAAGTATCGCCACTTCGCCATTGACTGTGACGCGGCCGTCAGCAATAAGCTCTTCGCAGATTCTTCTGCTTCCGAACCCTAATTTCGCGAGAACTTTTTGTAATCGCTCACCGTCACTGCGGCTTTCCTGCTGTTCCCACAGCGGCGGTTCAAAATCCATAAGTGATGTACTCGCAACTTCTCAGTTGTGTGATTCTGATTGTGCGTTCTGTCCTTGACTATCGTCTCGATCGCCGTCTCGGGCGTTCTCTTCTTCTTTTTCCTCTGCTTCTGCGAGCACATCATCAGCATTGACACGCAATGTTTTCTCAAGTGCCTCCACCAGTGACGCATCGGGAACAAACGATGCAACAGATGGCAGATCATCAAGTGATGCAAGGCCAAGCTTTTCTAAAAACAGTGGTGTGGTGCCCCACATCACTGCTTGACCCGGACCTGGATCGCGTCCTACAGGAGCGATGTAACCACGGCTGTGCAACGTTCGCATCACTGCGTCAGGATCAACTCCGCGAATAGATGCCACCTGCAAACGAGAGATCGGCTGTTTATACGCGATGATCGCAAGAGTCTCTAATGCAGCGCTCGATAAACGCGCACGCTGACCGTCAAGCACGAACCGCTCGACGTACGGTGCCATGGTGGGATGACTTTGAAAACGCCAGCCTCCTGCGACATTTGCCAATTGAAAACCGTGTCCTGCATCTTCGTATGCACTCGACAATTCGCCAAGTACAGCTTCAATGACCGTGATTGGTTGCTCAAGCAACTGCGCCATCAATTCGGACGGAACCGGTTCAGAGGACACCATCACAATCGCTTCTACTGCACGTACGACTTCTGCATCAACCACTTAGATCATCCTTCGTAGGCATCAATTTCGATGATGTCATTGGCCGATTCTGGTCCCGCGCCTGTCCACTCCACTTCAATGTCACCGAAGCGATCCGCTTGTGCAATGTCGATATACCCTTGTTTGTACATCTCAAGAATCGCTAGGAAACACACGATAACTTCGAGGCGCTCCACTAAATGCGACGTCAATTGGCGAAACGACGAAGTACCTAAACTGGGTAATGACGCCATCATGTTTGAGACAGCTTCTGCCACGGTGAAGCGAATTGGTGAAATGTGAAAAGTTGAAAAGGTGGGAACTGGTTTCGGAGTAATCGCGTTAACAAATGCGCGTTCCAATTTCGTAACTGTCAATCCCTCGAGAGGGTCGGGCATCACATCGGCAAACCGTTCATCAGGCCCGACAGTGCGCCCGTACACCCGGTCGGCATCGTCAACAAAGCGGGCCAAGACACGGGCGACGTCTTTGAACGTCTTGCACTCAAGCAATCGGGCAAGCAATAGGTCTCGTTCTTCCCACAGTGCCAACTCATCATCCAGATCGACATTGTCGCGACCTGGCAACAAGCGACGGGCCTTGATCTCCACCAAAGTGGCAGCGATCAACAAGAACTCTGTCGCAATCTCGAGGTTTAACTCCTCCATACGCGCCAGTTCAGTGAGGTAACCATCAACGATCGTTGACAGGCTGATCTCGTGGATGTCCACCTCTTCACGCATGATGAGGTGAAGGAGCAAATCGAACGGTCCCTCAAAAACGGGGGTAGTTACGTCAATTGCCACACAAACAGGCTAGTTCGCATGAGCCGCCCGAACAGGGTCTCTCCCGCTAGCGTTTCGCCGTGACCAGAGTGCTGTCGTGTATCCAACCAACCGGTTCGGTTCATCTTGGTAACTATCTCGGGGCACTCACTAACTGGGTCTCGGGCCAACATCAGGCCGATGTGTATCACGGGGTGGTCGACCTCCACGCCCTCACGACCACAGAAACGCCCGGAGTCCTTGGCGAACAAACACTCGAACTAGCCGCCATGTTGTTTGCAGTTGGCCTTGACCCAAATGTGGCAACCATTTTTGTTCAAAGTCACATCCATGAACACAGTGAGTTGGCGTGGATTATGGAATGCACGGTTTCGTTCGGAGAATTGTCTCGAATGACGCAATTCAAAGACAAATCCGCAAAGCGAGAAGGGGATTTTGTATCTGCAGGCCTCTTCACATATCCCGCCTTACAAGCAGCCGACATCTTGCTGTATGACGCAAATGAGGTCCCCGTCGGAGAAGACCAGCGTCAACATGTTGAAATCACTCGCGACATAGCCATTCGTTTTAATCACCGTTTCGGCGACACCTTTGTAATTCCAAAGTCAGTACATCCAAAAGCCGGTGCTCGCGTCATGGATCTGCAGGATCCGACCTCCAAGATGTCGAAATCCGCTGCAACTGATGCAGGAATCATTTACATGCTTGACGACAACGCTGCCATTGAAAAGAAATTCAAACGCGCAGTCACCGACAGCGAGAACATCGTCGCATTCGATCGGGAAAAGAAGCCCGGAGTCTCAAACTTGTTGGAAATCCTCGCCGCAGCCACCAATGACAATCCGGAAAATCTTGCAACAAAATACGAACAGTACGGACCATTGAAAAATGACACAGCACAAGCAGTGATCGCCATGCTTGAACCTATTCGCCACCGCTACAACGAATTGGTCAATGACAAGGGTGAACTCATGCGCCTGCTCACGGTGGGCAACGAACGTGCTCGTTCCGTTGCAGCGGCAACGCTCGCACGCGCTCACAGCGCAATCGGTCTACTTCCCCGCACCTAGTGATCAGTATTTAGATGTTGTCGGCTGCAATCAGTGCGGCAACAACTGGATCAACAATGTTGTCGCTGCTCACGAGTAATGATTCTTCAGCAAAGTACATGTCTCGCAGCAATTGAATAGTCACTGAATCACTGTGATCTGCAAGTAGCTGTAGTCCGATTTCTTCGTGGTCGTGGTATGCACGAAATGTTGCAGTCCTTGGCCCAACAAACGTTGCAACCACTCTCATTGTCGTGGAAAGTGGTGCCGCAATCTTTCCTATGTCGTGAAGGAGCGCTGCACGTAGCTGTGACGCGCTAGCAGAACTCATTCGTTCGTGAAATCGTTTCATTACGACATAGGAATGGCGTTGGTCTTGTACTGGAAAGCGATTCCACAGCTCTAACTCCGATGACAACAAGATGCGCGACACTTCCTCTTGTTCACAAGATGACAATGGACGCGCACGGTACGAGGTGTACGTCCTTTTTGCGAGATGCCAGTAGTAGTCAATCCTTTTCATGGCCTATCGCTGTGACCTTTTTGCATTGCGTGCGCGCGGATGAGCATCCGTATACACCTGCCACAACATTTCGGTACTCACCTTGGTGTAAATCTGCGTTGTTGAAATGGTGGCATGACCAAGCATTTCTTGCACAATGCGCAGGTCGGCCCCGTGTTCCAACATGTGCGTAGCACAGGAATGACGCAACGTATGAGGACTCAACGTTTCTGTGATTCCTGCTGCAATCCCTGCGTCTCTCACAATGTGCCAGGCTTTTTGTCGATTCAATCGTTTGCCGGTATTTGTTAAAAACACAGCGTCACGATCTCGATGATCACGCCAGTATTCAGGCTCCAACAAAAAGCGTTGTTGTAAGTATTCCTCCAGTCGCAGTGAAGCCACTGAACCATACGGAACAAGTCGTTCTTTCGAACCTTTCCCGAACAAGCGAACCACTCGATTATCTCTGTCTAAATCATCGATATTTAAACCGCATAACTCTGAAATTCGAGCACCGGTCGCATACAGCATCTCCAACACTGCTCTATCACGCGTACTTAACGCATCATCCCCTACTACCGCAGACAACAACGCTTCAACGTCACTTTCGATTAACGGTTTGGGAACGCCTGCCGCCACCTTCACACCATCGACTCGCAAGGTGGGATCATCAAGGCGAAGCGACTCGCTCACCAAATACGCATGCAGCATTCGTACTGCGGCAAGGGCTCTTGCTGAAGATGCCGGTGCTTCGCCGCTTTTTTGTCGATGAGATACATACCGCTCCACGCCGGACGGGCCAATGGTCGACACTGATTCCTTGTGTTGATCCAACCACAACATGTATCGATGAAGATCTCGTCGATATGCAGCGATGGTGTTTTTCGAGCGTCCCCGCTCGACTTGCATCCATGTCAGAAAATCCTCACACCATTGAGCCGATTGATCAGACATGACCTATTTATAACAATTCAGGGTGTTTTCGTGCTGCCAACAGTATGGCGATAGAAGACTTCGCATCCGTGATGCGACCGTCTTCAACCATTGCCACAGCATCGGCAAACGCCACCCGCGCAACCGTCATGTGCTCTTCTTCAGGACCATGTGGTTGCAGCGGAACCTCAGACAATTTCCGCGCGATAAACACTTCGACGACTGAATTCGTGACTCCAGCGGCTGCCGTGAGAGAACCAAGCCGCTCCCAACTTTTTGCGACAAGTCCCGCTTCTTCTTCCAACTCGCGCTGTGCTGTCACCAGCGGGTCTTCCCCCTCAATGTCACGCATTCCGGCCGGAATTTCCCACAACATGTCGTCGATAGTGGCTCGATACTGATGCACCAAAATCACGTTGTTGTCGTCATCGATTGCAAGAGTCCCCACCGCACCGGGGCTATCTAGAAACGTTCGTTCAAATGTTTGCGCTCCGATAGTTCGCAACCGCCGTCGCAGCAAACGAAACACGTGCCATGAGTGCACCACTTGGTCGTCGTCGACGGAAAAAGGGTGTTGACTCGCGTTCACGAACGCGTCGATGACACGGCAGAGCGATTCTCCCGCTTTGCGCGGAACTCTAAGGCGGCCGCAATCAGTTCGCGGAAAAGTGGATGCGGTCGGTCAGGTCGACTCTTGAACTCAGGGTGCGCTTGTGTCGCCACCCAATATGGATGATCAACGATCTCGATGAATTCAACAAGCCGTTTATCTGGAGATGTCCCACTACAGATAAATCCGGCCTCCTCAAACCGCGAGCGAAAGTTTGAATTGAACTCATAACGATGTCGATGGCGTTCACTCACCACCATCTCACCGTACGCATCAGCAACCTTTGTGCCTAGCTGCAACACGGCGTAATACGCACCGAGACGCATCGTGCCACCTTTATCGGTGACATCACGTTGGTCGTGCATGAGATCGATCACTGGATGTTGCGTTGCTGGATCAAATTCGGTGCTGTTTGCATCGGCCATACCGAGAACATGTCGCGCGAACTCGATAGTCATAACTTGCATACCAAGACACAGACCTAAGCAGGGAACTTTGTTTTCGCGAGTGAACGCGGCAGCTGCGATCTTGCCTTCAACACCGCGGGGACCAAAGCCCCCAGGAATAACAACTCCATCCAAATCTTCGAGCCGTCCAGATGCAAGCAAACCTTCAACATCTTCTGCCTGGATCCAGTCGATCTCAACTTTTGCGCCATGATGGAAACCTGCGTGTTTCAGACTCTCCACAACAGACAGATACGCATCTTGCAGTTCGACATACTTGCCTATGAGACCGATGCGTACGGGCTTTGTCGCATCATCAACCTGTGCAACCAATGACTCCCATGACGACAGGTCGGCCTCACCCTCAATACGCAGCACATCGCACACAAAATCATCAAGCCCTTCTTCATGCAAAATCAGGGGTAACTCATAGATGTTTCGCGCATCGGCTGCATTAATAACAGCACGATTGTCAACGTCACACATGTTGGAGATCTTGCGCTTCAGACTCTCTGACAGCGGCTCTTCCGAACGACACACAATGACATCGGGCTGGATGCCACGACTACGCAATTCGGTCACGCTGTGTTGTGTCGGCTTGGTTTTTTGTTCACCACTTGGCCCAATGAATGGCACCAACGTGACGTGGATGTAGCACACGTTGTCGCGTCCCACTTCGTTACGGAACTGGCGGATTGATTCCAAAAACGGCAGAATCTCAATGTCACCCACTGTGCCACCCACTTCAGTGATGACAACATCAAGGTCATCGGTGGCAATACGGCGAATGCGACGCTTGATCTCATCCGTGATGTGCGGGATGACCTGTATGGTCTTTCCGAGGTAGTCCCCACGACGTTCTGCAGCGAGCACTGACTGATAGATCGAACCTGTTGTTGCGTTTGAACTGCGTGTCAGATTTTCATCAATGAATCGCTCATAGTGTCCGAGGTCAAGGTCTGTTTCGCCACCATCATCAGTCACAAAAACTTCTCCGTGCTCAAACGGATTCATTGTTCCAGGATCAACGTTGATGTACGGATCGAGTTTTTGCATCGTGACGCGAAGACCGCGCATCTTCAGTAAACGACCTAGCGAAGACGCTGTGAGACCCTTACCTAGAGAACTTGCCACACCACCTGTCACAAAGATGTGCTTTGGCATGAATTCTCCCGTCATCGAACGACTAACGGGATTTCATCATAACCCAGATGTACGCGAAGGCTTGCCTTTGGATGCGGGTGAAGGCGATGATGGCCTTTTGCCCGACCGACCAGCGACAGAACGAGTACTTTCGCTCGATTTTGCCTCCAACATGTCACGAGCGTGCTGACGGGCGCTCTCGTCGGCGAGTCCTCCCGACAACATTCGCGCTAATTCTTCGATCCGCTCGTCATCGGACAATTCACTGGCTCGACCAAATGTATTGCCCTTCACTACCTCTTTGGTGACGTGAATGTGATGATGTGCCGTCGCGGCCATCTGACCAAGATGGGTCACCGCCAAGACTTGATGCCTGGTGCCAAGTTGAGCCAACGCATCTGCCACAGCCACAGCGGCACCACCACCGATACCTGCATCGACTTCGTCAAAGATCATCGTCGCAGGGTCTGTTGACAACGTCAGACGTAATGCCAACATCGTGCGCGCCAACTCACCACCACTTGCCACCTTGGTAAGAGGCAACAAAGGGCTTCCTGGATTTGCGGACAATAAAAACACCACCCGGTCACCTGCGAGGTCATCGGGCCCATCACCGACATCAACCACAACAGTCGCGTTCTCCATCGCAAGAGCCGATAGTCGGCTGGTGATCTCATCAGATAATTGTGGAGCGGCTTTACGTCTGGCTTTGCCGACCACTTCTTGAGCACGACGAAGATCCTCTAACGCCTTGTTCTTCTCAGCCTCAAGTTCCCTGATGCGTGCCGAATAACTACTCAATTCATCCAGACGTTGACGTGCCTCTGCGCCATAGGCGATCACATCATGCAGAGTGTCGCCATACTTCTTCATTACATCGCGAAGTAGTCGCCGGCGCTCTCTAACATCGGACAGTCGCTCGGGGTTTTCTTCTACTGACTCTGCAACTGCACGAATCTCGCTGGCTACGTCATCGAGATCGGCAAAGATCGCCTGTAAGCGAGTGGCGATGTCTCCAGATATTTTCGCTGATTCGATTGCAGCCAAGGCAGTACCGATTTGATCAATAGCACCATCATCTGCACCGAGAGATTCAACACAACGCTGCAATGATTCGCGAATGTTCACCGCGTCAGACAAAACATCTTCTTCCGTCTCCAAACGCTTGTCTTCGTCAGCATCTTCGATGGCCGCAGCTTCAATTTCGTTGCATTGAAAAGTCAGAAGATCAATCTCTCGGGCTCGCATACGTTCATCGCCACCGAGAGCCGCCATGTTCGCGTCAATCTCGACCAGTCGTTGACGGGCAGCCTCAATAGGCGAAAGATTGACTCCTGCAAATTGATCGAGAGCATCACGTTGTGCACTCGAGGACAATAATTTCTGATGTGCGTGTTGACCATGAACGTCAATGAGATCTGTTCCTATTTCACCGAGACTGGCAACGGTGACCGGACGGCCATTGACATAGGCACGGCTACGTCCATCAAGCGGAACAACGCGCGTGAGAATAATCTCTTCATCTTCTTCTCCCTCACGATGAACATGAAACAGTGCCTCGATACGCGCCTCTTGCGCCCCGCTACGAACAATGGATGCGTCAGCTCGTCCACCGACCACAAGATTGATGGCCTCTACCAACATCGTCTTGCCAGCACCTGTCTCACCCGTCAAAACCGTGAATCCATGGCGAATTGGTAAACGCAAATTTTCGATGACGCCGAGATTTTCTATGTGCAGCTCAATGAGCATGTGTTACCGATCTGACAAACCGAACTTGGATTTAAGAATCTGATGAAAGTGACGATCTTCAAAAGTTACAAAACGCGCCACCTGCGTTGCAGCACAAACATCAACACATCCACTTTCGGACAATTCACACACTGGCGTACCGTCAATTGCAACATTGACTCCGCGATATCCGAGCACCTCGACGCGTACGGGTTCAGTGGCGTCAAGAACTAATGAGCGATCAAACAACATGTGTGGTGACACCGGCGCCAACAGCAAGGCGCGAAGGCGAGGCGACAAAATTGGACCGCGAACAGACATGGCATATGCAGTTGAACCGGTGGGTGTGGCAATGATTAACCCATCGGCTGCATACGTTGTGAATGGCGCCCCATCAATTTGCACTCCCAGTCGAACCGTGTGTCCTGGCCCGGATTTTTCGATCACCACTTCATTCAACGCGAGATGGGCAGTGCTTTTCTTCCCGTCTCCTGAAACCAAGACTTCAAGCAACATGCGGTCTTCATAAGAAAATTCAACATCGCGCTTGCCCGCACACCACGTCTGCACAGCTTGTAAAGCATTGTCCTGTTCGACAGATGCGAGGTATCCCAAAAGACCGATGTTGACACCGATGATGGGAACGGGATTGCCTCCAAGCAACTGAACAGCGCGCAACATGGTGCCATCGCCACCAAGAGCCACCAACACATCAGTATCGGCGAAACTCTCTACCCCTTCGACCTGCGCACCCAGTGTTGCTGCGTCGTCTGACAACGCACACACACTGTGACCAGCCGTCGACGCCCATGTTGCAATAGTTTTTGCTGTGATCACAGCGTCATCTCGAAAACGATGAATGGCAAGACCTATACGACTCACGACAACACACCGTCACCTGTGGTTTGGCATGTCACGCACATGAGGAACTCCATGTTTCCATCAGCGCCCGTAATGGGCGATTCTGTTGTTCCCACGACATTACAACCGAGACTCTTCACACAGTCTGCTATTTGCTTAATAACTCGCGCGTGCGTGCCAGGGTCAGACACAATGCCCCGACCCTTTGACACTTCTTCCCGACCAGCTTCGAATTGAGGCTTCACCAAGAGGACCATTTCTACAATTGGAAAGCCATCTTCTGAGCTCAGCGCCTCACGTAAAGCAGGCAGAATCTTTTCAAGCGAGATGAAGGACACGTCCACCACCGCAAGTGAACACGGAAATGGAAGATCGCCTTTCACCATGTTGCGAATGTTGACTCCTTCATGGACCGAGACTCGATCATCGTTACGCAAACGTTCGTGAAGTTGAGCCTTACCCACATCAAAGGCTGCCACGCGGCGAGCACCGCGTTGCAGTACACAGTCCGTGAAACCACCAGTTGATGACCCTGCATCCAGCACTGAACGATTTGTCACATCAATTGCGAAATGTTCTAGTGCGTGCAGCAACTTTTCGCCTCCACGACTAACGAAACGTTTTGGCCGCACGATGACAATGTCTTCAGCGCGCGACACTAAACGCGATGGCTTATCAGCAATGACACCCGCCACCCGCACAGTTCCCGAGTCAATAAGAGCGACTGCTTCGCTTCGACTAGCGCATAACCGTCGCTCGACCATGGCAACATCAAGACGGATCCGACTCATTGCATGTCCAGAATCTGATCAACAACTGCCGCGAGATCGCGCCCCACAATGTCACCATCGAGTGCGACTGGATCTTGTGCCCCTAGCGACGTAGAAACTCCCGACAACACCAGACCAAAACGACAACCAAGTGTTCGTGCAAAGACACCGTCAGTGCTCGGTCGATCTCCCACCATAAACATCTTCCCGGCATCAACGTCACCACACACGCTGCGCACGAGCTCTGCCATCACCTGATGCGGTTTACCGGTCACAACCGGGGTTGCGTCGGCCGCAGTCGCAATTGCTGCCAGTACTGCTCCTCCACCCGGAGTCGGTCCCTCAGGAGTTGGGTACGTGGAATCCTCATTGGAACCAATCAACAACGCACCATTTCGTACGGCACGTTGGGCATCATTTAAAACATCGTATGAAAACTGTTTGTGAAGTCCGACAACAACGGCATCGAAAGGTCCACTAGCGCCCGGCTGTTCATAGGCAACGACGACGTCAATCCCTTTTTTTGACAACGCTTCGACGAGCCCTTTCCCACCGCACACAAGCACTCGTTGACCTGGACGCAAGGGAACGGCTGCCGACATCGCAGAAGATATGACAACACCAGACGCTTCGATGCCAATCGCGGCTAGAGCAGTCTCGTGCTCAGACAGCAATGAAAAGGAGTTGTTTGTGACGAAGAGAACGCGAATGCCGGCGTTGCGTAGACGAGCAATTGCATCAACAGACCCCGGTATCGGATGGTGAGCCAACCAGACGACGCCATCGAGGTCACACAAGACAATTTCTGGACGTTCGCTTTTGCTCACAGTGCTACATCCTGCCACCCTGTATGTCGTGCCACGATTCGAGCCCTTCCCCGCCCTTCGCTATACGACTTCATCGACGGTCGATATCACGGCAGTGACCTCACCGCCATACGACGTGTTTGACGAATCTGTTCGCGCTTCATATGCGGCATTGCACCCGAACAACATCGTGCGCATCGACTACCCCATCGAAGCAGACGGCAGTGGCCGATACGAGACCTGCGCAAAAACCATGTCAGATTGGATTTCGAAAGGAATCTTCACAACTGATTCTGCTCCTAGTTTTTCCATCTATCGCATGACATTCATTGACGAAGCCGGAACACAGCGAACAACGATTGGTGTTATCGGCGCCCTCGAAGTTGTTGATGAAGGCGCAGGCGGAGTCCTGCCACACGAGCGCACGACTCCTAAGGCAAAAACAGATCGCCTTGATCTCACGCGCGCCACCCGCACCAACCTCAGCCCAGTGTGGGGTCTTTCTCTCAGTTCTGGCCTCACCGATCTCCTACGCGAAGAAGCCGAAATTGTCGCAACTTGCGTTGATGAAGAAGGAGTTTTTCATCAGGTAGAACGCGTCACTGATCCCACTCGCGTTGCCGCAATTTCAGCATGTGTAGCTGCACAACCGGTGTTAATTGCCGATGGTCATCATCGGTATGCAATCAGTCGTACATATCGCGATGAACAGCGTCGAGACCATGGCATCGCTGATGCTGAACTAACAATGACATACGTGGGCGAACTGATAGAGGAACAACTAAGCGTTGCCGCGATACATCGTCTCTACAACAATATATCTCCCGATGATCTGATTGCTGCCCTTTCCCCGCACTACGACAAGAGCGATGCCGGACTTGTCAACAGTTCAACCATCTCACACATGTCTACACATGGTGTCTTGTGTGTTGTACGGCCAGATGGAACAGGCGTGTACTTACACCCGAAAGAAGAGACGTTCACCGGCGTTCGAGCGTTAGATAGTGCTCGACTCGAACACGCACTGTCTCAGACACCACACGATGTGTCATACCAACATGGCGTGAATGACGTGCTAGGCCGATTGCGAAACGGCGAAGCAAGTTGTGGTGTTCTTATTCGACCCGTGAGCCTGGAGGAAATTCAACGCACCGCCAACACGGGCGAATTGATGCCACCAAAGTCCACATTTTTTACACCCAAGTTGCGCACAGGTCTCGTAATGAGACAGATGCGCGCACAGTGACTAAATGATTGTGACTAAATGATTGCTACTAAGCGATTGTGATCTTTGAATCCAAATAAACGTCTTGGATCGCGTTTAACAATTGCACGCCTTCTGCCATCGGACGCTGGAATGCCTTACGACCCGAAATAAGGCCTTGCCCACCAGCACGCTTATTAATGACCGCGGTCTTCACAGCTGCCGCCAAGTCACCTGCGCCTTTTGACTCACCTCCGGAATTGATGAGACCAATACGTCCCATGTAACAGTTGGCCACCTGCCAGCGCGCGAGATCAATCGGATGGTCAGTTGTGAGCGAGTCATAAACCTTGGATGAGGTTTTGCCATAACCAGAGAACGCGTTGTAACCACCATTGTTCTCTGGCAGTTTCTGCTTGATGATGTCCGCTTCAATGGTCACACCGATGTGGTTCGCCTGACCAGTCAAGTCCGACGACACGTGATAGTCAACGCCGTCCTTTTTGAACTCGTTGTTGCGTAGGTAACACCACAAAACCGTGAACATACCTAAGTCGTGTGCTTCTTTGAATGCAGCCGCTACTTCTTGAATCTGACGCGTGGATTCGGGCGAACCGAAATAAATGGTCGCCCCAACACCGGCAGCACCGAGGTCGTACGCCTGACGAACAGATCCGAACATCACTTGGTCAAAACGATTGGGGTATGTGAGTAGCTCGTTGTGATTGATTTTTACGATGAAAGGAATGCGGTGTGCGTATTTGCGACTCACAGCACCCAAAACGCCAAAAGTTGTTGCAACCGCATTGCATCCACCCTCAATTGCGAGTTCCACAATGTTTGCTGGATCAAAGTACGCGGGGTTCGGCGCAAAACTCGCTGCTCCTGAGTGTTCGATTCCTTGGTCAACCGGCAAAATTGATACGTAACCCGAACCAGCGAGGCGTCCTGAGTTATATAACGATCCAAGACTCCGAAGAACTTGTGGCGAGCGGTCGCTAGCGGCAAACACCCGATCAATGAAATCTCCACCTGGGTGAGTGAGAGATGATGCAGGAATGCCGGAACACTTGTGCGACAACAGCGAGTCGGCTTCTTCGCCGAGCAATGACGATACGTCCATGATGCAACCTCCGGTCATGCGCCCATACGCATGCCGAGTCCCACAGTAGTCAGCCCCAGCCTGCGTTCAGAAGGTCATCCGTGGTCTTTTCTAAGAGACGTTGTACCTGTGCCCTTTGTCGCACCTTCACACTCTTTTTCACCACCACTTCAGTGCGACTTTGCACCGACGGCCCCGAACGAAAAAAGCGTTTCCGTACGAATCCCACTGCGCAAACATGATCACCGATGGAGGGAATGGATGTTGTGTTGACCAACACGACAGGAACGACAGTTCGACCATCTTCGGTGTAGGAGACGACGTCACAGTTGGTGACTTCTTGACCATCGGGTAGTTCGGTGGAGACAGGTACTGTGATCACCTCACCGATGAGAACGCACACATTCATCGACGTTTCAGACGGTGTAGCCATAGCTGCTGCTGTGTTGTTGCGTGTAGACATGTCCCTCGTGTGTGCATGCCGATACAACTGTCGGCAACTATCGAAGGTCTTTATGCTCCGAGGTCAGTCATACGTTCTGCCACGTCGGCAAAGTTCGGATCAATGTCTGCGATTCGCTGAAAGACTTCGCGCGCCTTGATGATGTTGCCGAGACGGTCATGAATGTCGGCAAGCACGTACCACTGTCGCAAGTGATATTCCTGTACTCGTTTCGGCATCGTCAACGTTTTCACCATGATCGACAACGCCTTCGTTAGATCACCCTGGTCAACAACTGACATCGCATATACAATCCGCGCTTCCGCCAATAATTCTGGATGTGGTGACGCTTCACCGATTTCATCCCACAATTCTTGAACGCGTTTGAAATTTCCGAGCGCTCGATGGCAGTCCGCTAGCACTGCATGATTGAAGATCCAGCCTGGGTTCAATTGCAGAGCAGCCTCAAGATGTTCGATTGCCTTTTTCCAGTTGCTTTCGCGGTAGTAACACAGACCAAGTAGTTCTCGAATCGCGGCAACATCGGAACATTCCCTAGCCAGTGGTACCAGCACAATTCGGGCCTCGCTGTATCGATGCGCTTCAAAACTTGCAAGGGCTGCCTCATAACGTCGAAGTACACGACCCGATGCTTTGCCACCTACTGCGCGTTCAATCTCTTCAACAACAGCATCCATTGCACGCACTTCGCGTCGTCCACCACGTGCAGGGCGCGTGCTTGTACGTGCTCGCGCACCACCGGTTTTTCTGATGACATGTTGACTCACGCCTGTCCGAGGCTTTCCAGCCGAACGACCACGCGACGAACGCTTGTCTACTGATCCCTCGTCGATCCACTCTTCGCGCGATCGTTGTGGTGGTGTTGACATACCGAGCTCTGTTCGACGCCCACCGGTGCGTTCACGCACTTCACGGGAACGACGTTGCGCTGCAGTTTGTGGGCGGTCATCGTCACGAAAACGTGATGAACGGCGGTCATCACTTTGTCTTCTCGGACGACGGTTGTCGTCGTCACGTTGTGGTCTCGGACGACGTTCGTCGTCACGTTGTGGTCTTGCGCGACCCCTATCCTCGCGACGCGGACCACGCGGTCTGTCACCATCACGAAAACGTGGCGGACGGTCATCACTTTGTCTTCTCGGACGACGGTTGTCGTCGTCACGTTGTTGTCTCGGTCGACGTTCGTCGTCACGTTGTTGTCTCGGTCGACGTTCGTCGTCACGTTGTTGTCCTGCACGACCCCTATCGTCGCGACGCGGACCACGCGCTCTGTCACCATCACGGTCATCGCGGTCTAGCGGTGCTCGATCAGCGCCCGGACGTGGCCGACGTGTGCGACCCTCGTCAGCGCGTGGTCTGTCATCCTCGCGAAAGGAGCGACCTCTGCGTTCTCCGGAACCGTGCTGTCCAGAACCGTGCTGTCCAGAACGAGGCCCACCCGATCGGGAGCCACCAGAACGTTGTCCACCAGATCGCGGACCTCCAGAGCGACCTTCGCCAGAACGAGGCCCCCCAGTCCTGCCACCGGTACCACCACCACGTTTTGGACCGCCAGAGCGTTGGGAACCACCTGAGCGAGACGGACGTGATGACGACGAGCGATCGTCACGATTGGAAGGACGGGAACGACGCTCAGACATAGACAGGCAAGTCTACGGATAATCAACACTTGTCAGACGTACATGATCCCCATAACGCAAACAACCCCTCGCCGAAGCGAGGGGTTGTCATGCGAATAATTTCGGCGGCGTCCTACTCTCCCAGGGGGTCTACCCCCAAGTACCATCGGCGCTGACA
>CAYVAV010000007.1:0-50617 GCA_964449085.1 uncultured Bifidobacterium sp.
GAACGTCACGAAGCCCATGTCTGCGTACATCGCTGGTGTAACAGCGCCTGCAGGAAAGAAGATGGGCCACGCTGGTGCCATCGTCTCGGGTGGCAAAGGAACAGCACAAGGCAAGATGGACGCGTTGCGTGCAGCCGGTGTGAAAGTGGGACAAAACCCAACAGAAGCTGGCGCGCTCATGGCTGAGATCATCAAGGGACTGAGCTGAGTGCCACGCGCACTCCTGTCAGTTTTTGACAAGACGGGCATCGTCGACTTCGCGTCGGCGTTGCGTGATCTCGGCTGGGACATTGTCTCTAGCGGAGGTACAGCGAAGCATTTGTCAGACGCCGGTATAGCCGTCACTGATGTTGCTGATATCACCGGTTTGCCGCCGATTCTTGATCATCGCGTTGTCACTTTGCACCCCCGTATTCACGGTGGATTACTTGCAGATCTTGACAAACCGCAACATGTTGAAGAGATGAAAGAGCACGGGATCGAACCGTTTGCTCTCGTGGTTGTCAACTTGTATCCATTTTCATCAAATCCGAGTGTTGATCTCATCGACATCGGTGGTCCTGCGATGGTGCGTGCGTCTGCAAAGAACTACGCACACGTTGGTGTCATTGTCGACACCGCGGACTACGACATTGTTCTTGACATGATCCGCAATGGCGATTTCAACATTGATGCGCGTAAACAACTGGCACACAAAGCGTTTCGCATCACAAGTGCGTACGACGCGGCAGTTGCATCGTGGCTTGGCGATGATGTGCGTGGCAGCGTGGAAGCAATTGTTCCGCCCTTTCTCACGATCGTTGCCGAGCGTGGAGAAGTCTTGCGTTATGGCGAGAATCCACATCAGATCGGCGCGCGTTATCGCTTGCCCGGCGCGCAGAGTTGGTGGGATTCCGCTTTGCAATTGAACGGCAAGGAGATGTCGTATCTCAACGTGTATGACACTGAAGCCGCATGGCAATTGGTGAGCAAATTTGATCGACCGGCGGCTGTAATCGTGAAGCATGCAAACGCATGTGGTGTTGCGCTCGCTTCCACCATCTTTGACGCATATACAGCTGCGAATGCAGCAGACCCCGTGAGTGCTTTCGGTGGCATCATCGCTGTGAACGGCACGATTGACGGAAACACCGCACAGGCGATCTCAGAGGTATTCACCGAAGTTGTCGTCGCACCTTCGTACACCGCAGAAGCCCTTGAGATTTTGTGTGCAAAGCCGTCGCTACGCGTGTTTGAGGCCAGCGCGCCGTACAACAGCATGGGTATCAACGTGCGCAGTATTGATGGTGGTCTATTGGTGCAGTCAGTTGATGAAGTCGATGAACCGCTGGATGATTTCGAAGTAGTCACAACTCGTGTGCCAACTGATGCTGAGTGGACATCAATGCTTCTCGCTTGGCAAGTTGTTGCTGCAACGTGGAGTAATGCAATTTGTTTGGTGAATGGAGATGTCACCGTCGGTATCGGAGGCGGACAGCCAAATCGAGTTGATGCTGCACGTATTGCAATCAACAGAGCGGGAGACAAGACGCGGGAAGCAGTCGCAGCAAGTGATGCGTTTTTCCCATTCCGTGACACGGTCGATGAACTCGCACGTGCAGGTGTGACGGCAATTATTCAGCCTGGTGGAAGTGTGCGCGATCAAGAATCAATTGATGCCGCAAACGAGCACGGGATTGCGATGGTGTGTACGGGCACCCGTCATTTCCGCCACTAACGACCGCCTCACAATTGACCTTTGTCGTAGAATGACGCGAATGGCACGGATCAGCGACCTATTGGCGGCGGGCCGCACATACTCATTTGAGTTCTCGCCTCCAAAGACTCCTGCAGCGCAGTTGACGCTGGGTCGCACAATCGCCGAACTTGAACCGTTACGACCATCGTTTGTGTCTGTGACGTACGGTGCTGGTGGATCCACCCGTGAGCACACTCGAGACGTTGTGTTGTGGATGATGCGAGAAACATCGATCCCGCCTGTTGCGCATCTCACATGTGTTGGTCACACGCGTGATGAGATCGCAGAAATCGTGTCAACCTACGTGGATAGCGGACTAGAAAACGTGCTTGCGCTCGCCGGTGATCCGCCCGTTGATCCCGCAAACGCGCGTCCCAGCGACTACACCTACGCGTTAGACCTCGTTGACCATCTTCGGGAGATTGCCAACTTGTGCATTGGCGTGGCTGCCCACCCAGAAGGTCACCCACGCTCACCAGATCTTGCATCTGACCGTCGTCATCTTGCTGACAAATTGCGCGTCACCGATTATGCAACAACACAGTTCTTCTTTGAAGTCGAGCATTACTTGTCACTGGTGAATGATCTTGCTGATCTCGGTATGCACAAACCGATCATTCCCGGCATCATGCCCGTCACTAACTTGGCACAAGTCGAGCGTATGGCGCAGTTGTCGGGTGCCGCATTTCCACAATGGTTGCGCAACAAGCTTGAGTCTGCTGCAACACCTGAAGACGTGCGTCGTGTTGGAGTCGAAACAGCGACGGCACTGTGTGCACAACTTCTCGACGCCGGCGCTCCTGGTCTTCACTTCTACACGTTGAATCGTTCCACTGCGACGCGTGAGATTTACGAACAGCTGGGACTACCCGTCGCATAGTCGACTCCTTTTCTTTCCATATGACGATGACACAACACACACAAGGGACTCCGTCTGGCGGCATGCGTCGTGGCCCAATCGTGCCGTACATGCCTGGTCTCGACGGTTTACGCGCGCTGGCAGTAATCGCAGTGATCGTGTACCACGCTGATTCACGGTGGTTGTCGGGTGGATTTCTCGGTGTTGAAGTCTTTTTTGTTATTTCCGGTTATCTCATCACATTGCTGTTGCTTGCCGAGAGAGAACGCACTGGAACCGTCTCATTAACTGATTTCTGGAAACGTCGAGCACGACGACTTCTGCCCGCATTATGGACTCTGCTCGTAGGCATCGTCGTCTATGCAGCGTTTTTTGATGACGAAAAGCTTGGCAACTTACGCGGTGACGTAATTGCTGGCTTCACATATGTGGCGAACTGGTTCCAAGTGTGGACAGGGTCGTCGTATACCGATGACTTCGCGTTTGCACCGTTGCGACATTTGTGGTCACTTGCAGTGGAGGAACAGTTCTACATCGTCTGGCCACTTGTGATGTGGGTGTTGTTACGCAAGATCCGTACGAACTGGCTTCCTCTTCTCGGATTGTTTTTCCTTTTGTCCGCCACCGCCATTGTTGTCTTCTCGGCAATCTTTTACGAACCAGGGGCCATAGATTCGATTGACAAGACGCCAGAGCAATATTTCCAATTGTTTGGCCGCGACATTTTGCGCACCGATTTCCTCTACCTCGGCACATTTAGTCGCGCGAGTGGTTTGTTTCTCGGAGCAGCACTAGCAACGATGTGGCGACCATGGTCGCTTGTTCGTGGTCGCATCGGTAACACCGGATATGCATTTGATATTGCTGGCGCACTTGCAATTGGCGCATTGGCGTTCATGTGTTGGCGTTTTAAAGATGTGGTGAGTGATGTTGAAGGTGGCCCGATGGGCTATGACCTTCTGTATCAAGGTGGTTTGGCACTGGTTGGACTTGCCACAATCGTGGTGATTGCGTCGGTGACCCGACCTCGTTCGGTGCTTGGTCGTTACGTCATTGGTAATCCGGTGTTTGTCTGGATCGGATTGCGTTCGTACGGTTTGTACTTGTATCACTGGCCGATTTTCCAGATTTATCGAGAGTACGCGGGCGTACCACTCGAACCCCACGAGTTCTTTTTACTCATGGCGGTGACGATGGTTGTCACCGAATTGTCGTACCAGTTGATTGAGACACCACTGCGTCGCGGTGGAATTGGAAAATTGATGGCAATGTGGCGAGCACCTGTTTCGCTTGAACGGCGTGCGATGCGTCGCAGGATTGCTACGGGTGCTGCAATCACCGCGATATTGCCGATTTTTGCGGTGGTGTCGATGTCAACAGCAAAGGTGATTCAAGATGACATCACACAAAGTTTGGACGACAATGAAGATGCAGTTGTAGATCTTGTTCCAGATTCAACAGTTACGCCTCCACCCACGTCAACGCCACCTTCATCGGTGCCAGAAACCACCACAACGGTGCCCGTCAACCAAATTGAGATGTTGGCACTCGGCGACTCTGTCATGCTCGGTGCCGCAGAGACGCTCTCCAGTCAGGGTCTCACTGTTGATGCACAAAAGAGTCGTCAGTTCATCGACGCTGTACCGATCCTGAATTATCTGAAATCCGTAAATGAATTGGGTGAAGACGTGGTGTTGCACCTTGGTACAAACGGTCCAGTGAGTGCAGAGACTCTTGATGACATCATGGTTCCACTAGTTGATGTCGATCGCGTCATCGTTCTTACGAATCACGTTCCCAATAGGGGATGGGAAATCGATAACAACAAACTCATTCGTGCGCTGCCGGAACGGTACGCAAATGTTGTCATTCTTGATTGGAAGCGCATCGGTAAAGAGCACCCTGAATATTTCGCTGGCGATAAGACGCACTTGAATAAACCCGGGGTGACCGCCTATGTCACCGAGATAATGACGGCCCTCGGGCGCACGTACACCCCGGCAGAACCACAGCAGTAACCAACGAGCGCCAAAACCGCTGAGCCGGCCTGAGAGAGGCTCTCATGCTCTACTGCGACACGTCCTCCGTTTATGCCCTGAGACCCTTATACGCCTAGGGTTACATGCCATGACAACTCCAGTTCGTGTTGCCGTCACCGGTGCTGCCGGTCAGATTGGCTACAGCCTCTTGTTCCGTATTGCTTCTGGCGCCGTGTTCGGCCCCAACACTCCAGTGATCTTGCAGTTGCTGGAAATCACCCCGGCACTTGGTGCGCTGGAAGGTGTTGCGATGGAACTTGATGACTGCGCGTTCCCGTTGTTGCAGGGAATCGTGCGCACCGATAGCGCCGAGACCGCATTTGGTGACGCTGATGTAGCGTTCCTTGTTGGCGCAATGCCACGTAAAGATGGCATGGAGCGCGGAGACTTGCTGTCTGCAAATGGTGGCATTTTTAAACCACAAGGTGAGGCACTCGCAAAGGCCGCAAAGAAGAACGTGAAGGTATTGGTTGTCGGCAACCCCGCAAACACCAATGCACTAATCGCGATGAACAATGCAAAAGGTTTGGACCCACGCTGCTTCACAGCGATGACACGTCTTGATCACAACCGCGCCATTTCACAGTTGGCAGCGAAAGTGTCAAAGCCAGTGTCGTCAATCACCAAGATGACGATTTGGGGTAACCACTCAAGCACGCAGTACCCCGATTTGTTCCGATGTGAAATTGACGGCAAGAACGCAGCACAAACGGTGAACGATCAGAACTGGCTAGAGAACGATTTCATCCCTACGGTTGCAAAGCGTGGTGCCGCAATTATCAAGGCACGAGGCTTGTCATCTGCTGCATCGGCTGCCAATGCTGCGATTGATCACATGCGTAACTGGGCGCTTGGCACTCCAGACGGTGATTGGGTATCAATGGCGATTCCATCAGACGGCAGCTACGGCGTGCCTGAAGGTTTGATCTCTTCGTTCCCATGCGTGTGCAAGAACGGCGATTATCAAATTGTGCAGGGTCTCGATATTGACGCATTTAGCCGCGCGATGATCGATGCATCAGTTGCAGAATTGATGGAAGAGCGTGACGAAGTGAAGAAACTCGGCTTGATCTAGTCAAGTCGATTGATTCTTAATGTCACGCGTACACGGTGTGCGCGCGGACATCTTCAAACACAGCATCTAACGCTGCAAACACTGGTTCACTGGCAATCAGTTTTTGCACGTCGCCAGTGATGCGCACTTCACCTTTGATGAACACATCTTGAGCATTTATCTGTCCGGTAGCAACAGCAACTGCGGTGTCCCAAGACTGTTCCATGCGCACGTCCTCGCTCGCGGCTGCACCCGCACCAAAACTTGCTGTTCCGTTTCCGACGGACAAGTGATACGTGACGGTGCCTTCAGGGCCTTCGGTGACAACTTGCGTGACGTTGATGGAGTGATCTTGGGCGATTTTTGCTAACTCAGTGTTTGCGGCGACCTTGTCGCGCAATGCTTCGATCCACTCAAGACTCAGATACCGCATGCGTCCAGTCTGCCGTCGGCGATGAGACAATTGCACATATGACAAAAGCCCCAGGGTTTCCCCTGGGGCTTTTGTGACGTTATGTATTGATCACACAAATGCGCTGGCAAATACCAGAGCAACGATGGTCATCACTTTGATAAGGATGTTCATCGCTGGACCAGAGGTGTCCTTGAATGGGTCACCAACGGTGTCACCAACAACTGCAGCCTTGTGCGGGTCTGAACCCTTGCCACCGTGGTGACCAGCTTCGATGTACTTCTTTGCGTTGTCCCATGCACCACCAGCATTCGCCATGAAGATTGCAATCGCAAATCCGGTGACGAGCGCGCCAGCAAGAAGACCACCAAGTGCATCAGCGCTGATGAAACCGGTGACCAATGGAACAACCACAGCGAGTGCGCCGGGAATGATCATTTCGCGAAGTGATGCTTCGGTTGAAATAGCAACACAGCGAGCCGAGTCAGGGATTACTCCTTCTTTTCCTTCGCGCAAGCCGGGGATCTCACGGAACTGGCGACGTACTTCTTCAATCATCTTGTTTGCCGCACGACCGACAGCGTCGATTGTGAGAGCAGCAAAGAGGAATGGAAGACCCGCACCAATGAAGAGTCCGATGAACACTTCAATTTCACCGATGTTCAAGTTGAGAGACGAAGTTGGATCCGCCTGGTTGATTGCGTACTGGTAACTCTTAAAGAGAGCCAATGCGGTGAGAGCAGCTGAACCAACAGCAAAGCCTTTTGCAATCGCGGCAGTGGTGTTACCCAATGAGTCGAGTGCGTCAGTCACTCTGCGAACGCTCGGATCAAGGTGCGCCATTTCAGCGATACCACCCGCGTTGTCAGAGATCGGACCATACGCGTCAACCGACACCACAGCACCGGTTGTTGCGAGCATGCCGATAGCAGCAACAGCAATGCCGTAGATACCGCCAGGAACACCGAGGTATGTCTCACCCAGTGTTTGTTCTGCACCCCAGTAGGCAAGACCAACACCAACAAGGATTAGAACCACTGATGCGGCAACCGAGATCATGCCGGCGGAGATGCCTGAGAGAACTGTTGTTGCGGGACCAGTTTCTGATTGCTTTGCAATCTTCTTTACGGTGCCGAAATGGTCAGAGGTGTAGAACTCTGCAGTCTTACCAAGTGCCCATCCAACGACGAGACCACCAACCACTGCAACTGCCATGCCCCACTGGTCGTCATCAAACATCATGTACGACAAGATGACGGTGCCAATCGCGGTGAGAGCCATCGCAACGTTGGTACCCATGTGCAATGCACGCGATAGCGCATGAGAATCGGTGGAACTTCCACCGCGTACAAAGAACGATCCGATGATCGATGCGATCATTCCTACAAACGCAATAGCGAATGGGAACATCAACAACTCAAGGATGTTGGCGTCACTTGCTTGCGATGCGTCGAGACCAGCTTCAGATGCGCCAGCAGCAACGGCCGCGAATGCAACGAGTGAAATTGGTGCGATGATCGAACCCGAGTACGACTCAAAAAGGTCAGCACCCATACCAGCAACGTCGCCCACGTTGTCACCTACGTTGTCGGCAATTGTTGCGGGGTTGCGTGGGTCGTCTTCTGGAATACCTGCTTCGACTTTTCCTACAAGGTCAGCGCCCACGTCTGCAGCCTTGGTGTAGATACCGCCACCAACGCGTGAGAAGAGCGCAATCGATGATGCGCCAAGACCAAAGGCAGTGAAAATTTCAAATGCATCATCAACTTCTGCCCATGTAACAAACACGAGGTAGACGGCTGCGAGACCGAGAAGTGACAAACCAGCCACCGTGAAGCCCATCACGGCACCACCGCGGAATGCGATCGGCAGCGCTTTGCCAGGGCCGTCTTTTGCAGCTTCGGCGGTGCGAGCGTTTGCCATCGTCGCAACAGCCATTCCGACGTAGCCAGCACCGGCTGATAACACTGCACCCAAGATGTAGGTGAGTGCTGCGAGTGGTGCAATGACGATGCCGAGAACAACTGCGAGTACCACCACGAAGACGGACACCCAGGTGTATTCCTTTCTCAAAAAGGCTTTTGCACCTTTTTGAATCTCGGTCATTAAAAAGACCATTCGCTCATTTCCTGGGGAGGCCTTCGCCACGGATCGGAAAAAGTAGACCGCAAGCAACAGCCCCAAAATGGCTGAGGCTCCGGCTAAGTAGGTAAAAGATTCCATTGATTTGTCCGTCCTGTCTGTTAGACCCGGTTATTGAACCTCTTCAACCGTAGTGAACTACGGCACGCCAGAGCGAGACCGTCATGTCTCTATCCTCGGGAATACATAGATAGTCAAAATACGGGTAGTTCTCGACGGCCTTATCAGGGACTCAGTCAAATTCCCTTGTGAGCAGCCTCTGGGACTACGGTTTTTGACCGTTGTGACAACGCCATTATTCGGGGAGACGCACATGGCTCAGATCGTTAATCAGCGAGGACCGGTGAGCGGCACTGCTACTGGCTCACGCAAACGACGCATATTCGTAATTGACTTCTATTCAACTGCAGTCGGCAAGAAATACGTAATGGCGATCACCGGCATCGGTCTCATGGGATTTGTGCTGTTTCACATGATTGGCAACTTGAAGATGTACTTCGGACCAGCCGACTATGACGCATACGCCGAATGGTTGAAGAAATTGCTGTATCCCATCGCGCCGAAGGAATACGTGTTGTGGGGACTACGTGCCGGATTGCTCGGAATGCTCATTCTTCACTTGCACGCTGCATATTCACTCACAATGCTGAATCGTCGTGCGCGACCTGTTCGTTACCAGTCATCACGCGATTATCAGATAGCAAACTTCGCAAGTCGCACGATGCGCTTAACCGGAATTGTTGTTCTTGCGTTCATTATCTGGCACTTGCTCGATCTCACGTTTGGTGTGGTGAATGAAGTGGGAGCAGACGGAGAGTTTGTTCGCGCGAACGTGTACGACAACGTTGTACGCAGTTTTGAGCGCATTCCTGTGTCGATCTTTTACATCATCGCCAACATCTTGCTTGGGATTCACTTGTTCCACGGAGCATGGAGCATCTTCCAGTCAATGGGTTGGAACAATCCTCGCTTCAACAAGTGGCGCCGTGGCTTTGCCACTGGCTTTGCCGCTCTCGTAGTTGTGGGCAACGTGTCATTCCCAGTTGCTGTCATGGCCGGAATCGTCGGATAGTTCGCAGGATCGAAGAGGAAGAAAACAACAATGTCACTCACACAAGATCTGCTCGCGCAAAACCATTTCCAACTCAATTCAAAAGTTCCAGACGGTCCGATTGAAGAGAAGTGGGATAACTACAAGGCCGACATGAAGTTGGTCAACCCTAATAACAAGCGCAAGTTCAAAGTCATCGTGGTTGGGACCGGTCTCGCTGGTGCGTCAGCTGCGGCAACGCTTGCTGAGTTGGGATACCAGGTCGACGCGTTCACGTTCCATGACTCTCCACGTCGTGCGCACTCAATTGCTGCACAAGGTGGAATCAATGCGGCAAAGAACTACCAAGGTGATGGAGACAGCATTTATCGCTTGTTCTACGACACCGTAAAGGGTGGAGACTTCCGTGCGCGCGAAGCAAACGTCCATCGCCTCGCACAGAACAGTGTCGACATCATCGACCAAATGGTTGCCCAAGGTGTTCCTTTCGCTCGCGAATACGGTGGGCTTCTCGATAACCGTTCATTTGGTGGAGCACAAGTAAGTCGTACGTTTTACGCACGTGGTCAAACTGGTCAGCAATTACTGCTTGGTGCATACCAACAGCTCGCTCGGCAGATTGGTCTTGGCGGAGTGCGTCTCTTCAATCGCACCGAGTTGGTAGATGTTGTTGTTATTGATGGTCGTTGCGCTGGCATCGTGGTGCGCGACCTGATGACCGGTGAAATCACATCTCATTCAGCTCACGCAGTCGTGTTGGCAACTGGTGGATACGGAAACGTGTTCTTCTTGTCGACGAACGCAATGGCCTGCAACGTCACTGCTGCATGGCGCGCACATCGTCGTGGTGCATTGTTTGCAAACCCATGTTTCACGCAGATTCACCCCACATGTATCCCACAAAGCGATCCATCGCAGTCGAAGTTGACACTGATGTCAGAATCGCTTCGAAACGATGGCCGTGTGTGGGTGCCCACCAATCCGAACGAGACACGCGCAGCGCACGAGATTCCGGAAAACGAACGGGACTATTACTTGGAGCGTCTCTACCCATCGTTTGGCAACTTGGCACCACGTGACATTTCATCACGCGCTGCAAAGCGTGCGGTTGATAAAGGCCTTGGTGTTGGCCCGCAGAAGAATGGTGTGTATCTCGACTTCGCAGACGCGATCAATCGTCTCGGACGTGATGTTGTGGCAGAGCGCTATGGCAACTTGTTTGAGATGTACGAGCGCATTTCAGGGGAGAACCCGTACGACGTGCCAATGCGCATTTACCCAGCAACTCACTACACCATGGGTGGCGTGTGGGTTGACTACGAACTGGAGACAACGATCCCCGGTTTGTATGCAGCTGGTGAAGCAAACTTCTCCGACCACGGCGCGAACCGTCTTGGTGCGAGTGCATTGATGCAAGGTTTGTCAGACGGTTACTTCGTGTTGCCATACACGATCGGTAACCAGCTTGCGCCTATGTTGAACAAACCGATTCCTGGCACTGATCATCCGGAGTTCAAGAAGGCCGAAGAAGAAGCTCGTTCTCGCTTCAATGGCTACCTTGCGATCAACGGAACACGTTCACCCGATACCTTCCATCGCGAGCTTGGCAAATTGATTTGGGAATACTGCGGTATGGAACGCACCAAGGAAGGTCTTGAGACCGCCTTGCGTGAAATCCCCGCGTTGTATGACGAGTTCAAGACAGACCTGAAGGTGACTGGCGGTAGCGACAGCCTCAACCAGACGCTTGAAAAAGCAGGTCGCGTTGAAGACTTCTTCGAATTGGGAATGTTGATGTGTCGTGATGCACTTGATCGCAATGAAAGTTGTGGTGGCCACTTCCGTGCTGAATATCAGACGGATGATGGCGAAGCATTGCGTGACGACGAAAACTACTGCCACGTGTCCGCGTACGAATGGACAGGTGACCCAATGAAGCCGCATCTCAATGTGGAACCACTCGAATTCGAAACCGTTCACCTCGCGACGAGGAGTTACAAGTGAGCAATACCATCAAGAACCTCACGCTCAAGATCTGGCGTCAGGACGGCCCCAATACTCAGGGTCGTTTTGAAACACACCGGATTGACGAGATCACTGACGAAGCCTCATTTCTTGAGATGCTTGACATTTTGAATGATCAGTTGGTGCACGAGGGCAAGGAAGCTGTGGTCTTTGACCATGACTGTCGTGAAGGAATCTGTGGAACTTGTTCGTTGATGATCAACGGACAAGCACATGGTCCTCAACGTGGCACGGCAACATGTCAGTTACACATGCGTAAGTTCCATGACGGCGACGAGATTGTTATTGAGCCATGGCGCGCATCAGCGTTTCCAATCATCAAAGACTTGATGGTTGATCGTTCGGCATTTGACCGCATTATCGAATCTGGTGGATTCATCACGGCAAATACCGGCGGTGCTCCCGATGCAAACCTCATTCCAATCCCAAAGACAGTCGCAGATGCCGCGATGGACTCTGCAGAGTGCATCGGCTGTGGAGCATGTGTTGCCGCATGTCCAAACGGCGCGGCAAACCTGTTCACTGCTGCCAAGGTCGCACACCTCAATCGTTTGCCACAGGGTCAGTCAGAGCGTTATAAGCGTGCTGAAGCGATGGTCGACACGATGGATGAATACTTTGGCTCCTGCACCAACCACGGTGAGTGTGAAGCTGCGTGTCCAAAGGAAATCTCAATTGATGTCATTGCGCTCATGAACAAGGACTACCGCAAGGCCAAGTTCACTAATCGCAAAGACCTCGCGCGCGACTAATTTTTCGCGGTTACGCAACAACAGTTGTTGCGTAGTGATTGCTGGCGGTGTGTTCACCTGCTTGCACACTGAGATGTAAATCAAGTGTGCCCACAGTGACGGGTACTTCTATTTTTATGTGTCCAACACGAGCACAACTGTCGGCTGCCACGTCGCCCATCCATTCACGCTGAATGCGACCCCCAGGCCACGTCAACGTTGCTGAGACGCGAGCATTTGAGACATCGTGTCGTAGGTCGCTGACGACATGGACATCAACGTCAAGCACTTCACCGGGACGAACAACGTTTGGAAGAGGATCAGACGTGACGATGAGTGGACGACACGCGTCAACGAGTGCAAAGTATGTGGGCTTAGGTTGGCGGTCAACAGACAGCACACCGTCATCTGACAAGACTGACGTGTCAAACAATCCAACAAAACAAAATCCGCCGGTTGGCGCATATTTTGTTCGCCGCAAATGTTCCAACGCGAGGCGCAGTTGACGAGGGTCGGTCATGTTTTGATGGGAGTGAATGAGGTTTGTTTCCTCGTGCGTAACGAAACGAGCGAGGTTCGGAGCGACTGCGGTTGCGGACACGAATTCATCTCCAATAGCGCCAAGTGAGTCGTATACCGAGGCAAGTTTGGGATGCATGTTCCATTGGCGTGGTATCGCAGTGCTGACGTGACCAATTGCTGGTCGTGTGGGGTCAGTGCGGGTGAGATGTCGATGCGAAAAACGATCAAGAACATTGTGATGCCACAACGCCACTGATGGTCTGTGACCCAGTGTGTCGACGATTCCCTTCGCCCAACGAGCGGCCAGTTTGCGCCCACGTTTTCCGTTTGGGCGCTCGGGCATGTCTTGCCAGAGCAATAGACCAAGATCGTCTGCCGCGTCGTACACCGCGGGATGGGCAACATGGCGACGAACACGAAGAAGATCTAGTCCAGCATCTTTTGCGAGTGCGATGTCATGACGAAGATCGTCTGCGTTGACGCGTCCCAAATCAATGTCGTGTTGTCGCACGTAAGCACCTTTTGCGTACATGCGCTCTCCGTTGACAGTGAGAACCCAATTGTTCATTGACACTTCGCGAACACCCGTGCGGCAGTGATAACTGTCGCTCGTCTCGCCGTCTACCTCAACTTCGATGTCGATTGACACAAACTTCTGATCGCCTAACGCCCACGGCCACCAAAGCGGTGGATTGTCGATGTCGACAGTCCACGTCACCATGTTGTCGCCACGCGACAGTGATTGACCTCGTGAAGAGATAACCACTCCGTCGGCACTTGTTCGAATAGTGCTAATGCATGATTGCGCAACATTGATCTGAGCGGTAATCAGAAAATGTGCACGGCTGTCGCTTGCATCGCGGCACAAGACGCGAACGGACCGCAATAAAGCTGGTCCCGTGCGTCGCAATAAGAGGGGTTGCCAAATGCCCGCATGACGCCCGCCATTGACTTCAATCAGAAGTTCGTGGTGGCGTTCAAGGCGCACGAGAGCCGTGATGTCGTGGTGATGGCGTAAGAAGTAGTCGTCTTGGTCGCCAAGATATGCACCATCAAGCCACAGGTCGGCTTGATTGAAGATGCCGTCGCTTTGCACGAAGAGGCGATGGTGATCATCAAGCGTGGGAGTGTCAAATGTTGCGCGATACATCACCGATGACGAGTGATCGGCGGGGTTTTCCTCGTAGCGCCATTCCCCAGGCACTACCGCGTCAAACCAGTCGATGGAACGTGCTGGGTCTCCAACGCTGCGACGAATGTCATCTGATGACGGAACCATGTGCCAGCCATTGTCCAGAGGGACAAGGTGATGGCCACTGAGATTGTGGTTGTGCTGGACATCGCTACGAGGAGAATGTTCCGACGTGCTCACATACACACGATAGTGCGGGCACTCGTTACACGTCACTGCGTGGCGGATGTGCGCCCTCGGGGGAACTCCGATACTGTGCGGGCATGAGTGACGTCGCCGTTCCGCCACAATCGCTACCGAAAACACTGGGAGAGCTGAAAGCCTCGGGGTGGCAGTCCGTTCCGGTGAAAGAAGAGTTACGTCGAAATGCGGTGAATTGCATTATCCATGGTCGCCCACTGTTTGAGGGTGTGCTTGGTTATGAAGACACCGTGATGCCTCAGTTGGAGAACGCACTGCTTGCTGGTCACGACATTGTGTTTTTAGGAGAACGCGGTCAGGCAAAAACGCGCATGATTCGTTCATTAACCGGATTGCTTGATGAGTGGATGCCAATCATTGAAGGCAGTGAAATCAATGATGATCCGTACCACCCAATTTCGCGCCATGCGCGAGATCTTGTCGCAGAAATGGGTGACAACACTCCGATTGATTGGGTGCATCGCGATGCGCGATTCGGCGAGAAGTTGGCAACACCGGACACATCCATTGCAGACCTTATTGGTGAGGTTGATCCCATCAAGGTTGCCGAAGGTCGTTACTTGTCCGATGAGTTGACGTTGCACTACGGGCTTGTGCCACGCACAAATCGCGGCATTTTTGCAATTAACGAATTGCCTGATCTTGCAGAACGTATTCAAGTTGGTCTATTGAATGTGTTGGAAGAGCGCGACGTACAAATTCGTGGTTACAAAATTCGTTTGCCGCTTGATGTGCTACTTGTTGCTTCAGCGAACCCCGAGGATTACACCAATCGTGGTCGCATCATCACCCCACTAAAAGATCGATTTGGTAGCCAAATTCGCACGCACTATCCACTCGATGTCGATACTGAAGTGGCGATTTTGCGTCAAGAAGCCCGTACCGCAAGCATCGGTGAAGTGAATGTGCGCGTTCCGCATTTCATGGAACTCATTGTTGCGATGTTTTCTCAGCTCGCACGCGAGAGCAACCACGTCAACCAGCGAAGCGGTGTCAGTGTTCGTTTGTCAGTAAGCAACTTTGAGACGATGAACGCAAACGCTGTGCGTCGCGCACTTCGTGCTGGTGAAAAAGAAGTGGTTCCCCGAGTATCTGACCTTGACGCGCTCGCGGCAAGCACGAGCGGAAAGATTGAGATCGAAGCGTTGGAAGAGGGGCGCGAGTCAGCAATTTTGCAACAAATTGTGTCGGCCGCTGTTCTCACGGTGTACAAACAAGTTGCAGCCCACGACAAGATGGCCCCAGTTGTTTCAGCCTTTGAAGAGGGACTGATCGCACACGTTGGTGAAGATCTCTCAGCCACAGAAGAAGCAGAATTACTCGGTCGCATTCCTGCACTGCGTGAGCCGGTCTTGTCGCTCACTGGTGGTGACGAATCGCCTGGAATGGTTGCTAGCGCAGTGGAATTCATTCTCGAAGGACTGCACCTATCACGTCGTCTGAACAAAGATGTTTCTGGTGGTGCCGCGACATACCGTTCGCGCTCGTAGACGTCGCTTACGTTCTCAGCGAATAATTAGCCAACAAATGGCGAGCGAGTCCACAATTCGCCTGTGTCATTTCGCGCAGTGTTGACGGGTTCACCTTCAAGAACACACACCGGTAACGCTTCAGGCAATCCGCGCAAAGTGAGTGATTCGTGTGGCACAGCCACAACGCCTTCAGGCAATTCTTCGATTTGTTCACGCGGGATAAGAACTTCGAACGGTTCTGCAGCATCACACAAGCGAGCTGCGGTGTTGACAGCGGTGCCGATGTAATCGTCGCCTTCAAACAACAATGCGAGACCACTTGCTACGCCGACGCGAATGGAGAGGGGAGCACATGCCTTATTTGAGCGCTTCTGCAGTTCCATTGCAAATACGATGGCGTCGCGTTGTTCGACAGCAACGATCATGCAGCCATCACCTAGCCACTTGGCGATGCGAACGCCAGTTTCAGAGGCCACATCGCGGGTGACAGCTCGCCAGGATGCCAAGAGACGTCCCGCGGCGTCATCGCCATTTTCGGTGGTGAAATTGGTGAAGCCCGAGATGTCAACAAAAGCAAAGGTGCGTGGTACGCGCATGGCGACTACCACGATAGAGCACTAAGTTGCAGTTATGCGTCAGCGCTTCACATACTCCCGCTGGGACGGGACCCAGAAGGGCTTTGACCTCGACGCTGATGCCGTCCTCAGCGAGATCACTGACGACCTGCTCTATCACGGTGACTTGAACGCAGCCCTGCGACGTCTCATGCGCTCTGGCATGACCGACAAGGACGGCAATCGCATTGAGGGCCTAACCGAAATGCTTGAGCGCATCCGCGAGCGTCGCCAAGAGATCCAAGACTCCGGTGACTTGGGAGGCGTGTATTCAGAAATCGCCGACGCGCTAAATGACATTGTTGACGAGGAACGACACGCCATTGAACAAGCCGTACGAGACGCTGAGCAGTCTGGTGATGAACGTCGAGCACAAACCGCACGTGATTCATCGATGGATCGTAATTTTCGTCTCGATATGTTGCCTGATGATCTCGCAGGCAAAGTAAAGGAACTGCAGTCTTATGATTTTGAATCTGCTGAAGCAAAGCGACGGTTTGATGAGTTGATGGACAAGTTGCGCGAACAAATGATGCAACAGTTCCTCGATCAAATGAAAGGTGACATGGAGCGCATGTCACCCGAAGACATGCAACGCATGAAAGACATGATCGCTGATCTCAATCAAATGATTGAGCGTCGCAACAATGGTAAAGACCCCAAATTTGAAGAGTTCATGGAAAAGTACGGAGACTTCTTTCCGGAAAATCCTCAAACTCTTGATGAGTTACTAGAGATCATGGCGCAACGTATGCAGGCCATGCAGGCGATGTTGAATTCGATGACGCCCGAACAACGCGCACAATTGCAGCAACTCTCAGATCAACTCATGGAAGACATGGATCTGCAGTGGCAAATGCAGCAATTGAGCGAACACCTGCAGGGCATGTTTCCTCAGCAAGGGTGGGGCAGAGAGTATCAGTTCGATGGCACCGAACAGATGAGTATGGGCGAAGCCATGCAAGCCATGCAGAACATGGGCCAACTCGACCAGCTTGAAAATCTCATTCGTAATGCTTCCAATCCTTCAGCGCTTGCTGAAGCCGACCTTGACCGCGTGCGTGATCTACTCGGAGACGATGCCGCCCAGTCAATGGAGCGTCTGGCCAAAATCGCAAAATTATTGGAAGAAGCGGGTCTAGCGAATCGGAAAGAGGGACGCCTCGAATTATCCCCACGTGGTCTGCGAGCGATCGGCAACAACTCGTTGCGTGAACTGTTCAGCAAGATGTCGAAGGACAAGTTCGGGCAACATCGCATCGAAAAAGATGGTGTTGGTCATGAGCGTACGTATGAATCAAAACCATATGAATACGGTGATCCGTTCCGCCTCGACATTCAGCGCACGATTCGAAACGCGGTGACACGCCAAGGTGGTGGCACACCCGTGCGTTTGTCGCATGAAGATTTTGAAATTGAACGCACCGAGCATTCCACGCGATCGTCAACGGTTCTCATGCTTGACTTGTCAATGTCAATGCCGATGCGGGGCAACTTTGTTCCCGCCAAGAAAGTTGCAATGGCATTGCATTCGCTCATTAGTAGTCAATTTCCACGTGATTATTTGGGTCTTGTGGGCTTCAGCGAAACAGCCCACATCCTCACTCACGAGCAGCTTCCCGAAGTGTCGTGGGATCTCGCTTACGGCACCAATATGCAGCACGGTTTTCGTTTGGCTCGACAACTACTTGCTCGCCAAACTGGAACTAAGCAGATCATCATGATTACTGACGGCGAACCAACAGCGCACATCACACGCAGCGGGGATGTGTATTTCAATTATCCGCCGGTGCGTGAGACGGTTGAGGCAACGTTGCGTGAAGTGATGTACTGCACCAAAGACGACATTCGGATAAATACTTTTGTACTTGATGCAACGGGCGCATTGCGGGCGTTTATTGAGCAGTTGACGCACATCAATCGTGGTCGTGCGTTCTTCACAGATCCTGAATCACTTGGCGATTATGTGCTTGTGGATTTCCTCGAAAACAAACGCCAACTCAGTCGTTCAGGCCGACGTCGCTGACGCAACTTGTTGGCGAACACCTGTTCGCTGCCAGCACATCACATGTGAACTTGCGTTTTATTGGACATTTTGTAAGAATGACACGACTGTAATTACAGGGGTCGCATTAATCACTGTTGCGTCAAGGCTCGAATGAGAGCTTGGCGCAGGGTGTGTGGGGGTCTGCAATAGCGGTCCGTTTGTCGCAGATTCGTCTGCGAGAACTGCGGGGGTCAACCCCGGGGGAGGCGCAACATGCAAGAGAACAACATCACAGAAGAACCGGTGGCTTTTTTTAGTCAAGAGCGCGGTTGGCAAGACAATGCAAACTGTCTCGGTGTAGATCCTGATCTTTTCTTTCCAGAGCGTGGTGCAAGTACTCGTGAAGCAAAAGAAGTGTGTCGCGGCTGTGTTGTGCGCGAAGACTGTCTCGAGTTTGCATTGGTGAATGGAGAAAAGTTTGGCATTTGGGGCGGTTTGTCAGAACGCGAACGTCGTCGTTTGCGTCGGGCACGCGCTCAAGCCAACAAGAAGATCATCGCCGGCTGAGAAAACATCGCAGGCCAAAAATACATTGCCGGCTGAGAAAACACTGTTGGCCCAGAAGACATCGCAGGCCAAATGAGAAAAAGTAAGCCGTAGTAGTTCTAGTCCCGGTTGCGCAGTCGTTCCATTCGTTGGGCTAACTGCCACTCAATCGTTCGTTGCGGGGACACATCTAACTTCTCCCATTGATCCCGTGGAATAGGGGCCAATGCGCGAGCAGGCATCAATCCCACTAATTCCGCATGATGTATGTCAGCACGTTGCGCCACTTGTGCATACACATGGTGTGGTCCAGTGATTTCTGGTTCGATCAAATTCATGCTGACCTGTGTGAATTTTCCAACTTGCAAACCAAGTGCACGAACCGTCTCACCACGAATCGACGCCGCGATGTTCATCGCAACATCAAGCGGGCACGTCAGCCATAAGTTGTACGCAACGAGCGGGCGTCGCACACCCACGCACATCGCTCCTGCGGTTGGATGCGGTTGTTGTGGTCCGACATCTGGCATCAGCGCTTTCCATGCATGTTTGCGAATAAACGGCAATGTGCGTTCTGGGCCATAGAGAAAACATGGCACGTTCAGTCGTGATGCAGCCCAGTCTGCAAACTCATTTCGTGCACGTAGTGCGTCATCTTCTGTTGATCCATCAAGCGCCACAAATGGCACCACGTCAACAACGCCAATGCGAGGGTGAGCGCCTTTGTGGTCGTTCAAATTGCACATATCGACAACGTGAGTCGCTAACTCGCGAGGTGCCCACGTTCCCACGAGGGTAAACACACTGCGGTTGTGGTCGGCGTCAGAATGCACGTCAAGGAGATCATCTGCGACAGCTTGGGCAAATGTCGCGACCGCCTCGAGATGGGTGCCCTCGCTCACGTTGATCACACATTCCAACATGTTGTCTTGCTTATCAGAGGCGAATTGATAGTTCTACTGCTGGTGGTACACTTTCTCCCGTGGGCAGTCCAGAACTCATCATCATCCTCGTCGTTGTTCTCGTTCTCTTTGGCGGCTCGCAACTTCCTAAGTTGGCTAAGAATCTCGGCTCAGCACAAAAAGAATTTAAGAAGGCCGTTGAAGAAGACAAGTCTTCTGGTTCTTCGAGTGATTCTGCCAACCAGCAGTAAGTTTCAACGCGCGTAATGTCGTGCCAGAAGTAGCTGGTCGTCGCGTCCTTTTTCATGTTGGGTGGCCGAAGACCGCCACAACGTCATTTCAACGTCAAATTCGTGAGTACCCGAATCTGGCTGGAAAGCCTTTTAATCGTGATGGTGGAGATGATGCCGTCGCGGTTATTTACAGCTTGTGCACTGCGCAAGAGTGGTCATCGCACTCACTAGATGACCTGTTAACACGTTCACATCACAACACTGAGTTGCCGGTGATCTTGTCCGATGAAGGTCTCATTGCGATGCCACAACGTGTGTGGTTTGAAGGTCTGGTGTCACCGGAAGAACGTGCGCGTCGATTGGCGCAGACATCTTGGTCATCTTCGGTGTTGATGACGATGCGAGAACCCGTAAGCCAACTGCGCTCCACCTGGATGCATTGGGTGCGCGAAGGGTATGCGATGAATTATGAACAGTTCTTGGACCGTGTGAGAGAAGATCGCGCACAAAAAACTGGAACATTTGCGATCGCTTCTATTGTTGAGTGTTACGCGGAGTTGTTCGGATCGCGCAACGTGATTGTGTCTGATTATGAAGCGTATGTAGCGCAACCAGAGCGTTTTTGGAGGCAGTTATCGCTTGTTCTTGATGTCTCATTGACGCCCCATGTTGACGCGACAGATTTACAGCGACTGAACTCAATGCATCTGGGACCATTACGCGCGGAACTAAAAGTCAACGCAGCTCTTGGCTGGGTGAAAGACAGTTTTGGCCTTAGCGATACATTGCGCACACGACGATTTATCACGCGACGCGTATCGCACTTGTTTGCTCCTGATCACAAGAAATACTTCTCGCGCTATCAGGCGCTGGAACAAGAACTTGGCGTTGCGATTCGCGATGAGATGGAAGCGGTGAAGCGCTGGACAACCCGAGTGGGGACCTAAGCGACCTCGGCTTCGCTCCTACTGTGTTGTTTGGGAGCTGCGCTCGGTCCGTTACCGGACCTCGGCTTCGCTCCTACGGCGCTTCAAAATGCGGCGACGCTCACGCTCGCTACAGCCACCCCACACACCGTGTTCGATGCGGTGCTCGAGTGCGTACTCGAGACAGGTGCCAGCAACGGGGCATCCCTTGCAGATGGCACGGGCGCGATCGACACCCACACCGTCAGATGGGAAAAAGACCGCTGGCGCGTAATTGCGACAGTTGCCGTCAGCCATCCATGCAGTGGGGGAATCGTCAAATGGACGCTCGGCCACTGCGGTGACCTCTAATGGTTTTCTGAACATGGCTCCTCCTTCGCGCGATGTGCGCTGGTTGGCTCGTATCAACATCTGACGTTGATCCATGGCGGAAAGTTCCCGCACAAACATTCAAGCAGCGAGGTGGTCACCGAATGAGTTTGTAAAGGTAAGGATTCGGCAAGAATGCCCCGAAAATACTGGCGGAAATCGTGGCGGGGCATGTGTCACGCCCGCCCGATAGCATGAAGGGCAGTAATTCTCAGTCGTTCTCATACCGCCCTAGCCGAGGAGCAATTTTCATGTCAGATGTCGCAATACACGAGCCACCAGTAGCCCATGCGCGCATCGTCTTCCTTGGGCCAATTGCTCCCCACTGGGAGGTCTATGGCGACTACGGCGACCGGACCCTGCTTGAAGAGTTCCGAGCCCGAGTTCTTGCCCGTCTTGTGCTCCTTCCCCGTGATGACCCCCAATTTCGTCGCAACATGGCTCGCATTGTGCGTGATGCCGAGCGCGAGCGCATCTCCCTCGAATGGGATATGGGCGACCCGAACTACGAGTTCTAAACCTGCCTGTATTCGGCACGGAAATCCTGTCGGAATAGGCGATGGTGGGCGGATCCAGGTAGCCAGCAGATTGACATGCGGTGAATTCTTGCTGTCGGTCTTGAAAGTCAAGTGATGAGAGCCCTTTGCGTCATTACCCTTCGTGTGTATGAGTGATCGGTTCGGCAACCGCGAACTGAGTTGGCTTGACTTCAATGGTCGAGTGTTGGCGCTCGCTCACGAATCGTCACTCCCTCTTCTTGAAAGAGTGAAGTTTTGTGGAATTTTCTCGTCCAACTTGGACGAGTTCTACCAGGTTCGTGTTGCTGCGTTGAAAGATCAAGTTGCCGCCGGAATTGTGAAACCAAGCCACGATGGTCTGTCTCCTTCGCGCCAATTAAAAGAGATAGCTAAACGTGTCGAGTCGCTCGTTGAAGAACAAGAAGAACTTCTGTTGAACACGCTGTTACCTCAACTTGCAGAGCGCGGAGTGCGCGTATGTGAGTGGAGTGAGCTTGACGAAGTTGAACAAAAACAATTATCACTCGAATTTGAACGCAACATGTATCCGGTTCTTACGCCGATTGCGATTGATCCGGCACATCCGTTCCCGTATGTATCCAGTTTGGCCTTGAGCATCGGTGTCACAGTCACTGATCCGCGGACACGAGAAGAACGTTTTGCTCGCGTCAAGGTCCCCACGTTCCTGAAGCGGTTTCAGGAGGCATCACCAGGTCGCTTTATCGCTGTTGAGAACCTCATTGCGGCACATCTTGATTGGTTGTTCCCCGGAATGGAACTCGGTCAGGTTGTGATGTTTCGTGTGACACGCAATGCCGACCTCACGGTAGATGAAGACGAAGCAGAGGATCTGTTACAAGCAGTAGAAATGGAGCTTCGTCGTCGACGTTTTGGTCGAGCAGTGAAGTTAGATGTGAGTGACAACATCGATGATCGCACTTTGGCTTTGTTGACAGAAGAACTAGATCTCGAACCTGTTGATGTGTCGCGACATCGTGCACCGCTTGCTCTCGCGGCTCTTACACAACTGTCTTCTCTTGATATTGAGAACCTGCGCGACGAGCCGTGGCTGCCTGTTGTTCCGGGTCGACTAGCTGTAGCAGAGGCAACTGGTCAGTCCATGTTTCGCGTGATACGAGAACGAGAAATTCTTGTTCATCATCCGTATGAATCCTTTGCTTCGTCAACAGAGAAGTTTGTGGAGCAGGCTGCGACAGATCCGCATGTGCGAGCGATCAAAATCACGCTGTATCGCACCTCCGGTGACAGCCCCATTGCGCGGAGTTTGATCACAGCCGCAGAACGTGGTGTGCAAGTGGTTGTACTGATCGAGTTGAAGGCTCGATTCGATGAGGAAGCCAATGTTCATTGGGCAAAAGAGTTGGAACGTGCTGGAGTGCATGTGATGTATGGACTTGTGGGACTGAAGACTCACAGTAAATGCATCTTGGTGGTGCGCGAAGAGGCCGGTATCCTACGTCGCTACGTACACATCGGTACTGGTAACTACAACTCGAAAACGGCACGCGTCTATGAAGACGTTGGATACTTCACGTGTTCAGAAGACATCGGTGAAGATGTCACTCAGTTGTTTAATACTTTGACGGGTTTTGGGCGTGATCCTGAATACCTAAAACTTGTTATCGCGCCGCAGCATCTTCGTTCAGAAATCGCGCGATTGATTCGAAATGAAACCGCACACGGTGCTGATGGGGAGATCACCGTCAAGGTCAATGCAATCGCAGATCCAGAGATGGTTGAGTTGTTGTACGAGGCTACAGAAGCCGGAGTGCGAGTTCGTCTCTTGGTGCGGGGTATCTGTTGCTTGCGTCCAGGTGTGGTCGAAAACGGCCATATTCAGGTGCGGTCGATTCTTGGTCGTTTTCTCGAACATTCACGGATGTATCGATTCGGACACGGTGGAATAAATGGAGAACCGTTATACCTGATTGGATCAGCAGATTTAATGCCACGAAATTTGGATAAGCGCGTTGAGGTGTTGACTCCGATCGAACATGAAAAACACAAGCGGTGGATCGATGAGACGTTCGAGCATTTGTTTGCAGACGATGTCGTGGCGTTCGAAATGCAACGAGATGGTCGATGGTTGAGAGTTGGACCAGTCGAGTTTTCAGAGCACGATGATGCCCAAGCACGTCTTTATAAGTGGGCATCTGATCAACAGCTACGTTTGGGTGTGCCTGAGGCCGAACGGGACCATGTATGAGTAGATGGCGAGCCCGCAATTCGTCGCCGGAGCAGACAGTCACTGCACTCAGCGCAAGTCAACTGCGGGAGGTGTTCGATTCGTTGCCAATTGGTGTCATTATCGCCTCTTCTGATGGCACACAACGATGGGAAAACCGTTCGGTGACTCAACTTTTTGAACCTGGCGCACCCGGCATCACACGCTTCACGCGCAATGTTGAGTCGATGTTGAATGAGGCGCGGACAGGCAAAGAGAGTCAACTCACCCTCGACATTCAAGGAGACCGTCCTCGAATGCTCGACATGCACACGATGGTGTTAACGCAAGGTGATGTCGCATTATTTGTCGAGGATCTGAGTGATAAGGCGCTGATTGATCGGATTCGGACAGACTTTGTGGCAAATATCAGCCACGAATTAAAAACCCCTGTTGGCGCGTTATCCATCCTCGCTGAGACATTGTCAATGCAGGTAACAGATGATGTTGGTAAACGTCTTGCAGAGCGAATGGTGATGGAATCACAACGCGTGGCACACACCATTGATGACCTCTTGGAGCTGGCGCGTATCGAGTTTGGGCGTCGGATGATCAATCAATCAGTTGACATTGAACGCGTTACTCGCGAGGCAATCGCACGCGTCATACCGTTTGCGAATACTCGCAATGTGAAGATCAATTTGACCAATTCAATGACACAGCTTCGACCAATTGCGGGTGACGACCGCCAGTTGGTATCTGCCATTGCAAACTTGGTGGAAAACGCTGTGAAGTACAGTTGTGAAAACTCGAACGTCGTCATTGATATTTCGGATTCAAGTGACCATGTTGCGGTGAAGGTGTCAGACGCGGGAGAAGGTATTTCTCCTGAACATCTTGATCGAATTTTTGAACGCTTCTATCGAGTAGATGATGCACGCAGTCGAGATACAGGTGGTTCAGGCTTGGGTCTCGCAATCGTGCGTCATGTGGCAATCATGCACCGCGGCGAGGTGCTTGTGGAATCGACGGTCGGAAAAGGATCAACTTTTACATTCATCCTGCCAACCACAATGCGTTCGGGATCGGGGCCACAGGGCAATGTGAGATCGAATGAGGAAAACGGAGGAGAACGTGGCTAACCCCACAGTGTTGCTTGTGGAAGACGAACCGTCATTTGTGGAAGCACTGCAGATCGGTTTATCTCGCGAGGGTTTTAATGTTGTTGTTGCGCGAGATGGCGAAGAAGCCCTGACAGTGTTTGCTGCACAAGCCCCAGACCTCATCTTGCTTGACGTGATGTTGCCAAAAATATCGGGCATTGATGTATGCCGTGAGATTCGAAAGACCAGTCAGGTCCCCATCATCATGGTGACCGCCAAATCTGAAGAGATAGACACCGTTGTCGGTCTTGAAGTGGGTGCGGATGATTATGTGACAAAGCCGTATCGCATTCGCGAACTTGTTGCTCGGATGCGCGCGGCGCTTCGTCGCACAGCAGACGCAACTGGCGAGATCGAAGTCGTGTCCACGTCAGTTGTGGAAGTTGATTCGGTTGTGATCGACCCCGACCAGCACATTGTGAGTGTTGATTCCGTTGAACTGAATATGCCTCTCAAAGAATTTGAATTGCTGTATCTGTTAGCGGTGAATGCTGGTCGTGTGCTCACTCGCGAGACATTGATTGACCGAGTGTGGGGAAGTGATTACGTGGGTGACACGAAAACGCTCGACGTACACATCAAACGCATTCGCGCAAAAATCGAGAAAGACCCTGCGAATCCCAAACGAATCATCACAATCAGGGGTTTGGGTTACAAATTCGAAAAACCTCGTTCCTAATTAGATTCCCGATTAATTTCCTGACAGATTCGTCACAACACACGTTGGGGCAGAACCAGCACAACTAGTCGGCGTAGAGTGTGACAAATGAGTGAACGACCCTCACGAATGGTGCGCGGACCGGGTCTTCCCGAAGCCACTCCGTTTCAACGGTTGGGGCGTGTTCACGCGCTGATGATTGCCGGTGAGGCGATCATGGCTGTCTCGCTCGCGGATTCATTGTTCTTGTCAATCAGTCCCGATGCAGCACGCACGCAGGTCATTCTGTTTCTTGCCATGTCAATGGCCCCGTTTGCATTACTCGCGCCGCTCATTGCGCCCTTTCTTGACAAGATCAAGGGTGGTCAGCGACTGGTGGTGATGATGGTCGCTCTTGCACGCGCGGCCGTGATGATCGCAATGATGAACTACTACGACAGTCTGGCGATCTTCCCGTTGGCGTTCGGTGCTCTTGTGTTGTCTAAGACCTATGCCATTAGCAAGTCAGCACTAGTTCCGACCACGGTGAAAAGTGAGAAAGCTCTCGTTGAGGCAAATAGTCGGTTGGGACAAATCGCTGGCATTGTCGGATTCATGGCGGTTATTCCCGCCGGCATTATTCAGTTTGTTAGCACTAAAGCAACATTGCTTTTGAGCGCGGTCGTGTTCGTTGTCGCGTTTTTTGATGCGATTAAATTGCCAAAAGTGCAAATCGCGGACAAACCAGTCGAGGAACTCGAGTGGCAGGAACTTCATTCACCAGAAGTGCTACGAGCGGCCCGCACGATGATGGTTTTGCGTGGTGCCACTGGTTTTATGTTTTTCCACCTCGCGTTTTGGTTACGAACGGAGATTGCAGGGACAGTATGGTTCGGCGTTGCAATCGGGTTTGCGTCTCTTTGCACCTTGATTGCGAACTTTGCTGCACCACATTTGCGTGAACGCGTGAAGGTGGAAAACATGCTGTTGTTGTCGGTGGCAATGGTGGCGATTGGTGGTCTATTAAGTGGATTCAGCGGACGATTTTTTGCCGGAATTTTGCTTGCAGGTGTGGTAAATGCCGCAGCCGCAATTGGAAAACTTGCCTTTGAAGCAACCGTACAAAGCGGTGCACCAGATGCGAACCGTGGTCGCGCGTTCGCGCGCTTTGAGACCATCAATCAAATGGCGTGGGTCCTTGCCGGACTAATTCCGGTGATTTTGACACCAAGTGGTAGTCGAGGTTTTTACATGGTCGGCTTGGCCGGTGTTGCGGGGTGCCTCTATTTTTGGCGCGCTGCCAACAGCACAAACTGGCGTAAATCGCCGAAGGGTTCTACTGGATCTCGAGTCTCGCAAGCCATAAACCGGGTGCGTCGATCTCGTTAGGCGTGGGAAGGTTGCCTACCTTCTCCACAAGTTGAGTCACTGCGGGGTCACCTGCGCGTTCAATGACTCCTTGTACGAAGGAGCGACCACGTTGTAACTGAGATGAATTAAGTGACAAACCCAGCAGTTGTTCGATCATTGCAGTGTCTTCGTGAAGTTCGATGCGGCGGCGACGCACAGCCTCTGCAATGTGTGCTGAAGAACCAAGCACCCGCGAACAGACTTTGTCGACAACAAAATCGATGTAGGCAATGATTGCACTCACGTGAGCGTCAAGTAGGGGAGCCATGTGTTCTTGTTCGGATGAGCGCACCGCGCCAAGCATCGCGGCGGGACTTCCAAAAATGTCTTGTACTTTTGTCAATGCCTCGGGATCAGATGGATCAAGTCCGGTGAGTTGATCGAGAATTGCACCAGGGTCGGGACGGAACGCCCCAACATGTTTCGTGACAAGTGCGGTGATGCCATCAGCGACAGCGTCGGTGTTCAAGATCGCGTGCGAAGACAACTCATGTATCAGTACCCACATCCGTACGTCATCAACCGACAAGCTCCAATCATTAGCGAAACGATCGACAGTTGAGGGAACAACAAGAATGTCGGAGGACAATGGACGCGCAAGTGGAAGATCATATTGTCCAAATGCTTTTTGAGCTAGCGCACCGATCATTGAACCAATCGACATACCCATCATTGCTGGAGCCATCATTGCCGAGAGATTGTTCAGCATTGCTGCAAACGGATCAGTGTTAGCAGAGTCATCAGAACCGTCTGGTTGTTGTGACAATGATGTTGCTAACTCAGTGAACAGTGGTCGAAAGTCGGTGAGAGTACGGTGCGCCCAGAACGCGCGTGTTGTGGTGTGAAATTCACTGTGCGTGTCACGTGCGCCGGTGGGAAGGCCTGTGATGTCGCGCACGTGCATGTCGGCAACATCAGCGAGATCATTAAATGCAAAGCGCGTTGCAGGTTCGGGCTGTGGATCGGGAATGTCACCAACGGCAGCCATCGCAGCGGTTTGGGTAGCGATGTCCCAATTCAAAGGTCCTTGTGCTGACAACGACTTAGCGAGGTCGGCAAAAAATGGCATTCCACCGAATGGAAAAGGATTATTTTCTGCCGGTTCATCGCCCATGCAGACAAAGGCTATGGCACGTTAGCCTCAGTTGCATGTCGACCACCTCAGCGCGCACTAATACGGTTTCTCCGATTTTCCGTTGCGATGACGTGGTGGATGCAAATGGCAGCGACACTTCGACGGACAAGGTCCGCGCATTTTTGGGAGATGCCGAGCGTGGAGACCACACTCACGTCATTTTGGTGTCATCTGCAATGGTGTACGGCGCATGGGAAAACAATCCATCACCGTTGAGTGAAGAAGATGTTGTTCGTCCAGTCCCTTCGTTCACATTCGCTGTGACATGTTTGACGGCTGAAGCCCTGGTGGAAGAGTGGCGATCACAACAGCCGGGTCGTACCGCCACAATCCTTCGTCCCGTCCCTATTGTCGTTCCCAGCGGAAACTCACGACTTGTACTGGCGTTGGCTCACGCAGTGAGTAGCGAGTCAGTTGGCTCGGTGATGTCAGCGCAGTTTCTTCATTTCGACGATCTAGAGAGCGCAATCGCACTCGTTCAGATGGTGAAACCCGATGGAGTGTTCAACGTGGCTCCCGATGGCGCGATCAGTGGAGAGCGCTTGGGCGAACTAGCCGCGCATCCATTGCGAGTGAAGTTGCCAAGTTGGGCGCGTGATGTGGTTGACGTATTGCGCTGGCGTTTACAGCGTGGTCCTATTCCACCGGGTCTTCGTCAATACACACGCCACAGTTGGACTGTGTCGAACGAGAAGTTGCGCGCATTGGGTTGGACGCCACGCGTCAGCAACGAAGAAGCATATGTAGAAGGTACGACTGGATCGTGGATCAGCACGCTGAGTGCGAAGCGTCGACAGGAATTGTCACTTGTGGCGATGAGCGTAAGTGGCGTTGCAGTTATTGCGTCGGTATTTGCACTTGTGCGTCGCGTACGGCGCGCGCGTCGTTAATCAATTTTCGGACTGTCTTCATTGGCAACATCCATGTTGAATGGTTACGCGTGAATGCAACACCGACAACTTGTGATTTTTTATTGACAACAACTGATACGCCGTTGATTTGAATGTCGATATCAAGTGGCACCGCGCCATCCGTTGTAGCTGGATCAATTTTTGCAGTGGAAATACTCAACTGGCCGCTGACTGCAATTCCGGTGATGGGTTCGATGATCATCAAATCATTGATGTCAAAATCATCTGCTGCGTCATCATCTGCGATTCCCGCAAGTTGAAGCGAGGAATCATCAGTTTCAGGTAGGTCGAGAATTGCAAGTCCCGTCGACTCATCACGAGCAATGATGTGACAGCGAATAACTTCACCGTTTTTGGTGACAATGGGGATTGTGCCTTCTTCTGTGGCTGTATCGGCTGGGGCGATCACAAGATCACTGTCACCAACGGCGAGAGCGCGCACTGAGTCCTCGTTATCAGATTCGCCGACAGCAGGTGTTGCATTTTTCACCTTGGTCGCGATTGGCGAGCGAACCACTGTTGTATCTGGAACAGAATCATCAGCTGAGAGACCCCCCACACCTTTTGGAATAGTGACCGAGAAAAGTGCGATGGAACACACGAGGCTCACCGTGATCGATGCAAGGGCAATACGTTTGCTGAGTGGAGGGGCTGCTAACGCTGTTTCGTACGCACGACGTTGTTCCTGTGCAAATTCGCTGGGATGACGCCATTGGCGTTCGTGTGGAGGCACTGGGGCCGAGTCGGGATTATCAAACTCATCGTGACTCACAGACGTATAAGGCTAATCATCAGGCGTTGCGCTGTGTCGTCGGGGATACGCTGTATTCGTGCATCTTTCGTTTTCTGCGACCACGCCACCGACGGCGAACGAGTGGTACGAGATCACCACCGATGAGTTGCCCGTCGGGGTCGCCTATGACTGGGCCGTTTTGCCTCATTGCGGCGCAGTTGTGTTGTTTTCGGGAACCGTGCGCGATCATGCCGATGGTCGCTCCGATGTGGTTGCCCTCGATTATGAGGCCTACGTTGAGGCCGCTCTCGACCGTTTTGCTCAAATCGGCAACGAGACGCGCCGGCGTTTTCCCACCGCGGGTCGCATCGTGTTGTGGCACCGCCTTGGGCGCCTCGCATTGGGGGAGTCATCGGTGATAGCAGTCGTGTCTGCGCCACATCGACCAGAGGCGTTTGAGGCGGCGCGTTTTGCTATCGACGCATTGAAGGAAAGTGCTCCTATTTGGAAGAAGGAACACTGGAGTGGTGGATCTGACTGGGGCACTGATGCGCATGATCTTGTCTCACCCCGAGATGTTGCAGGGTCACAATGACGTCACTTCTTGCCATGTCAACTTTGACGACAGTGTTCATTGTGTTGTCCGTGGTTTCCGGAGTGACACTGCTTTTCACTGTGTATTTGGATTATCGCCGCAGCCGTATTGATGACAGCATCGCGGCATTTCGTCGTCACATTGATGCATTGTCTCCGGAATCCCGCCGCAGCTCCGTTACGCGTGATAGTGATGATGGCGCTGATTGGCGTTACCGCAAGTAGGAGACACGGAATAGTTTCATGGCAAGAGACCTTGCAATTGACTTAGGTACCGCAAACACCCTTGTGTACATGAAAGGGCGTGGCATCGTACTGAACGAGCCATCGGTGATCGCTGTGAACCGCCAGTCTGGTGAAGTGCTCGCCACAGGCCATGATGCATGGGACATGATTGGTCGAACTCCGAGTTACATCGTTGCGGTGCGTCCACTGCGCGGTGGTGCAATCACAGACTTTGATATCACCGAACGAATGATTCGTCTGTTGCTTCAACGCGTTGGTGTTTCACGCTTTACGCGACCCAAAGTCGTAATTTGTGTTCCCTCTGCGATTACCGAAGTGGAACGACGTGCAGTGACTGACGCGACGCGTCGCGCTGGTGCATCGGACGCACAACTCATCGAACAGCCAATGGCGGCAGCAATTGGCGCGAATCTGCCCATCGATGAACCGGTTGGCAACATGGTGATTGACATCGGTGGTGGCACAAGTGAAACAGCGGTGATCAGTCTTGGTGGGGTGGTTGCACTCGAAGCCGTGCGTGTTGGCAGTTTTGATATTGACGAAGCGATCAAGAATTATGTGCGCCGTGAACACGGAATTGCCATCGGTGAGCGCACCGCTGAAGAAATCAAGATTCAAATCGGTTCAGCCGAACCGGGAACCGATGATCGCGAAGCAGATATTCGCGGACGCGATTTGGTGTCAGGTCTCCCCAAGACCGTGCGACTCACCGCGGAAGAGGTGCGTTTTGCGATTGATGAACCAGTTGCAGCAATTGTGATGTCGGTAAAGCGTTGCCTTGCAAAGGCCCCGCCAGAGTTGGCGCAAGATTTCTTGTCGCGCGGGATGTATCTCGTTGGTGGTGGTGGCATGTTGCGCGGACTTGCGGAACGTATTGAACGTGAGACGCAGGTGCCCGTTCAGATGTCGCCACAGCCACTGGAAGCTGTTGTTCTTGGTGCAGGCCATTGCATTGAGAACTACCAGGCATTACGTGGCATGTTTATGGGTGCGCGTCGCTAGACACGATTGCGTGCTTTAGACATCTATTCTGTAAATCGCACCACCGTATGCGAGCGCGTATACACCGCGCGAGGTTTGTTGTACCGAGATAACTGATCCCAAAGATTCGGTGAACATGCGACTGTCTTGAACTGTGCCGTCGACGACTTTGATTCCTGCAATCTTTCCGTGGCAAGAGTCGCTGTATAGGTACCAGTTATTCAACGCAGGGATGTTGCCACCAGTGATGACTGTGCCTCCACTAATGGCGCAGGCACCATCAACGTGTTCGTATTCAAAGACGGGAAGTGTGTGGTTTTCAGCGGTCATCTCAGGGTTCATGACGTGTGTTGCCTCGAACGCACTCCATCCGAAGTTGGCGCCTTTGCCACCCACTTTGTCGGTGCCAGTGGGGGCAGACATGCTGATCTCTTCCCATCGATTTTGACCAACGTCTGCGATCCACAAAGTTCCGGTTGGATCAATGTCGATACGCCACGGGTTACGCAATCCGATTGACCAGATTTCGCCACGTGCAGGGTTTCCCTTTTTGTCAATAAAACCAACGTACGGGTTGTCCGCGGGAATGTTGTAGGTATCAGCGTTGCGTGTTGTTGCAGTCGGCGCAGGATCGATACGCAAGATCTTGCCTAGAAGATTGTCAGTCTTCATTGCGTAACGCTGAGGGTCGCCACCATCTCCACCATCGCCAGACGCGATGTACAGCATGTTGTCGGGTCCGATCTTCAGATCGCCACCGTTGTGGTTGGGGTAGGGCTGTTCAAAAGTGATCACCATGCGACGAGATTCAACAATGAAGTCTCCAGCGTCGTTCATTTTGTATTCATCAACAATGGTGTTTGCGATTTCATTATCGGTGTAGTGAACGTAGGCGTACCACGTGGTATCAACTTTTAGGAAAGCTAATCCGAGAAGACCACCTTCAACGGCTGGACGTGTTCTGTTTGTCATGTCCAAGCTGTCGGCAAGTTTCGTGCCATCGGCACTGTAGCGAAATACGTAACCATCACGACCCAACACGTAGACAAACGGGTCTTCTGGAGAGCGCTCAACGATGGCCATTGGTGTGTCGGCTTTCATCACTTCGGTCGCAGTGAGCGTCTCCGGAATCGGCAGATCAGCAATTGTTGTAGTTACAGGTGTAGTTGTATCACTTGCAACCGAATCACTTGGTGCCGCACTGGAATCAGTATTTGCTGAATCGTCATTACCACACGCTGCAAGAGCGAGTGATGCAGAAAGTACAAGTGACGTGAAAACGAAGAGTCTTTTTGTGCTCATTTTGTGTGCCTGTTCTCGATGAACTGTGGGACCAGTATGCGGGACAATTAGTTCCGTTTGACGCGTATGAGACCCTCTTGAACGACAGTCACAACGAGGTCTCCCGCTTGATTGAAGATCGAGCCAGCCGCGAGGCCGCGTGATCCCGATGTCGACATCGCTGATTGGTCGTAGAGCAGCCAATCATCAGCACGGAACGGGCGATGAAACCACATTGCGTGGTCAAGGCTTGCCATCTGCACATCGCTGTCTGCCCATGTAAGGCCATGAGGCAACAAGGTGGTGTCAAGCAGTGTCATGTCGCTGGCATAAGTCACGATGCACGCATGTAACACGGGGTCATTAGGTAGTGCACCGTCAGCTCGCATCCATACCTGTTGCCCGTGTGCGGTTCCACTCCGTGTGAAGGGATCTCCGCTCACGTAACGGAGATCGATGGGACGAGGACGCTCGTACCAATCGCCAATCAGATGTTTGTGTGGTTCCATTCGCGTCTTGAAATCAGGGAGCGTGTCTGGCGCAGGTACTCCAGGGCGCATAGGAATTTGATGATCAAGTCCTGGTTCGTGCGCGTGGAAACTTGCTTGCAGGTTAAAAATTGGCTCGCCATTTTGAATCGCGACAACGCGACGCGTGGAGAAACTTCGTCCATCACGAATTCGATCTACTTCATAGACAATGGGAACTGTTGGGTCACCCGGACGAAGAAAATACGCATGTAGCGAGTGCACGAAGCGAGTCGTTGAGTCAACGGTGCGCGAGGCGGCAACAAGTGACTGACCTGCTACTTGCCCACCAAACACGCGCTGTCGATTCTCATCCGGTGAGTTTCCACGAAACAGGTTGACTTCGATTCGTTCAAGGTCAAGTAAACGGACAAGTTCATCAAGGGCTGAGACCACGTCCCCATAGTACGACCCCGTAGTAGGGTCGTCTCGTGTCACTTTTGCCTTTAAACCCCGACCAATTACTCACCACCACCCGCGCGGTCCGCAAGCGCCTTGATTTTTCTCGCCCAGTCGAAGACGAGGTCATTCGTGAGTGTGTGGAGATTGCCATGCAGTCGCCTTCTGGTTCCAACAACATGTCGATGCAGTTCATGATCGTGAAGGACCCCGCCAAACGCAAGGCCGTGGGCGAGGTGTACCGCGAGTGCTACGAGATGTACAAAACATGGGATGGCGTGTACATCGGGTCGATTGACAAAGGCTCTGATGAGTTCAATGCGCAGCAAAAGCGCTCTGCCAGTTCCGCCGACTTTCTTGGAGAGCGCATGGGGGATGCTCCTGCACTCGTAATTGGTTGTAACGCTGCTGGACGCATCGATGGTGCACCGGCGGTATCAGCTGCTGCGCAGATGGGAAACATCTTGCCTGCGATGTGGAGTTTTATGTTGGCCGCACGTGCACGGGGTCTTGGTACAGCGTGGACAACTCTTCATCTTGTGCAAGAACAGCGTGTTGCAGAGATTCTCGGCATTCCGTTCGATTCGGTGCAGCAAGCGTGCCTGTCGCCATTGGCATACACGGTGGGCACCGATTTCAAACCAGCGAAACGCCCGCCTGCAGACTCGGTGATCCACTGGGATTCATGGTGAATCACACTCATGGAGTCAGTACCCGCTGACGTTCGAAATCGCGCGTTAGCAATCAATGGATTCATGCCTGCTGACGAAGGCGATGCGTTATACATAGTTGCTCTTCAGGCTGCGCAACGTTTGCCTCAACTTCCGATGGTGGAAGTGGGAAGTTATTGCGGACGCTCAACGGTGTGGTTAGGAAACGTGGCACGTCGCGCGAATGTCACTTTGTTTGCGGTGGATCATCATTTTGGTAGTGAAGAAAATCAACCCGGATGGGAATGGCACGACTCATCTCTTGTTGACCCACGTACCGGTCGTATGGATACGTTGCCATTTTTTCGACAGTCAATCATTGACGCGCAATTATCAGATGTGGTCGTGACAGTGGTGGGCAATTCCGCAACGATTGCCCGCTACTGGTCAACACCATTGTCTTTCTTATTCATTGATGGCGGACACGGCGTGGAACCTGCAACTTTGGATTACGAAGGCTGGACACCACACGTTGCAGTTGGTGGCACGCTCGCCATTCACGACGTCTTTCCCGACCCTAAAGATGGTGGACGACCACCGTATGAGAACATCTATCTTCCCGCGCTACGTAGCGGGCTATTTCAAGAAGAGTCTGTTACTGGGTCTTTACGTGTTCTACGCCGAGTGTCGGAGTAAACACTGCACTCGTAGGCGATGTTGTACAAATAGCATCGGCGGCCAAGATGATCGCAGCAGACGTGTAAGAACTGCGTTCGTGTGCAGGGAAGTGCTCCATCTCTTTATCGGGATCAACCGAGTAGACAACACCAGTCCAATACGCACCATCTTCATGACGATGTGACAGCGTCCATAACAACAGCTCGCGTGCGGTTTCGCGGTCTCCCACCGCGCAATGTGCAATTGCACACTCTGCGGTTTCTGCTGCTGTCACCCATGGCTCATCACTTACGCACTTCACACCACGATCATCAAGAACAAACGTGTCCCAGCCTTCTGCGAGGCGGGCTTTTGCCGCGGGCCCAGTGAGTGCACCTGTAAGAACCGGGTAGTACCAGTCCATTGCCCAGCGATGCTTTGGCTCAAAAGCATCTGGTTCTGTGCGAATGACACGATCGAGCAACGCAGCTGCGTCGCGCCAGTGTGGTTGAGGGTCGCCGAGTAGGTCACCGAGTAATGCACCACTGTGGAGTGCGTGTCGTATTGACGAGCAACCGGTGAGCAGTGCATAGTCCCACGGCGAATGGTCGACTTCCTTTGCCCAGACAATAAGACCATTTGGTGTGCGCATCGATAGCACCCATGCCATCGCGCGTTTCACCGTTGGCCACATCTCTACAACATCATCGAGGTTGTTCGTACTGAGCCAGTGGTGCCATAAACCAGTGGCGATGTATGCGCACACGTTGGTGTCGAGTTTTGCTTCTTCGATAGAGCCATCTGGCAGGTAGTAATTGTGCCAACTTCCATCTTCACGTTGAATATTGGCAAGCCACCTGTATGCGCGCATTGCTGCATCGTGACGTCCCATAACGTCAAGTGCCATGGCAGTCTCAACATGGTTCCATGGATCACAATGACCATTCGGATACCACATAATCATTCCGTTATCGAGCTGTAAACGCTCAATGGAATCTGCTGTTCGCGCCAAGTCGGCAGTTGACAAAATGCCGGGGAGGTGCGGAAAAGATTGTGTCGTCATGCGCTCACACGTTCTTCCATTTTTGTTGCGTTTGCGCGCGCATTCTTTTTAGTGGCGTAGACGACAAAACTTTTACCGAGCACCGGGTTGAGAATTTTCTCTGCGATACGTGTGGAGCGCGGTCCCTCAATGATGTCCCACTCGAGAAACTTGCGGTATTTCACAACAAGAGGATGTAAGTCGTTTGATGGGCCAACCGCACATTTCAACCACCAATACGGTGAGTGCAATGCGTGCGCGTGATGAGTGGTGTCAACGCTGAGTCCCGCTGTACGCAACTTCGCTTTCAATTCCGTTGCACTGTAGATGCGTACGTGACCACCTGGACTAATGGGCGCATGGTATTCCTCAGACAACATCCAATTGATCTTCTCCGGCCACATCGTGGGAACGGTGACTCCAAGTCGACCGCCTGGCTTAAGGACACGAGTGAGTTCAGCGATTGCGCTGACATCATCTTGAATGTGTTCAAGTACTTCAGAAGTGACGACACAGTCAAACGTGTTGTCCGCGAACGGCAAACGTGTTGCGTCTCCGCGCAACACTCCACCAAATGACCGTTCATCAATTTCAGATGACGTGAGCATCGCGGCAAATGTGTTGCGGGTTGACACCAATTCATCTTCTGCATAATCAAGTGCAGTGACAACTGCTCCCATCCGCGCTGCCGCAAACGCGTGCCGTCCAAAACCGGCACCTGCGTCAAGGAAACGATCACCAGGTCGTAGTCCAAGTGTGTCAAAACGAATCGTCAACATTTTCGTATGTCCTACTTGCGGGCGTTTCTACGTGACTTGGCGATGTTGTGGGGCATCGCGAGCACTTCGCGGTATTGGTCAACTGTGAGGGCAGCACAATGACGCCAACTCCACCGCTCAACCACGCGCTGACGACCAGCAGCACCGACACGCGATCGAAGCTCTGCGTCATCAAGACCACGTGCGATCGCCGTGGCAAGGGCACCCGCATCACCGGCAGGACAACTCAACACTGTGTCACCGTCTTTACCGGTGACCTCCGGAAGAGCACCGCCGTCTGTAGCGACAAGACACGTCCCCGTACACATTGCTTCAATTGCCGGAAGGCTGAAACCTTCGTACAAACTCGGCACGATCGCGAGTTCCGCTTCTGCATACAACTCAACAATGCGCTCATCAGGAACGCCAGATACAAAAGAAATACAGTCAGACAAACCCAGATTTTCGATGAGGTCTGCGCTCTTGCCCGGTTTTGGTTTACCAATGATTGTGAGAGACACGTCTCGCTCGGTGCGTAGTTTTGCCATTGCTTCCAAAAGATATGAAAGTCCCTTTAGTGCAACGTCAGCAGACGCGGTGGTGATGAGATGTCCTGGTTTACGTTGTACATGAGGTAGTGGTGAGAACAGATCGGGGTCAACACCGACTGGTACGAGACGCATCCGATCGAGAGAAACGCCCATGTCTTCATGAATGTCTTTAATGCTGTTTTCACTGACAACCACGATGCGTGGCATCTGACTGGCAACCTTGCCTTGCATTTTCACGAATGAATACCAGCGTGAAACACCGGCACGCTTCCACCAGTTCGGTGCATGATCCATTTCCAATTTGCGATCTTTGGTGATGGGGTGATGCAACGTGACGACAGTGGGAATCATCTTTTCGATTTTCAAGATGTCGGTACCAAGACACTGGTTGTCATGCACAATGTCGAAATCGCCGAGACGTTTTGACAATGCGCGACGTGCACGAATGCTGAATGACTTTGGTTCACCAAAGGTTCCGCGGAGGAACTGTCCAACTTCCACCCAGTCCGGCCACGTCTTCAATTCCCAATACGCTGGGAAGCGGCCGGGGTATTGATCATTAAAAATGTCGAGGCTCGGCAGTTGATGCATGGTCACCCGATCATCAAGGACGGGGTAGGGCTGACCGCCGTAGACCTCCACGTGATGCCCCAAATCAACGAGAGCCTTTGTGAGGTGGCGGGTGTAGACGCCTTGTCCACCTACGTGGGGCTTCCCGCGGTAAGTGAGGTACGCGATGCGCAAGGGACCGTTGGGATCCGCCGAGGGGGACATAGAAGTCACAGGCTACTGGGTGGTAGCCACCTTGGAACGGGGACGTCGTAGCGCGGGCGCACTAAGAGCGCCCCAAGCGAGGAAAAGTGCGATCACAAAAGGTGCATTGCCAAGTTGGGAGTACAAGGTTTGACCTGTGCGCATCGGAACAGTTGCAACAATCACTTTTTGCTCGCTCACATCGGTGCGATCTATGACACGACCTGTTGGTGTGATGAATGCGGAAAACCCAGTGGGAGATACTTGAGCGACCCAGCGACCTTGTTCTCGTGCGCGCAATAGTGACGATGCAACTTGTTGTGTTTGCAGAATTGTCCATGTGTAACTCGAACCGTTTGTGGGATTCATAATGAATTCGCCACCGTGAACGATTCCCTCATTTGCTCTTCCACCAAAAAAGACTTCCCACGAGATGACAACACCCGCTTTTGTTCCAGCGATGTCTAACGCAGCTGGTCCTTCACCTGCGATCGCATTTCGTGGCACGAGGTCGGTGGGTGCACCAAGTGCTGAGAGAAAACCACGCAAGGGCATGTACTCACCGAACGGCACACGTCGCACTTTGTCGACACGATCTGAAATATCACCGTTTGTTTCGACAACTACTTGAGCATTGAGAAAACCGTCAACGTCGCCTTGTTCCACGTCTTCTGTTATGCCAACGGAAATGGGTACTCCTAAACGCTTTGCTTCTTGTGCAACTTCGAGTCGTTCACGACTGTCTTCAAAATTTGCAACATCAATGACGTTTTCTGGCCAGATGACCATGTCAACAGTTCCGGGTTCAATGGTCTGCGTTGCGACAAGATGACGCTCAAACACGACACGCGGATCTGTGTTGACCGCCCGAGTTCCTTGTTCACCGCCGCCTTGGACCAAAGCAATGCGCAGAGACTCTCCAGTTTTTGATGTTGGAGACCACACAAGTGCAACGAGGAACAAGAGGAGCAGTACTCCTATCGCGCGTAGTCGCCCTGGCTTTATGCAGACACGGAATGTCATGTATGTGATGAGAATTACTCCGCCAAGTGGAGCGAGCCACACCATCGGACTACGTGCTTGGCCAATGGCCAATGTTGCGAGCGGAACACCGCCAAAAGGAAACGACAATCGGAGTGTTTCAACCAAGGTGTGAGAAAGTGCGAGACCCGCCGAATGTTTTCGCGGAGTAGAAGACATGTATGAACTTGACCACCACGCGGCTAATGCGTGCAGTCCGGCAAAAAACACCACTGCGACGACGTATCCCGGTGCGGTCATGAACCACATCCATGCAACAGATGGAAGAAACCAACCAACACCGAATGTGAAGGCCATGAGGGCGCGTTGTTTGTGGGTCAGAGTGTCACGTAGTTGAACAACCCCGTAGATGGCGATGCCTATAAAGGCGAGAGGCCACCAACCCCATGGTGGCATTGACGCAGCTACACACAACCCACCAACCAGGTTGCGCAAAAGCAGTGGGGTCATTTCTTCAGTATTGCTTGAATCACGTAGCGCTGCTTGGTGGAGCCTCGTGGGTGACAACTAAATAGTGTCAGCATGCTGCCAGATGATTGATGAGTGATCCATAACGCAGTTGGTTTGACGATGCGCTTGGAGATAACGCGATATTCAACTTTTTTGAGACCCTTCAAAATGATGATCGGGTCACCAACTTTTAGTCGTTCAACGTAATAGAGCGGTGCTGGTCCGGCGGTGCGATGTCCGCCGTACACGGCATTGCCACGTTCACCAGGCATAGCGGTTCCCGGCCAGTGTCCCATACCGATGTCAAACATCGAGTCAGTGACGCCTTCAACAATGACACTACGCATCTTGAGGCGAGGGATGAACATCATTCCCAGGTGGGTGCCTTCAGCTGGTAAGCGCGCGCTTGATCGGTGCTGTTTTTTGTTGGCCGCATCTTTTGATGTTTCGTTCTTTGTTTGTTCGCTCTTTGATTTTTCATTGGTCGAAACACTGTTCGCGTCAACTGCTGTTGCGATGGGACCAATGGACAGCGCGCATGCAATTACAAGTGCTGCAACGGGACGAATTGGGCGCGAGCACAGATGAGACATTGGTTTCTAGTCTGCCAGATTGGAGAGATACTCCGCCGTGGTTTGCGCAACGTTTCTTGCTTGTTGCACACATGCAGGAATACCAATTCCTCTGTAACTAGCGCCTGCGAGGAAGATTCCCGGAGCATCAGTGCGAAGCATGTTTTCGATATGAGCAAGAGCGGAAAAGTGGTGTGGTCGATATTGCGGGAACGCGTCGACCCAGCGAGTGATGCGCGTCTCTCGCGGTGCAATGTCGCGACTTAAATGCAGTGTGAGATCGGCGAGCACCAAATTCACCACGTCGTCATCTGAGAGGTGCATTACTTCAACTCCGTCGCGACCAAGCGATACGCGGAGAATCATGTCATTGTTTTTATTTTTCCAATGGGCCCACTTGTTCGAACCAAATGAAACCGCCGTGACCCAACGTTGATCAGGCTTAGGAACGAGGTAGCCACTTCCGGTCAATGCGTCGGACCATTGGTCGCGTGGAACCGCGAGTGTCACCAAGATGACGTCGGCATGGTTCCAGTGGGCGAGTGCGTGAGCAACCTCGGTGTTCAACGACGTCATGAATTTTGCAGTGTGTGCTGCTGGGGAGGCCAAGATCACAGCGTCTGCTTGAATGCGATCATGCTGTGTGGTGATGTAGAACGAGCGACCTACTCGCTCGATGTTTGACACTGTGTTGCCTGTCTTTATCTGCACACCGAGGGAACCGACACGTTGTTCCAATGTTGTAACCATCGCGCCAACTCCGCGTAGCGGAGTTGAAAACACTGGTCCGTCAGGCACTACTTGTGAACGCGCTTTGCGTGCGGCAAGCAACATGCTTCTTGCTGACGTAAGCGATGCAATCTGTGGCACTGCTTCGATACTGAAATTATCGGTATCTGCTGCGTAGATACTCCCAACGAGTGGGTCAACAAGACGTTCTTGAACTTGTGAACCAAAGCGTCGACGAATGTAATCACCAATGCAATCGTTGTTTTTCGTTCGAGGAAGAACAAGATCTAAGCCTGCACGCAATTTTCCTGCATTTGTAAACAGTCGACTTTTTCCAAATGATCCGACGGAAGCGGGAACGCCCAACATGATGTCGCCGGGAATCGGATGCATCTTTTCGTGCCAAATCCATGCATGAGACGCAGATGGTGATGTCAACGCGCCCGTGAGTCCGAGGTCGTTTGCAAGTTGGGTGGCCCATGGCACGCGCGACAAGAAAGCGTCTGCGCCTTCATCGACTGCTTCTAGACCCGCAAAGGGAGAAGTATGAATAAGACCGCCGATGCGATCGTTTGCATCAAGGATGGTGATGTTGAGTGATTGTGCTGACTGTGATGCAAGCGAAAATGCAGCCGTGAGCCCGGTGATGCCAGCGCCAACGACAACTACATGCTTCGGTGATGTCATGCCGAAATGACACGCGCGGCAAGTGCTGCCATCACAGTTGCGTCATCGTTGACACTTGCTGTGCGTGCAAACGAAAGTCCACGAGCCCGCGCATGGTTTGCCGCCTCAATGTCAAGGTCGTACAACACCTCAAGGTGATCAGCAACAAAGCCACACGCACTCACCAGGACGCCGTCGATGGGTTCATCAGTAGTGCGAGTGGCAGCAAAGTCATCAATGACGGCCAAGATGTCAGGACCAATCCAAGGTTCTGGCGTGCGTCCTGCCGATTGCCATGCGATTGACCATTGGGACCACTGCGATAATCCCAACTGTGATGCGACAGCTTCTGCGGTGCTACGTAACTCATCGGGATACGGGTCGCCACCATCGATGATTCGTTGGGGCAGTGAGTGAGCGGTGAACAACACTTTTGTGCGCTCTGGCATTGATGTCAGTTTCTCTTTCATGTCACGAGCGAGAAAGTCAACATATGCCGGCTCTGTCGCCCACGATTCGACCCCGCGAACTTCAATTCCGTATTCGACTGCCGTGTCGCGAACACGACCCATGTACTGACCAATTGAATATGACGAGAAATGTGGAGCAAGCACAACTCCAACGATTTTTTTGATTCCAAGACGCGCAACTTCATGCACTGCATCCTCGACGAATGGTTTTGCATGTTTAAGTCCCAACACCACGTGGTACTCGCCAGGAGCAACAGCGTTGAGAGCGCGTTGAATCGCGTCAGCTTGTGCATCAGTGATCTGTGCAAGAGGTGATAGGCCACCTATTGCTTCGTAACGATCCTCCAGCTCTTTCAGCAATTCCGGAGTTGGGGCGCGACCACGACGAATGTCTGTGTAATAAGGAAGGATGTCTTCACGCGAACGGGGGGTTCCGTACGCCATGACGACGACTGCGGTATGGGCAGTGGTCATGAGCGAGTTGTCCTTTCATGAACGTGTTTCACGATTTCGTGCAAGATCTCGGGGTCGGTGTCTGGCTGTACTCCATGACCCAAATTAAAGATGTGTCCAGGATGGCTGTCGTTATCTGCAAGAACGTCGTTCGCTCCAGCAATCGCAATGTCACGACCTGCAAGTACAAGCGCAGGATCTAAGTTTCCTTGCACAACAGTGTTGGGGCCTAAACGCGTGCGTGCGGTGCGAATTGGCGTGCGCCAATCCAGACCGATCACCGCGTTACCGACGGCATTCATTGATTCGAGCAAATGATCACAACCGATTCCGAAGTGAATACCAGGAACATTGGGATGACGTTCACGAAGTTGGGAGAACACTTGCGCGCTATGAGGGCGAACATATGTGTCGTAATCGGCTCGTGACAATGAACCGGCCCATGAATCAAATAATTGAAATGCTTCTGCTCCGTGGGAAATCTGGGTTGAGATAAAAGTGACGGCGTGTTGTGTAAGTCGCTCCATTAGTGAGTGCCAAAGCGCCGTGTTTGCTCGCATCAGTTGCTTAGTGTTTTGATACGTCCGACTGGGACGTCCTTCGATGAGATAACTGGCCACGGTGAATGGAGCACCGGCAAACGCTAAGAGTGGAATCTGTAATTCGCGTACTAAAAGATCTACCGTGTCGGACACATACGACACATCCTCTGGCTGTAATTCGCGCAAACGCGTCAAGTCTGATTCGGAACGAAATGGTTTTTCTGCAACTGGTCCAGTTCCAGGCGCCACATCAATTCCAAACGACACGGCATGTGCGGGTACCACAATGTCGGAATACAACACTGCTGCATCCACTCCGTACCGTCGCACCGGCTGCAAGGTGATTTCGGCTGAGAGGTCAGGCTTTTTGATCGCATCAAGAATGCTTCCGCTGCCTCGCACCGCACGATATTCCGGAAGGCTGCGACCGGCCTGACGCATAAACCACACTGGGGTGCGACTGGCGCGTTGTCCGTGAGCGGCAGCGATAAATGGATCGTTAGCAAGGCTGGTCATGGGGGTCTTTCAATTACCGGTGCTTTACTCTGCCGCGAAGTGCGGCAAACGCCAATGTAAATGACACGGTGCCCACCAAAACAATGGCAAGGGCAGCCTGGAAAATTGCTGTGCCATCCCACCCGGTGAGAATGAGCGAGCGCATCCCAGCAAGTAGGTAGGTGGTGGGGTTGTAATCGGCGACCGTGGACAGCCAGCCCGTCATTTGTTCCTGCGGAATGAATGCAGTGGTGAGGAACGCAAACGGAAAAAACAGCAAGAAGGCGTTATTGACAGCGACGGGGTTGCCGGTACGTAATGCGATTGCGTACGGAAAGCCGGTGAATGCAAGACCCCATGTAGCGGCAATAAGGACAAAGACAATCTGCCCCAGAAAACCAGTCGCAAATGTGACACCGATGAGTGCACCCAGAACGAGCACGGGAACAGTCATGAGTATCACCACAACAAAGTCCGCCACCATGAGCCCCATTAACAATGTGGAACGACTAACCGGTGTGAGAAGTAGACGGTCGAGATATCCGTCTTGCACGTCTAATACGAGCGATCCGGCACGCGAAATACCAGTAACGGCGAACACAACCGAAACGGGAATCTGGAAACCTTTGAAGTCAAAACCAGGTGGCAAGTTCTCTTCTACGAAACTTTGGAGTGCTCCAATGTTCACAAGCAAAAAGAACATTGGAATGATGAGTGCGGGGAGCACCGCTTCTGAATCTCGTGAGACAAGTCGTAATGCACGCAACGCGACTGAACCGAGATCTCGAAAGAATCCAGCGCGACGTGCTGTCACGCGTGATTGCGCGTGCGAGTCGATGGGCGATGTCTCACTCATGCCATTGCCTCGTCTGCTTGCATACGTGCGCCCGTGGTGTGCAAGAACACATCGTCAAGAGTGGGAGTGCGTAACGTCAGTTCTGTTACGGCAATTTTGCTCTCTGATAATGCAACGGCAACAGGGCTAACCACAGCAGCACCGTTTGTTGCACTGACGATGAGTTGTTCGCCGTTCACTTCTACCGCATCTATGCCAGCGATTTGTGAAATGCATTGACGTGCGCGTTCTCCATCATCAGCATTGATGCGAACAGCGATCACGTCTGATCCAATCGAACGCTTCAGTTCTGTTGGAGTTCCTTCTGCAACGATGCGGCCCTTTGCAATGATGCCAACGCGATCAGCGAGTGCGTCAGCTTCCTCGAGGTATTGCGTCGTGAGAAAAATGGTCATACCGAGTTCGCGATTGAGATAACGAACTTCGTCCCACACCGTTGAACGACTCACAGGGTCAAGACCGGTGGTGGGTTCGTCGAGAAACAGCACTTGTGGTTGGTGAACGAGAGCAGCTGCAAGATCGAGACGTCGTTTCATACCGCCTGAGTACGTGGCGATGCGGTTGTCGATTGCATCTCCGATGTTGACGAGTGATAACAGTTCATTTACACGTGTACGGCGTTCAGTTTTCGAAAGGCCATAGAGTCGACCCTGCATGTCAAGAATCTCACGACCTGTTTGTTTTGGATCAAGTGCAGATTCTTGTAACGCCACGCCGATACGAAGTCGAACGTTTTCGGTGTCATTTCGAATGTCATGACCTGCCACATACGCGGTACCGGACGTGGGATTCAACAAGGTGGTGAGCATGCGCACAGTTGTGCTTTTGCCCGCTCCGTTTGGCCCAAGAAATCCATAGATCTCACCTTGGGCGATTGATAACGAGACACCGTTGACGGCAGTGTTGTCGCCAAAGACACGCACGAGGTCGGTTGCGTGGATCGCGAGCATCACGGGACCCAACGCTATCGGCAGTGCTGTTATCGGCGATTCTGAGACTGGCGTTGCCGCAAACCGGCGTCGATTCGTGCCACTCGCGTTCGAGCAGGCGGGTGAGCACTAGTCAATTTGTCACGCCAATTACTTGGCCTTTCGCCTAGGCCGCTGTCGACAACATGACGCAGGGCGGACGAGAGTTCCTTACCAAAGCCCATATCAACGGCACGTTCATCAGCTTTGAATTCTGTTCCTCTACCTGCGATGTTGCCCAACTGTTGAGAAATGGTGAGAGCAAAAAGAAAAATCTTCGATATAACAGTGAGCAACGAAACGAGAACTCGTTCAAGCATTTGCACAACTTGAGATCGTGGTGCAAACGAAGACGATGCTGCACGAGCGACGTTTTGTAAGTAGAAGCCAATTCGAGCAAGAGCAATGATGGGCAAACTCAACCACTGAGCGATTGTCAATGCAATTGTGTGTGACCCAAGATGGTGGCTGAGTTCATGTGCAAGCACACCTGTTAATTGTTCATGAGACAGATTGTCAACCGCATAACTGGAGACGACAACAAGATGACCACCTGATGCAAAAGCATTCACATCATCGGCATCAATCACGGCCAAGACAAATTGAGAAGGATGGAGGTGATTTGCTTGCGCGACAAGGCTCCATGCTCGCTGCAGTTTTTCTTTTTCGACCGCTGTTGGTTTCCGCGCTCCCAGCAATCGTCGTAGTACGAGTTTTTGTGTTGGTTGTAGAAACAAAATGATTCCTGATAGAAGCCAGATGCCGGCAAACACCAGATAGGAAACGTTCATAAACAAAGTGGTGATCCACCAAAACACTGCAACTGCGAGAGCCCAAACGGGGAACAGAGCAATTACTGGGGCAACGGCCGCGAGGGCGTATCCGTCAATACGGCGCGCGCGAGAAGATGATCTGACGCGGGACACCTCGTAAGTCCACCAGCCCCGTACTTGTTCGTCAACCACCTACACTCGAAAACGTGCATTTCACTTCCGTTATTGCCGATGTTTTCTCTATTCCAGTAGTCGGCACTATCCCTAGTCCATCGAGTGGCTCCATCTCTATTGGCCCACTGAAGTTCAACGCGTACGGATTGATGATCGCTCTCGGTGTTGTTGCGGCAGTGATGATCACCGGTCGGCGATTTGCTCGTCTTGGTGTCGGCAAGAAAGAGGACGTCACTTCCATTGCACTATGGGCGGTGCCAGCCGGCGTTGTTGGCGGACGTTTGTACCACGTCCTAACCGACTGGAGCTCGTTTGACGGTCGTCGTGGCGACATGTTCAAAGTATGGGAGGGTGGCCTTGGAATTTGGGGCGGCGTCGTCATTGGTGTTCTCGTCGGGTTGTGGCGTGTCAAAAAGATGGGGATTGCACCACTCATGGCTCTCACCGCTGTTGCGCCAGCGCTTCCAGTCGCACAGGCAATCGGTCGTTGGGGCAACTGGTTCAACCAAGAGCTATTTGGCAAGCCAACGGACCTTCCGTGGGCGCTGGAAATCAGCGATGTAAAGACGATCGCTGCGGGATATCCACCAGGCACCACATTTCATCCAACCTTTCTCTACGAATCAATCGGTTGCTTGTTGCTTGCGGGACTGTTGTTGCTAGTGGAGCGACGCGTTGCCTTGCGTCCCGGCCGTCTCTTTGCGGTGTATGTCGCGGGGTATACGGCGATGCGCTTTTTTATTGAAGGCCTGCGCATCGACCGTTCCCATGAGATTGCGGGTTTGCGCTGGAATCAATGGATGTCGATCATCGTTTTCGCCATATCTATTGCAGTGCTGGTGACAGGGCGTGCTCGTCCCTCAAATTCAGACGACGGTCTTCCAGCGTCTACGGTGAACCGTCATGAGTGACGAAGTACTTTTTGAAATCCGCGAGCCCGGCATCGGACTCATCACGTTGAATCGCCCTGATCGCTTGAATGCGTGGACGTCGCGTCTCGGTGAGTTGTATTTCGAATACATCGACAAGTGTGTTGCCGATCCAAAAGTGCGCGTCATCGTTGTCACTGGTGCTGGTAAGGGATATTGCGCAGGCGCTGACATGGGAAGTTTGCAGCAGATTCCGAGTGGACCAGCGAAAGAACAAAAAGAAGATAAGTCAATTCTTGATGGTCGTATGCAAGACGAAATCACACGTATTCCAAAGCCCGTGATCTCTGCGATCAATGGAGCTGCTGCAGGTCTTGGTCTTGTGCAGGCATTGATGTGCGATATTCGTTTTGCGGCTGCCGGCGCGAAGTTCACTTGCGCGTTTTCAAAGCGCGGACTTATCGGTGAATACGGTTTGTCGTGGGTGTTGCCACGTCTTGTTGGTCAATCAAACGCTCTTGATCTAATGATGTCAAGTCGTGTCATCGTTGCTGAAGAAGCAGCGGCGATGGGGATGGTGAACAAGGTTCTGCCACCGGAAGAACTAATGGAATACACATTGGCGTACGCGGCTGATCTTGCGATGAACGTTTCACCATCGTCGATGGCGGTCATGAAGCGCCAGGTGTACAACGACTACGGCACAGATGTGAAGACGGCGAGCCTCAACGCACTCATGTTGATGCGTGAGTCGTTCACACGTCCCGACTTCAAAGAGGGTGTGCAGAGTTTCTTGGAAAAGCGTCAACCTGATTTTCCTCCGGTTGACCCCAAGATTTAACGCCGTCTTCGCTCGTAGGCTGTGAACCGTGCCTGACACTGGTTCCTCTATTTCTCCAGCAGACGTTGCCAAAGTGGCCCGTCTTGCACGTCTCGACATTGACGAGGCGAACATTGACCATTTCACTGAACAATTGGCAAAAGTGCTGCAACATTTCAAAGATGTTGACGCTCTCGACCTGAGCTCAGTAGAGCCAATGACTCAGGCATATCCGCTCGTAAATGTATTGCGTGAAGATGTCGTACAACCGTGTCTTGATCGGGACGAAGTGTTGAGTGTTGCACCGGATGCAGAAGACGGTCGTTTTCGCGTTCCGCCAATTATCGGACTGACGGAGTAAGCAATGGCTGCGATTCCTAACACAGTCGTAGACATTGCTGATGCGGTCGCGAGCAAGCAAGTCAAAGCTCGTGAAGTGATTGATCATTACCTGGCCCGCATTGAAGCACGAGATGGAGAGATCAACGCATTCAACATCGTCACTGCTGACGAAGCACGTGCACAGGCTGACGCAGTAGACGCAGCGATTGCAGCAGGAGAAAAGTTGGGTGCACTTGCTGGTGTTCCCATTGCGTTGAAAGACAACTTGTGCACACGTGGCGTTCCCACCACGTGTTCGTCAAAGATTCTTGAAGGCTGGAAGCCGCCATACGACGCCACAGTTGTTTCGACGCTGCGCGGTCTCGGAACAATTTCCGTCGGCAAGACAAACCTTGACGAGTTTGCGATGGGTTCAAGCACCGAGAACTCTGCCTTCGGACCAACCCGTAACCCTCTTGATACCTCGCGAGTTCCTGGTGGAAGCAGTGGTGGAAGCGCCGCTGCAGTTGCTGCTGGTTTTGCTCCTGTGAGTTTGGGTAGCGATACCGGTGGAAGTATTCGTCAACCTGCAGCCTTGTGCGGTGTTGTTGGCGTGAAGCCAACGTATGGATTGGTGAGCCGTTACGGACTCGTCGCGTTCGCAAGCAGTCTGGATCAAATTGGTCCTTTTGCAACAACGGTGACCGATGCTGCTGTGATAACGCAAGCGATCGCGGGCTATGACCCGATGGACTCAACGTCCATCCCGAAAGATGTACCAGATTTTCGTAGTGCGGTGTCAGATGGTGTTTCCGGCATGCGCATCGGACGCGTAACAGATTTGCCTGAAGGTGCAGAGCCTGAAGTAACACAGCGACTGAACGAAGCGTTTGTTGCGATGGAAAAAGCAGGAGCAACAATTGTTGACGTGCAATTGCCATCGTTTAGTTACGCACTAACTGCGTACTACTTGATAGCTCCAGCAGAAGCGAGTAGCAATCTTGCTCGTTATGACGGAGTCCGATATGGAATGCGTAAACAAGCTCCTGATGTGAATGCGATGTATGGCGTGACGCGTGCTGACGGTTTTGGTGATGAAGTAAAGCGACGCATCATTATCGGCACATACGCACTGTCGGCTGGCTATTTCGATGCCTATTACGGCAAGGCTCTGAAAGTGCGCAGGTTGATCGCGCAGGATTTTGATCGCGCATACTCACAGTGTGATGTCATCATGATGCCCACATCACCAATGGTGGCATTCCCATTTGGCGACAAGGTAGACGATCCGATGTCGATGTACTTGTGCGACATCTACACAATTCCCACCAACTTGGCCGGACATGCTGCAGTGAGTGTCCCATTTGGAACAGGTGCGCACGGATTGCCGGTCGGTGTGCAAGTGTTGGCACCCGCTTTGGGTGAAGTGCCGATGTTCAAAGTCGCGGGTGCGCTTGAAGCAGCACAAGGAGGCAAGCGATGAGTGAGTCGTTGTTGCCTGACGGCTGGGAACTTGTTGTCGGACTTGAAGTCCATGTCGAGCTTGACACAAAGACCAAGTTGTTCAGCGGGTCACCCAACCGCTTCGGTGATGAACCAAACACCAATATCGATCCGGTCACTCTCGGTCTGCCTGGTGCATTGCCGGTTCTCAACAAACACGCAGTGGAGTTGGCCATGCGTATTGGTCTCGCACTGAACTGCACCGTGCAGCCGTGCACGTTTCACCGCAAGAATTATTTCTACCCAGACATGCCAAAGGCGTATCAGATCAGCCAATACGACCAACCGTTAAACGTCAACGGATACTTAATGTTGCCTGGTGGTATTCGTATCGGAGTAGAGCGTGCGCACCTTGAGGAAGACACGGGCAAGAGCACACACATTGGTGGTGCAACAGGTCGTATTCATGGCAGTGATTATTCATTGATTGATTTCAACCGTGCCGGTGTGCCACTTGTTGAGATTGTGTCGCATCCTGACATTCGTACCAGTGAGCAAGCTCGTCAGTACGTCAGTGAATTGCGCGCAATTTTGGTGGCGATTGGCGCAAGCGATGCAAAGATGGAAGAGGGCTCCATGCGTTGTGACGCAAATGTGTCTGTGCACCGCATTGGAGAACCATTCGGTACGCGGTGTGAGATCAAAAACGTGAACTCGATTCGTTCACTTGGTCGTGCAATCGAATATGAAGCACGTCGTCAGTACGACATCATTGAAAGCGGTGGCACCATTCGTCAAGAGACCCGTCACTGGGACGATGCTGATGGAC
>CAYVAV010000007.1:50627-93180 GCA_964449085.1 uncultured Bifidobacterium sp.
CGCACGCACACTTTGCGAACAAAAGAAGACGCAGATGATTATCGGTATTTCCTAGAGCCCGACCTTGTTCCTCTTGCACCAAGTGCAGAGTGGGTGAACAACGTGCGAAATGCGCTGCCAAAACTTCCGGCACAGCGTCGTGCAGAATTGTCGGTGCTAACGGGAGCAGACGTTGAAGGTGAAGCAGTCACTGTTGTCGTTGAACGCGGACAAGATGCCTATGTTGCCCAAGTTGCACAAGTGGGTGGAGATGCTGCCAAGACCTTGATTTATGTGTTGCAGGCATTTGCGGAAATCGGTGATCAACCAACTATTCCTGCATCTGACATTGCCGCTCTCACACTGATGGAACGTGACGGAAAAGTGACCGCGACGCAGGCCAAAACCATACTTTCTGAAATCGTTGAAAATGGAGGCGGTGATCCCGCTGCAATTGCGCAGGCACACGGATTTGAAGCGATGGATTACTCAGCGGTAGAAGAAATGGTTGACGCTGCAATTGCGGCACAGCCCGATGCATGGGCCAAATATTGCGCGGGCGAAGAAAAAGCCGCCGGTGCGTTAGTTGGCGCAGTAATGAAAGCATCAAAAGGCAAAGCTGATGGGAAAATCGTCACAGCGTTGCTACAAAAACGCAAAGGCTGATGTAACAGAGCGAATATTCACTACTAGGTTGTATCGCAACAACCACAAGGAGTGATCCCCCATGCGTGTTGCTTCCAATCGCCAAAAATATGTCGCTATTGCGATTCTTGTTGTAATGGCGTCCACCTTGATACTTGGCATGTTCGCTCAAGTTGCATCGAGCGCGTCTGTGTCATCGCAATCAACGCCCGCAATATCAACAGAACAAATTCAACTGGCTGCTGGTGAAAATTTCACATGTGCATTACTGAACGATGGCACGGTGAAATGCTGGGGTGACAACGCGAACGGAGAACTTGGTCGCGACAGCACGACAGATGTTGGCCGGGTAGCAGGGGACATGGCTGCACTGACCGCCATCACATTGGGTGCGGGTCGTAGCGCAACTGCAATTACCGCTGGCACACAACACGCTTGCGCACTGCTCGACAACGGAACGGTGAAGTGTTGGGGCAACAACGCTTCCGGCGCACTAGGTCAAGGCAACACCACAGATGTCGGTGATGGTGTTGGCACGTTGATGTCTGCATTGCCAACTATTGATCTAGGAACTGGTGTCATCGTGCGGGTTATTGGTGCGGGTAATCAATTCACATGCGCGTTGCTAAGTGACGGCAAAGTGAAGTGCTGGGGTGAAAACCAGTACGGACAACTGGGGCTTGGTGACACAAATGACCGTGGCGACGGCGCTGGCGAGATGGGCACCAATCTTTCCGCTATTGATTTCGGAACTAACAAAACCGCCACCGCGATTGCTGTGGGTGCCGAATCGGCGTGTGCAATTTTGAATCTCGGTGAAGTGAAGTGTTGGGGTCGCAATAACGACGGTGAGTTGGGTCAAGGCAACACAACAGATTTGGGTGACGGTGGCACACCATCCATAGCGGCTGCACCTGCGGTCAACTTGGGAACCGGGAAAACCGCAAAGTCAATCGCAGCAGGGGATGAGTACTTTTGTGCCGTGTTGAACGACAACACGTTGAAGTGTTGGGGCAACAACTCCAATGGTCAGTTAGGACTCGGTGACACAAATGACCGTGGCGATGGCGCTGGTGAGATGGGCGACGCATTGCTATCTGTCAACTTGGGAACTGGTCTCACGGCCACGTCGGTCGCAACTGGGAAGAGCACTACGTGTGCTGTGCTTAGCGACAACACATTGAAATGTTGGGGTAGCAACGTGCAAGGTCAGGTGGGGCAAGGTGACACGACGACGCCAGTGACGTCGCCCTCGCCAGTGATCAATGTCGGTAGTGGAAAAACAGCAGTATCCGTCGCGATCGGAAATTCTCATACGTGCGCCGTACTCATCGATGTATCAGTGAAATGTTGGGGCCTAAACCTTGAGGGTCAGCTAGGACTTGATAACACCACGCCACTGACTGCGCCCGGTGCAACTGCGATCACGCTTGACACCACCGCGCCATCAATCACCACGACTGCGCCAACTGCCACAACGCCGGCGCGTAATCCAACACCGACATACACCGGTATGTGCGAATCACGCATTCCTGTAGCGGTGAATGTCTACGCGGGTGCAACAGCAACGGGAACTGCACTTCAGACTGTCAACGGTATGTGCACAAACGGGGCTTATTCGATCACGGCCACACAAGCATTGGAAAACAACGCGTACACCTTCACCGTTTCACAAACTGATGCGGCTGGAAACATTGGTCGCACTCTTCCCGTTACTTTCACACTTGCAGCAACATTGTGGAGCACGGTTCCAACAAGTGATAGCAGTGTTGCAATTCGTGGGACCGTGACAACGCCGATTCAGCCAGGAAGTGTGTATGTATCCAAGGAATTTGGTTTCACTATGGACGCAACTCGCGGGTTGAAGGCCCGAATCCGTATGAAGGACTATGTCGGAGTATTGAGATTAACCTTGACCGCAAATTATGAGCGCAATGGTCAAACGGTCGCATACACCTGCGTGTACCGACCCTTTGGTCGCACCCTGAAAGTGAACACGGTTAAGTGGCGTTGGACTGTATCGACTCAACGTTGTGTATTGCCCGTTGCTCTTCGTGATCAACTTCTTGCTGGTCAAACAACGATTCGCGCAAAAGGAAATGTCACCCGCTACTGGGCGACAACTGGACTGCGCACACGTCCCGACGGCACAAACATCGGCGTGCGTCGGATCAATGTTGTACTGAAAAACGGCTAACCAACGACCGTTAGTCGACATTTCGGGGCTGGGGGAGCTGCCATTGGTAATTCCAAGGCTTTGTTCCGACTCATGAAATCGGCTAGTCCGACTGATTGGCTCGACGAGTGGTCGGAATAGGGTGGGCGCATGGATTTTTCGATACCTGCTGACATTCAAAAGACACTTGATGACCTTGACGCGTTCATCGAAAAAGAGATCATTCCGCTGCAAAACAGCAACGACAACATGCGCTTTTTTGACCACCGTCGTGAGTGGGCGCGTACCGACTTTGAAAACGATGGTCAGCCTCGTGACGACTGGGAAGAGTTGTTGCGCGAGATGCGTCGACGTGCAGATGCGGCCGGCTGGTTGCGCCTTGCACTGCCAAAAGAATATGGCGGCCGTGATGCCAGCAACTTGGAGATGGCGATCATTCGCGAACACCTTGCAACCAAGGGTCTTGGTTTGTTTAACGACTTGCAAAACGAGTCAAGTGTTGTTGGCAACTTTCCGACAGTTTTGATGATGCGTGACTTTGGTACGGAAGAACAAAAGGCAGCGTGGATGCCAGGGTTCTTGGATGGAACAAAGCGTCTTGCGTTTGGCCTCACCGAACCAAACTTTGGATCAGATGCCACTCACATGGAATCAACCGCATACCAAGACGGAGACGAATGGGTGATCAACGGTATGAAGCGTTGGAACTCCGGTCTTCACTCTGCAACACACGACATCATCTTTGCGCGTACAAGTGGAAAGCCTGGCTCACCGCTTGGCATCACTGCGTTCCTTGTGCCGACGAATGCACCAGGATTCAAAGTGGAGTTCTTCTGGTGGACATTTAACATGCCAACAGACCATGCCGAAGTGAGCATGAAAGATGTTCGAGTTGGCAAGGACGCAGTATTTGGTCGCGTTGACCATGGTCTTGAACTCGCTCAACACTTTGTGCATGAAAACCGCATTCGTCAAGCGGCATCTTCGCTTGGCGCTGCGCAGTTCTGCATAAATGAAGCAGTGAACTACTCGAACAATCGCATCACTTGGGAAAAGCGCCTGAGCACTAACCAGGCAATTCAGTTCCCATTGGTGGAGTTACACACTGAAGCTGCCGCGCTGCGTCAACTCGTGCGCTACACCGCATGGATGCTCGACCACAAGCACCACATGGAAGTGACGCACCTTGTTGCGATGTGTAACTACAAGTGTAACCGTTTGGCCTGTGATGCCGCCGACCGCGCGATGCAGACCTGCGGTGGAGTGGGCTATAGCCGTCACATGCCGTTTGAGCACATCTATCGTCACCACCGCCGCTATCGCATTACCGAGGGCAGTGAAGAAATCCAGATGCGTAAGGTCGCCAGCAACTTGTTTGGCTTTGCATCACTGCCTGACCGCCGATGATTTGATGGTGGCCACCCACTAGCGTTGGATTTATGGCTCCAACACCAGACGGCACACCAATCGATATCAAACCGCGTAGCCGCGACGTCACAGACGGTATTCAAAAAGCAGCTGCTCGCGCGATGTTGCGCGCAGTCGGACTTGGCGATGATGACTGGGTAAAGCCACAGATCGGAATTGCGTCTGCATGGAATGAGGTCACGCCTTGCAACGTGTCGCTTCGTCGTTTGGCAGCGCACGCAAAAAAAGGTGTACAAGGGGCTGGCGCCGTTGCATTGGAATTCGGCACCATCACAGTGTCCGATGGTATTTCGATGGGTCACGAGGGAATGCGCGCGTCACTGGTGAGTCGTGAAGTAATCACGGACTCGGTGGAGACGGTTGTGCACGCCGAGCGTTTTGACGGGTTTGTCGGCTTGGCGGGATGCGACAAGAGCATTCCTGCAATGTTGATGTCGGCAGCTCGTCTCAATCTTCCATCGGTGTTTGTGTACAACGGTTCAACATTGCCCGGTGTGTACAAGGGGCAAAACATTGACATCACCACCGTGTTCGAAGCAATTGGTGCGTGCGGTGCCGGAACAATAACCGAAGAAGAACTCACCGATGTAGAGCGCGCTGCATGTCCTGGTGAAGGCGCGTGTGGTGGCATGTTCACCGCGAACACGATGTCATCTATTGCCGAAGCACTAGGTATGTCACTGCCAGGAAGCGCATCAGCACCTGCAGTTGACACATCTCGTGAAGGGGATGCTGAGCGCGCAGGTGCTGCAGTTGTCAATTTGTTGAAACTGGGTATTTACCCGCGCGACATCATGACAAAGAAAGCATTTGAAAACGCCATCGCGATTGTGAACGCGTTAGGTGGTAGCACCAATGCTGTTTTGCACTTGTTGGCAATTGCGAATGAAGCAGGAGTTGAGTTATCACTCGATGATTTCAACCGCATTGCAGAGAAAGTTCCGCACATTGCAGACACCAAACCTGGCGGCAAATACCACATGTCAGATGTTCACCGTATTGGTGGTGTTCCCGTCGTGATGAAGCACTTGCTCGATGCCGGTCTGTTGCATGGTGACGTGTTGACCTGCACCGGCAAGACCATGGCTGAAAACTTGGCTGAGATCAATCCACCACAACCAGACGGTGATGTGATTCATCCACTCAGTGATCCGATCAACCCAGAAGGTGGCATCAACATCTTGTCGGGGACGCTCGCGCCAAAAGGTTCAGTGGTGAAAGTCGCTGGCCTCACGCGTGATCAATTGCACTTTGAGGGCACCGCCCGCGTGTTTGACGGTGAAGACGGTGCGATGGACGCCATTATGAACGGCGAAATTCAGCCAGGAACAGTGTTAGTTATTCGTTACGAGGGACCAAAGGGTGGTCCTGGTATGCGTGAAATGCTCGCAATTACTGGCGCGTTGAAAGGTGCTGGTCGCGGATATGACTGTGCACTTATTACCGATGGTCGTTTTTCGGGTGGCACATGGGGCTTTTGCATCGGACACGTTGCGCCTGAGGCGGTTGATGGTGGGCCAATTGCGTTTGTCAAAGATGGCGACAAGATTCTCATTGATGTTTCATCAAAGACGCTTGATCTGTTGGTGTCAGATGAAGAGATGGCCGCGCGCAAGAAGGGCTGGGCGCCCAACCCACCGCGTTATACGAGTGGTGTTCTTGCAAAATTCGCCAAGTTGGTGCAAGGTGCAGAGAAAGGCGCAGTCACCAACGTTTAGAAAGGTGAGCGATCATGTCTCGTAAAACAATTGTCGGTACTTTTGGAGTGTGCGCCATTGCCGTGATGCTGTATGCATGTGGTGGTGGCGGTAATGGTTCGTCAACCACTGACTCATTGTCACCTTCTGCACAAGAAGGGCTAGAGCTGGCGCAAAATAACGGTTGCGCTTCATGTCATGGGTCTGATTTTGGCGGTGCCGCCGGACCCACGTGGCAAGGGCTTGCTGGTTCGGTAAGGAAACTCACCGATGGGAGTGAGGTAGTTGCTGATCGCGAGTATCTCATTAGGTCAATCATGGAGCCCGATGCCCAAGTGGTACGTGGGTACGCGTTGATGATGCCAATGAACGGGTTGGATGCCGCTGACGTTGAGAAAATTGTCGACTACATCGAAGCACTCGGCTGACGTCGCTGGTCTACGACGTCTGTCGCACCTCGACCGCATTAGCGTGGAGGGATGGCTCATCAGCAGACATCGTTCCGTTTCAAAAAACTCTCCGGCGCGCTTGTAGCTACCGTCGTAGTCGTTGGGGGAGGTGTGATCTCTTCGAGCACTGTGAGCGCAAAGAAATCATCAGGTGCAGTACCTGAAGCACCAACAATTGTGTCGATTGAGACCAAAGTCGCGAAGAATAAAAAAACGGCTGACCTAAAGTTCACGGTTGCATTGCCATCCAACGTTACCGCCAAGTCAATTGCACTAACTGAAGTGTCTATTGGCAAGAAGAAATGCGTCATGAAGAAGGCGAAGACTTCTTGCACAATTCGTGGCGTTGACGCCAACTATGTCGTGTATTCCGTGACAGCGAAGACGAAGGTAAGTAACAAGTTTGGCAAGGCTTCAAAGAAAATACAATTTTCTGTTAACCAAATCACAAGAAAGTGGTTTAACCCCGCATACCGACCTGCCTTTACTGTCAACCGAAGCCTCGTTGCAGTACTTGGATCCTCAAGCGGTAAGGCGACAAGTATGCAAGGAGTGCGACGCGGTGCTCGAGCAAGCGCAATGTCTACCCCACGGGTTGGTATCACAACCACTGGTGCCCGTCTCACACTCAATGTGAGTAGTGCCGTTGCATTTGCGCAATTTGAGAACTCATCAAGTTCCGGTACAGGTCTCAGTGCGATTAGTTCAACTGGGGCTATTTCTGAGGCGTTCACAGAGAACTGGACTCCGTCGGGTGGTCCTAACAACGTCCCACTTATGGCTCCCAAAGTGTCAAAGTTCTTTGTCGCACCAAATGGGCAGATCTATGTGCAGTTCATGATGCCATTTCCCATGATTGACGGTGGAACAAGCTGCAGTTTTTACAGTTTCAGTCTCGACACTGGTGAGCCAACATGTATTGATCCCAACCTTCAGGGCATGCACTGGTTTGGCGGTTGGATGAATCAGAGGTACACAAACCCTGGTGTGCAGTTTGATGCTGCTGGCAATGTGTATTACATGGGTTACACCACGTCAATTGGTCAATCTGGCGCAGTGTTGCGCAAGTACAACACATCCAATGGCCAAATCACCGAATTAGCGAATCAGAACACGCGCATTGATGACTTCGCAGTTCTGCCAGATGGTGCGGTGATCATTGTCGGTGGTACAAACTCAACAGGATCAGAATGGACTCGAGTGGTCGGGCCTACTGGAGCACTACGCAATATTGGCGCACCATTTGTCGCTTCTGCCGCCCGTTTTATTACAAAGTTCTCGGACGGTAATTACTACCTCGGGTCGTGGAGTCAGACCAATAATGGTATTGACAGTGGAGTAGTCCGATTCATTCCCTCTACAGGAACAATTGAGTCTGAGTATTGGATCAGGACTTCACAGTGGAACGACAACGGACAGCAGATCAATAGGTCCCGAATGGCAAATGAATTTAATGCCATCTGTATGGACGCCAAAGGGTCTGTGAGTTTTTCAAATCCCTTCTGTCAATGGGGCGGTGGGCTCATCTCAAAGGCGGTCGTAGCGAAAGGTAACGACTATGTCTTAACTCAGGGAATGGGTGGACCAGGGATGAAAGGTTCCTTGATGCAATACGCACCAACTCTCAAGAGCGTGATGACCAATGTTGCCAACATTGCACTGATCGAGAGCACTGGTACGAAACTGATCATTACTGGCACAAATGCTGAAGGAACGAATGTCATGTCAGTCTTTGATCCTGCGACGGATACTGAAACGATGGTGATGGATGGCTCTAATCAAATTGAGATCTATTCAATGACGTATGTGCCAGCTCTTGGAAAAGTGATGTTCTCAGGTTTGCGGTTCTCAGACAACAGCTACGTCGTTGGTGAGATCGCGATTCCGTAGCGCGCATGGCGTATTCGTATCGCAATCTCGGTCGCAATGGGCGACTCGGAAATCAGCTGTGGCAGATTGCAAGCACGATGGGACTGGCTCACCACGAGGGAAATATTTCTCAAGCATTGTTTCCACAGTGGCAGTACGCACCGTATTTCTCACTTTCCACTGTTCATTTTCCGGTGACTATTCCGACATCAGCAAAAGACTCAGGAAATGACTATTTACAAGATCTCGCGTTCTTTTCTACATGCGAAGATCACATACGTGATGTGTTGCAGCCCTCACAACTAGCAATAGATGCGATGACAACACTTCTATCGGGACATTTAACGGATGGTCATCGTACGGCAGTGCACGTCCGACGTGGCGACTACTTACGTGTCGGGTACTTCCTACCAATTTGTCCCGTGCACTACTTCACGAAGGCAATGAAGGAGATGTCAGATGAAAATCCAGACACTCAATTCTTGATTTTTTCCGACGACGCAGAGTGGTGTGAGATTCAATTCAGAGAAATAGCAAATGCAACCGTGGTGTCTGAGACTAGAAGCAACACGATTGAACGAGAGATTGCTGAATTCACATTGATGAGTTCATGTGACGCTTTTGTTATTTCAAACTCGACTTTTTCGTGGTGGGCTGCATACTTATCAAACAGTCAAAATGTAATCACCCCAGATCGCTGGTACAACGAGGGTTTATCTCACCTTGATCATTCAGTGTTCACGCCACCGCATTGGAGACAGCGATCAATTGATCCAATTGGTCCGTATCAACCTGATTATGTGACGATCACGGAGTCACCCCGTGGCCTTATTGTGACCGATCGCCGCAATATGTCTGTTCATCATTTGAATGTCGGCGCGTCACTTATTTTTGAACTGTGCACTGGGAGTAATGAAAATGCCCAGATTGTGAACCTTGCGAACAATATTTTCAGGGAAGTTGGCTTGGAGACAGACGTTATTGGTGTGCAAAAGTCTCTAGAGGATCTCCGTCAGCGAGGGATAGTTGTTGATGCCATGCAGCAATTTGTGTGAACGGCGATCGATCAGACTTTGTGCAGAGGTTCCTGAATCCCTCTCGAATAGGCTCTTCCCGCCATTTGTGAAACGACAAATATTCCTCATCTGACATTGACCGTATGTAGTCCGCAAAATCAGATGGGCATGAAAAATCATTCACATTAATGAAGCACTTGTTGCCTGGTGCAAAGTCTTTGATGTTTGGTGCTCCAAGGTAAATAGGGACTGAGCCAACTAGCAAAGGTTGAAAGAATTTTTCCGTCACGTAGTCTTCACAAATCGCATTCTCGAGCGCCAAAGTGAATCGATAGGAAGCAATTGTCTCGATCTTGGTCGTTTCTCCCATGTCGTTGTCGAGTGACGTGTTACGCAATATGTGTCCGTAGGAATCAATTGAGATGTGGGACATTAACTCTTCTAAGAGCTGCGTTCGTCCAGACATCTCGTCGGGGGATGAGACCCATGCGGAAACGAGAGTCTTCCTCCGGTGTACAAGTGGTCGTATTCGTGGAAGATTGTCAAAACCATCTTGTGGGAGATAAGGGGATGGGAAATCAGATGACAGTTCATACGTCATGAAGGCATCACACACTTCAGTGATCTTCGAGTCACGAAGGATCGCAGTGCGTGATACTGCTTCTCTACAGAAACCGATGATTTTCTGAGTTGGCAAGAGTCGCTGACGTAGAGCGACAAGATCATCAATCAAAGTGAGAGGCAAAGAAACCACGATGACATCCGCCTTTTCGAGATCATCACGCGACCGAGAGACAACGTAGGTGGAGTCATGATCATCTGAGAAATACGTCATCGAGTGCCATAGGTCGTCCCAGATCAGGATCTGAGTTTTATGGTCCGCAACTTGAGATTTCCAGCTCCAGCGAGCGATCTCCCGATGTAATTGATCGCTTTGCATCTCCGAAATACGTAGGAACTCATTGCGGTTATTGATCAGTTGAGGATTCGCGGGCGAGCTATTAACTCCTCGGTGATGGGAGAGATGGTACACACAGCCATTCACTCGGTGGACTCGTAGTCCTAGTGAACGTGCTCTTGCATATCGCTCGTCGTCATCGAATCCCCAAGAAATGAGATGTTCATTCTCCATGCCGGCAGCAAAGAATTCGTCTCGACGCCAGATGACGCATCCACCGAGAGATGTTTCGTGCATCACTTGTTGAAGTGTGGTTGGCAGGGAGAGATAATCGGCGTGCTCAAGCCACGGGTGATAGCCATACGGAAGATCAAGCATCATTCCGTCATACGGATAGACGAGTTCACTTTTGCGGGAACGCAGATAGTCCAATGATTCGATCCATTGTTTGAGTGGCACTACGACATCACAATCAAGGTTGGCCACAAACTCTGTTGAGGCATGACGCGCCAGATCATTCAGAATACGTGTGCGGTGAAAGACTGTATTAGGAGCGTCGGCAACCTCGAGTACTTCGATGCGTGGATCAAGAAGATGCTGCACCGAAGCGGGATCGCCGATTCCGACCAAGACTCGTGCATTCGTTTGTTTTGCAAGAATGTTGGTGCAAGTGATGAGATTGCGGAGCCGATCAGGTGAATCGATACGCACGGGAATGGTGATAGTGAGGTCGCTCGCGTTGAAAAAGCGGTCCGTTCTCGGCGTGTGATCATTGCGCCACGGCCAATCCGATATCTCTTCACGCAGTTCAGCTGGTGTCAGTGTTTGGATACGTTCAAACTCCGCATGACCTGCCTGCCAATACGGATCACGATAAGGCTGCAGTGTTTGTCGTGGATGTTCGAGATGGAACATTGGACCAGGAATGCGTGTGACGCGTGATCCCAGGGTTTGTGCACGATAGATGCGTTCCTTGTCTTCTGGCGACCAGCCGACGAAGTGCTCATTGTCCATGCCAACGTCAATGAAGTTGCGCATGGAACGCATCACGCATCCGCCAACTGGATCTCCTAGTGATCGTGGGTAACCAACTGGAGCGTATGCGACGTTGTTTTGTTCAAGCAGAGTGGATATTTCATCGGATGGAACACTCACCCACGTGTCGAAAGGAAGGACGACGTCATATTCGTTGGATCGGATCATCTCTGCCGCAGCGTGAAATTGCTCCACTGGGATAATGACGTCAGTGTCGTAATGCACGAAAATTGGCGTAGTGACGTGTTGAGACAGTTCGTTGAATACGCGGGTGGAATGAAAAGGTAGATGTGGGTGATCGTCAATCTGAATGACGCGAACGCGTGAATCAAGCAAAGGTTCTACACTTGAAACATCGGCTATACCAACAATGATATTTGTGTTCAGATGATCGATAAGCCACGAGGTAGTAGCCATGATATTTCTCAGTCGCTCTCCACTGTCAATCCGTAAGGGGATTAAGAATGTCACATCCGAGAGATCAGGGATTGAAAGCGAAGTTGGTTTGGTGTCTGTCACGACACTCCACATGCGTTCTTCGCACTCGCGAATCCTCTCCCGTACTTGTGCATAGGGAAATCCGATCGTCGCAAGATCTCCGTATGCGAGCCGTGCCTGTTCATAGTTGCCCAATGCAAAATGACAATCAGCGATGATCTGTTGTGGCCAAATGGTGAACATCATCGTGTTGTAGGCGTAACGCGAGTCGCGCATTTCTGCAGGCGTGCGCTCGCGAAGACGCTGACCACACTCAAGAGCGTCCGCATAACGCTGTTGCGCCAGGTGATTCTGGGCAAGTACTAGGTGTGTGACGAGATAATCCGGGCGAAGGTCTCGCGCTTCTATTAGTAAGTCGTGTACATCTTCGCCGCGGGACATGCGCAGTTGGGCGAGGGACACATATGCAACGACATCAGTTACTTCCTTTTCACCATCTTCGCGAACAATGTTCACTGCGTGAAGCAATACTTTCTCTGCTTTGTCATGATTGCCAAGTGCCAAGTGAATACGACCAAGTTGGCCAATGATGTTGATCTTGCGTGGCGTCACTTCAAGTTGACGTTCCAGTAGAGGTAGATTTCGGAGATTTTTCTTCGTCTGATCACTCTCATAGCCAAGGTGTTGCATGTGAAGCGGAATGGATTGAAGAACTTGCCCTCGTTCAGCAGCTAGTCGTTGAATATCAGGGAGAGTTGTTTCGTGGATATCTCCCACAAATTGAATTTGTGGGTCATGACGCCATAAGCGAAAGTCGGTGTATGGCATCCATCCAATGAGTGGGGAGATTTGAAGTCCGAACGCGGCGACATCGGAAGATTCAGTAAGCAGTCGACGCAGGGGAAATCTGTCAACATTTGTCAGTACTTCATCTGCATCGATATAGAGAACCCATTCGGCATCGGTATGTGTCAATGATTCATTTCTTGCAGCGGCAAAATCATCGTTCCAGATGCGATGAAACACTGTCGCACCAAATTGTTCAGCAATAGCGACCGTGTTATCGGTGCTGCCGGTGTCAACAATGATTATTTCATCAACACATGTGCGGACTGAAGAGAGACAGCGGGTGAGGTGTTGTTCCTCGTTCTTGACAATCATGACCGCTGCAAGTAGCGGACGTGACGTGATCATCGCGTTTCAGGGAGCTTCTTTGGGGTTGTGCTCTTTGTTGATTCCGTTGCGACAACTGGGGTTGTTGTTGTCGTTGAAGGAACAGTTGTTGTGGTTGGTGCTTGAGTACTGGGCACCGTTGGTGGAATGTTCCCAGATTGTGGCGCGGAGAGCGGTGTCCAGTTGCCAGAAGGGTTGTATAGGAACTGTCCAGATGGGTCGCAGACCCAGTTGCCACTCGGTTCGTAATAAGCACCGTTACCGTAGTAATAGTTTGATGTCACGTCGTGAACGACGTAATGATTTCCACTCGCATCGTAGTACACATCTTCAAAGTAACTGTAGTTGCCGCTCGCATCTGTGAAGTAGTTGCCACTGAAGTCTCGAATGGGATTGGCGCTGTAGTACGGGAAGTTGGCGGAGATGTCGCACATGAAGTTCGCACTTGGATCATTCGGCCAGTTGGCCGACGGATCGAAAAAGTAGCGTGTGTCGTACCAGCCCGTCCATTCACTTAGACCGCCACTTGAAGATACTGACTGCGAACTAAGCGCTTGACCAGATCGTCCAAAGAACGACACCACAGCGGGAGCTGTAATCGCGGCGCCGAGAAGCCCTAAAAGAAATGTCCGCCGTGTTGGATTGGCATACTTGGCGACTTCTTCAAAGACGTTCTCGCTACTCACTCCTCTCATACTACTTATTACGTGATGTTTGATTGAACCTGGGTTCATTCGCTCCCTCGGCCGGCTGGTGACCAGACCAACGAAACCCCTACTGGCCCCGATCTTGTCAAGTCTTGATTTTTCTCAATAAACACAAGGGTTTGCGAGGGGTCATCTAGGGCAACCTCGACCAGGGGTGGTGTACAGACAGCGGCCATGTCATCACTAAGTAAGTCCAGATCCACCTCCACTACATCGTCTCATCGTCCATCTCTCTTCATTGTTGAATCGCCAACGAAGGCCAAGACCATCCAGAAATACTTCGGCGACACCTTCATCGTGTGTGCCACCGTCGGACACATCGCAGACATTTCCGCTGCAGATAATGCAGTCGATCTCGCAAATGATTTCGCAGTCACATACGAACTCACTCCTGCCGGTAAGAAGACGATCAGCGAGCTTCGTACAGAGATGAAGAAGTGCGATGAGATCATTCTCGCCACTGATGCTGATCGAGAGGGCGAGTTAATCGCTGCACTTGTTGTTGAGTTCTTGCATCCGACAATTCCTGTGAAGCGCATCGATGTTCTCTCAATCACGAAGTCTGCGATTGAAGAAGCACTGCAGCGTCCACGAGACATTGACCAGAACCTTGTTGAAGCTGCTCGTACACGGCGAGTCCTTGACCGACTGTTCGGATATCAGGTCACCGACATCGCACGAAAGAAGGTCCGTGGCAATACAACCGCTGGTCGTGTGCAGAGTCCCGCACTTCGTCTCATTGTTGAGCGTGAATACGAACGCATCGCGTTCACATCTGCTTCGTATTGGGATGTCGTGATTGGCGTTGACACTTCACCAGCGTTTAAAGCGACGTTGACGCGAGTAGCGAACCCATCAACCAATAACGCGATGCTCACGGTTGCAACTGGCAAGCACTTTGACGACCGTGGGCAATTCACTGCCAGCCCCGATGAAGTGCTGGTGGTTGATCAACTCACATCAGAACGCATTGCATCAGCGTTATCGCAACCATCATCTCGAGTGGAGATACGTGATGTTGCGAGCAAACCTGCAAAGCGCAATCCGCAACCGCCGTTCACAATGAGTTCGTTGCTGCAGGCAGCGGGGAATCGTCTCGGTATGAGTGCCGCAGAAGTGCGATCGGCCGCCCAGGAGTTGTTCGGCAAGAGCCACATCACGTATCCGCGTACCGATAACCCGGTGCATTCTCCGAGTAGCCGGAAGGAGATTCGCGTGACGATCGCAAAGATCTTTGGTGCAGACAAAGTTGCACCGTTTGAGCGATACGCATCTAGCAAAACGAAGAACACTCAAGGTGCGCATGAGGCAATTCGTCCCACACGTCTGGATAAGCGCACATTGCCGAATGTGACGCCGCGCCAACAAGCGCTGTATGACCTCATCTGGCAACGCACGATGGCCTCGCAAATGATCGAAGCAACAGGGACCACACTCACAGTGACCTTGTTTGCGGACGTAACGACTGATCAATGTGAGTTCACCGCAACGGGCACCACCTATAGCGAGCCCGGGTTTCTCGCGGTGTATGCAGCAGTAGGGAATGAGGGCGAAGAAGGTGATGATGCGTTAGCCATTTTCCCACCACTATCTATTGGCGACGAATTATTGGTGTCGTCCGCAGATGCGAAGGAACACCGCACGCTGCCGCCTGCACGGTTCACCGAGGCATCACTTGTGCGAGAGCTGGAGCGATTGGGTATTGGTCGACCATCCACGTACACGTCGATCATCGAGAAGCTGCATGATCGATATGTATGGAGCAAGCAAGGCGACCGTGCACTCATTCCGACCGTCACCGCATTCGCCGTACATCGATTATTGACCACGTGGTTCGCAGACCTCATTGATTACGAGTTCACCAATGAATTAGAGAACAACCTTGACCGCATCGCAGACGGTGCATCACTACGTTCATCGGTGCTCGACGAGTTCTTCTTCGGTACATCTGATGTTGTGGGGTTACAGACACTCGTGTCGGATGCGACGGACAACACGATGTGGAATGAAATGTTCGCGTTGGAGTTAGGCGTGCATCCTGAGACGGGCGAAAAGATGGTGGTGCGTCCTGGACGGTGGTGGCAGAAGACGAAAACCTTTAGCCCGTACATCGAATGTGGAGACCTGCAGAAATCAATTCCCGATCAGATGGCTTTCGACACTCTCTCGCCAACAGATGTAGCGATGTTGCTCACCTTGCCGCGAGTACTCGGTCAACATCCTGACTCTGGCGCTGATGTTGTTGCTCAGCTGGGGCCATACGGCCCATATGTGAAGTGCGGTGCGGAAATTCGTTCGTTGTTTGGTGACGGCGCATTGTTTTCGATCACATTGGAAGATGCTGTGACATTGTTGGCAACTCCAAAGAAAGCTCGTAGTGAAAAGAAATGGACTGCGCAAAAGAAATGGAGTGGAAAAAAGAAATCAACGAGAAAGAAGAAGAAATAAATCGTGTCATTCCTGACACACCCATCCTCTATGGTGATTCACGTATCACGAGTGACCTCAATAGAGGTCCGGCAACCGAGCCCACCCGGCCACGGTGCCCACTCACTGGTGTTGCACGTTCGAATGTGTAACACCGTGTGAGAGATACGGTGCACCAACAGTGCGCACAATGCGGGTGACACGCACGTGTCCGTTCATTTTCCAACTGTTGATGCATCTCAGAAGCCAACACGAGAAAAAGGAAGAACCGACATGACACACCCATTTGGTACAACTCAACCGGACGACAAGAAAGGCGGTCCCGTGACCCATCACGATCCCGGTCAGCAGCGCTCTCGCAGCGCCAACACACAACAGGATGATGTTGATCTCATCCTCACCAACTTGCATCATCGCGTCACGTCGGTCGAACCCATTGCACGTGATCTCAACCGGCACCTTGTTGATCTTCTCGGTCCATGTCCGGTTGTTGTGAGCGAGGAAGCAATTGCCGGATCATGGGTGACCATCGAGGAAGATGAGGAAGGCAACCATTTGGTGCAGTTGCCATTGCTACCGGTGACCGAAGCGTTGCGATTGTCATCGGCACTTGCTGCATTATCTCGTGAGACTGATTTCTCCGATGTGCGGCGTTCGCTGCCATCGTCGGTGCAATACCAGTTGCCATTTATTGTTTCGTCTGCTGTTACGCGCGTGTCAGGCCATGTATCGGCGGTACCACAATGAGTCGCGACGTGTTCGACATCGGTCGTAGTGACTGGGAGATCGTCTTTGCTGAAGATGAGATTCATGAGGTGTGGCCGCTTATTTCGCGGTGTCTCGCCGAACGCTCCGAAGAAGTGGTGTGGCTTATCGCTCGACCTGACGGCACTCGCACATGGTTGTTCGAACTAGAGACCATCTGGGGATGGCGCAATACATATGGTGAGCCCACCTCTACAGAGATCGCGATTCCGTTGCCATTGACAGTGGTGTTCAACATCTTGCAGACATTTGACGACATCGTCGAAGCAACCTTGTATTACAACTCCAATGACGACGCATATGTGGTGCGTGTCGGAGACGTCACGCAGTTTGTTGATTATCCGCGCCACATCACTCAGAGCAACATTGTGGAACTGTACGAGTACTTCAACGACACATCACAACAAGAGCTGATCGCTCAGGTCACACAGGAGCATTTCCAGAAATTTGCTCCAGTGCATTCGGCAAAGCCACCACATGTCGACCCCGATTCTCCCGCCATCGCGCCATATCTCACAGTGGAGTTTGCGAACAACACTTTTCGGGCCACCACTGATTGGCGTCGAGCCGGTGGTCCTCGAATCACCACTGCATATCCCGCAGCGACACTTCGCGACTTCACCTTTTCATGTGTTGGCGCATTGCTCGGGCGATTCTTTGGCGGCGAAGTAGAAGAGGGAAGTCTGACGTTTTCTGTCAGCAACGATTGGGATCAGGTGTTTGTCACGTATGGCAACAGTGGTTGTTGTATCGACATTCAATACGAACACGTCATGCGGTGGATCTTCCACATCTACCGCGCACTCGATGTTCTTGATGATGTTGAAGTGTTCTCAAAGCCGGGTCCGTGCATGAGCCCTACTGTTCCCTTCGCATTAAATGACACGGCTATGTACGCCACGATTATCGCGGGTAATACCGATGCTGAAGATCGTGTGCGTCTTTCAGCTCTTCTCGCTGATACGGCGGGGGACAATGAGCCAACATTTCGTGAAATCAATGCATTGAACGAATCATTGGTTGACGCCAAGATCATTTTGCAGGAAGACGCGGTCTTTGCCGTTATTGATGTTCACCCGTCCGACCGGGACGCTATACAGGAAGCCGTTCGCCAGTTGGGCCGCATTGCCACTCGCTTCGAGGGGATGGATGCACTCTTTGCGTCATACGCATAAGGTGCGTTGACATGGCATCGGGACAAAAAGTTCACTACGTGCGTGGCATCGCCGTGTCGATCATTGCGGGTCCCGTCTTTCTCTTCTTTGCACTAAATGCGGTCGCGGCGCTTGCATCAACGTTCATCGGTGGATGGATCCCCAGTCAATGGTTTTCCGACAACCCCGCCGATTGGTTGTTTGCGTTTGGTCAAGTTGGCGGGGCTGCGAACTACTTCACGTTCATGATTAGTGCGGTCATCGCAAGTGCGAGCAGTTGGGCAATGCGCTGGGCGTTCACCGGCGCGTCATGACTCTGATCGGACTCGTTGCACAGAGAGTCGCAGTGCATTAGTTTTTGTGCATGTATCAGGTTAAAAAGTCATTCAATGTGTCCAGTGGACGACGTCGTAGTGCTGGCTTACTTGCTGTGGGGATACTGATCGGAAGTATTGGCGGCATTGGCGGAGCAATTGCAGCAACGAAAATGAGCGATTCCACAATCACTGCATGCGCACATAACAAGACCGGTGTGATGCGCTATGCAAAGAACGGCAAGTGCAAGAAATCTGAAACTAGTGTGACTTGGAATCAACAAGGCCCAGTAGGGGCGACTGGCGCAACTGGGCCAGCAGGTGCATCTGGACAAGCAGGGCAAAACGCGACTGTTGCGCCATTGACATGTGCAACAGGTGGAACATGCGCAGTAGGCGATGTGGGGCCTGGTGGAGGAACTGTGTTCTATGTTGCGGGCACTCAGCAACTGTGGGGTCGTTATTTGGAAGTTGCACCGAGCGGATGGTTCGACGGCATTGCCAGTGATCCATATTTGGGTTGGTGTGCATCATCAGCCGACTATGCCGCCGACACAATCTCTACTGCAATACCGGGTGATGCAACGGGTGCGGGTATAGGTGATGGTTGGGTTAACTCCGTGAACATCGCAAATCATTGTCCGTTCGGAGCGGCTACCGCAGCGCGCATGTATCGCGGGGGAGGAAAACTCGACTGGTTTTTGCCTTCAAAGGGAGAACTTGATCAGTTGTATTTGCAACGAAACATCGTTTCTGGACTCGGAGATGCAAATAGATGGAGCTCTACCGAGAGTTCACTTGATTCCAGTAAGGCTTGGCGTCGTTTTTTTAATGCCGATGGGGGCAACGAGGGGATAAAGGGATTCACAAACCTTGTTCGCCCCATTCGCGCGTTCTAAATCAATGTAAACCTGGCGACCAAAATGTCTCTCTGAGATAACGGGCTACAGTGTCGCCATGGCAACAGCAAACTTGAACGGCACATCCATTTATTTTGAAGACTCGGGTGGAAGCGGGCCTGCAGTCATCTTGAGTCACGGCTTTCTCATGGACCACTCCATGTTTGATGCACAAGTTGCCGCCCTACAGGCAACTCATCGCGTCATCACTTGGGATGAACGCGGCTTTGGTGCGACACAACCTGCAGGACCTTTTACATATTGGGACTCAGCTAACGATGTCCTTGCGCTGCTCGATCACCTTGGTATCGACAAGGCCTACGTAGGTGGAATGTCGCAAGGTGGCTTCATTAGTTTGCGCGTTGCACTGACCGCACCAGAGCGCGTTCTTGGCCTCATTCTCATCGACACCCAAGCCGGTGGAGAAGACGCCGCAGCAGTCGAGGGATACAACGGCATGCGTGGCGCGTGGATGGAACACGGTCCAGCACCTGTACAAGACATCATCAAAGGACTGATTCTTGGACCAGGTGAATGGAAAGAATGGACCGATAAGTGGGCAGTTCTTGATCGGAACAATTTCAGTTTGGCATTTGATTGTCTGATTCATCGTGATGACATCACATCGCGTCTTAGCGAAATCACCGCACCCGCACTTGTAATCCACGGCACCGCAGATCAGGCGATCCCAGTTGAAAAAGCGGAAGTGATGCGCAAAGGATTGGGTGGCAAAACGTCAATGTGTCTTGTTGATGGAGCAGCACATGCTCCAAACGTCACGCATCCTGATGTCGTGAATCCAGCCATTATCGAATTCTTGAAGAGCAACTAACTCATCACGTGAGCGATACGTCGCGCATTCAGGCGCTACTGAAGTTGGCGCAACATCCGAATACGCCACAAGCTGAAGCGGAATCGGCTTTGGCAATGGCATCAAAGCTCATGCAAAAACATGGTTATTCCGATGCCGATGTGGCAAACGATGGTGATGATGAATTAGACGTTGTAGTGGAACGAGTGACTGTGGCGGGGAAGTATCGCGTGCGTCGTTTGTCATTGTTGCATGCAATCGCGGGCGTTCACTCCTGTGTTGGGTATCGCGATGATGATGAAAACAATTCCTGTGTCATGGTGTTGTATGGACGACCCAATGACATCTTTGCGACCAAGACACTGTTCGCAGCAGCCGAGGCACTAGCCATTCGATCCATTCCCAAAGGTGACCGATCATGGCGAGTGTCGTGGTGGAAAGGGTTCCAGCGTGGCATTGAAGAAGTACTGAGTGTTGCCCGCCGTGATTACGTAGAGGAAACGCCTGGTGCTGGGCTGGTGTTGGCTGATAGAGCGGCACGGGCGCAAAAAGAAATGCGCGCGACAGCCCCACCGTTGCGCGGTACCTATTTATATGTCGACACCGCCCAAGGTGCATACAAGAAAGGCAAAGAAGCGGGACAACGTTTTGGTGCTGCTGGTCGATCATTTGGTACTGGCGTGCGAGGTGAGTTGACGTGACCCACATTCGAGAACTTGCTGATCTTGCGCGAGTGCGCACGTCGAGTTATGCAGGGTGCAGCGACGAACAAGCGTTGACGTACGCCTGTGAAGATGTGGTAATTGAGATACTCGGCTCACGCGTCATGTCCGAAGATGGGCTGTCAACGTGGATTGCAGAAGTGTGTGAGCGAGAGGATGTGGATGTACCAGTGTTGGTCCTTCTTCCCAAGAAAGGTCGCATCGCTGCTTCAACAGACATCAGTGGCAACCTGATCTGTCTTTATGCGCGCACCCCAAGTGTGGCCGTAGTGCTACACGAGTTAGCCCATGTCGTGTCACGCGCACCAGATCATGACGCACGATTCCGCTCCAGTGTTGTCGGTGTCTGGCGTCGCCATCTTTCAGTAGAGCACGCTGCACTGCTGCATTCTCTCTACGGCGCAACAGAGTTAGACGTTGAAGAGTGGAACTAGCTCTCGTCACACGCCCATGATGCGCCAACGAGCCTCAGCCCGCGTGAGAACATCACCGGTGGTGTTGCAGATCTCGCCTTCAACAAATACCGACGGCAATTCAAGTTTGGTGATACGTGATCGAATCACCAATTCTGTTTGTGTCGGACACGGTGCTTTGTATTTCAATTGAAATGTTGCTGTGACGATCGGTTTAAGTTCGCCGTAGTTATCTTCTGATACTTTGCGCACCGCAAAACCGAGTACTTCATCGAGAAGAGCGGCCTGAATTCCGCCGTGTACAACGCCTTTCTCGCCCGCATACTTTTCTTCGATCGCGATGCGTGAAATAACGCTGCCATCAGATTCATATTCACGTTTCATCTGCAATCCGGAGGGATTATCTTCGCCACATCCAAAACAGGTGTTGTACATGAGACCAAAGACTAATAGATCTGTTTAATAATTACTTCGTTCGGTCAGCCACTTGCAGTAACCACACTCAGGTGACGGCTCTGGCATCGATCCGTCAAGCAATGCCACCACCGTCGCAATGCGCAGCTGAAAAGCATCCTCGTTGCGCTCGAGTGGCTGATACGCATGATCAAGTTCAAGATGAAATCCTTCACCGTGTGAGCCGTTCGTGCGCACTGGAGCCCACACCATTAATCCTGTAGTAGAGACTGGACGTTGATCGCCTTTCGCCGGATTCTCGAGCGCGTATGCATACGCCTCAAGTTGCGGTGAATAAAAGTCGGTCTTTTCCTTCAATGTTCCTGAGAACTTTGTATCGACAACACCCCAAGTCAGGTCGTCATACAACAACAAGAAGTCGTATTTGCCACGAATGCGCCACCGAGTCTGTTCACCGTTTACGACCAACGGTGTGCTTTCCACCCATTGTCCCGTTCCATACACGTGACCACTCGGAAGAGTCGGTGAAAAGTCATGCGAACTGGCGTGTTCATACGCTGCTTCTTGGATGTTTGACAACGTAGACACGAGACCTGGCATCGAGAATGGGCGCCGCAGTCCCTTGTTGTAGCGCAACCAAAAACATCGCTCACACTCTGACCATGCAAATGTGAGATCAGAGGGACTAAGGGGAGTGGTGTCAGACTTTGCCATGTATTCGCACCTTAGTCAGTGCTTAATCGTTGCGTGTGGAGATGATGCGCCAACCATTCATTGAAATGGCCAAGAACACTGAGGCCACAACAATGAATGCAGCAGCTGTTCCGCGGTCAAACACCAGATTGCGTAGCACCATTCCCAGCGCAACGGTGATAATCCACACAAAAACACCCGTCGCGGTGGCGTTTGACGAGCGATGTGCTCGTGTGATGATCCAGCCAACAATCAACGCAATCCAAAATGGAAGAGCCACATACAGCACTCCACTGACACCGGTATCAGTGTCGTGGTTTCGTGTGCCGATAATTACCAATGCCAGGATGCACAGTGCATCATAAATGAAGTGTCGAAACGGTTTTGATTCCGTTTCGGGAACATGCAGTGCGGTCATGTCAACACTTTGCAGTCTTGTGATTGTGTAATCGGTTGATTACGGCTTGTCGTAATACTCGCGTCCGAGATGAGTGATTTGATCTTCACCCATCATCCAACGCAAGGTGTTCATCAATTTCGCGAGCTGTGCGAACAAGTCGTGCTCAGGGTACAAACCCGGCGCAACTTGTGGGCTCTTGTAATAGAACGACAGCCACTCTTGAATGCCACCAAGTCCCGCACGTTGTGCGAGGTCAGAGAACAGCACCAGGTCAAGTGCAAGAGGTGCGGCCAAGATTGAGTCGCGACACAAGAAGTTCACTTTGATCTGCATCGGATAACCGAGCCATCCAAAGATGTCGATGTTGTCCCAACCCTCTTTGTTGTCTCCACGTGGTGGGTAGTAGTTGATCTGCACCTTGTGATACACATCGCCATACAAGTCAGGATTCTTTGTGGGCTCGAGAATGTCTTCGAGCACACCGAGCTTTGACTCTTCTTTGGTTTTGAAGTTTTCGGGTGCATCAAGCACTTCGCCGTCGCGGTTACCCAAGATGTTCGTGGAGTACCAGCCCGACAAACCAAGCTGACGCGCCTTGATCATCGGTGCCAACACGGTCTTCATCAGTGTCTGACCGGTTTTGAAATCCTTACCGCTAATCGGAATGTTGTTCTGGGTTGCATATTCACGCAATGCGGGAGTATCAACCGCAAGGTTTGGAGCGCCATTGGCAAACGGAACACCCTCTTGCAATGCTGCGTATGCATACAGAATGGATGGCGAGATGGTCTCGTCATTTGCATCGATTGCTTTTTCGAGCGACTCAATGGTTTGGTGTGCCGGGCCTGGCTCAATGTAAATCTCGGTGCTTGCACACCAGATCATCACCACGCGGTCGACTTTCTTTTCCTCGCGGAAGCGATTGATATCGGCACGAATTGCATTCAACATCTCGCGCTTGCTGACGGTTGCCATCACGTGCTCACCATCAAGGTTGCGTGCGTATTTGCGTTCAAACGCAGCCTTCATCGGACGAATGTCGCGCAGTGTTTCTGAGATTGCTTCGAGATGACGTCCCTGTTCGAGAACGCCCGCGCGAGTTGCGGCAACATACGCATCATCAGGGAAGACGTCCCATGCGCCCCATTCGATATCTTCGAGGCGGGCGAGCGGAACAAAATCCTTGACGAGCGGGGTGCGCTTGTCAGTGCGCTTGCCGAGACGGATAGTCCCCATCTGGGTGAGAGAGCCAATGGGCAGACCCTGGCCGCGCTTGGCCAATTCCACGCCGGCAATAAGGGTTGTTGCTACGGCGCCGAGACCCACGGTGAGCACACCGAGCCTTCCTTCGGCAGGTGCAATTTTCTGAGGTTCAGACATATAGATGTAGTGATCTTTTGTGAAGTGGCGCTGCACCCCGAGGAGCGCGCCATATGAATAAGACCCTCACAGGCTAGGCGGTGGAAGCCTTGCCTGTGCTGATGTGCGGGTTAACAGACAGCGGTAACGGCATCGCCATGATTTTCGCCCCGGGCACAAACAAAGAAGGGAGGTAGCACGGAATCCGTCTGGATCGCGTAGCTGTTTCCTGCGACATTCACCCGAGAGTCGCCCAAGCTGATGCATTCAACGTTGACTTCACCCGGCGATGTGAGCACGTAATGGTTTTGTATCGTCAGGATCGACCCGTTCGTGATTGTTCTGGCATTAAGTCTGATGCCCTCATCAGTCGCATTAGATACTCCCAGCAATCGGCATTCTGCATCGTGGATTGTTCCCGCGGAAAAGGTGATCCGAAAGGAGAAAATGACAAGGAAACTCCCAGCGGGCAGTGGGAAGATTTCCATCAATTCCCAACCGTTCCCAGGATCTGTATATCCGCCAGTAAAGGAACTGACATACATTTGACTCACGCCATTTGAGCCGGGGAGCCCATCGGCGCCGGGTACACCTTGAGCCCCCGGCGATCCCGTATCACCTTTGGGACCCGCCACACCTTGCGTCGCCTGGGCCACCCCTGCCGACCAGGACACAGCGCGTTCTGATTTCTTACATTTCTTCCCCGTCATAATCCGCAAGTCGCCGGTCCGTTTGTGGGCGCATGCTGTGATGGTTTCGGTGTTGTTTGAGGCCACCGCATAGGTGACGCCGGCAGACACAAAGGTGGCTACAAGGACTCCCGCTAAAAATGATTTCATTCTGAAAAGGTAGTCGTTTGACCTGGTTGGTCGCTGAGCCTGTGGAAAAAGGGGTTGCCAAGGTGGGGTGGCGGTGGCAGACTGACGGGGCTATGAAAAAGGACACCACCACCCAGAGTCTTGGACGCCTTGTAGTAGTAGTTCTGTAGCGCACCGACCCTCGAGTCTGTGCGCTACCCGCCACCCAAATAGGGTGGTTTTTTCAGTTTTTAGCCCAAAATCCACCCATACTCATCACAAACACACTCAACACACTGGACCTTCACAGAGGACACGACATGTCAGGCAAAGAAATCCTCACCGGCGCCGAAGCGCTCATTCGCTCTCTCGAAAAAGAGAGCGTTGATGTGATTTTCGGTCTTCCGGGCGGGTGCATTCTTCCCGCGTACGACCCGTTGCTCGGATCAAGCATGCGCCACATCCTCGTTCGTCACGAACAAGGCGCAGGTCACATGGCTGAGGGCTACGCGCACGTGACAGGTCGACCCGGTGTTGCCATGGTGACAAGTGGTCCAGCTGCCACCAACATGGTGACTCCACTGTGTGATGCGTTCATGGATTCAATCCCGATGGTGTGCATCACGGGTCAGGTGTCGACAGGTGCTATCGGCACGGATGCATTCCAAGAATGTGACACTGTGGGCATCACTCGTAGCGTCACAAAGCACAACGAATTGGTGATGCGCGCCGACGACATCCCGCTCGCAATTCGTCAAGCGTTTCACATTGCAACAACTGGTCGTCCAGGCCCGGTGTTGATCGATTTGCCAAAAGATGTGTTGCAAAACAACATGACATGGCATTGGCCATCAGATGATGAAGTGGTTGATTCGCTGCCTGGTTATCGACCCACCACAAAGGGTCACCCGCGCATGATCAAAGAAGCTGCGAAGTTGATTCTTTCATCGCATCAACCAGTGTTGTATTTGGGTGGCGGTGTCTTGAAAGCTCGCGCAGCAGAAATTGTTCGCGAACTCGCCGAACTCACAAACATTCCAGTTGTCACGACGTTGATGGCTCGCGGCGCGTTTCCCGATAACCATCCGTTGTGTCTTGGCATGCCAGGCATGCACGGCAATGCAACTGCGATCACCGCAATGCAAAAAGCTGATTTGTTAATTGCGCTCGGTGCACGTTTTGACGACCGCGTCACCGGCAAGGTGTCGGCGTTTGCACCTGACGCAAAAATCATTCACGTTGACATTGACCCGGCAGAACAAGGCAAAGTGCGCAAGCCTGATGTGCCGATTGTTGGCGATTGCCGTTTGGTTGTGGAAGAAATCGTTCGTGCGATTCACGAATTGATATCTGGCGGAACTGCACAAGCAGACATCACGCCGTGGCGAAGCAAAGTCAGTGGTTGGCAAGAACAATTCCCGTTGGAATACGACCAATCTGCTCCCGGTGAAGCATTGAAGCCGCAGTATTGCTTGGAAAAGATTCGCGATGCCGCACCTGATGGAACAATTGTTGTGTCTGGTGTTGGTCAACACCAGATGTGGACGAGTCAGTTCTGGCATTTCAACGAGCCATACACATGGGTGAATTCTGGTGGTCTCGGCACGATGGGCTTTTCAGTACCTGCTGCAATTGGTGCAAAGGTTGGACAACCTGATCGCACTGTGTGGGCAATTGACGGTGACGGTTGTTTCCAAATGACTGCACAAGAATTGATCACTGCATCACAGGAAAACATTCCCATCAAAGTTGGCATCTTGAACAACAGTTACCTGGGCATGGTGCGCCAGTGGCAAGAAATGTTCTATGGGAACCGCTACAGCGAAGTCGATCTTGGCGGCGGTATTCCCGACTTCGTGAAGTGGGCGGAATCAATGGGTTGTATTGGTATCCGCGTTGAATCACCAGAAGAAGTTGAAGCAGCGATTGATAAAGCAAATGGCATCAACGATCGCTCTGTTGTTATTGACTTCCGTGTCGCCGAAGAAGAAAAAGTCTTCCCGATGGTTGCTGCAGGTTGTAGCAATGACGACGTCATGTTGCAGCCGTCGCAGGAATCACGTCGGGAGTTCTTGCGATGAGCTTGAACACCATTAATCCTTTCGGAGACTCACGTAATCACCACATCTTGTCGGTGCTTGTGCAAAACCGTCCGGGAGTTCTCGCGCGCGTGTCAGGTTTATTTGCTCGTCGCGGGTACAACATTTTCTCGCTCACAGTTGCGCCCACTGAAGACCCCGATTACAGCCGCATCACCATTGTTGTCGACCTCGCGTCGGCACCGCTTGAGCAAATGGTGAAGCAATTGTTCAAGTTGATCGATGTTGTGCGTATCACCGAGATTGACCCGCGTCGCTCAGTTGAGCGCGAGTTAATGATTGCCACCGTGTCGGTGGACGCTACGACTCGTGGTTCGATCGTTGAACTCACCAATATCTTCGAGGGAAAAATTTTGGCCGTGGGAACTGATGCCATCACGGTCTCTCTCGATGGGGCGCCTTCAAAGTTGGACGACTTTGAAGAACTGCTCCACACATACGGCATCGTGGAAAGCCAACGCACTGGACGTGTAGCGCTTCCCAAACTCGATCGTGAGGCACGTCCCCGTGTCGCAAAAGGAAAGGCAAGTTGATGGCAGCAAAGATGTATTACGAGAAGGACACCGATCCCTCAATCATTCGCGGTCGCAAGGTAGCAATTATTGGTTATGGCTCACAGGGTCATGCTCATGCACTGAACCTCAAAGAGAGCGGTGTTGATGTGGTGGTTGGACTTCGCGAAGGCTCGAGTTCAAAGGCAAAAGCAGAAGCTGCTGGTCTCACAGTGAAGACCATTGCTGATGCTGCAAAGTGGGCCGATGTCATCATGTTGACAATGCCCGATACCGAGCAGAAGGCGACATACCAAGATCACATCAAGCGTTACATGAAGCCAGGCAAGGCGCTCGCGTTTGCACACGGTTTCAACATTCGTTTCAAGCGCATTCGTCCACCAAAAGGTGTTGACGTCATCATGATTGCACCAAAAGGTCCAGGTCACTTGGTGCGTCGTACATACACTGAAGGTGGCGGCGTGCCGTGTCTCATTGCTGTTGAACAGGATGCAACCGGTAAGGCAAAAGACATCGCGTTGTCATATGCAGAAGCAATCGGTGGCGCACGTGCTGGAATTATTGAAACAACATTTGCGGAAGAGACAGAAACAGACTTGTTCGGTGAGCAGGTCGTGCTGTGTGGTGGTTTGACATCACTCGTACAAGCTGGCTTTGAAACACTTGTCGAAGCTGGTTATCAACCAGAGATGGCGTACTTCGAGTGCTTGCACGAAGTGAAGCTGATCGTTGACCTCATGTATGAAGAAGGCATCGCGGGCATGCGTTACAGCATTTCTGACACCGCTGAATACGGTGACGTCACTCGTGGACCTCGCATCGTCACACCTGCAACAAAGAAGCAAATGCAGCGCATCTTGAAGGAAATCCAAAGTGGCAAGTTTGCTCGCGAATGGGTTGCTGAAAGCGAAAGCGGTCGTGCGAACTTCAACGCTTTGCGTGAAGCAGGCGCAAAGCATCAGATCGAAGAAGTGGGCAAGCGCCTGCGCTCGATGATGCCTTGGATCTCTGCTGGCAAGCAGAAGGTTTCTGAAGCCTCAGGCGGCTGATTTCAATTTTTGCTGTGGGGACTGTTGCGGAATTACACCGCGACAGTCCCCACAGTGCTTTCTGGATACCTATCTAGACTTGTGGGGAGAGGATTCTGAAATCCGACTTGTTTGGTCGGGAATTAGGGGCTAACGTAGCCGACCTATGACGAATCCAAATTGGGGTTTTGAGACCCGCCAAATTCACGCCGGACAAGAGCCAGACCCCACAACTGGCGCACGCACAGCTCCGATTTATCAAACCACTTCGTATCAGTTCCGCGACTCTGCACACGCGCAAAATCTTTTCGCTCTTGCTGAGATCGGAAACATTTACACGCGAATCATGAACCCCACACAGGGAGTTCTTGAGGCGCGTCTTAGTTCATTGGAAGGTGGCGTGACGACTGCTGTTGGTCTTCCTGGTGCACTCGTTGTGTCATCTGGACAGAGTGCAGAAGCTCTCGCAATCTTGACGCTCGCGGAAGCAGGTAGTCACATCGTTGCATCGCCATCGTTGTACGGCGGCACCTACAACTTGTTGCATTACACGATGCCAAAGATGGGTATCGAAGTTACTTTCGTTAATGATCCACACAATCTCGAAGAGTGGAAGAGTGCGGCACGTCCGAACACCAAAGCGTTCTTTGGGGAAGTGCTTGCGAACCCACGTAACGACGTGTTCGACATTGAAGGCGTCTCCAAAGTTGCACACGACATTGGTGTGCCATTGATGCTCGACAACACAGTGCCAACTCCTTACGGCATTCGTCCGCTTGAGTGGGGTGCAGACATTGTTGTGCACTCACTCACTAAGTTCATTGGTGGTCACGGAACATCCATTGGTGGAGCAATCATCGATGGTGGAAAGTTTGACTTCTCAGCAAGTGGACGCTTCCCGAACTTCACTGAACCAGATCCGTCATATCACGGTCTCGCATACTGGCCAGCGCTTGGCCCCGGTAGCTACATCATCAAAGCGCGCGTTCAATTGTTGCGCGACTTGGGTATGGCAGTTAGCCCATTCAATGCGTGGAACTTCTTGCAGGGTCTTGAGACATTGTCACTCCGAATGGATCGTCACTGGTCAAATACACAAAAAGTGGTGGAGTATCTGCAGAAGCATGATCAAGTCGCAAGTATCAATTACGCTGGTCTTCCGTCATCGCCATGGCACGAACGTGCGAAGAAGTACTTCGGTGGTAAGGGCTATGGCTCAGTGATCGCATTCGTCTTGAAGGGCGGACGTGAGCACGGTCAGAAGTTTGCAGAAGCACTGCAGTTGCACAGCCACGTTGCAAACATTGGAGACGTACGAAGCTTGGTGATTCACCCTGCGTCAACAACACACAGCCAGCTCACCGAAGAAGAGCAACGCTCGACTGGAGTTGAGCCTGGTCTCGTGCGTTTGTCGGTGGGACTTGAGTCAATCGAAGACATTCTCGCTGACCTTGATCTTGGTTTTGCCGCAATCAAGTAACGCAAGTAGCCACACTTTGTGGCAATTCAACAAGTGAGTTAGTCGTCGTCGCCTTGTTCGCGCAAGAACTCTTCTAATTCGGCTGCAAGATCTTCACCCGTTGCCATCTGCGCTTCGGTGCGCTGATCATGGCTTCGCTCAAGCATTGCGACATACGCCGATGCTTGTGCGTCGCCCTCAACGGCGGCGTCGTGCAGTTCTTGCCAACGACTGATCTCATCAACAAGTTGTTGATGATCAGTGGGTATTCCCAACACATGTTGTAAATGTTGAAGCAACGCAGCCGCACTTTTTGGATGTTGGGCGTTCATCAAATAATGCGGCACACCAACTCGCAAACTCACATTTGCAATACCAGCGGAATCAAGAGCTTCTAGTAACACACCCGCAACTCCGGTAGGGCCCTGGTACTGCGGACGACTAAGACCAAGACGTTGCGCCAATTCGTCATTAGTTGTGCTGCCGACAACGAATGGAACGCGGGTGTGTGGTACATGCTCTGCTGCGGCACCCAAACTCACCACAAGGCTGCACTTCAAACGCTTTGCTACTTCGACAATGCATTGTGTGAATGTGCGCCAGTTGACGTGTGGTTCGACGCCATTCAAGACGACAATGTCGCGGGCACCCTCTGGATATCGAATGATGAGAAACTCATTCTCTGGCCATCGCAATTGCCGGTCGCCATCTTCATCTAGGTAGACCTCGGGACGTTCTTGGGTGAAGTCAAAAAATGGATCTGGGTCGATGTCAGCAACGATGACGTAGTCACGTTCTTTAATCATCCAATCAAGTGCGGATGTTGCGACTCCACTGATATCAAACAGACCACGAAGCGCAACAAGTAAAACAGGATTACGTAGCGAACTGACGTCATCCCATTCTGCGTTGAGTACTTCGTCGATTGTGAGAGGCATGGAAGTCGTGTCAATTCCTTGTTACGAGTTTTGGTCCTGCAAATATGACCTTCTATTTATGACCCAAGTCGCTCGACCACAAAATCAATGCATTTCGTGAGTTGGGCGACGTCATGTGGATCAATAGAAGGAAACATACCTATACGCAATTGATTTCGGCCGAGTTTCCGGTAACTGTCAGTATCGACCACGCCATTTGCGCGAAGGACAGCGGAAATCTCTGTGGCGTCAACGCCGTCAATGTCGACTGTGCCAACCACATTTGATCGTTTCAGAGGGTCAGCCACAAATGGAGTTGCAAATGAGCGCGACTCCGCCCAGTTGTACAACGTGATTGCTGATTGTTTGCTCCGATCTGCTGCCCACCGTAAACCGCCATTGGAATTCATCCACTGCAATTGTTCATCAAACATGATGAGTGTGGCCAACGCCGGTGTGTTGTATGTTTGGTTCGCGACGCTGTTGTCGAGAGCAATTTTCAAATCAAGTGACGCTGGCATCCAGCGCTTTGTGGAATTGATATAGCGAATGCGTTCAATTGCAGCGGGGGAGCATGCAGCAAACCACAGGCCACCGTCTGATGCGAAACATTTCTGTGGTGCGAAGTAATACACGTCTACTTCGTTTGGATCAAACATCAAGCCACCCGCTGCACTAGTTGCATCGACAACCACCAGACCATCAGCGGAGGGTCGTTTGAGATGCATTGAGACTCCGGTGGACGTCTCGTTGTGAGTGAAGGCATACACATCACACGATGGGTCAGATACCGCGTCGGGGTGCGTGCCTGGATCACTTTTGATGACGACCGGTTCTGCGATGTGAGGAGCAGCGTGTGCTGCCTCTGCAAACTTTGAGGAGAATTCACCAAACACAAGGTGCTGGCTGCGTTGTTCAATGAGTCCGAAGGTGGCGACATCCCAAAACACAGTTGAGCCACCGTTGCCAAGGACAATTTCCCAACCTTCTGGCAGAGAGAACAACGCCGTCAATCCTTCGCGTACTGAACCCACGATGTCTTTCACCGGAGCTTGGCGATGAGAGGTGCCCATGACCGAGCGCCCACGTGCAACGATTGCATCGATCTGTTCGGGGCGCACTTTGGATGGACCGCAGCCGAAGCGGCCATCACGAGGAAGAATGTCGTTCGGAAGTGTTATTCCATGCAGGTTCTTTTGGCTCACTGTGTAAGCATTGCACCTATGACCTCCCAATCGGAACTGCGACGGGTATCGGCTCGACTCGGGGCAATTGCCGAGTCCGCGACATTGGCTGTTGATGCCAAAGCGAAGGCTTTGAAGGCGCAAGGTCACAATGTGATCGGTTTTGGAGCAGGCGAGCCCGACTTTCCAACGCCCGAGCACATTGTCGAGGCTGCTGTCAAAGCGTGTCGCGAGGTGAAGTACCACCGCTACACGCCCGCAAGTGGCTTGCCTGAATTACGCGAAGCTGTCGCCACAAAGACTTTGCGCGACAGCGGGTTTTCTTGTACTGCCGACCAAGTGTTGATCACAAATGGTGGAAAGCATGCAGTATTTACTGCGTTTGCTGCGTTATGTGATCCAGGCGATGAAGTGATTTGTCCCGCACCGTATTGGACCACCTATCCCGAAGCGATCACGCTTGCTGGTGGTGTTCCCGTCATTGTTGATACCGACGAGGCAAATGGTTTTCGCGTCACCGTCGAACAACTCGACAAAGTGAAGACACCACGTACCAAAGTGTTGTTGTTCGTCTCGCCAGACAATCCGAGTGGGTCGGTGTATCCACCCGAAGAAGTCGCAGCGATTGCGCGTTGGGCAGTGGACAACAACGTGTGGGTGATCACAGACGAGATCTACGAACATCTCGTGTATGGCGATAACACGTTTGCATCGATGCCAACTCTTGTTCCTGAAGTTGCAAACCAGTGCATCATTGTTAATGGAGTTGCAAAGACATATGCAATGACCGGATGGCGAGTTGGTTGGATGATTGGTCCGAAGGATGTCATCAAAGCATCAATTAACTTCCAATCACATGCAACGTCAAATGTGAGCAACGTTGCACAGGTTGCAGCACTCGCGGCGGTAAGCGGAGACCTTTCAGCGGTGTCAATGATGCGCGAGGCTTTTGAGCGTCGCGGTCGTCGGATGCATCAGATGCTCACGTCAATTCCAGGTGTTACATGCTTGGAACCTCAAGGTGCGTTCTATTGCTTCCCGAATTTCACATCGCTCCTTGGTCGACCGATTGGCGGACAGTCAGCGGTGACCACGCTTGAGTTGGCCGACAACATTTTGGGTCAGGCACAGGTGGCGTTTGTGCCAGGTGAAGCGTTTGGTGCCCCTGGTTTTGCACGTTTTTCTTTCGCCTTGTCTGACGCAGACCTTGAAGAGGGCCTCAACCGATTAATTGCGCTCGCAACTGCGTAACAAAAATTTCGTTCGTCAACGCATCGGTGCGATGTCGATGAGAGTGATGCACTAGAGTGACGACAGCACATCGAAAGATGTGTAGTACAGATCACAGCGAAGTTCGGTGAAAATCCGACACTGTCCCGCAACGGTGATGCTGACACTCAATTTGGGAATCAAGAGTCATCTTGAACACCAATTGTTGTCAGACAAGTCCGGTCGCCTGTCTCTGTATGCGAAAACCGATCCTCGAAGGAAGGGCGGTCCGCGAATCGATGGGTTGATTGCTTCGACCACATTGATGGTGTGACTTCACCTTCTTTCTCCAATATCTTCGGAGGAAGAACCATGTTCAAATTACGAAAGCCACACATTAGGCGTGGTGTTGTAGTCCTTATTGCATCAACAATGCTGTTTGCCGCCTGTGGTGGTGACAGCGGGTCAGATTCATCTGGCAGTGATACAACAGCTGCTTCATCTGCTACGGAGGCCACTTTCCCATTAACCGTGACGCAGACTGAAGGTGACCTCACTTTTGATGAGGCGCCAACACGCATCATTAGTTTGTCGCCCACCGCAACCGAAATGTTGTGGGCAATTGGCGCTGATGATCAAGTTGTCGCGATTGACAACATGAGCAACTATCCAGAGGAAGCGCAAGCGAAAACATCTGACCTTTCTGGATTTGAGCCAAATATTGAGGCGATCGCCGAGTACGACCCTGATCTGGTGATCGTGTCGTATGCGCCAGAGGGGATGGCTGATGGTCTTGCTGCTCTTGATATTCCCGTGTGGTACGGAAACGCAGCCACGACTCTCGACGATGTGTATTCACAGATAGAGACGCTCGGCGCAATTACTGGTCAAGTGTCAAATGCCGCATCGGTAGTTGCGGACATGAAAGCACAGATTGATGAAGCAATCGCTGGTGTTAAACAAACAACAGACAGTTCGTATTTCTATGAACTGGACAACACATACTTCACGCAAACCTCCAATACGTTGGTGGGTACATTGTTCGCGTCTTTCGGTCTCACAAACATTGCTGACGGTGCTGAGGAAGGGAATGATTATCCGCAGTTGAGCGCAGAGGTCATCATCGAAGAAAACCCCACGTACATCTTTTTGGCAGATACTGCGTATGGCGAGACTGCAGAAACAGTTGCAGCCCGTCCGGGTTGGGGAGCGCTCGATGCGGTGACTAATGGTCGAGTAATCAATCTCGATAGTGACATCGCACAGCGATGGGGCCCACGTGTGGTTGACCTTGTTCGTGCGATCGCCGATGCATTAACGGCTGCTGAATAACTCATGTTGCAGCCAAACAACAGCGTGTCCACTGTCGTGGCGTGGAAGTGGATCGTCGCTTCTGCCGTCGTGCTATGTGCTGCGCTGTTGTTTGGCACCATGATCGGACCCGCCGGTCCAACGTGGTGGCGCGTGCCACTAGAACTGCTCGATCGATTGCCACTTATTTCAATTGACTCCGGGGTGACAGAGAGTCAGTGGTTGATTGTTTCCCAGATTCGAATGCCACGTGTGGCGTTGGCAGCTCTTGTTGGCGCAATGTTGTCGATTTCCGGTGCCGCGTATCAAGGTGTGTTCCGTAATCCGTTAGTTGATCCGTATCTACTGGGAGTGGCTGCGGGAGCGGGGCTTGGTGCCACTGTGGTGTTTACTGTCAATCGCGCGGGAACAACGTCGTGGATTATCGACCCGCTTCCACTTGCAGCGTTTGTTGGTGGACTAACGGCCGTGATTCTCACGTACTTGGTGGGAGCCGCCTTTGGCAACGATCGTGCATCAACAACGCTTGTTTTGGCGGGAGTTGCTGTTACCTCACTTGCCACCGCATTTCAAACGTTTATTCTGCAGCGAAATACAGACGTTGTTCGTCAGGTGTATTCGTGGATCCTCGGTCGTTTGTCCACTGCAACATGGGGTGATGTTCGTTTGGTATTGCCATATGTGATTGCCAGTTCGATTGTGTTGATCATGCATCGTCGATTGCTTGACATCTTGCGAGTGGGTGACGATGAAGCTTCTGCTCTCGGTTTGTCTGTAGATCGAGTGCGACTGGTTGTGGTAATTACTGCGACACTTGGAACTGCATCCGTGGTCGCCGTGAGTGGTCTTATCGGTTTTGTTGGCATCATCGTGCCGCATGCAGTGCGACTGATTGCAGGAACGTCTTATCGAATCGTGTTGCCTGTGTCGCTGTTAATTGGTGGAGCATTTCTCGTCGTTGCTGATATTCCGGGACGCGTCCTCAGTGATCCTGCCGAAACACCGATCGGTGTGGTGACGGCCTTTTTAGGTGCGCCATTTTTCTTGCTGATCTTGCGAATGAGAAAGGCGCGTGTATGACATCACTTGCCTTTGATCACTTGTCGGTGCGATACGGAAATGAAACAGCTGTGTACGACTACAGCGATACGGTGCGCCCTGGTGAATGGGTGTGTTTCATTGGTCCAAATGGTGCAGGAAAATCATCGTTGTTGCGTTCTATCGTCGGTGTCACAAAACATAGGGGCACCATTTACGTCGATGGTTCACCATTGTCTGCGCGTTCTTCTCGTCGTCGGGCGCAACTGATTGCCTATGTTCCACAGTCACCAGTTCTGCCGCCTGACATGACCGTGTCGGAGTATGTCTTGCTGGGTCGCAACCCGTATGTATCTCATTTCTCAGTGGAAACTGATCACGACCGTGACATGGTGGAAGACGTTCTTTCTCGCCTTGATCTTGGGTCCTTTGCATCGCGGAGACTCGGAACGTTGTCGGGAGGAGAACGCCAACGCATTGTCATTGCTCGCGCGATTGCCCAAGAAGCCCCCATCCTTTTGCTTGATGAGCCGACCAGCGCGTTGGACATTGGCCACCAACAACAAGCGTTGGAACTTGTGGACCGTATCCGTACAGAACATGGACTGACGGTGATCTCTGCGATGCACGACCTCACACTGGCGGGGCTGTATTCCGATCGGCTGGTCTTGTTGCACGAGGGTCATTGCGTGGCATCGGGTACGGCACGCGAGGTGTTGCGTCCTGAGACTCTCGGAGAGTTCTACGGCGTGTCTGTTCGTGTTCATCACGAACCGGATGGCACTGTCGTTGTGGTTCCATACCGAAACATCAACTGACCTTCCTCCTAGTACCGTACATAGCCGTGTCGGCAAGCTTTGATGCAACATGGATTAATCGTTGTGTTGAAGGTTGCGCGCAATCACATCAGTTGTTGCTAGGTATCGCCGATTCAATTTCTGAATCTGATTGTCGTGGACCATCATTGTTAGAAGGATGGACTCGCGGTCATGTTCTCACCCATCTTGCAAGAAACGCAGAACGCCACATCCACCTCTTTGAATGTGCGATGCGTGGAGAGATAGGGGATCAGTACCCGGGGGGAATGAGCCAACGCAATGCTGACATTGAAGCGGGAGCGATTCGTCCTGTAGGCGAGACCGTCGCAGATCTTCGCCAGAATGTATGGGGCCTTGAAGCGCAGTGGGCGCACGCAACACCCGAAGCGTGGCAGGGTTCAGCACGACGACCAGGTGGTCAAGTGGTGCCGGTGAGTGATCTTGTGTTTCTGCGGTGGCGTGAAGTTGCGATTCACATCGTCGATCTCAATTTGGACATAGGTCATGAATCGTGGAGTGACTTTTACGTCAAACATGAGCTTGAGCGACAACAAGACGCACACAGGCGAAATGGCATCACCATAGATCCACACAGTGTTGGTCTTGATCCCGCTCCACGGCTTGCGTGGATGATTCGTCGGATCAACGTTGAAGACATGGAAGTCGGTCCGGGGTTCCAGGTATGACCGCAATAACGCGTTGGTTCGGACGGACAGTGATGGCGGTCGTTGCGCTGAGTGCATTTGTATTGCCACTTGAGTCGGTTTTGGCTCATGCACAACTTGATCGCACGTCACCAGCTGCTTCATCGGTGGTGCCGAATTCGCCATCGGAAATTCTTTTGGATTTTTCTGAACCGGTAGAAGCCAAACTCAGTGAAATTCGATTGTTTGGTCGCAATGACATCGAGATTGCCATTGGTGATGTGCGTGCCGAACCGAATGACAAATCAATACTCATTGCCGATGTGGGTCAATTAGACACCGGTCCGTATGTGGTGGTGTGGAACACCACGAGTACTGATGGTCACGCCCTGAATGGAGCATTCACGTTTGAAGTAGGCAATCAATCGTCTGGTGAGTCTGCTGAGTTGTTGGAAACAGTTATCACCACGATTAACGCGGAGTCTCCGCTTGAGCCATATATGAACGTGCTTCGTTACTTCTCGTTCTTGTCACTTGTTGTGATCATCGGACTAGTGGTGTTGGTCGCGGCTGGCGATCTCCTTCGTGAAACGCGTATGTTGGCGATGCTGAGCGTGTCTTTAGGCATCTTGTTCATATCAACGCTTGGCTTGTTGCTTCTCCAAGGTCCATATGCGTCGCGGAAATCGTGGGAGGCGATCGGAGATTTTGATCTACTGAGTGCAGTTCTTGAGACTCGCGTAGGCCTTGCTCTTGTTCTGCGGCTAATCGCCGTCACAGTTGGAGCACTGTTGATGTTTGGGATCTTGCGAGATTGGCATCGATCACCGGTGTGGACAAACGTCGCAGTGTTTAATGCGATCGGTCTCGTGCTGACATTTGGACTCGCGGGACATCCAAGCACTACGTCTCCTGCGTTGTTGGCGGTTGTGGTTGACAGCGTTCACATGTGGTCGCTATCCATCTGGATAGGCGGCGTTATTGTGCTCGCTACAGCGTGGAAGACATTTGTTCGCATAGATGCAGTAGTGAATGACATTCATGTGGTGAATCGCTTTTCTCGTCTTGCAACATATGCGATGCCACTAACAGTTTTGAGTGGCATCGCGTCTGCTCTCATTATCACTGGCGGTCCATCAAGCGTTTTTGATAATCGTTACGGTGACATTTTGCAGGCAAAAATCATCCTTGTTTTTATTGTCATCGCAATCGGTGCTGTGGCACGTCGAGCGCTGCGCAAAAACGGTGCGTTCTCAATACGCCGAGCGATTTTGCTCGAGGCAACACTAGGTCTCGTGGTGTTTGCATTATCGGTGGGGCTCGTCATCACTCCACCCGATGGTGTGGATTCATCAGCAACATCAGTACACACTGCAACGTTGGTGCAAGACGATGTAGTTGTTGACCTCACCGTCTCTCCAACAAGGGTTGGACCTATTGAAGTGCATGTGATTTTGAGTCCTCCGGGAGGAAGTCTCGATCCACTGCTGTCAGTTGCCGTTGTGATGACATTTCTGGACAACACCGCGATGACATTGCCGATTGAAATGATTGAGGTGGGGCCTAATCACTGGAGTGGTTTTGCTGAACTTCCTGTCGGTGGATCGTGGGAAATGACTGTTAACGCAACACGTCAAAATGGCGATCTACTCCAATACAGCACCGTTGTCGCCGTCTCCTCGCGCTGACAATCGCACGATTGAATCGGCCATAATCTCGGCCTCGCGATGATCATGTGTTACCACTACAACTGTGATCCCAGTGCTGCGAAGAATGTCTGCGAGTTCACGCGCAAGGCTGTAGCGAAAATCTTCCTCTAAGCCGGTGAGCGGTTCATCCAGCAGGAGTACCGCGGGCGATGGTGCTATGGCGCGAGCGAGTGCGACCCGTCGAGTTTCTCCACCCGACAATGTGGAGACATCGCGCGTGGCGTAATCGGGTAGGTGTATCAGTGCAAGCAGTTCCTTCACACGTCTCGTTTGTTCTACTTTGTCTTGCTTTCGCATACGTAGACCAAAACTGATGTTGTCTGCAACGTTCATTGTGGGAAATAGTTGTCCGTCTTGAAACATCAGTCCGACCCCACGTCGATGTGTCGGAAGGTTCGTTATATCAACACCATTTACAACAATTGAACCCTTATCGATACGAAGGAGACCAGCGATAGCGCGTAGCAAAGTGGTTTTGCCCACCCCGCTGGGCCCGAGTATGGCGGTGATCGAACCCTTTGGAATGGTGAGTGATATGTCGTTCAAGACGACAGTGTTACCTCGCGACACTCTAAGACCATGGACACTAAGCACGTGACATCACCATCGCAGTAATGATCGCAAGAAGTGCAGCAAGTGCAAAGCCACTGGCTTGAAGGGCTGTTCCTGGTCGACCCAAAAGTTGGCCAATAGCAATTGGCAATGTTGTTGATGACGATCGGCTGAGTAATGTTGTTGCGCCAAATTCACCCAGCGACACCGCAAACGACAGTGCTCCAGCACTCAACAATGGTGTGCGCATAAGTCGAGCATCGATATTCCACCATACGTATCGAGGCGACGCTCCTAATGTGCGCGCCACATCTCGTTGCATCGGAGAGACGGCGTGTATCGCGGGTGTCAGCAGGAAAACGATGAGTGGAAGAGCCACTAGTGCATGAACAACTGGAATCAGCCATGTTTGTCCGCGCCAATTTAAGGGAGATTCGTCGAACGTGACAATGATTCCAAAACCCAAGGTGACTGCTGAGACGATGACGGGCAATGAAGTAATCACTCGAATGATGGCGGTACCGCGATGCGCGTATGCCGACAGTGATGCGACGATGTACGCCATCGGAACCGCGATCAGTACGGTCACAGCAGCAAAAATCAATGAACGCACCATCACTGCGGGAATGTCGAGACCCACACGCTCGAGTGATCCATCCCACAAGTTTCGCCAAGCGTTCAGAGTCCATGTATCGCCCGTGCGAAATGATCGAATAAACAAAGCGACAAATGGGAGGGCGATCAGTGTTGGAGTAGCGATTGCGACACCAGATATCACCACGCGATGCCGTGGGTAATTGCGCAGCGACGTTCGATGGAATGATGTTCCTTCGTGTGATGTTTGATGCGGTGATAACCACGCGGTCAAAACAAAAACGATCATTACTGCAATCAATTGAAGAACAGCTAAGACCATTGCTGTGTCGAAGATGCCGAGATTGATTGCGTTCGTGTAAATCTCTACTTCAACAGTTCGACGGCTGATTCCTCCTAAAACGGCGACAACTCCGAAGGAGGTAAAGGTGAAGATAAAAATAATAAGAGCGGCGTTATAGATAGCTCCACGTAACTGGGGAAGTGTGACGAACCAGAATGTACGAATTGGAGTTGCTCCGAGTACAGCGGCTGCGAACGCTGAATCGGGTGAGATCGTTTGCCACCGAGCGCCCACGATTCGCACCACTACGGCAACGTTGAATAACACGTGAGCGATGATGATGCCGTGGACACCGAACTGGTAACGAAGTGGCAGCAACGACGTCACTGCTCCAGCAACAACAACGGTGGGGAGGACGAACGGTGTGCTCACGATTCCTCGCACCCATCGACTACCCAAAAACGTAAACCGTGCAAGAATCCACGTAATCGGTAAAGCCACAACAAAAGTAGACGCAACGCTCACGCCGGCCTGCCAAGTGGTGAACCACATCACCTTCCATGTCGCTTGTGACGACAATGTGTCTACGACGGCCGACCACGATGTAAGAGTTGTCAAAGCATGGGTTGTGGGCCACAGAAAAAATACGGTGAACCATGTCAGCGGTATGACAGCAAGCCACAGAAAAACGCGTCGAAACACAACGGTGACGTCATGCTCGGAAGATGATGAATTACGAGAGGACAATCTCACGCCATTTCTCAAGCCACTCGTCACGACGATCTGCGATCACATCCGGAGACAGGGTGAGGGGAGTCTCTGGTCGCACTGCAAACTTGGTGAAGACCTCGGGTAATTGCGCATCAGGATTCACGGGGAAGACAAATAACGTGAGTGGCATCGACTCTTGGAACTTGGTGGCGAGAAGATATTCCACAAGTTCTGTCGCGCCATCACTATTTTGTGCACCCCGTAATACACCCACGTACTCAATCTGTCGAAAACAGGTCGCTTCCATGACAGATGTTGGTGGCGTGGCAACAGGGGGATCACTGAACACCACTTCTGCAGGCGGGCTGGAGCCATAGCTCACGACAAGAGGTCGATCACCTTTACCGGACGATCCAGAGAAGTTCGTGTAATAGGCGGTTGTCCAATCTGGGGCTACCAGTGCGCCGTTGTCCAACAATGATGTCCAGTATTGAGTCCAGTTGTCCTCACCAAAGTGAGCAATTGTTGCAAGAAGAAATCCCAATCCAGGTGAACTGGATACAGGGTCTTGCACAACCAGAAGATCCTTGTATTGAGGTTGAGCAAGGTCTTCGAGTGTTGTCGGAATTGCCACGTCACGCGATGAGAACCATTCTGTGTCAACGTTGACGCAAATGTCACCGGTGTTCACTTCCTCATAGGAGTCGAAGACATCAGCATCTATCACTCGTGACAATGATGTGTTGTCAACTCCCCACAAGACGTCTCCCTCCGGATTTCCTGAGGCCAGGATCGCCTTTGAGATGACTGCTCCCGAATCTCCACCGTTCACTACTTTCACGGTGTATCCGGTTTCACTGGTGAACGACTCAAAGATTCCTTCTTCTGGAGTGAAAGAGTCGTACGCCAACAACACCACTTCTTTGGTTGAATTTCCGTTTGAATCAGAACCAGAATTAGAACACGCGCTTAGGACCAAACCACCTACGCATAACGCAACAAACATCTTTTTCATCGTGGGTTCTCCTTGGAGGGCGGGAAATAGTGCGGTTGAATGACAGCGAGATCACCTTGAGTTACAGCGATGGAGAAATCGTCGTCCATCAACACGTTGCTGACGCCTCGTGATTTGGTGGCATAGAGAGTTTCAGATTGCAGAATCCACCGCAGTCCGTGTGTTGTGACACCAACTGCGTCTCCACCTATTGGGATCAAACTGACTAACTGGCCGTGATCACCAGACAGCCTGAGTGGGTGAGTGGGGGTGACAATGTCAATGCGTGTGTCGCCAACGATTGCACATCGATGCAGATGTTCGACGGTGTTATTGCATAAAGCGTGGATGATCGCCAGGAGATGATCGAAACGATCTCCTCCACCAGAGATCAGTAGCACGGATGTTGCATCAGAATCGGCAACATGCAGTAGGGCAATTTCTGCATCAGTGAGGTCCTTATCGCTCGGATATTCAAGAAGCGGAACATTGGCTTCACGTGCAGCGTGCAATTCATCAGCGCTAATGCTGTCGAAATCGCCCAGTACAACTTGCGGAGTGACACCTACAGATAACGCATGTCGCCATCCTGAGTCAGCTGCCACAACGTGACGACTTTTCTCCACTACTGGCGTGACAAATGCGTGAGGTGAGTCGCCGCCAACGAAGATGCACGCGTCAAACGACTCCGATGAGAACCTGTGTGTCGATGAATGTGATGAATGTGACGGTGTGGTCACGGTGCTCCCTCCGCTGGCATTACCCAGATCAGGTTGTGGGTCGGTGGAGGCATCCACCCTCTCAGCCCGCTGT
>CAYVAV010000008.1:0-85927 GCA_964449085.1 uncultured Bifidobacterium sp.
GATCAAACTCTCCGTCAAGAACTTCTCACACAAGTGTGAGGGTCGTTCTGGAAAGTCTGCTGGTGTCCAGGGGGAATATTCCCTGTTTGTGACACCAACAACTGACTTAATTATTTGTGATTGTTTCCAATCGATTTTGCCGAGATGGATGGGATATCCACCTCTGAATTGACAAGTAGCTAATGGGAAATAACCCCCATTGCTACCCGCACTGGCGTTCAGTCTTCTCTTCCGTTTTCAAGGAGCTTTCGCTCTGGCACATGCCCTGCAAATGGCGTTTTCCAAAGGAAAAAACGCGATTCGCGTTCCCAATGGGAAAACCATTTCCATGACTTGGTGCCATGTACGCCCTCACGAAGGTGAAACCTTCAACGGGGGCGGATTGCAACTCTATCGGAGGCTTTTTCAGCCTGCAACCCTTGCCCCACAAGAATTTCGTGCTGACGTAGGGCACGTTCTAGAGAGCCAAAGCCTCCCCTTAAGGGTTGCTCAGCCAGCTATCTCGAGTACGTGATAGTTGCTCTTTCCCTTACGCAGTAGGACAAATCGGCCGTGGAGCGGAGTGATGTCTGCGAGCGAATCCCCTTCAACAACATCTCCGTTAGCACGAATGCCTTTTTGTGACAGCGTGCGACGGGCGTCGGAATTTGATGAGGCTAGTCCGGTTTTTGACAGCACAGCAATTGCATCTGACAGTTCGTTGGCTGACACAACGGTGCGCGGCACTTCAGCAACAACGATGTTGAACGCATCCTCTGAAGAAGTCTTCGGATCATCACCGAACAACACAGACGCCGCTGCCTCTACTGCACGAGCAGCATCTACTCCGTGCACTAATGATGTCATTTCAGTTGCAAGTGCGCGTTGTGCGATTCGTTTCTCGGGTGCTTGCGCGTGTTGATCAAGATCATGACGCACATCTTCAAGTGACCGTAATGAAAAACGAGGCAAATACGTCGCTGCCTCGTCATCTGAAATTTGAATCCAGAACTGACGAAACTTATACGGTGAAGTGCGCACTGGATCTAACCACACTGCTCCATCAGCAGTTTTGCCAAACTTTTGTCCATCGCTACGTGTAACAAGTGGCCATGTTGCACCAAACGCAGAACGTGACAATGTCTTACGAATCAGATCAATACCAGCAGTGATATTTCCCCACTGATCTGAACCGCCCAATTGCAGTTCTACGTTGTGTTCAGCGCACAAATGACGAAAATCATTGGCCTGCAACAACATGTAACTGAATTCTGTATACGACAGTCCATTTTCAGAGTTCAATCTGTTCTTCACTGACTCTTTTGCTAGCATTTGATTAATCGTGATGTGTTTACCTATGTCGCGCAAGAAATCAAGAGCAGTGATCGGAGCAGTCCAGTCAGCGTTGTTTACTAGCACTGCCTGTGATGCACCGGGAGAAAAATCAAGCAATCGCTCAAGTTGAGCGGTGATTGATTGCACGTTGTGTTGCAATGTGTCACGATCAAGCAAGTTTCGCTCTTCACTACGTCCCGACGGATCGCCCACCATTCCCGTTGCTCCACCCGCCAACGGATACGGCTTGTGGCCGGCCAATTGGAAACGCCGAAGCATCAGCTGTCCGAGCAAGTGACCGACATGCAACGAATCGGCCGTCGGATCAAAACCAACATAAACACTGATCGGCGAAGCGCTGAGTCGCTGCGCTAGTGCGGCGGGATCAGTCGAGTCATGGATGAGTCCACGCGCAACAAGTTCATCAAACAGCCCTGGGGAAGTCACTGCTCTATGTTGCCACGCCGCTTCTCCCCTACAGCGATCTATTGTGACTTCATCGACGCTGACCTTGACATGACCGACCCAACAATCGAAGCATTGACGCTTCAGGCGAATGCCTGTTTGTCGCTGGGTTCACAGATGTATCACGAACTCCTCAACCTGATACTTGACGATTATCGACGTGGCGGAATCTGTCAACAGATACTGAAAGACGCATCTGACCGACCTGTTCATGATGCGACTCCACTGCGCTTCTTAGGCGCGCTACACCGCATTGTTCTTGATGGCCGTGACCAACAATTAGCACGACACTACGAATCCGTTGGTGGCCGCCCAGGTCGTTCACTGGCAGAAGATGCACTATCTGCAATTACAACCAATGAATTTGAAATTAGGGAGGCTCTGACGCAACAGGTGCAAACAAATGAGCCCGGTCGCGCGACGTGTCATCTCGCTCTCTCTCATTGGTTTGCTCACCTTGGGATCAACGTATTTGATCTTCTTGAAGTTGGTGCAAGTGCCGGGCTGACGATGTCCTTTGATCGCTATTGCATCCACTCACCAGAAGGCATCGTTGGTGACCCTTCCTCTCCTCTTGTATTTCCTTCATCATGGCTAGAGAGCTCCTTCCCGTTCCATCAAACGCCGGCGCTATGTACGACACGGCGCGGGGTGGACATCTCGCCGATTGATGTCACCACAGAGAGCGGAGTGAATCGGTTGCTTTCGTTTGTGTGGCCCGACCAACACGAACGATTCCAGCGTTTGCGTCTTGCTATTGATCTCACACGCGCCGCACCTCACGCTGTGGACAAAGCGTCTGTAGACAGATGGCTACCGGAACAACTGATGCAAACACGAACACGCCCAATCGTTGTGTTTCATTCAATTGTGTGGCAGTACCTCGGTGTTGACGTGCAGAACTCGCTTCGTGACACGTTGTTTGAATATGGCGAACACGCAACAACCGCAGCACCACTCATCTGGGCACGGATGGAACCAGCAGGGCAAGTTGCGGACATCCGAGTGACTATTTGGAACGGCACATCATCCGCGAGTACGTGGAGCCTTGGCACGATTGGCTATCACGGTCAATCACTGCAATGGAATCCGACGCTTCTCACCTAATGCACTAACGTAAAAGGTCACGCTCTAACGCTTTTTTGAAGAAGTCTGGTATCGGAGCAGGTCGTGCAGTGACGGGATCAGTGCTCACGTAAATGAACTTGCCTTCAATACACACACGATCTTCAACACGACCGGTCATTGACACGTCAAATGATGTATTTCCCCATCGAGTAGCAGACATGTCAATACTGAACTCATCGCCGTATCGCGCCGATGCGAGCCATGTCATCTCGACTGCCTTCAACATGAAATCAAATCCCAAGTCGCCAAGATCTGCATCAGGACCGATTTTTGCAAGTTCGGGTGCCAATGCTTTACGAACCCATAGGTCGATTCCGTTGTCACAAAACCCGAAATAGTTCGGATTCCAGACAATGCGCTGCATGTCGCAATCACCCCACGTAACGCGATGAACGTACGTAAAGCTCACGACAATTTCTTCTTCATCGCTTCAACGCGTTCGATGAATCGTTTGCGTTGAGCAGCCGCTGATTCTGGGCCAGCTGCTCCCGGGGACTGTCTCATTGACACACTCACTCCCGGAGCCAATAATGCTGCAGCATCTGTTCCCAGGTCTGGGTGTTTCGCGACAATCTGAGAAAGCGGTGTACCCGTTGACAATGACTCACGAACGACCGTACCCACTATCGCATGCGCTTCACGGAACGGACGACCACCTCGCACTAACCACTCAGCGATGTCGGTTGCTCCCATCACCTGCTGATTCGCTGCTGCCAGCATCACATCAGTATTAAAAGTGGCGGTGTTAATCATTCCTGCAATAGCAATAAGCGCGCGTTGCACTTGCATCACAGAATCAAAGAGTGGTTCTTTGTCTTCTTGAAGATCACGGTTGTACGCCAGAGGAAGACCTTTCAGCGTTGTGAGTAATCCAGCGAGATTGCCAATTAATCGACCAGCTTTTCCGCGTGCCAATTCTGCAATGTCGGCGTTCTTCTTTTGAGGAAGCATGGACGAGCCAGTTGCGTATCCATCATCAAGTGTGGCGAATCCAAATTCGTCTGACGTCCACAGCACCCACTCTTCTCCTATGCGAGACAAATGAACACCAAGTAGTGCCACTGCGAACAACACCTCTGCGACAAAGTCGCGATCAGAAACAGCGTCGAGAGAGTTTGCAAATGGTTCACTAAACCCCAACGTCTTGGCACTGTGCGATGGATCTAATGGAAGCGACGTGCCCGCCAACGCTCCAGCTCCAAGCGGTGACACATCAAGACGTGTCAGTGCATCGGCTAAACGGTCTACATCTCGCAGTAACGCCCAACCGTGTGCCCGTAGATGATGTGACAACAGCACTGGTTGTGCACGCTGCAGATGGGTATAGCCCGGGAGAGACACCTGAGGTGTTGCAGCATCTGCTTCGTCAGCTCGTTGATGCAATACATCAACTAAGTCAAGAACGAGTTGAGCAACGACATCTACTTCGCGCTTGCACCACAAGCGAAGGGCCGTTGCAACTTGATCGTTGCGACTGCGTCCCGTGTGAAGACGTCCACCCACTTCTCCTGCAATCTGTGTCACACGGCGTTCAATGGCAGTATGAATATCTTCATCAGTCTCAATAAATTCAAATGTTGCGTTAGCAAACTCCGTATGTACCTGATCAAGGGCTGACACGATGGCGTCAGCATCAGCGCCAGACAAGATTCCAGTTGCACCAAGCATTTGAACGTGCGCACGCGAACCTGCGATATCATCGGCCCATAACAGTTGATCAAACGACAGGCTCTCGGTGTAGGCCATCAACGCGGCAGTGGGACCGGAACCAAATCGACCGTGCCACAACGCAGCTCCCGACTGCACTGATTTCTGAGAATTAGAACCTTTAGCCACGACGAACACTCTGTTTCTTTACTGTCTTCTGGGAACGCGTTTGTCCTGGCTTTTGTTCGCGTGATGACTGGGCAAGTCCTGACATTTCACGAAGACGTTTGGCAAGTCCCTTCCCTCCCAATTCTTCACTTGCCACACACAAAATTGTGTCATCGCCTGCAACTGTTCCGATGAGTCCGTCCATCGCACTACGGTCAAGTGCAGATGCCACAACGTGTGCACATCCAGGTGGCGTGCGCACCACCACTATGGGTCCACTGGAGATGACCTCAGCAACCCATTCGCTCATCACCCGACGTAATTGGTCCGTGGGCGCAACTCGATCTGGTGCATATTCTGCAATCGCATAGACGCTCTCGCCAGCAGATGTACGCACCTTCACTGCGCCCAACTCTTCAAGGTCGCGCGAAATTGTCGCTTGCGTTGCCTCAATTCGGTGCTTGCGTAACAACTGTTGCAAGCCAGGTTGACTTGTCACTTTTTGCTGTTCGATTAGACGTGAAATCATCTGTTGTCGTTGTTGTTTGCTACTCATGAATTCTCCTTCACAAGAAACGCAAGCGCACCCCGAGCAGAGTGCATGCGATTGTGCCCTTGAGGAATCACCAAACTGCGGGGGCCATCAAACACCTCTGCAGTGACCTCTTCATCGCGGTGTGCAGGCATGCAATGCATAAATTTTGCACCAACTTGAGCATGCGACATCAGTGATTCTGTGACTTGATACGGTGCAAAGTCGATACGACGAGTCTCTGATTCCTTCTCTTGTCCCATAGAAATCCAAGTGTCTGTATGCACAACGTTTGCATCGACAACTAAGGCGGCTGGGTCTTGACCCACTTGCAATCTGCCTCCAAAGCTCTTCAACCGATTCACTTCAATTTCATCAGGTGCATATTTCGCTGGCGCGCAGATCTTCATCTGCCCACCAAACAACAACACTCCTTCGGCAAGTGAGCGCGCAACATTGTTGTAATCCCCAACCCACGACACGGTGAGTTCACCGATTGGACCGCAATGTTGCTCCATGGTAAGAAGATCAGCGAGCGTCTGCAACGGGTGTGACCAGTCGCTCAACATGTTCATCACTGGCACTGTTGACGCATTCGCCAAACGAGCGACGGTCTCATGGGCATACACACGTGCAGCGACAGCAGCGTGATATCCAGCAAGGATTGCAGCGGCATCCTCAACTGATTCACGCACATCAAGACCAATTTCTTCTCCCCGGGTATACACAGGATGACCACCGAGTTGCACGACAGCCATCTCCATCGAATGCCGCGTCCGGTTTGACGCCTTTTCGAAAATAAGGGCAACTCCCTTGCCCTTCAAGACTTCAGGCATCTCATCGATGGGTACACGCGACAGTGCAAGCATCTGTCGAATCTCGCCTTTCGAGAAATCAGAGATGTTCAATAAATGACGCGTGCTCATGCCAGCGCCGCACTGATCATCGAGATCGCCTCATCCATCTCTGATGTGGACACTGTTATCGGTGGTGCGAGACGAATCGTTGTGTCATTGACAGCGTTCACAACAAGACCTGCGCCCAACAGTTTGAGATACACATCTTTTGCCACCAGACCATCACTCAGTTGAACACCAAGCAGTAGACCACGACCTCGCACATGATCAACGTGAGGCAATTGCGACAGTTGACTACGGAGATACTCCCCCTTTTCTGTGGCAAGACGTGGTGCGTCAATACGCTTCATCTCTGTGATCACTGCGCGCGTGGCTGCCGTTGCGAGTGCAGTGCCACTGTATGTTGAACCGTGATCGCCTGGAACAAAAGCAGCGGCAACTTCACGCTTTGCCCATAAGGCACCAATCGGCATGCCATTGCCCATTCCTTTTGCCAACATCACAGCGTCAGGTGACACGCCAGCATGTTCAAATCCAAACCACCGCCCGGTTCGACAAAAGCCAGTTTGTACTTCATCGACAATGAACAAAATGCCGCGCTCGCGACATGCAGCTTCAACTCCTTGGAGATACACAACGTCGCCGGGAATCACACCACCCTCGCCTTGTACCGTTTCCAGAACTACCGCAGAGACACTCGCATCAAGCGATGCAACAAGCGCATCAAGATCACCATAGGGAACGTGACGGAACCCTTCTGGCATTGGTTGAAAAGGTTCATGCTTTGCTGGCTGTCCTGTCATTGCCAATGCGGCAAGCGTGCGTCCATGGAAACTGCCAAGCGCCGATACAACGACATGACGGCCACGACCACCAAACTTGCGTGCCAACTTAATTCCCACTTCGTTTGCCTCGGCACCTGAGTTACAGAAAAACACTTGACCATCACCGGCACCAGCGTCGCGCATCAAATCATTAATCATGATTGCTGTCTCCGTGGCAACAGGGTTTGCAAAAAAGTTGCTGACATGAACAAGCGTGCGGGCCTGTTCGGCGATTGCGTCTGCAATTACAGGATTCGAATGACCAAGAGATACCACTGCAATGCCACTCAAGAAATCGAGATAGCGCTTTCCATCAGTGGCCCACAATTGCGTTCCCTCACCACGGTCAAACATGACATCGGGCGGACCAAAAACAGGCATGAACGGGCAAAACGATTGTCCCTGCATCAGTGTTGCAGCTACTCCAGATGAACGAAATGCGTGAACCATGAGATCTCCTATGCCGTGATCATTGTCCCGACACCAGCGTCGGTAAAAAGTTCGAGAAGTAAAACGTGTGCAATACGTCCATCGAGAATGTGCGCTCCACGCACGCCGCTACGTACTGCCTCCATGCAGCTGCCGACCTTTGGGATCATCCCGCCGGCGACCGTGCCGTCATCAATCAGATTCTGCAACTCTGCAAGGGAGATTCGTTTGATGAGCGATGACGCATCTGAAACGTCCCGACGCAATCCCTCAATGTCAGTTAAGTACATGATCTTCTCGGCATCGAGTGCACCAGCTATCGCCCCTGCGACAGTATCGGCGTTGATGTTGTAAGGCTGTCCACTGTCATCAACACCTATTGTTGAAATCACCGGTACGAAGCCCTCGTTCAAGATCCCGTGCAAAACTTCAGGATTTACTTTGTCGACATCGCCTACGAAACCCAATTCCGGGTTTCGTTGCTTTGCTTTGATGAGACCCGCGTCTTCGCCAGAAACACCAATTGCGATGTTCCCAAACGTATTGATTGCCGAAACAATCTGGGGGTTCACTTGCCCAGTCAAAACCATGCGTACAACAGCCATCGTGTCCGCATCAGTGACTCGTAATCCGTCCTTGAATTGCGATGCGATGTTCAATTTTGCAAGTAGTTCATTGATTTGCGGTCCACCACCATGCACCACAACTGGACGTATTCCCACTGTGTGCATCAGAACTATGTCTTGAGCAAACAACGCAAGTGCATCATGTTCAGAGGTGCCAGCCAAAGCGTTGCCACCGTATTTCACGACGACAATCTGATTACTAAACCGTCGAATGTATGGAAGTGCTTCTACGAGAACACGCGCCGTTGTTAATGGATCGAGAGAATCAGTGGAGTCGGAGTGAGTACTCATGGATACATTCCCACTGAAGCGAGTCCTGCTGTTTCATCGAGACCAAGTGACACATTGGCTGACTGTATTGCGCCACCAGAAGCACCTTTGGCCAAGTTGTCAAGTGCAGCCAACACCATCACATAACCGGTGCGCTCATCAAACCGTGCTGTGATGTGAACACAGTTGGTACCGAGTGTGGCTTTGGTACTCGGGCTGGTAGGCCGCACAACAATGAAAGGTTCGCTCGCATACGCCGTTGCAAGACGCGCAAGAAGCGATGCTGTTGTGGGTGCACTGCCTCGTGGCCTTGCGTAACACGTCGCCAAGATTCCGCGATTCATCGGTACGAGATGCGGAGTAAACAACACTTGTGCACCAGTCACTTGCTCAATTTCTGGAGTGTGACGATGGTCTAGCAATCCGTAGGCAACATAATCTTCGTCAACCGAACAAAACAGCGAACCATGTTTCAACGCGCGACCAGCACCACTCACACCGGACGCTGCATCCACAATGACGCCGTGTGGTTCAATCACTCCCGCGCGAACGAGCGGCGTTAATGCCAAACTCGCAGCAGTCACGTAGCAACCAGGTGTTGCGATCAACTTTGCGCCAACCAGTTGCGACCGATACATCTCCGGAAGCCCATACACCGCATCACGAAGAAGGTCTGGCTGCGTGTGATCAAACCCGTACCACTGGGGGTACAACGACGCATCTTTTAAACGGAAGGCAGCACTCAGATCGACGATTACTCCCACGCTGTCTTTAATTTGCGGGACGATCTCCATCGATGCTTCGTGCGGCAAACCCAAGAACACAACATCGAGGCCAGCAACCGCCGCTGCGGAGAACTCTGAAAACACCAGGTTCGGGTATGCCCCAGCGAGCGCGGGATACAGCTGTGAGGCCAGGGTTCCTGCCTGGGTGTCGCCCGTTGCATACACAACATTGAAATCAGGATGGGACGCGCAGAGCCGCAACAGCTCCATCCCGGTATATCCCGAAGCGCCAATGATTCCTACTGAAAGCATAGATGTATTACTATACACCATAATGCATAACTATGCAATGAATACCCCGGCGGCTGGTCGCCTCCTCGTGGCTCATCCAGAACTCGATGACCCAAATTTTGAACGAACCGTTGTGTACTTGCTTGCTCACAACGATGAAGGTTCCCTCGGAGTCATCCTCAATAGACCAAACCCCACGGCCTTTCCCAGTTTTGACTCACCTCTCATGCCGTGGTTCGACGTGGTTAGTCCACCACAGATGATTTTTGATGGTGGCCCGGTTCAGATTGAGGCAATTTTGTGCTTGCAGCCCGACGCTGAACTTGTAGCTGGTGTGCGATCAATTGACGTCACCTGGGATGACCCTGACAAATTCGCAGGACAGATACGAATCTTTCAGGGATACGCCGGCTGGAGTGCATACCAACTCCAATCAGAGATCATGGCAGGCGGTTGGTTTGTAGTTGATGCACTGCCAACAGACGTCCTCAACCCAGAACCAGACAAACTATGGCGTAGCGTGTTGGCGCGTCAACAGGGTGACTTACAAAAACTCAGCGATTTTCCGGACGACCCAAGTTACAACTAGCAACATTTGTGCACAGCCGAACGCCGCGATTAATACATTGTGCGCGATCGAACGTTAACGAAGCGTTGCGCCAATTTTTTCTGCAGCGGCAATGCACTTGTCTCGCACTAGAGCGATATCGGTATCAGTCATTGTTGATTTCTTGTCTTGCAGGCGCAAGTGAAAAGCAAGGCTTCGTGAATCTTCCGGCACGCCGACTCCGCGATACACATCGAACAATTCACAAAAGACGAGAGACGTACCTGCGGCCTGTCGTAAAGCACGGTGAACATCTTGTGCGGTCACAGTGTTTGGAACCACAAATGCAAGGTCAAGATCACTTGATGGATTGCGATTCACATCACGTGCCTGCACCGGCTTTGGAGATTCATTCAACAAAGTGGTGAGGTTAAGTTCGAGGCAACTAATGCGCTCAGTGATTCCCCACTCTGACGTAATAGCGGGATCTATCTCACCAACAACACCAACAATCTTCTTCCCACGTGTGAGCGATGCTGATCGGGTGGCGTGAAGCCCATCAGGTACACGAGATTGATCGAGATTTGCTCCCACCTCAAGCGCATCTGCGATTGTGTTCCATTGCGCGACTGCAGTTTCAACACCCTTGCCCACGACAACCACACATAATTGTTCACTTTCATCAGGCAACGCTTCGGTGCCTTTTGGATATACATGTCCAATTTCCCACAATGCTACATAGGGTGCGCGATGAGAGATGTTGTACTGAACCGAACGTAATAACCCAGGTCGTAGTGATGTGCGCAGAACTGACTCTTCGGCTGCTAACGGATTAGAAATGTGCAACACATTGTCTTCACTCAATCCAACGGCAGAGAGATCACCTGGCGCTAGGAACGGCGATGGCATCGCTTCATCAAGACCGAGCCCAACAAGTACGCGTTTCAGCAATCGTCGTCGCGCCTGCATCGTGGATAAACGACCATGCACGGCGGACTTGGGCACCGATTTACCAATTTTGTCGTAGCCGTAGTGACGTGCCACTTCTTCGATCAGGTCAATTTCATCTTCACTATCTGGTCGCCACGTCGGAACGACAACTTCGACTGTGGCGCCTTGGTCGGTGCTCGCGTACCCGATGGGATTTAAGAGCGCACAGATCTCCGCGCTGGTCAATGAAATTCCGAGAACGCGCGTCACCTCTGATACGCGCAACGAAATAGGTCGTGGCGATGGGCATGACTTTGTGCGTGCCTCCGAGATGCCCGCATGCAACACAGCGTTCGGACAGGTTTCTCTCACAATCGTGAAGAAACGTTGTACCACTTGCTCAACGTTGAATGGGTCCACTCCCCGTTCAAACCGGACTGATGCTTCAGAGCGGATGCCATGACGTTGCGCTGCAAATCGAATGGGGTCAGGAGAAAACCACGCAGTCTCCAATGAAAGATTCGTTGTAGTTGCCGAGGTCTCTGATGACAAGTCTCCCATTACGCCAGCGATACCAACAGCAACATCACGATCACCGTCACAGATCAATAGATCATCTGATGAAAGGGACCGCTCTTCCTTATCGAGGGTGGTGATCTTTTCACCCTCACGAGCGAGGCGAACAGAAAACGACTTCACAATGTCTGCGTCATATGCGTGCGTCGGTTGGTTCAGTTCCAACATAACGAGGTTCGACGCGTCAACAATGTTGTTGATTGGGCGCATACCGAGAAGTGAGAGTCGACGCGCCACCCATGTTGGAGAATCTGTGACTGTAACGCCACTTACTGATGCGATCGTAAAAAGACCGCATTCATCTTCCGCGATGATTGAGACCGGTATAGGACGTGGCGATCCGAGTGTTCCGACATCAATTCGTGGCCCTTTGTATGCAACATTGAAATACGCAGCGAGATCGCGAGCGATACCCGCATGTCCCCAGCAATCAGGACGATTGCGCGTGAGATCAAGGTCAAATACAACGTCATGCGTAATCCCGAGAATTTCAAACGGATTCACTCCAAGTGGTGAATCTTTGGGCAAGATCAACAGTCCGTCGGCTTGATCACTGATGCCAAGCTCGACATCACTGCACAACATGCCTTCGCTGTCGATTCCCAAAATTCCGCGCCTACTGATCTCGCGACCATCGGGCATCTTCGTACCGAGGGTTGCCAATGGAACAATGTCGCCAGCGCCCATGTTGTTTGCGCCGCACCACACATGGCGCTCTACTCCGTCACCGGCATCCACGAAACACCGTGTCACTTTGTCGGCATCGGGATGTTTCTCAGTGCGCAGAATCTTTGCTGACACAACGCCCTCTATTGGCACTCCAACATGATCCATGCCATCAACGGCAAGACCGAGATTGTTGAGCGCGAGCGCCACTTCATCGGCATCAGCTGGAATACCCGCGAGTTCTCGGAGGATTGATAACAAAACCTTCACGAGAACTGCTCCAAGAAACGCACATCGTTTGAATACATGTCGCGAAGATCAGCCACTCCATGGCGTTCCTTGGCCATTCGGTCAATACCGAAGCCAAACGCAAAACCGGTCCATTCATCTGGGTCAAGTCCGCCGGCGCGTAACACGCGAGGATGCACCATTCCACATCCACCCAACTCAATCCATGTGCCATCTGGGCGGCGAATGTCAAACTCAGCACTTGGTTCAGTGAATGGAAAGTACGAGGGACGCAAACGGCTGGTGAAATCTGAACCGAAGAATGCTTTCGTGAATGCTTCGATGGTTCCGGCGAGATCCTTAAACGTGATGCCCTTATCGATGACGAGACCCTCAATTTGATGAAACACAGGCATGTGAGTGGCGTCTGGCGTGTCGCGACGAAATACTCGTCCGGGCATCACCGCATAAATAGGTGGTGGCCACTCTTGCATGACCCGAATCTGCACCGGTGAGGTATGCGTGCGCAGCACAACACTTCCTGGTTCATCTGATTCAACGAACAATGTGTCCCACATACTACGAGCAGGATGAGACTTTGGCATGTTCAACGCCTCAAAGTTATAAAAGTCAGATTCAACCTCGGGGCCCTCGGCAATTTGAAAACCAAGTCCCACAAACACATCTTCCAAACGCTCGGTGGCCTGGGTGACCAAATGCATACGTCCACGACGGCGATTCGCCTGGGCTGAGAGCGCCAACTCGGTGACATCAACACGGTCTGCAGCCACCTGTGCCACTATCGCTCCGCGCCGCAATCCTACGATTCGTTCCTCTGCAACTTCATTGACACGAGCAAGTGCATCATTGATCAACTGTCCGAGTTTTTTGCGTTCTTCAATATCAGCCACTTTGCCGAGCGTGGCTTTCATTCCGCCCAAGTCACCTTTTTTGCCGGTGGCACCTGACACGAGAACTCGTACATCGTCTTCACTCTTTGCGCCAGCGACAGCCGCCAACACCGCATCAGTGGCGGTTGAAATACGTGAGGCGTCGAGAGCGTCAGACATGGCGGTAAAACGCTACCCCTTGGTCCCCTGCGAATGATTGTTTGTTTTGAGGTTCCGTCGATGCGCAACATGCATCGCGATAATTGAGGCAGCCATCGCAACGTTCAAACTCTCTGAACGGCCAACGTGATCGATTGTGACCCATTCATCCACGGGTGCATCCGGTGAGAGGCCTCGCGTCTCGTTACCCAAAACAATCCCGAGACTGCCACTGCAGTCAATCGCATACAGCGATTGCGGGCTATGTGCCTCATCATCATGTGACGTGGTACCAATCAGGCGCATTCCAAAATTGTGTAGGTCTTCATACGTCATGTCGAAAAGAACTGGTAGATGAAACACCGCGCCAGCCGATGCTCGAATTGTCTTCGGTGAGTAGGGATCAACGGTGCTATTGAGCAGTACAACGGCTGTAGCCCCCGCAACTTCTGCGGAGCGCACGATTGTGCCGAGATTGCCCGGATCAGAAACCCCGTCTGCAATCACTGCCCATGTCTGGTTGGTCCATGTCGGGGTCTTCCACTGAGGAATCTCACATACTGCAAGCATGCCTTGTGGCGTCTTTGCGTCACTCACTGCATCAAACACGGACTCAGATAACACGTACACGGGTGCACTCGTTGAAAGTGCACTGGCTGAGACGGCATCATCAACACGGTCTTCGCGCACGAAGATTTCTATGACTTCAACTCTCGCATTGATTGCGTCACGCACAAGAACAGGTCCCTCAACGACACATAGACCTTCCTCATAACGCGCACTGCGACGCCCCGAAAGACGTCGCAGTCGCTGAACTTTTGGATTACTAGCAGCTAGGTGCACTGTGCTCAGTTCAATGCTGCCTTCGCTGCTTCAACAAGACGCGAGAATGACTCAGCGTCATTCACCGCCATGTCTGCCAAGATCTTGCGATCGACTTCAATGCCTGCAGCATTCAGTCCGGCAATGAAGCGACTGTACGACATGTCATTTTGGCGACATGCAGCGTTGATGCGCTGAATCCACAAACGACGAAACTCGCCTTTACGTGCACGGCGGTCGCGAAATGCGTACTGCCCAGAGTGCAACACTTGCTCGTTGGCTGCCCGATATGAGCGGCTCTTATTTCCGTAATAACCCTTTGCCTTCTCGAGCACCGAACGGTGCTTCTTGCGGGCATTCACTGCGCGTTTTACTCGTGCCATGTCAGTTCCTTCCTCTCAGACTCTTTTGCTACTCAGCGCTCTGCCAACAAACGCTTGATCTTGCGGGCATCACCAGGATGAACATCAGAATCTTGCGCGAGACGACGGGTGCGCTTGCTCGCCTTCTTCTCAAACAGGTGCTGACGGTTCGCCTGCTGGCGGCGCAGTTTGCCTGAGCCTGTCTTCTTAAAACGCTTTGCAGCGGTTTTGCTTGTCTTCATCTTTGGCATATCTCTTGTCCTTTACTCTGTGTCACTTGACTCGACGGGCGGGACATTGTCCTCACCTTGGGGTGTCGGAGTCTGCTGACCTTCCTGGTTGTTCGTCGACTTCTTGCTTGACTTCTTCTCTGGAGACAGAACCATCGTCATGTTTCGGCCTTCGAGACGCGCTTGTGTTTCCACTTTTGCCATCTCTCCCAATTGCTCAAGTACTGCATCGAGGATTCTCGCGCCGAGCTCTGGGTGAGCCACTTCGCGTCCACGAAACTGCAACGTGACCTTCACTTTGTGACCGTCTTCCAAGAAATCGCGCATGTGGCGCACCTTGGTGTCGAAGTCTCCCTTTCCAATTTTTGGTCGGAACTTCACTTCTTTGACTGTCACGTGAGTTGTCTTACGTCGTGATTCCTTCGCTTTCTGCGCCTCTTCGTAACGGAACTTGCCGTAATCCATGATGCGGCACACTGGCGGATTTGCCAATGGTGCTACTTCAACAAGATCAAGGTCCAGTTCTCGTGCCAACGTCAGTGCATCTGGTGTGGAACGAATTCCTACCTGACTGCCATCCGGTCCGATAAGTCGCACTTCACGAGCACGAATTCGCTCGTTGTAGCGAGGTTCACTGTTCTGAGCAGCGATAACTATCTCTCCTGTGCAATGGGCCAAGCCCTCCTTCGTGTGTACTTCTGTCGGTCAACATGACAAAGTCGACGCCACACGAACAACGAGACGCATCTCGTGCACATGAACCTGACGCACTCCATTCTGAGTCTCTACGAGACACAGTGCTAACTCTTTTCAAAGACAGCTCGGGTGGTGAGGTGGGACGGCGGTCCGCTTTCTCTTATTGACCCCTTGTAGCGTAGCGACCCATGACCGCTGAGCCCACCTTCCCCGGATCTGATGACGGCGACTTTGACCTCCAAAACACCCATCTGAATGCTGACGACATCGCCGCTGCCGAACGCGCGCTTGATGAAGCCCGGGCGCGACTATCAGACATCCCTGCCGAAGTGGTCGTAGTGAACCATGTGATGGGTCTCTACGAATTGGCTGCAATCCACTTATCTGCGTCCCCTGCGCGTCTTGCAGAAGCAGCACTTGCCATCGACGCGGTTGCCTGCCTCGTCGAAGGTCTCGGAGAACGTTTAGGCCCAGAATTTGACACCTTGTCCGCCGCTCTCGGCAACATTCGACTTGCTTTCGTGCAAGTGAAGGGCACTACAGATTCACAAGGTTGATTGCTTCCACCCGTTTGGTGCGAAACGCCGTCTCAAATCGAACGCGTGTCCCTGGTGTGATGGTACGCGTTCCATCTGCAATGGAGATGCAATGAAATGGAATGACACTGCCCGAATCGTTTGCTGAGTCGCTCGTGACAGTGCCTAAACCGCTGGCCTCCTCAAAACCGGAGACAATCCCCACGAGCTCAGAGAACAGCACTTCGACGTTATTAAGCAGCATTGACATAACTAGTGAATGATTTTTGAAATTGGTATTTCAAGCAAATCGGTTGCGCCCGCATCAATTAGTTCAGGAATCAACGTATTGATGGTGCGCTTTTCGACAACCGATTCAACCGCGAACCCGCCAGATGCCAACTGCGACATTGTTGGTGATTTTGCCGAAGGAAGAACTGCCAATACGGCATCGAGTTTGTCTTGTGCGACATTAAGTTTGAGCAACACTTTTCCACGCGCTTCGAGTGTGCCATGAAGGAGCGTGAGAATCTGTTCCATCGCATGGCGCTTCACAGGATCTTCCCATGCACTCTTGTTGGCAATGAGTTCGGTGTAACTCGTGAGAATGGTGTCGATGATTCGCAGCCCTGCTGCACGTAAAGCACGACCAGTCTCAGTGATGTCAACAACACAATCGGCAATGTCGGGAATCTTCGCTTCACTGGCGCCATAACTGAGACGAACATCTGCCTTCACACCGCGCTCAGCGAAATAGCGTTCGGTCATCTTTGGGTATTCACTTGTGACCCGCACTCCATCACCCAAATCTGCAACGGACTGTGCGGGAGAGTCACCGGCAACAGCAACCACGACACGCACGGGTTGTGATGTTGCCTTTGAGTACTTCAACTCACCAAGGCTGACAACCTCACTGCTTGTCTCTTCCACCCAGTCACGACCGGTGATGCCGATATCGAATAGTCCCTCAGCGACATACACCGGTATCTCTTGGGGACGCAGGATACGCACTTCGTCGATGCGTGGATCGTCAATCGAGGCTTTGTAGTCAACTGACGATGACCGCACCACTGTGAGATCAGCCGCTTCAAATAATTCGAACGTCGCCTTCTCTAGCGAACCTTTGGGGAGTACCAGTTTGAGCACCGCACCACACTAGCGATGAGAACCTCAATGAGTCGTGGGAGTTTCCGACAGCAGCGCCACTGCATGTGGGAGAACATCGATAATGGCCTCCAGTTGTTCCACGCACCCCTTGGGAGAACCGGGCGTGTTCACGATGATCGTGGTGTTACGAATACCCACAACTCCACGCGACAGTCGACCAAGTGGATTGATATTCCGCATCGCTTCAGCAAGACCCGGAGCTTCCCGTTGGATCACCATCTTGGTCCCCTCTGGCGTTTGGTCTCGAGGGGCAAAGCCAGTGCCACCAGTGGTGATAATGACACCAGAGAATCCGTCGCTCATTTTCCGCAACATGTCGGCCACCACGTTTTCGCCATCACTACAGACCTGATGGTCCACAACTGTTACGCCCGCATGAGACAAGCGCTCAACAAGCGCTCGACCGGACGCATCATCGCGAGTGCCAGCGATGACTCCATCGCTAACCGTTAAGACTTTGGCCTTAATTGCATCAGTCGACATAGATCTCCTTCATGATGTCTCTTCGCTCGCATCAAAGCACAGATTGTCAGTAGTTCGAAGACCGCGCAACCAATCCTGTGCGTTCATTGTTTTCTTGCCCTCCGGTTGTACCTGCACAAGACGAAGTGCTCCCTTTCGCGTGTACACCATCGCATCATTGGTTACACACCCTGGTTGACCTGACGCCGAGGGTTCATCGACCACTTCAACAATTCCCACACGTTTGCCATTCAAGATTGCAAAGCAAGATAATGCACGTATACGTCGCCACGTGTCTGTGCTTGATTCATTCCACAGGAGCAACCGTTCATGTGGTTCTATCTTGTGCGCATACGTTGGCTCACCTGATTGAGGTGTCGATCGCGTCTGTTGACGTGCGAGAACCTTCAACAACACCTCTGTTCCCATCTCAGCCAATCGACGTGTGAGTGACTCAGTTGTATCGTCATCACGAATTGGAGTTCTCTTCTCTTCATGAACAGCACCGGTGTCAAGTGTGGGCTCCACATCCATGATGCATACACCAGTCTCTTTATCTCCCGCCATGATCGCGCGTTCCACCGGAGCAGCACCACGCCATCGTGGCAATAGCGAAAAATGTATGTTGATCATTGGACAGGTCTGCAAAATGTCCGTTGGGATGATTCGTCCGTAGGCAACGACCACACCAATGCGATCAGGATGTGGTGTAAGCGTGCGCAGTGATTCCATGTTGTGTTCAACGCGAATGCCATGTTCGAGCGCAATAGCTTTCACAGGACTCGCCACAAGTTGTCCCCCTCGCCCACGTCGCTTATCGGGTTGAGTGATTACAAGTTCAACATCGTGGTGTTTGACTAGTTCGCGCAACACAGTGGCGCCAGCATTTGGTGTTCCCAGGAACACAATTGGCCGTCTCATAGATGGCCTTACTTCAGAGCGATCCGTCGTGGTTCTCCAAGTGAGGTTGCATCTTCACTGATCTTTCGATATTCGCTCATCGCCTCTTTGCGCTGCTCAGGAGTCATTCGCTCAAACATGAGTACGCCGTTTAGGTGGTCAATTTCGTGTTGAAACAACCGCGCAAGCAATTCATCGGCTTCAATCTGGATGGTGTTGCCATCAAGATCTACCGCTTCAAGCAGTACTTCCTTTGGTCGCAACACTTCAACGTATAAGCCTGGAATTGATAGACATCCTTCGTCAAATGTCCACTCGCCACGTGATTCAACGATCTTTGGGTTAATCAAGGTGATGGGCTCGCCATCAATGTCATACACAAAAATCTGCTTCTGAACGCCGATTTGTGGGGCGGCAAGTCCGATGCCAGGCGCTTTATACATGGCCTGAAACATGTCCTTAGTGAGACGAATGAGTTTGCCGTCGATGTTTTCCACCTCGGCCGCGGTCGTCGTGAGGACCGGATCACCAAATGTTCGAATGTCATAACCCACATCTGACAGGCTACCGAGTGGAGGCCCACAGTATGAACGACCGCAACGAGCACTATTTCACTGGGTCACCTCGTCGTAGTGGACTACGTCACGCGTACTCGTTCACCGTATACGACCACGCATATGACATCCACACTGTTACAGGCATCTTTAGTGGCGACCGACTCGACAAGGGAACGGCAGTTCTTCTCGACGCGTACCGCGCGAGGAAACTCGTTTTGCCAGAACAATTGCAAGGAGATGTGATTGACCTTGGTTGTGGCGCGGGCCCTCTCGCCCTCGTCCTTTCACGCCACTACGAAACTGCTCGCATCTGGGCTGTTGACGTCAACGAACAAGCTGTACAGGCATGTCGCCATAACGCGCGCATCAACAACTGCCCAAATGTTGTGGCCACCTCTCCCGATGAGGTCCCCAGCGACACGCAGTTCTCGGTGCTTTGGAGCAATCCACCTATTCGCATCGGTAAAGCACAACTTCACTCACTCATGCTCACCTGGCTTCATCGGTTGACCCCAGATGGAGTTGCCCATGTTGTGATCAACAAGAACCTCGGTGGGGATTCTTTTGCGGCGTGGCTAACTGCGCAACACTTCCGAACATCTCGGGTCGCAAGCAGTCAGGGATTTCGTGTGTTAGAGATCACGCGACAGCAAGAGACGCACTAGTACCGCACAGGATCGACATCGATTCGTATACGTTGTCCTAATTCTTTACGTGCATTTGACAGAACTGTTCGCAGTTCTGACTCATACTTGCTTCGCACAATGTAAGACTTTTGGTTTTTATGTTCCCACTGCGATTCCTGCGCCCATGTCACTTCTGATTGATCGCAGACATCCTCAATTCGAACATCACCGTCAAGTCGGAGACGAGCCATGAATGTAAATGGTGGCAGCGACAACAACTGACGCAAGGCCAAATCTTTCTCCTGCCATTCTCCAAGAGCCGATTCATCAACATCTAGACGTGAGAGCGCACTCACAAGATCATGATTCGTGTTTCGGGTCTGCAACAAGATGGTTCCGTGCCGACCCACTACTCGCGCCGCTCGGACAATGAGAGCGGCGGCATCTCTTGCAGCAGTTGCACGTGGCGCCATGATCTCAGCGTCAAAGTCAAGCATGACGACGTGTTGTGCACCCGAGACGCGGTGAAGTAGCGCTTCAGTTCCCACATACACGCCGTCATGCTTCGATAAATCAAGCACTTCAGTAGTGGCATCAACTTCCACCACCTCACGTCCGGATGCCTTGGCAATCTCTTCTCGAAGACGACCAATACCGGCGCGCAACACACGAAACGATGTTCGACCACAGTGATCACACACCGCATCTACGGTGTTGTCACACAGATCACAGTGCAAATGCTGTGAATCGACAGCCGACATCGCTGCCTGACATTGAGAACAACGAGCAAGCGTTCTGCATTTTGCACATGCAAGAAGGCGGGCTTTCCCTTTGGTATTCAAAATGCACAGTACCGACTCACCACGTTGACGAACTAACTGCAACATTTCCGACGATGCAAGTGACCCTGCAACAGGGACGTCATTTAAATCAGCGACCTCAATTGTGGGCCATCCTTGCGTTGACGCCACTTCAATGTGGACAGCTTTGTTACTTGACACCAGCGACATGGCTTCTACGGACAACAAAGGTGAGCAGAGATAACACGAAGCCTTCTCCATTTCTGCTCGTCGTATCGCCACTTCTCGCACGTGCCAGGTAGGGACTCGTTCTTCTTTCAAGCTGTCGTCATGTTCATCAACCACAACAATTGACGAGATACCTGTTAGCGGTGCCCACACAGCTGAACGAGCACCAATGGCAACGTCAACTCCGTCTAATCCTTGATCCCAGTCATCTGGCATTAAGGCAACGGTGCAACCACGGCGACGTAATGATGCTGCTCCCAACACCGCCATTCGCACAGTGGGGCACACCACTAATACGGGACCACGCACAGCCAGCGCAGCAACAAGCGATAACACCGAATCAAGTGGCTGAATAGTGACCACATGTATTTGTGCGTCATCGGTTTGCCCGATACTCGCGAACACATCATCTGGCACCGCAAATTTTCCATGTCGCGCCATGGCTCTCGAGCGTGTCACTCGTGGCGCAGATGCGCTCTGTAAGACCGCGCGCAGTGGTCCGCAGTAGTGCTGAGCGATGTCTATAGCCAGAGGCACAAGATGTGATACGACGGCCTGCCCCGAATGTTTCGCAATATCCACGAGTTTTTCGCGGGGAACTTCATTGAACCGTGCTGATCCATGTTCGCCTAGTGCGATAATCCACCCTCCTACACGTCTTCCGTGCAAGATGATGCGTACTTTGTCCCCCACCGACACAGCGTCAATTAGAGAAACTGGAACGAGGTAATCGAAAGTCTTGTCTATCCCCGACACATCGGGGACGACACGTGCAACGAGCGTTGAGCTCAGAGTCCTACTGCCGCCTTGAAATCAGCCAGACGCGACAACTGTTCCCAAGTGAAGTCAGGATCATTGCGACCAAAATGACCATACGCCGCTGTCTTCTTATAAATCGGGCGCTTCAAGTTGAGATCGCGCACGATTGCAGCGGGACGCAGGTCAAATACTTGTCGTACTGCGTCTTCGATCTTTTCTTCGTCAACTTTGTTTGTGCCAAAGGTCTCGACCAAGATGCTGATTGGTTGCGCCATGCCGATTGCATACGCAACCTGCAATTCGCAACGCTGAGCAGCGCCTGATGCGACAACATGCTTTGCAACCCAGCGTGCAGCGTACGCAGCAGAACGGTCGACCTTTGAAGGATCCTTACCGCTGAATGCACCACCACCATGACGTCCCATTCCACCGTATGTATCAACAATGATTTTGCGACCAGTCAAACCCGTGTCGGCGTGTGGACCACCCAAGACAAACTTGCCGGTGGGGTTCACATAAATATCTGGGTTGTCGTTCTTGAATTGATCAGGAATGGTCGGCATGATCACTTGTTCGATGAGATCAGGACGAATCTGTGTTTCACGATTTGCTGTCTCACTGTGCTGGGTAGAAATCAACACAGTCTTCAATCGCACGGGGCGACCATCTTCGTAGTCGAAGGTCACCTGTGTCTTGCCATCTGGACGCAAGTACGGAACGAGACCGCTCTTGCGCACTTCGGTCAGACGTTCCGCCATACGATGCGCCAGCCAAATTGGAAGGGGCATGAGGTCTGGCGTTTCATCACATGCGTAGCCAAACATCATTCCCTGGTCGCCAGCGCCTTGGCTGTTCAACAGATCTTCACCACTTGAGCCACTACGTACTTCTTCACTGACATCAACACCTTGTGCAATGTCTGGGCTTTGTGCATCAAGAGACACCACGACACCGCAGGTGTTTCCATCGAAACCAAATGCTGCGTTGTTGTAACCAATGCCATTGATCGTGTCGCGAGCGATACGCGGTATGTCGACATAGCTCTTGGTAGTGATTTCGCCAGAGACAACGCACAAACCAGTGGTGAGCAACGTTTCACATGCGACACGGCTATTTGGGTCTTCAGCAAGAATTGCATCAAGAATTGAATCGCTGACCTGATCGGCCATTTTGTCCGGGTGACCCTCGGTCACGCTCTCCGAAGTGAATGTGTACTTTCTCACTGTTTCTCCCTGTGAATCGTCACCACGCTATCCAAGATGGCCGATGCGATTGTGTGTTTATCCGCGAGTCGAACCGCAATGTCGTCACCCTGTGGAAAAACCAATGTCACCGCGTTGGTGTCGTGGGAAAAGCCCACACCTTCGGCACTGACATCATTTGCAACCACAAAGTCAAGAAACTTGCGACGCACTTTGTCGCGTGCGTTCTCCAGCACATTTGAGGTCTCGGCCGCAAAGCCAACAATCACTTGATTGTCGCGACGATGAGCCGATACCGCCTGCAAGATGTCTGGGGTCGGTTCCAAAACAATCTCTGGGACACCCTCGTGTTTTTTGATTTTTGTTGTCGATGCCACAGTAGGGCGAAAATCAGCAACAGCTGCCGACATGATGAGAACATCGGTTGTCGGGAGGACCGCCATCACAGCGTCATGCATCTGCTGAGCCGTCTCAACACACACGACTTTCGCACCTTCTGGAACAGACCTATCCACGGTGGTGATGAGCGTGACCTTTGCACCACGAGAAAGTGCCACGGCAGCAATTGCATATCCCTGCTTACCACTCGAACGATTTGCGATCACTCGGACCGCATCAATGGGTTCGCGTGTGCCTCCAGCTGTCACGACAACATGTACTCCAGCGAGATCATGATCATCTGCTGGTGTGATAGTCGCGTTGACTGCGTCGATGATTCGTTCGGTTGTAGCGAGGCGACCCCGTCCAATGTCTCCCCCAGCCAATCGTCCGTCTTCGGGATCAACAATTACGACTCCGCGCGAGCGCAACACTGAAATGTTGTGTTGCACTGCCGGGTGTTCCCACATCTCGGTGTGCATCGCAGGACATACAACAACCGGTGCGCGAGTTGCGATCAATGTGGCGGTGAGAAGGTCTTCTGATGATCCAGTTGCATAAGCGGAAAGCACGCGTGCTGTAGCGGGCGCAACGACAATGAGATCTGCGGTTTGACCGAGTCGAGTATGTGGGATCGGACTTGCATCGGTCCACAAACTCTTGTGCACGGGTTCAGACGCAAGTGCGGACAACGTCACTTCGCCGATAAAGCGGTGCGCATCCTCGGTCATCACCGGAATCACATGTGCGCCAGCATCGACCAGATTACGTATTAGTTCAACTGCTTTGTATGCAGCAATGCCTCCGGATACCCCGACAACAATTCGTTTCCCGGCAACTGACATGAGAAAAGAATGTAACGGTTATGACTCGTCAGCTTCTGCTGACACATCTGCGACATCTTCAGACGTATCAGAAGCTTCATCGTCGCTGATTGCGCTAGCGAACTCGTCGGCCTCATCTGTTGGCAACTCACCAAACAACTCGGCAGCTTCTTGCTCCATCTCTTCATATGGCAAGCGGTCGATCTTCACGATTTTGTCGGCAGCAATTTCTTCAAAGGCAATAGACAGTGGCTTGCGCGCAACAGACGACACCTGCGGTGGAATGGAATGTCCGAGACCTTCACCCAATTGGTTGAAGTACGAGTTGATCTGGCGAGCCCGATAGGCAGCGAGGGTCACCAAACTGAACTTGGAGTCGACACGGTCGAGGAGATCCTCAACCTTTGGATAAATCATTGAGTCAGTGGAGCGAGACATCGAAAACCTCCGTGGGGAATCCTGACAGGCTACCTGGCGCTTACCCGAGCGGCACGGATGAAATCCAGCACTTCTTGCACCGCGCGGTCAAGATCGTCATTCACCACAATCACATCAGCGAGAACTGAGGCCAAGCGCTCCTCGTCTTCAGCCTTTTTCAGCCGCTCTCGCACATGGTGCTCGGCATCTCCCCGTTCTTGCAGGCGACGGCGTTGCTCATCTCGAGAGGGTGGCTGCACAAACACAAGGAGAGCTTCAGGGTGACGTTTCTTCACCTGCTGTGCACCGTGAAGTTCGATCTCTAAAACAATGTCATGTTGTTCACCTGGTGTTGGTATCGGTGATCCATAATAGTTTCCGAGAAACTCAGTCCACTCAAGAAAACCTTCTTCATCAATATGGCGTTCAAATTGCTCACGAGTGACAAAGACATACGCGTCATCTGATTCGCCAACACGCTGTGCACGCGTTGTCCACGAACGACTCAACCACAATGATTCATCACGTCGCAGTAACAGATCAACAAGAGTTCCCTTGCCAGCTCCTCCTGGACCCGACACAATGACAATAAGAGGTTGACGCTCTAGAGAGTTACCAGGTTCTCCTCGGTGCGTAGCTGATGTCATAGTCGTGCTTACCCACAACATTTCGACAAGGCATTGATGTTGTCATCTGACAAATCTCCAACGCGAACCAAAGGGTCTAATGACAACGAAGCGATGAGTCGCCGTCCGGCAACTTTTCCGAGACAGTGATGAACATCGGTCAGAGCAACGAGATACGTCCATCGAGCCAGCGGGTCTGCACGAAATTCTCGAAGCAGAACGCTGAGAGATTCATGAGAACCCTGCATGCGACTGGTGGCTGCCACTCGCGCGTTGCGCACTGCTGTTACCCACGTAAGGTCATCAGTAGCGGCATTCATGGCATGAGCCTACTGTCGGTGCGCTATTGCAACGATGTCACTCCAATGCGTCACACCACGACGATGTAGTTGTCGCGCGGCCTGATGCAAGATCTTGTGCGCGGCACGAGGGTCTGCAAACGTCGCGGTTCCCACTTGTACCGCCTTTGCTCCCGCCATCATCATCTCGATGACGTCATCACCCGTTGCGACACCCCCAACACCGATGATGTCAAGACCGGGATGAGCCGATGCAACGTCATAGACCGCACGAACTGCGATCGGGTGTATGGCTGGACCAGACACTCCTCCACCACCGTTACCGAGAGATGGTTTTCCTTGTGAAGTGATCTGCATACCAAGCATTGTGTTGATGAGGGTCACAGCAGACGCGCCCGCTTCAGAGGCAGCTCCCGCTATGTCAACAATGCGGTCGGTGTTCGCACTCAACTTCGCCCACACCGGAAGACCACTGATTCTTGATGCTGCAATGACTTCAGCACTCAACACCTGATCATGGGCAAAGATTGAAGAACGACCTTCCAGATTTGGACATGACAAGTTCACCTCAAGAGCAACCACATTGTCTGGAACACCGCGCAACATCTCCGCTGCTTGCGAATAATCAGAGACACTGCGACCCCAGATACTCGCGATCACTGTCACGTCGTGTTCAATCAGACGAGGTAGTTCTTCCTCTAACCATCGCATCACCCCAGGTCCTTGGAGTCCAACCGCATTGATCATTCCTGACGGAGTGAGGTGAACGCGTGGCGCCGGATTACCGGGCCACTCGTTGTGATACAGCGACTTCACAACCACAGCGCCCAGTGCATCGAGTGGCAAGTAAGGTGCGAGTTCAACTCCATGTCCAGCGGTACCCGATGCAGTCATAATCGGATTCTTCAGCGAGATGCCGCCCACGTGAACAGCACCAAGACCAGACCACCGCGATGACTTGGTGTCACGAAGTCGCCGAGTGGTCATCGCCCGTGATACTCCTGCAATGAACGAACTTCCACGTCCTGACCGCGTTGTTCAATAAGGCCAAGTACCGCAGCAAGCGCCGCATCAACTGTGGTCACTGACGACACACGATTAGTGTTTGCCGCTTTGCGAATGGCTTCACCGTCTGATCGTGATTCGCCTCCTTGCGGAGTGTTGACAACGAAGCCAATTTCACCGCGCGTAATCAGATCAACTGCGTTTTCCATCGAGTTGTTGTTTGACCCTGACACCTCAGAGACTTTTCCGATCACGCGATCGACAGGCTGACCAAACTTCTTCAAATACGCCGCGGTTCCTGTGGTAGCAGCGATTTCATACCCAAGCTCGCGTAATCGTTTAGCTACGACAAGTCCAGCTGGTTTATCTGAGTTTGCAAGCGACAAGAACACTGTGCCCGATTCAGGCAACACCGTTCCGGCTGCAGTTTGTGCTTTCACGAATGCCCGTCCAAAACTGCGATCGATACCCATCACTTCACCAGTCGAACGCATTTCAGGTCCGAGTGCGGTATCAACTTCCGGGAACCTGTTGAATGGCAATACCGCTTCCTTCACGGACACATGACCGAAATTCACCGGCGCAACAAGTACGCCCTCGGCGCGCAATTCCGAAAGGGTTGCACCAAGCATGACGCGACTTGCCACTTTTGCAAGTTGCACTCCCGTTGCTTTGGCGACAAATGGCACTGTTCTTGACGCACGAGGATTTGCCTCAATGACATACACGGTGGTTCCCGCCACTGCGAACTGAACATTTAACAGACCGCGAACATCGAGAGCATCTGCAATCACCTTCGCATACGACTCGATCACCTCAACAACCCATGCAGGAAGTGTTTGCGGTGGTATTGCACACGCACTGTCACCCGAGTGAACACCTGCTTCTTCAACGTGTTCCATGACGCCACCAATAATGATGTCACCTGTGTGATCACGAATCGCATCAACATCCACTTCGATCGCATCTTCCAAGAAACGGTCCACAAGCACTGGACGTTCTGCTGAAAGTCCTCCTTCTTTACCCAGACTTCCGAATGCACTCAACTCATCCATGGCGCGTTGCAAATGATCAATATCGTGAACAATTTGCATCGCTCGCCCACCAAGCACATAGCTCGGGCGCACGAGAACCGGGAATCCCACTCTTAGAGCAATCGCTTTTGCCTGTTCGAATGTGACCGCGGTACCTCCTGGTGGTTGAGGAATAGACAACTGTTCACACAGTGCATTCCATTTTTCACGGTCTTCGGCTGCGTCGATTGAATGAGATGCCGTACCCGCGATGAGATCATCATCGAGAACACTGGCCAATTTGAGTGGTGTCTGCCCACCGAGACTGACAATAACTTTGGGTTTCACACCACCGGCGGCAATGGTCTCAGCTTCAATCACATTCAACACGTCTTCACGAGTGAGTGGCTCGAAATAAAGACGATCAGATGTGTCGTAATCAGTTGACACCGTCTCTGGATTGCAGTTGACCATCACTGTTTCAAAGCCTGCGTCGCGTAGCGCAAAACTGGCATGCACACAGCAATAATCAAACTCAATACCCTGGCCAATACGATTTGGGCCAGAACCCAAGATGATGACGCGTGGCTTATCAGACGCACGTACTTCGTTTTCATCTTCGTAACTCGAGTAGTGATACGGGGTCTCGGCGGCAAATTCTGCGCTGCAAGTATCAACAGTTTTATACACCGGAACCACACCGTGTGAAACGCGCGCATTCCGCACCGAGAGTTCATCAGATTTCAGAGCAAATGCAATTTGAGCATCTGAGAAACCGAGCCGTTTCAGACGTCGCCATTGCCCACGAGAGAGATCCTCAAGAGACGATTTCTCGAGTACTTCTCGTTCTTCGATAATCATCAGCATCTGATCCAAGAACCATGGGTCGATTTTTGTCGCATCGTGAACCCGGTCGATGCCGAGTCCTCGACGTAGCGCTTCTCCAACCTGAAAAATTCGCTCTGGTGTTGCAACTGATGCCTTTGCCAACAATTCATCATCAGAGAGTGCGATCAGTTGCTGCTCGCCCGGATCACAATTCAATCCAAAACGACCTTGTTCTAATGAACGTAGTCCTTTTTGCAAACTCTCAGGGAATGTGCGTCCGATCGCCATTGCCTCGCCCACGCTCTGCATTTGTGTTCCAAGAACACCGCTTGTACCGGGCAATTTTTCAAACGCCCAACGTGGAATCTTCGTGACAACGTAGTCGATAGTTGGTTCGAAGCTTGCGGGTGTTTTACGTGTGATGTCGTTTGGAATCTCATCCAGCGAATATCCCACAGCCAATTTCGCTGCAATTTTTGCGATTGGAAAACCAGTCGCCTTTGATGCCAAGGCCGATGAGCGAGAAACGCGCGGATTCATCTCAATGACAACCATGTCGCCGTTGGCTGGGTTCAATGCGAATTGAACATTGGAACCACCAGTTTCCACACCGACACGCCGAATGCATGCAAAGGCGGCATCACGCATTTTTTGATACTCAAAATCAGACAGTGTCTGTGCAGGCGCGACCGTAATGGAGTCTCCCGTGTGCACTCCCATCGGATCAAAGTTCTCGATGCTACAAATGATGACGCAGTTGTCCTTGTGGTCACGCATTACTTCGAGTTCGTATTCCTTCCATCCAACAATGGAAGTCTCGATCAGAATCTCGTGAATCGGACTTGCTTCAAGACCCGCGTGCACAACAGCCTTGAATTGCTCGGGGGTAGATGCGATGCCCGTTCCACGTCCACCAAGGATGTACGCGGGTCGAATGATCACAGGAAGCCCAATCTCAGCAACGACCTTCTCAGCCTCGGCCATTGAATGTGCAATTCCGCTACGAGGAACTGACAATCCGATTTCGATCATCGCATGTTTGAATTTTTCACGATCTTCAGCGGTCGCGATTGCTTCAGCGTTTGCACCAATGAGCTCTGGTGTTCCTGGTACTCCGACCAAACCTTTTTCATACAACGCCATCGCCAAGTTCAGACCGGTTTGACCACCAAGCGTCGGAAGTACGGCGTCTGGTTTTTCGCGTTCAATTATCTTTGCAAGCACTTCTGGTGTGAGGGGCTCGATGTAGGTGCGGTCTGCAAAATCAGGATCGGTCATAATCGTTGCGGGATTGGAATTTGCAAGAACAACGCGATAACCCTCTTGTCGCAACACACGACAGGCTTGTGTTCCCGAATAATCAAACTCACATGCCTGGCCGATCACGATTGGACCTGATCCGATTATCAGGATGCTTTCTAAGTCGTTGCGGCGAGGCATTATTTCTTCTCCATAACATTCACAAAAGTTCCAAATAAGTAACGGCTGTCGTGTGGGCCAGGACCTGCTTCAGGGTGATACTGCACACTGAACGCCGGCAGCTTCCGAATACGCATTCCCTCATTCGTCTGATCGTTCAAATTGATGTGCGTGATGTCAGCAATGCCGCTGAGCGAATCAGGGTCAACACAAAAGTTGTGATTTTGACTCGTGATCTCAACCGTGCCGGTTTCAAGATTGCGCACAGGATGATTTCCGCCGTGATGTCCGAATGGCAACTTGAATGTTGTGCCCCCGAACGCGCGTGACAACAACTGATGGCCAAGACAGATTCCAAATGTTGGAATGCCTTGCTCAACGATCTCGCGAATCGCCTTAGGTGCATACGTCACCATCTCCGGGTCACCGGGACCGTTCGACAGGAATACACCGTCGGGCTTCAGAGCCATTACATCTGTGGCAGATGTTGTAGCAGGCACCACTGTTACTGAAGCGATCTCGGACAGACAACGCACGATTGTTGTTTTGATGCCAAAGTCATACGCCACCACGTGAAACTTGCCTTGGCCTTTCACTGAATAGATCTTGTCGGTGGTCACTTGGGCCACAAGATCAACGCCACTTGTTCCTGTTTCATTTCTTGCTGCTGCCAGAAGGTCTGATTCGGACGCAGTCCCGAATGCTCCACGCAGTGATCCATTGTCACGCAATAAGCGAGTGAGGCGCCGAGTGTCAATGCCGCCGATGGCGGGAACCTTTTGTTGTCGCAACATTGCATCAAGATCATTGTCACTACGCCAGTTGCTGCGACGACGAGCAAGGTCTCGCACAATCATTCCTCGTGCGAATGGTGCACGAGATTCGTTGTCGTCTGAAGTAACGCCGTAGTTTCCAATATGAGAGGTCGTGAACGTCACTATTTGACCCGCGTAAGAAGGGTCAGTCATTACTTCTTGATATCCAGTCATTGTCGTGTTGAAGACCACTTCACCTGACGCAATTCCGTTATCAGGAATAAACCCGAATGATTCCCCCTCAAAGACGGAGCCGTCTTCCAATACAAGCGCTGCTTCGTTCACTTTTGTGCTTTTCCTTCCTGAACAACAATTTCCCCACCAAACACCGTGTGTCGCACTCGACCTTTCACTGTCATTCCGTGATACGGAGTGTTACGACTCTTGCTCACCATGTCATTGCGCGACACCTCAGTCGTTGTTGACAAGTCCCACACCGCGATGTGAGCGGGCTCGCCAACAGCAATCGGTCGACCGTGTTCATCTCCAATGCCAGCGATACGTGCAGGATTCACCGAGAACAACTCAACAACTTGCGACGGCGTCAGACCGATCACAGTGTTGGTTACTGCAAGCGCCGTCTGCAGGCCGAGCATTCCTGGCGGTGCCTGCTCAAGGGGCATTTGTTTGGCATGATCTGCGTGCGGAGCGTGGTCTGTTGCCACCGCATCAATGGTTCCATCACGAACACCCTCCACCAAAGCGGCGATGTCATCTTTCGTGCGCAGGGGTGGGTTTACTTTAAAGAGTGGATCAAAGCCCAAGAGATTTTCATCAATAAGCGACAAGTGATGCGGCGTCACCTCAGCGGTCACTGGTAAACCATCTCGTTTTGCTCGACGTACCAATTCGACACTTCCAGCGGTGGAGAGATGTAGAAAGTGCATCGGTGCGCCGGTAAGGCGAACCAACTCAATGTCGCGATATACCATGAGTTCTTCCGCAAGCGCTGGCCATCCAGGAACACCCATGTGCGAACAGCACGCACCTTCATGCATGACCGCACCTTCAGTGAGTCGTGATACTTCGCAGTGTTGAGCCAAGACAATGTCGAGGTCGCGTGCGTACTCAAGAGCCCGACGCATGAGCAAAGGATCCTGAACACCATTGCCGTCATCAGTAAAAAGACGCACACCACTCTTGGCAAGCTGTGCAAACGGGGCTACCTGCTCACCAAGCCGACCAATTGTGATGCATCCTGAAGGAAACACATCACACAGTCCCGCGCGTTCACCTGCGCGTCGTACAAATTCCACCACGGCAACACTGTCCTGTGCGGGGTCGGTGTTTGGCATCGCAACAACGGCCGTGTACCCGCCGAGTGCTGCTGCCCTACTCCCCGTCTCTATCGTTTCCGCTTCTTCACGACCGGGCTCACGCAAATGCGTGTGCAGGTCCACAAACCCCGACGATACATAGCAACCGCTCGCGTCGAGAACGACGTCACCTTTCAATCCGTTGCCAATTTCAACGATGACACCGCCATCTATTGCAATATCAGCAACAGTTTCCTTACCAAGAGACACCACAGTGCCGCCGGTCAGCACAATTTTCTTTGTGTTCGTATTGCGCGCGCCTGTAGTTGAAGTGGTTGATTGAGAACGAGTCGTCATGATTCATTTCCTTGGAAAAGAGTTGATGCGCTACCTGAGCCAAGTAACACAAACAGCACTGCCATGCGGACAGCGATGCCATTTGTGACTTGAGTGAGAATTCGAGATTGCACTAAGTCGCTGGGATCCACCTGCATTTCGACACCACGATTCATGGGCCCGGGATGCATAACGAGAGCGTCGGGCGACAACCGGTTGGCACGATCTGGCGTCAGTGCGAAACGTTCGCAGTATTCACCGATGTCAGGGATCAGCGCGTGATCCATTCGTTCCTTTTGCATTCGAAGCATGTACAAGACGTCGCATTGTTCGATGACATCGTCAAGTTCTGACGTTGCAGACGCTGCCTGGGCCGACACATCGTTAGGCAAAAGGGTGCTCGGTGCAACAAATGTCACCGTGGCACCAAGCGACGTAAGAACATGCGTCGTACTGCGCGCAACGCGACTGTGTTTTACATCGCCCACGATTGCAACACGGACACCACTTAGATCATTGCCGGAATGTCGTTCACGAGTAATCGTGTACGCATCGAGAAGTGCTTGGGTGGGGTGCTGATGCCATCCATCTCCGGCATTAATCACCGATGCCGATGTCCACGATGTGACAGAGAGTGGCACCCCACTTGAACGATGTCGCACAACAAATGCATCCACTCCCATAGCAGAGAGCGTCTCAATGGTGTCGCGAATGCTCTCTCCCTTATTCACACTTGATGACGAAGCACTAAACGTCATCACGTCAGCCGACAATCTCTTGGCAGCCGTCTCAAAACTCAGTCGCGTACGGGTGCTGTCTTCGAAAAAGACGCTTGCAACTGTCTTACCCCGCAAGGCGGGGACCTTAGGAACCGAGCGTTGATTAATTTCTGTCATGTGATCGGCGACATTCAACAATGTCTCAATGTCGGTGCGGTCAAGATCATGCGTGGACAACAGATGTTTCATGATCGAATCACCACCGCATCTTCTGACACATCGACTTCATCAGAAATATGTGTGGGAATGTTCTTGCCCACAAAGTCTGGGCGAATGGGTAGCTCTCGGTGACCTCTGTCGACTAGCACTGCCAACTGCACGCGACGTGGTCGACCGTGATCATTAAGTGCCTCGAGTGCTGCGCGAACAGTACGGCCGGTATAGAGCACATCGTCAACAAGCACCACGGTTTTGCCGGTGAGCTCAACAGGAATGTCGGTGGGCGCCCCTGTCACCACTGGACGAAGTGAATAGTCGTCGCGATACATCGTGATGTCGACAGCGCCAAGTGGAACACTGATCGTTGGTTCGATTGTCGCAAGATTTCGACAGATTGCTTCTGCGATCCACACCCCGCCTGTTTGCATTCCGACGACAACAACTTCCGACAGATCACTGTTGCGTTCGATGATCTCGTGCGAAATACGAGTGATAGCGCGTCGGATATCCGACTGAGACAAGACAACGGCCCTACCCAATGCTTCGGGAGACTGACCGGAGAGGGAGTGATTAGCCACTGTTTTGGCCATCAACTCTGCCGATAACGCGCGACGCGCGCAGGCTTGAGTGTGTCACCAAAAATTTTCACGTATGTCCCTCCGTTCGAGCCTCACAGGACTCGTTTTACGGTCGGGTGACATCATACATACCGATTGGCAGTCGCGCTAGTTCACCCCAGGATGTCGTCAAGATCCGCGTCTCTTGAACACTTCCCAATACTCGTTCACCGCAACCCGTGTGAAGGCCCCTGCCTCGCGTGCCCAATCATCTGCCATCTGCTGGTCTTTGTTAATCGGCAAAACCACGTACTCAATTGTTTCTGCCTGTGGCAGACGAGTGTTTTCTAGCGAAAGATCCACGCCATACAGCACTGTGCGAAACGGAGTGGGAAATTGATACACCTCTTTGCGATGAGCAAGGTGAGGCGCCAGGCTGTGAAAGACCGAAATCTTCGCATCAGCGGGCACGACATCGATGATGTCACGAGCAGCGATAGCGACCGGGTGGCTGGCCGGCCAATGCGGATACGGCGACTGAGCAAACGGGAGCGGGCTCCACAAATACGAGGTTGCCAATGTGGTGACACACACAATTGCTACCAACGTCTGTCGGTACTTCATTGCCACGCGTTGCAGCGCATAGACCGTTCCGAATATGAGACCGGGCACGGCGATTAATGAATAGTGATACTCGATGTGAAACTGATACCAAAAATTGCTAACAATGTTCGCCAAGATCACCAGTGCACTAATTAGTGCTAAGTCGGGCACCAATAAGAACACACCCGCAAATGGAGCGATCATCTTCCACACATACAGAGGTCGTTCCTCGCTTGTCAGATAGCGCCACACGTTCAATGGGTTCGTGAAGACTTCTTTAATGAAACCTGTGGGCCCGCCGAAGGGAATTCGCCACGCATTACGAGTCGGTACTCCGATGAGAGACCGCATCAATACAAACATTCCAAGGATGGTGGCCACCACCGATGCGACAGCGGTGACCACTCCCCACTTTCGATGTTTGCGCAACGCCACAAAGATTCCGAGTGGCACCATGACGAGTGCGACGTCTTCTTTAACTGTCAGACACAACACAAACGCAACGAGATACAAACGCCAGCGTTCAGTAAGAGCTGCATATAAAGCAAGGGGCAAGAAGAATCCGATAAATCCATCTGGATGAAAATTTTCATATGCCGTGCCGTTCACCGCTGGGTTCAACAACCAACACGCGGCAATGGCGACTCCAAGAACATCGCTGTCTAATGCTTTGCGCGCATATGCAAACAATGGGATGGCGCCGGCGCCAATCGCGATGGTCTGCAACACCAACAGCGTCTCACTCCCAGGCATCAGCCAATAAAAAGGCACCACGAAGAACATCACAATTGAGGCGTGGTCACCCAGCAGATTTCGTCCCATCAAAGTCACGAACGGCGCCTCAAAGCGCGACAAAAGCCAAGTTCCTTGGTCATACAGACCAATGTCGTACGACGAAGTTCCTAATCCGAGATGCACATCAATCAACACGCGTGAGACGATGACGATGTATGCAATCACCATTGCGATGACAACCCACCATGCGGTGGGAGCCTGGCCCACACGTAACGCGACGCTGCGAACCTTTTGCATGGTTAGTAACTACGCCTCAGTGGGTCGTGCTGAGCGAGCGACAGCAGACAACACTCCGTTAACAAAACGGCCAGAATCATCAGTGGAAAATCTCTTTGCTAACTCCACCGCCTCGTCGATCACCACGGCAACGGGAGTTTCTCCACGGTGAAGAAGTTCAAAGATCGCAATACGTAATATCGCCCGGTCAAGGGCTGGCATACGATCGATCGCCCATCCTTTTGCATTTTCGATAATCAGGACATCAATTTCACTGATGTGTTGTTCTACGCCCGTCACAAGAATTGACGTCAACTCTGCCGAAGCAACACCACGGTCTTCAAAGAGCGTCGAAGGCGCAACACCACGTTGCTCCGCCTCATACAACAGCATGAGTGATTGTTCTCGAGCATCTGAACGCTCATCGTTTCGTCGACGACTTGAATCAGAGTCATCTCTGCGATTTTCCGATGACACAGTTATACGCGGGTGATGTAGTCGCCGGTACGCGTATCAACTTTGACGCGATCTCCGATTTCCACGAATAATGGGACCTGAATCACTTTGCCAGTTTCCAAGGTTGCAGGCTTGCGCGCTCCTGATACACGATCACCCTGAACCCCGGGCTCAGTCTCAGTGATTGACAATTCAACTGATGCTGGAATTTCGACCGAGACAATCTCACCGTTGTATACAGCGATGACCGCAACCGCTGACTCCACCAAGTAATCGGCAACGTCACCAAGTGCAACGGGAGCCACATGCATTTGTTCATATGACTCGGTATCCATGAACACATAGTCATCCCCATCGCGATACAAGAACTGCATATCCTTCTTCTCAAGAATCGCCTGCTCCACCTTGATACCGGCATTAAAGGTCTTGTCAAAGACGTTGCCATTTCGAAGGTTGCGCAACTTGGTACGCACAAATGCGCCTCCCTTGCCGGGCTTCACATGCTGGAATTCGATAACGGTAAAAAGTCCGTTATCAATCTCCAGAGTGATTCCGTTCTTCAGATCGTTCGTGCTGATTGCGGGCATGACACATCCTTGCGTGTACGAGACAGACTTCGGTATCCATCCTGAGTGATGACCACGAGATCTTCAACACGGACGCCACCGACCCCCACACGATAGAGCCCAGGCTCCACAGTCACCACTTCCCCTTCGCGTAGCACTTCTCCGGGCCGACGAGACAGGAAGGGTTCTTCATGAATTGCGAGACCCACGCCATGTCCTAATCCATGACTAAAAAATTCCTCGACATTGACCTCACGAAAGACCTCACGTGCTGCCGCATCCACTTCCGCAGTAGTCACGCCCGCGCGCAACTTCGATAAAGCCGCGTGTTGTGCTGCGGTGGTGACTGACAACATAAACGAGACTTCACGGTCGAGATGGCCCACTCGGACAGTACGTGTCATGTCAGAGTGATAACCATCCACCAACGCACCAACGTCAATAATCACGGCATCATCATTAGTAATCACTTGGTCAGAGGGGCGATGATGAGGCAATGCGGCATTTTCTCCAGCAGCGACGATTGTGTCAAATGATGCACCGTCAGCGCCACGTAGCAGCATTTGGTATTCAAGTTCGGCTTTCACTTGTCGTTCGGTTTTGCCGTGCAATCCCTCTGATACCACATGTTGCAAAGCCTCGTCGGCAATCAGTGCCGCGTGCTCAATCCGCGCAATCTCTGCATGATCTTTCACCCGTCGCGCATCTGTGATATGAGTGTCGACCATCACGATGTCGAAATCTTGCGACAAAGCATTGAACGTCTCCGCAGAGATTCTCGATCCGTCAACGCCCATCTTTGAATTCCCTATTAAGCGTCTCATCAGCTCTTTGTTCTCAGAGACTGAAGTTGGTACATGAATGTCGCTCGGACAATCTGCATGCATTAGTTGGCGTGCTGCCTGTTCTCCGTAGCGCGAGTCCGTAATGAACGAAATTTTCTGATCACCAACGTTTAGTACAACTGTTGCATTGCTTCCAGAAAAAGAAGTGAGCCAACGGATGTCTGACAAATCTGAGACATACACCAAATCAACTTCTGGACTGCTGTCCTTGAGGCGTTTACAGAGCGACCTCACTCGAGACGCAACTTCCAAGGGAGGAAGAAGTGGGACGCGCGAGGAACTCACACCGAGAATGCTACTGAGTTATAGCTAGGTGAAATGTTTAAGCAAATAATGCGTGAACTGCGAGTGCGTAACCAAGCCCACCGAAACCGGAAATTGTGCCTTTCGCCAGCGATGACACGACACTCGTGTGGCGGAATTCCTCGCGCGCTGACGGGTTTGATAAATGCACCTCAACAATGGGGCCTTTGAAAGAACGCAACGCGTCATGAAGAGCCCATGAGTAATGCGTTAGTGCTCCAGGGTTAATAATGATTGCATCAAAGCGTCCACTCGCAGACTGGACTGCTTCGACAATTTCATGTTCAGCGTTTGATTGCAACGCATGAACAGTTGCGCCGTGTGCCTTTGCTGCGACAGTCACTGTAGAGATGTGGTCGTCCAATGTTTGAGACCCGTACACCGCTGGTTCTCTCGTGCCCAATAGATTCAAATTGGGACCATGCACAACGAGAATTGATTGCGGTTTGCCCGATGTAGAACTCATGACGTCGTACCGTAGTTGGCAACGCCGACGCGATCACGAAGCATTTCTAGAGCGGCCTCCACGTCGGCCTTTTGGATCCCGTTTACTACTTCCAACCCTCGATCACTGTCGAGCACGAAGGTCAAGGAATCAAGTGCTTTCTTGTCACGTGACATCACCGCCAGCAACTCTTCATTGGAGGCGACTGGCATAGGAATGCCAAGGCCATACACATCATGCACCACGTGGTAGTGATCAGCCACACGCGCATCGTCGATGCGACCCATCACCTGTGCAAGGTGAGCAGCACACAACAGTCCAAGCGATACCGCTTCGCCGTGTGCCATTTTCCAATCAGTCACCACCTCAAGGGCGTGAGCAAGAGTGTGGCCGTAATTCAATAATGCACGTCGTCCCGACTCTCGTTCGTCAGAAGCAACTATCTCACCCTTGATCTCAACGCTACGAGCAATGCGATCTTCAAGCGAAAGCGCAGACATGTCTTCGCGAGCGATGAAGTGATACTTTGCCATCTCACCATTGCCACAACGTGTCTCACGATCTGGCAAGGTTGCAAGTGCATCCGTGTCACAAATGACGGTACTTGGTTGCCAGAACGCACCAACCAAGTTCTTACCCTCCGGAATGTTCACACCGGTCTTACCGCCGATTGCTGCGTCAACCATCCCCAGCAATGTTGTGGCAACATGCATCACCGGAATCCCACGATGAAACGACGCAGCTGCAAACCCAGCAACGTCAGTAACCATCCCTCCACCGACAGCGACCACTAAATCGTTACGAGTCATCCCCCATTGTGCGAAGCCAGAGCACAACGTCTCAATCGTTGCAAGAGATTTGTGTTCTTCACCATGACCGATGTAAAACACCCGAGTTTCAACACCAGAAAATTGAGGAATCAAGTCACGGGGGACATTTTCTTGAGTCACTATCGCTATTCGTCGTGTCGCAGCCGGCACGTGACGCGCTGCTTCTTCTCGGGCGCCTGGCCCGATCACGACCGGATAACTACGCTCCTCAAGCGCCACCACAACTCGTCGCAAATTCATTTGCTTCCCCCAAGGCACGCCAACACTTCTTCAGCCACTTGAACAATGCTGAGACCAGACGTGTCTACAGATACAGATGCGACTTGTTCATACAGTGGTGTGCGGTCACGAGCCATCATTGTGAGAGTACCGCTTGGATCGGCATCAAGAAGTGGACGGTGAACACCTTTTTGCACTCGTGCCAACAACTCACTGGTGTCGGCGCGTAGCCACACAACCACACAACGCCCACTGTCACGGTGTCGCAACAATTCCTCGCGATTGACGAGTTGAGTGACGACCCCACCAGCGGCAGCAATGACAGATGGCGAGTCAGATTTCAATACTTCCGCGACAATCTCTGACTCAAGCAAACGAAATTTGCTCTCACCTTCTGTTTCAAAGATCTCGCGCACGGTTTTTCCTGCGCGCGCTTCCACTTTCTTATCAGTGTCAACAAATGGACGACGTAACGTTGACGCCAGTTGACGCCCCACACTGCTCTTTCCGGTCCCCATCAAACCAACAAGCACAATGTGCGTGGGATATGCCCGTAGCGAAGGCTCAGTTGATGGAGCGGTCATCTCTACAGACTGTCAATAAATCCGCGTGCATTGCGAACGAATTCTTGTAGCGAGTCGCCACCGAATTTCCGCTGCGCTTCCTGAGCAAGAACAAGAGCAACCATGGTCTCTGCAACAACCCCGAGAGCCGGTACTGCCGTTACGTCGGTGCGTTCTTTGAAGCTCACCGTCTCTTCTTTTGTGACCACATCAATGGTCTTCATCGTTGGGCGATTCAGTGTGGCCAGTGGTTTCATTGCAGCGCGAACAACGAGTGGACCACCTGTTGTGATGCCACCCTCTGTACCACCGGCTCGTCGCGTCGTACGGACATATTCATTGGAATCCGCGTCCCAAGAAATTGCGTCATGACCAACACTTCCGCGCAAACCAGCAACTGAGAACGCATCACCAATTTCGACGCCCTTGACCGCCTGAATACTCATAATCGCCTGGGCTAACAATGCATCAATCTTTCGATCCCAGTGAACATGACTACCAAGACCTACTGGGACGCCATATGCGATGACTTCCACCACGCCACCGAGACTGTCACCTTCGCGAGCAGCATCTTCAATGCAGGTAATCATCTTTTGTTCCGCGTCACGATCAAAGCAACGCACCTCTGACTCATCAATTGCCGCTAAGTCCGTAGCCGACGGAATGGCATCAATCGATGCACGAACATCGCCGATTTGAATCACATGACTGATGATCTGTACACCGATGTGAGACAAGAGGACTTTTGCGAGCACACCTGCTGCGACACGAGCTGCCGTTTCACGAGCGCTAGCGCGTTCTAATACATCTCGCGCATCTGTAAAACCGTATTTCTGCATTCCTGCCAAGTCGGCATGTCCAGGACGTGGTTGCGTCAGTGGCGATTCAGTGGCACCCGGTTCTGGTGACATCTCTTTGTGCCATTTATCGCTACGGAACCATTCAGAGTTCTGAATCTCGATTGACACCGGAGAGCCGAGGGTACGTCCGTGACGGACACCGCCCATGAGAGTGATGACATCTTTTTCGAAGCGCTGACGAGGTCCGCGGCCATATCCGAGGCGACGACGAGCAAGTTCATCCTCAATGTCGGAGGCGAGGAGGGGCATGCCTGCCGGCAAGCCCTCGACAATCACGTTGAGGGCACGACCATGAGATTCACCTGCTGTGAGATAACGAAGCACGACGAAAGGCTACTGGCGACGGTGCGCGAGTTCGCGTTCTGCTGCCTCGCGCATGATCTTTGGGTCGGGCGTAACTCCAAACCACCACTGCTGTTGTCTCATTGCCTGGTGAATCAACATCCACAATCCGTCAACGACGATGGCGCCTTTAGCCTGTGCGGCATTCAACCATGCGGTGCGAAGTGGTGAGTACACCGCATCCATCACGACCGCTGATTTGCCAATAAGAGCAACATCACAAGGATGTTCGGTCGTGTTCATACCGACAGACGTTGCGTTGATGACAATCGCACAGGACGAGATGTCTTCAGGGGTCGCCACCTCAATCGATCCAAATGATGGACCACCATCAGCTGTTGTCGCATTCACCGAATGACACATAGTGACGAGCTCGTGTGCGCGATTCATACTGCGGTTCACTACGTGTACGTGGGCGCCTCGACACAACATCGCAACCGCTATCGCCCTTGCTGTTCCCCCAGCGCCCAACAGAGCAACATGCTGGCCGCTGACCGATACCCCAGATTGATGCTCAATCGCATCACAGCAACCATCTCCATCAGTGTTTGTACCGACAAGGCGATCTTCTTTCACACCGACGCAATTAACGGCGCGCAACGTGTGAGCGATGTTGTCAACCTCATCGAGATGTTCAATGATCGTCTCCTTATGAGGCATCGTGACAGACAGTCCTCCGATACCCATCGCTCGTACTCCGGCGATCGCCTGACTGAGGTGCAACGAGTCGACTGCAAAAGCAACGTAAGCCCAATCACTTCCGACGTGCTGAAACCACGCATTATGAATTGCTGGAGACAGGCTGTGCTCTACTGGCCATCCGATGACCGCAGCAATCCGTGTGTGACCGGTGATCATTGCAACAGTCCCTTGGCACGCGCCTCTTCCACATTCACCAAATGCTGCTCGTATGTTGTTGCAAACTTATGACGGCCATCTTCATCAATGAGGACGTAATAGAAATAGTCACACTCTTGGTTTCTTGTTAACCCTTGACATGCTTCATCATCGGCAGTCGGAGCAGGTGCAGGATTCAACGCGGCCTTTATCGATGCGCGACCAGGATTAGCAATTGGCGTTGGAGGAAGACCTCTCTTCATGTACGTGTTGTACGGCGAATCAATCTCACGCAGTTGTGCAAACGTCAGATTTGGATCTGCTTGATACAGCAATGTTGCATCAATTTCAAGATTCATTCGTGCCGCAAGCCGGTTGTAGATGACACGCGCAATTTTCGCGCGATCCTCTTCCACTTTGGCCTCCTTCTCAATCATTGACGCGACTATCAATGCTTGATAAGGAGAATATCCGACGAGTTGCTTGGCGTTCTCAAGATTTTCTTGTCGACCTACGCGTTCCATCATCGCCACCAGTCGCTGAATGACTGCGGCCTCAGTGTCATCACCAGAGACTTGATACGTGTCGGGGAACAACAATCCCTCAAGCGACACCACGTCGTCTGGTTGGTATGCAGATCGAATGGACCCGTCCGTTGCTGCAGTCATGAAGTCATCGGGTGTCATGAACGTCATCTGTTCGCTAAGACGAGTAGCCATCTGAGTCAACGTGAATCCTTCGGGGAACGTCACATTGACAAAAGTCTGCGATGGTGGTGTACGTAACGTACGAAGAATGTTGCCCGCGTCATCCATAGGACGAATGAGGTAATACCCGGGAACAAGTTCAATGTCACCTTGGCGCGAGACGTACCAACGAAAAATCGTTGCGTTTTTGATGAAATCCTGTTCCTCTAATCGGTTCGACACACTCGACAACGTGTCTCCCTCAACAATCGTGAAGTTGACAGGATCTCCGGGGTCACCCGATGGGTTCAGTTGCGACAAGAACCACCACCCAGCAGCACCGACCACCAGAATGAGTGCCACTGCAACGCCAGAGACAATGACAAGCGGACGTTTCCAACGCGACCAATCCCGCGGAACCTCCTCCATGTCGTCATCTGGCCACGCACGCGGTTCATCCCACGGGTCGTTCACCCAATCGGTGACCACGTTGCCAGAGCTATCCCGATCGTCTCCACCTGTTCGGTTCAGAAGTGGATCACCGGGCGGAAGATTCACTGCGCATCACCGTCTTTTAGCGTTTGACCATCGTCATGACGTTGGCTCTCACGATCACGTAGATGACGCTGTGATTCGAGCCATGACTGCAACATGACAGCAGCCGCAACCTTGTCGACCAAACGCCGACGTGCATCCGCCCTCATACGAGCTTCCATAAGAGCTGATTCCGCGGTCACTGTCGTGAATCGTTCATCATGCAACATGATTGGCACACCCACCACGGTAGTGAGTTCGTCCGCCTCTGTCTTGGCAAGTTCCGCCGCTCTTCCCCATTCACCTTTCAGCGTGAGTGGCAAACCAATAACAATTGCTTCTGCTTCTTCTTCAACAACAAGTCGCGCAATCTGTCGGTGATCCTCTGCTCGAGACTTGGACCGATGAATCACACACAAGGGAGACGCGATTGTTCCACTGCGATCAGACACAGCGACCCCGATTCGCTTAGCGCCGAGATCAAGTCCCAAGACGCGCACGTTGTTTAATTGCTTCCAGAAATCACAGCGAGCGCTGCAGACTTTGCAATTTGCAGAGCTTCGTCAAGTGCAGCGGGATTCTTTCCTCCCGCTGTAGCAACATCACCCTTGCCACCGCCACCACCGCCAACTGCTTTGGCAGCATCTTTGATGATGTCACCGGCAGCACCTGACACTGTGGGGGCAATTGCCGACACGAGTGATACTCCACCAGTGTCAGTCACACCACCCAAAACAACAATCGGAACGTTTTTCTGGCGGACGGCAACGGCGAGGTCGCGCAAATCTCCTGGGCTCATCCCATCAACGCGTGACACAACAACGCCCTGTTCGGCGGTTTCTGCAAGTTCACCGGCGCGGCCGGACGCAAGTTGCGAGCGGAGCATTTTCAATTCATCTTGCAATGCCTTGATGTCATCCATGCGTTTCTGAACACCAGCAACCACATCCTCTGGTTTAGTGCCCACAAGTTGCGCTGCTTCAGACAGCAACGATTCATAACGTTGTACGAGCGCCACAGAGCCCTCACCAGTTACTGCTTCAATTCGACGAAGGTTTGACCCGATCGAACCTTCTGAGACGATCTTGATGGTTCCGATGTCGCCCGTGGCACGCACGTGCGTTCCACCACAAAGCTCGATACTGCTACCGGCTCGCAACACGCGCACTACGTCGCCGTACTTGTCTCCAAAAAATGCAATTGCACCAGCAGCCATCGCCTCATCTTTCGATGTCTCAAAAGCATCTACGGCTGAATTTGATAGCACCTCGTTATTGGCAAGTTGTTCAATCTGATGAATTTCTTCAGGAGTGAGAGCGGCGTAATGACTGAAGTCAAAGCGAAGGCGATCTGGAGCAACAAGTGAACCTGCTTGCTTTACATGTTCTCCCAACACCTTGCGCAATGCCCAGTGCAACACGTGAGTGCCGGTGTGATTACGTCGCGTCGCGTTACGCGCTTCAACATTGATCACGGCACTAACTACTTGACCTTCAATGATCTCACCAGATGTGACACGACATACATGACGACGTAATCCGGGCAATGCAAATGTGGTGTCAACGACTTCTGCCGTCACGCCGTTGGCCGTGAGAGTTCCTGTGTCTCCGACTTGACCACCACTTTCTGCATAAAACGGTGTGTGATCAAGAAACACTTCAACACAGCCGTCATCACCGTCTAATACAGCAAGAACGGTTGCTTCAGCAGAATCGCGGATGTATCCAACGAATTCGGTTTGCCCATGCTCTTCAAGGATGGACCGGTAGGCCTCTACTCGATCACCATCAGTGCGACCCGATTTGCGTGCATCTTTTGCGCGTTGACGTTGTAACGCCATTTCCTTTTCAAAGCCGTCAACATCGACCTCAACTCCGCGTTCACCAGCGATTTCTTGGGTCAACTCAAGCGGGAATCCGTACGTGTCATGCAACAAGAAGGTTGCCGATCCTGACAATGTTCCTTTGCCCGCTGTTATGTCGTCTTCCAGAATAGAAAGACCTGTCTTTAGTGTGTGTCGGAAACGTTCTTCTTCCTTTGCAACTACTCCGACAATGAAGTCGCGATTAGCACGAAGGTCGGGGTAGGCGTTGCCCATGACATCAATTGCTGTCTCCGTAATAGAAGGCAATACAAGCTTTTCAGTGCCCAACAGGAAAGCATGACGTACCGCGCGTCGAATAATGCGACGCAGCACATAACCACGGTTTTCATTTGATGGGAATACCCCATCGTTAATCAACATCGTGGCTGATCGAGCATGTTCTGCCAACACTCGCAAACTAAAACTGCTGCGATCGTCGTAATCACCAACGAGATACGACGCTCCTGTCGCCGACTGCGCTTGTTCAATCAATGGGAACAGCACATCTGTTTCCCACACTGAGTCAACGCCCTGACGTAGAGCGAGAATGCGTTCGAGTCCTGCTCCAGTGTCGATGCTGGGCCGTGGCAGTGGCGAGCGAGTGCCGTCTTTGGCCTGGTCGTATTGCATGAAGACCAAGTTCCAAAATTCCAAGAATCGATCACCATGCGGATCATTCAGTGGTCCACCATCTGGACCAAATGCTTGTCCTCTGTCGATATGAATTTCAGAACACGGTCCACAGGGTCCCGTGTCGCCTGCTTGCCAGAAATTGTCTTTGTCGCCGAGTCGTTGAATGCGCTCCATAGGCACACCCACTACGTCGTGCCAAATTTGTTCAGCCTCATCATCACTGTCATGCACAGTGATCCATAGCTGGTCTCCATCAAAACCGAAAACTTCAGTGACTAGCTCCCACGACCATGGAATGGCATTACTCTTGAAATAGTCACCGAAACTGAAATTACCGAGCATCTCAAAGAACACAAGATGTCGTTTCGTGCGACCGACATCATCGAGGTCATTGTGTTTGCCACCGGCGCGCACACATTTTTGAACACTTACTGCCCTGCTGTACGGTGCGACTTCATCTCCGATAAAATACGGCTTAAACGGAACCATGCCGGCGACCGTGAAAAGCAATGTGGGGTCATGAGGAATCAGGCTCGCCGACGGGACAACAGTGTGACCACGATTAGCAAAAAACGACTGAAATGCGCCACGCAATTCATCGGCGGTGCGCGGTTGTGTCACGTTCGATGAGGTAGCCGTCATGAGATACAGATACTACCGCTGGCGCCCATATTGGGATTGTTGCGCTTTGCTATTGAAAGCCACGCGACCAGCATGAATTGCATCGCGAGTGCGTGCCGGCAGTGATCGAATCCTCGCCGTGGCACGACGTTTAATGCCCGCGGGCGAGACCATTTCGGCAGCGGTGGTCACCTTCTTCTTTGCCCACACAAAAGATGAGATTCCAGCGACTACTCCCATCACAAACCACACAAGACGGCGCATCGCTACGACCTTTCCTTTCGGCACTCAGCCTGTGGAGTTTTACCGCGTTTCATCATCCCCACGGTAGTACCTCACATTGCGTAATTCATCGGGCAAATACGACAACCCAGCGGCGTTTGTTGCATCATCATGTGGCGAGACATATCCCACGCCGTGTCCAAGGTCAGACGCACTCGCATAATGCGCATCACGCAAGTACGGAGGAACTTCTCCGATTCGACCATTTCGCACATCGTCTCGCGCTGTCCAGATCGCCTGTGCAACCGCATTGTTCTTTGGTGCTCGCGCTAGATGAACTACCGCCTGTGCCAGGTTGAGTTGAGCTTCTGGAAGACCCACTACTTCCAACGCGTGAGCTGCAGATGTCGCAATCACGAGTGACATTGGATCGGCTTCGCCGATGTCTTCACTTGCAAGGATGACCAAACGTCGCGCAATAAATCGAGCGTCCTCCCCGGCTTCGAGCATTCGCGCGAGCCAATGAATGCCAGCATCGACATCAGATGCTCGAATGCTCTTAATAAACGCCGAGATCACGTCATAGTGATCGTCTCTGCCGTATCGCAGTGCGCTGGCAGACAATGCCGCGTGCGCATGATCCAACTCGACTCGATTAGTAGTTGTGAGTGCACACGCAACTTCCAAGGCGGTCAGCGCTTGGCGCCCATCTCCTCCACATTTATCTGCGATTTCAGATATCACATCATCATTTGCGGTTTTAGCCTCGGCGACAAGACCGCGACGCAACAATGCACATACATCGTCATGCTCTAGAGGTTCTAAACGGAACAACGTGGAACGACTGCGCAATGCGGCATTAACTTGAAACGTCGGATTCTCGGTGGTCGCTCCGATCAAAGTAACAAGACCCTCTTCAACAGAAGGAAGCAGTGCGTCTTGTTGTGTACTCGAGAAGCGGTGGATCTCGTCGACAAACACGAGTGTGCTTTGCCCGTTTTGCCCAAGTCGTTGACGAGCCGCATCAACAACTTCTCTTATGTCTTTCACACCCGCTGTCACCGCAGACAAACGAACGAAAAATTGATTCGTGGTCCGTGCAATAACTTCAGCAATCGTTGTCTTTCCTGTCCCCGGCGGACCCCACAAAATCATTGATGTCAGAGCGTCTTTTTCTATAAGGACACGCAATGGTTTTCCAGGACCAACAACGTGCTGTTGGCCGACAATCTCATCGATTTGTGCAGGACGTAGACGTGCAGCAAGTGGCGATCGCGAACGTAAACGTTCGGTAGCTGCTGCCGTAAAGAGGTCCTCGACATCAGCCATGCGACATCATCTCAAGATGTCACCGGAGGCGGCAACAATCGCAATCCCAACTCGGCTAGTTGATCAGGCTCGACTGGAGTCGGAGCATTCGTCATCGGGTCTGCTCCGCTTTGTGTCTTTGGAAACGCGATCACTTCGCGAATGTTTTCTTCTCCCGCCAAGATCGCAGTAAGGCGGTCAATGCCAAACGCAAAGCCACCGTGAGGCGGAGCACCGTACTTAAACGGCTGCAAGAAGAATCCAAAGCGCTTGTCGGCATCGTCATCTGAAATACCCAGTTGGTTAAAGACACGTCGCTGTAACTCAGGTTCGTGAATACGAATTGAACCCGAACCAAGTTCCCATCCGTTCAACACCAAGTCGTACGCAAGAGCGCGCACTGACAATGGATCAGATTCGAACTTGTCAAGATCGTCAGGATGTGGGTGGCAAAACGGGTGATGTCCAGGACGTGGACGACCAGATATCGGATCTACGCCGACAAACAACGGAAACTCCGTCACCCATACATAACGAAATGGCCCGACATGCACGGGCGGACGACCAAGATCGTTTCTTAATTGGCCGAGCACCTCGCAGGTTGTGTCCCACGCATCAGCAACAATCAACACTAGGTCTCCGGCAACAGCACCAGTACGCGTCAGAATCTGCGCTTGTTCTTCAGAAGAGAAGAATTTGGCAACCGGCGAGTCAATCGCACCACCATCGCCGATTTTCATCCACACAAGACCTTTCGCACCCAGCTTCTTCGCACGATCAGTCAGGGCGTCAAGTTTGTTGCGACCCGAACTTGCCTGTTCTGGATACGTCGCCGCGTCCACACAAATCGCCTTGATCGAACCAGCTCCCGCAAAAGCCTTGAATTCAGTTGATGCGAATACATCAGTGAGTTCCACCAGTTCCATGCCAAATCGCAAGTCAGGTTTATCGACACCAAAACGTTCCATCGCTTCGCGCCATGTGATTCGTTCAATTGGTGGAATTATTTCGCCAGTGACAGCTTCAGCTGCAGCTCGAACCGCATCACCAATGCACTCCAAGACATCATCCTGCGACACAAACGACATCTCTGCGTCTAACTGCATGAATTCGTATTGACGATCCGCACGCAGATCTTCATCTCGAAGACAACGAGCGATCTGGTAGTAGCGGTCCACCCCTGCCACCATCAATAACTGCTTCCACAACTGTGGCGACTGTGGCAATGCGAAAAAAGATCCGGGTTCTTTGCGCGACGGAACCAAGAATTCTCTCGCGCCTTCGGGAGTTGATGGCATGAGGAAGGGTGTTTCCACCTCGACAAACCCATTACCTTCCATCGCCTGACGAATCGCACTGTTCACTGCGGCGCGAACACGCAAATTTCGCTGCATACGCTCGCGCCTGATATCGAGATAGCGATATCGAAGACGAATTGATTCGTCTACTTCATCGGCACGAGCATCGATTGGAAACGGTGGAGGCTCTGCAGTATTCAAAACTTCTACCGAACAATCTCCAATTTCAATAGCGCCGGTGGCAATCCCTGAATTGATAGTTCCCTCTGGACGAGCCCGCACGGTGCCTGTGATACGAACCACGTATTCACTACGCACATCAACACTGTTATCAACGACGCACTGAACAATTCCCGAATAGTCACGAAGGTCGACAAACGCAAGATGCTCGCCATGTTCACGACGTCGGCCGACCCATCCGCAGACAGACACGACGCTGCCAATGTCTGATTCGCGAAGGTCACCGCAACGATGTGTTCGCAACGATGTCGATGTCATGATGATGGCCTCCGGGGGGTTCGCGAACCCACCACGGTAGCGAGGTGAGTTGCCAACTCTGATTGTTGGATTGTGATTTGTTCCGATGTGGTGAGATCGCGCACCGTGCATGCGCCCGTCGCATGTTCATCCGCTCCGATGATCACCGCGCATCGTGCGCCTGCCCTATCAGCGGCTTTCATCTGAGACTTCATGCTTCGGCCGTCAAAGCCACGGTCCACGATGAAGCCTGCCTGGCGAAGTGATGTACTCAGTGACAATGCAGTCTGCCCATCGACAACATCAATAATGAATGCGTCTATCAATCCAGAAGATTCACTGAAGACTTTCTCTGCATCACATGCGAGAAGCGTGCGATCCACTCCCAATGCAAAACCAATACCCGGTGTCACTGGTCCACCAAGATCTTCGACCAAACCGTCATATCGGCCCCCACCTCCGACGGCGTTTTGCGCACTTGACAACGCATTGGATACGTACTCAAACGTTGTGCGACGGTAGTAGTCAAGGCCTCGCACTAATCGCTCATTCACTACAAAAGGAACGCCAATGGTGTGAAGCCCCGCACAGACTTGCGCAAAATGAGACGCCGCGTCAGCGCTGAGAAATGATGCGATGGTGGGAGCGGCCTCAATAACAGTACGGTCCGTCTCTCTCTTAGAATCCAAAACTCGCAGTGGATTACGTTCGAGAGTTACCTTCGCTTCATCAGACAACGAGTCGCGATGTTGCTCAAAATGTGCACGCAAGGCGGACACATACCGTTCACGATCACCAGAGTCGCCGAGTGAGTTCACCATCAGTGTGACATTGCGTAATCCGATGCGTTGAAAAAAATCCCAACCAAGAGCGATCACTTCTACATCTAATAACGCGTCATCAACTCCCAAGACCTCAACACCGACTTGATCAAATTGGCGATACCGACCAGCTTGAGCCTTCTCATACCGAAAGTTGGAACCTGAGTACCACACCTTCCACGGCACTACCGGATGGTGTTCGGCAAATGCCCGACACACGCTCGCTGTGTGTTCTGGGCGTAAGGCGATGTGGCGATCACCTTTGTCAACAAAGTCATACATTTCCTTTGTGACCACATCGGTTGCATCGCCGAGGCGCTGGAACACACCGATATCTTCAAACATCGGAGGAATAATGCATTCATACCCCGCGGCCTCGACGGTGTCGGCAAACACAGAGGTAAATCGGCGCCAACGACGTGCCTCTGGAGGCATGATGTCGCGAGTCCCCGGTGGAGTACGAAATGTGGGCACGCTCTGCGAGGCTAGTCGCCGCCGGTACCCGGAACGATGCGATATGCGTCGTATACAGCATCAATTGACTTGATGGTGCGCAAAACAGCCTCAAGATGGTTGGGGTCAGCCAACTCAAACTCGAAGCGCATCTTTGCTACGCGGTCAGTTCCGGTGTTCGTACTGCATGCAACGATGTTGACGTGCTGTTCCGACAGTGCATTCGCAACATCTCGTAGCAATCGGCTGCGGTCCAGTGCGACCACTTCCACTCCTGCGCGGAAAACGGCACCATGTGACAGACCGGCCCATTCAACCTCAATCAAACGGGCTGATTGGTCTTCTTCAAGGGCAAGTGCGTTTGCGCAGTCATCTCTGTGAACACTGACGCCACGACCCTTAGTCACAAAACCGACAATGTCGTCACCAGGAACTGGTGTGCAACAGCGAGACAGACGAATAAGGACGTCATCCATCCCCTCCACTTGAATGCCAACAGTTCCACGCTGACGTTGATCGGGTCGATCTACACGTGTAGGTAGCGCTAATTGTTCATCACCGTCATCGCTTCGAATGCGACGGCTGATTCGTTGTGCAAGACCTCGTGCTGACACATGGTGTTCACCAATGGCGGCAAACAGTGTGTCAATGTCAAACATGTTGAGCGATTCCAGTTCTTGCTCAAATGCATCAGATGTCCAAATGCGCTGTACCGGCAAACCTTCGCGACGCAACTCACTGGTAAGTTCGTCTCGTCCAGCTTCGATCATGTCTTCCCGACGCTCACGACTAAACCATTGACGAATCTTGTTGCGAGCACGTGGTGACACAACAAACTGCAACCAGTCGCGCGACGGACCGGCGTCTTCCACCGACGATGTGAAGATTTCGCACGTATCACCAGACCGAAGCGGTGTTTCAAGCGATACGAGTCGACCATTAACTCGTGCACCGACACAGCCATGCCCCACTTCGGTATGCACCGCGTAGGCGAAGTCAACAGGTGTTGCATTCAATGGAAGTGTGATCACGCGACCCTTCGGGGTGAAGACGAAAACTTCTTCTTGTTCAAGGTCGGACTTCAGACTCTCCATGAACTGTGCGGGGTCACTGATTTCGGATTGCCAGTCGATGATGCGATTTAGCCAATCAATGTCAGCGGCATCTGCACCGTTCTTGTAGGAGAAATGCGCAGCAACACCCCACTCGGCACGCTCATGCATCTCGCGGGTTCGAATCTGAACCTCTAGCGGTTTACCCTCGGGACCAATCACTGTGGTGTGAAGTGATTGATACAAGTTGAATTTGGGCATGGCGATGTAGTCCTTGAAACGACCCACGACTGGCCGCCATTTGCCGTGAATACATCCGAGCGCTCCATAACAATCGCGTATGTTGTCGACGATGATGCGCAACGCGACTAGATCAAAGATCTCATTGAAGTCTTTGTCCTTCTGCACCATCTTTTCGTAGATGCTCCATAGGTGCTTACCTCGACCTGTGACTTCAGCAGAAATGTTCACCTCTGCAAGACGGTTGCGAACGTCCGCCACCGCTTTTGCAATGTACACATCGCGTTCAGGTGTGCGAGAAGACACCAAGTGGTCTAATTCCGCGAATCGTTTTGGATAGAGAGCGGCGAACGAAAGATCCTCGAGTTGTTGACGAATCTCTTGCATCCCCAAGCGATGAGCAAGAGGTGCATAAATGTCGAGAGTTTCTTGTGCGATGCGTTGCTGCTTCTCGGGAGTCATGCCGGCAAGCGTTCGCATGTTGTGCAAGCGATCTGCCAACTTAATGACCAGTACTCGAATGTCACGTGCCATCGCAACAAGCATCTTGCGCATCGTCGCGGCCTGCTGTTCCTCTCTCGAGTCGAACTGCAGTCGTTCAAGTTTTGTTACTCCATCAACAATGGTCGCAACTTCATCACCAAAATCTGAGCGAACTTGCTCCAAGCTGATCTCGGTGTCTTCCACTGCGTCATGAAGTAATGCTGCGGCAAGCGATATGTGATCCAGCCCGATGTCGGCGACTATTCGCGCCACTGCAATCGGGTGATTGATGTATGACTCTCCACTAGAGCGCTGTTGGGTAGCGTGAGCAACTCGCGCTGTTTCATATGCGCGATTGATCATTTCCACCGACGCACGTGGGTGACGCTGACGGTATGACGCTAAGAGTGGCGCCAATTCCTCAATTGGGGCGCTGTGATGTCGACGCCAAGGAAGTACTCGGTCAACAGTGCCCATGACTAAAGGCTACCGACGAGGCTTCTTTCGTGGGCGCGGGGGGTGGCTGAGCAACGCTTCAACAGCCTCAGCACCTGAAGATGCCTCTTGGCGTCCTCCAGAATCACTAACCACAATCCCCTCAGCGATCTCGTCATCAAGAAGCACATCGGGTCGGGGCCGGCTCGAATGCCCATCTTTCCGCCCTGTCGCCGAACGACGCTTGGCTACGGATCCGGTCTCAATGAGAATTGCGAGATCGTCACCCGTTGCCAAATTTCTCGCATAGGGCCGATACGCAGGTTCACGTGTCTTCATGACACCCAGCAATGGGGTCGCAACATAAATAGATGAATACGCGCCAAAACCAAGACCGACAAGAAGTGCTACCGCAAATTCACGCAAGGTGACCGCGCCCATAATCCACGAACCAACAACAAGCAGGCTCAAAACTGGAATCAATGTGGACACGGTGGTGTTCACCGACCGCATCAGCACCTCATTCATGGACACATTGATGATATCCCCATACGACACTTTGGATCCTGACAACTTCGCTGCATTGTCTTTGACGCAGTCAAAAACAACGATCGTGTCGTACAACGAAAAACCGAGAATCGTAAGAAACGCAACAACAGTGGCGGGAGTTACCTCGAATTGAAAGAGTGAATATACGCCAACACTCAAGATCACGTCATGCAACATTGCCACAATCGCTGAGATAGCCATTTTCCATTCAAAACGCCAAGCGATGAACACAGATGCGACGACAATGAATACCAACAGTGCGCGAATCGCTTTCTCAGTAATATTGCGACCCCACGAGGAACTCACATCTGAAACACTGACCTCAACGTTTTCAATTTCTGCAGATGTTGCTAATGCCTGCTGTACTGCGATTCGCGTCTCCTCTGTCAATTCACCAACTTGAATTCGAATCCGTTGATCATCTCCTGATGTCAATGTTTGAATTTTTGCGTTATTGGCGTCGAGACCGTTTGCTTCAAGGATTTCTTTCGCAGTTTCCGTGGTCAATTCTCCAGTGATCGGTGCTTCCCATGCCACGCCACCTTTGAAATCTATGCCCAACTGCAATCCTTGAAACAACAACGAGGCGATGGTGATCACGAGTGCAACGGTCGATGCGATGAACGCTGCCTTGCGATGGCCATAAAAGTTCACCCTCGTGTCTCCGTAATACACCCGATGCAAACGACCGCTCATGCCGCACCCCCCGCTGACGGCACTCGAATTCCGAGCACTCGACGTCGACTCATAAGTTTGGTGCGGGACAACAACACGACTGATGCGCGAGTGAATACGTAGGCGATCACCAAGTCAACGACTGTGGCCAATCCGAGGAAGAACGCAAACCCGCGCACCGATCCAACTGTTAGCCACCACAACGACACAGCACCGATCAATGACACCAAGCCAGCCGCGAGAATCGTTCGCCATGTTGTTTCGAAACTTCGTTGTGCCGCATTACGCAACATGCGACCATTTTTTACATCTTCTTTGAGTTTTTCGAAATACACAATGTAGGAGTCCACCGACACACCAATTGACACGATCAGTCCGGCGGCTCCTGACAGAGTCAATGCCAATCCATTTGTTTTGGATAACCACGAAATGATGGTGTAGGTGAGCATTCCGGTGAGCACGAGTCCAAATACTGCGACCCATCCCATAATCCCGTAATACGCAACCAAGAACATCATCACCAAGAGCACGCCGATAATGCCGGCAACAATTGCTGCATTTAATGAGTCCTTGCCCAAGGTTGCAGACACGGTTTGTGCAGTCGGCGCCTCAAACTTGACTGGCACGGCACCGAATTGCAAGATCTTGGCAAGGTCGCGCGCTTCACGTTCTGAGAATGAACCGGAAATTTGAACGTCACCGCCAGCGAACGAGGGCTGCTCTACCACTGGCGCTGAGATCACTTCACCGTCTAGGACGATCGCAAGTTGGCGGGTGGGACATGTGGCACTTCCTGAATAACACTGACCAGCGATGAGATTCCACAAATCTTCACCGCCTGCACCACCGCGCAGATTGGCAAGCACAACCCATTGTCCGTTGATGATGTCAGCTGTTGCATCGTTGCTAAACACTTGTCCGGTAGCCGACACAGGTCCCACAAGATAAATCAGTCCGTCTTTGGCGCCGGGCAACACTTCTTGCCCACCTGCCGTATCTTCATCGACTGTTGGTACTGGCAATTCATCTTCTGTTGTTTCAGCAAAATCGGGGACAGTATCACCCGTTGCAGACACAACGTTTGACGATCCAACACCTCCCGTTGGATCAGCGAGAGTCGTATCTGTTGGCGTCTCTGATCCGGGAACTGTTGTGGTTGTAGCAGGATCTTCTGCTACCCCAACTTGTAAGACCTGACGTAATTGCACTTCACCCGTACGACCAATGAGATCGAGAGCTGCTTGCTGATCTTTAACGCCCGGGAGATTGACTACAACAGAGTCACCTTGGCGAATGATTTCAGGCTCGGCGACACCAAGAGAGTCAACTCTTTGCCGGATGATTTCCACGGCGACATTGAGAGCATCGCTTTCAAATTCACCTTCTGGCTGCAACGTCACCGATGCCCCACCTTGCAGATCAAGTCCGAGCGATGGCGTGTTTTGAGCGAGAAGATTGGCGACAAACAAGCCAACAACCAATCCAACAGTGAGGATAAGTGTGAGACCTGGCTTCTTCTTCATGACGAAAAATGTTTACTGTGACGACAACTTGTCAGTACGGCGACATGTCACTTCGGTGACGATGCACCTGGTTCGGTGGCTGCCGCATCTATCTTCTTCGCTATCGCTGAACGCGCAACACGAATTTCTACTTTGTCTTTGTTACCAACTTCAGTGATCTCTACCCACACGACATCGCCTTCAATGAGACTGATATACCCGTAGATGCCGGAGGTCAATAACACTTCGTCACCTTCTGCCAACGTGGCCTGAAGTTGCTGAGAAGCCTTCACGCGACGACGTTGTGGACGAAGCAACAAGAAATACATGGCTGCGAAAATCGCACCGAAAAAGAGAAGAGAGAACCAGCCGCTACCACCGTTGTTATTGGAGTCTTCTGCTGCGAGGAGTATGTGAATCACAGATGCGAGCCTAGCCATTAGCCCCAGATTGCAAGCGTCTCCCTACGCAAGTTTTCAAAGGTTCCTGCACGAATCGCGTCGCGCATGCGCTCCATCAGTTGCAAAGTCCAGGAGATGTTGTGAACAGTGACCAGCCGTGCCGCGGTGGGCTCTCCTGCTCGAGCAAGGTGACGTAAATAACCACGAGAATGGCGTGCACATACCCAGCACGAACATGTTGCATCAAGTGGCTCATTGTCGGTTGCAAACTGAGCATTCTTTATCTGCACCTTGCCCGTTGATGTGAGTGCTGTTCCGTGACGGCCGAGGCGTGATTGCAATACGCAATCGAATTGATCAACCCCAAGCGCAACTCCTTCCACGAGTGCCGCTGGGTCACCCACACCCATCAAGTATCTCGGTTGATCCTCTGGTAGCCGGGAGATCGCAGCCGCAAGTGCAGGCAACATTTCTTCCCTCGTCTCTCCCACCGACAATCCACCAATGCCATAACCATCAAAACCGATGGCAACAGTTCGTTCTGCGCTTTCTGCGCGCATTGATTCACTCACTCCGCCCTGCACAATTCCAAACAACGATTGATCAGAGCGTCGGTGAGCCACTTTTGCCCGCGCAGCCCAGGCAGTAGTGCGCTCTAGATCCATGCGCACCGTGGTTTCTGGCGCTGGAAGAGATGTGCACACATCAAGAACCATTTGTATGTCAGCACCAAGCAACTGCTGGACACGGACAGCTTCTTCAGGAGTGAAGCGGTGAAGAGAACCGTCATACGTTGACTTGAAAGTCACGCCGTCATCGTCAACTTTTGGATCCAACGAAAACACTTGAAATCCACCAGAGTCCGTCAGGGTTAAGCCATCCCATCCGGCGAATGCACCAAGACCACCAAAATGGTCGACAACTTCCGCACCCGGACGCAGCATCAAGTGGTAGGTGTTGCCCAGAACAATGCGGGCCCCCAGTTCTGCATAATCACGAGCACTTAAATATTTCACTGCGCCACGTGTTCCCACTGGCATAAAACACGGAGTCTCGTACGTACCCCGATGAGTCGTAGCAACCCCGGCACGAGCAGCACCTTCACTGGCGACGATGTCTAGTTGTACTCGAAACATTCACACCTACGTAGCAAGTCAGGACAGATGACGGTCAAGCAACATCGCGTCACCGAACGACAAGAAACGATACTTGCTAGCTATTGCTTCTTCGTACAACTTGCGCCATCTATCTCCAATAAAAGCATCGATTAGCAACAACAATGATGTGCGCGGCATGTGGAAGTTGGTGAGCAATAAATCGACCACTTTCCATTCATACCCACGCGTTATAAAGAGATTTGTTCGACCTTCCATTTCGTTAAATGTTGCAACAGATTCAAGGGCGCGTGTGGCTGTGGTTCCAACGGCAATCACTCGTTTGGCACCACGCACAATTTCCCACGATTCGGTGGGTACTCGGTACATCTCGGTGTGTATTTGATGTTGAGTCGGATCGTCGGCGGTCACTGGCTTGAACGTGTCGAGACCAACAATCAGTTCAACGCGAGCGATTGTTGCCCCACGCTCTTGCACACGCTGCAGTAGTTCCTCCGTGAAATGAAGTCCTGCGGTGGGTGCAGCAGCAGAACCTGGCTGGCGCGCATACACAGTCTGATATCGTTCGCGGTCCTCCAAAGACCTCTTGATGTACGGAGGCAATGGCATCGAGCCGATGAGATCAATTCGGGTATCGGGATCATCATCCAGAATCTCAACAATAAAAGTGTCACCAGCGTCTGTTCGCTCACCGATTCGAACAACGCGCCGACCGAAATACTCAAGTATCTCCCCGGTTTTTAATTTTCGAGCTGGGCGAATCAGCGCTTCCCACTGTCTGTGATCTGGCGTATGCGCCTCTAGCAACAACACTTCGGCCGTACCACCAGTAGAGCGCTGCAACATGAGCCGCGCAGGAAGCACTCGGGTGTCATTCACAACGAGTACGTCACCGGGTTGCACAAACTGATCAAATTCAAACATGTGGTGATGTAACGGCGTTGCACTGCCTTGATCAACCAATAAGCGTGAAGCATCACGTGGTTCGATCGGTTTCTGCGCGATCAACTCCTCTGGGAGTTCATAATCGATGTCGGATAATCGCACGGCTCACAGGCTAAGCCGGATTGCAACTAAGTGTTGTCTACGTCGATGTGATCCCATGCACGTTGCATTGCCACGCGACCTCGCGGTGTACGTGCAAGCAATCCCTGTTGAATCAGGAATGGCTCGTACACATCCTCGATGGTCTCTGGCTGTTCACCAACAGCGATAGCGAGGGTGGAAAGACCAACAGGACCACCAGAGAACTGATGACACAGCGCACGAAGCACAGCCCTATCGACTTTGTCGAGACCCAATTCATCAACACCAAAGACCAGCAACGCCTCAGTCGCTATGTCATGAGTGATGATTCCGTCTCCGCGAACCTCGGCGAAATCTCGCACTCGTCGTAGCAATCGATTGGCGATACGCGGAGTACCACGAGCACGACGGGCTATTTCTGTGGCACCGTGAACATCGATCGGAACATCAAGAATGCCTGCCGCACGAGTCACGATTGCCAATAATTCATCCGTCGTGTAGTAATCAAGACGAGCGACGAGACCAAACCGATCTCGCAATGGCCCAGTAATCATTCCCGTGCGTGTCGTAGCGCCGACAAGGGTGAATGGTGGCAGTGTGAGACGAATCGATGATGCCGCCGGACCTTTACCGACGACAATGTCGATCTGGTAGTCCTCCATAGCGGGATACAAGATCTCTTCTACTGCTCGCGACAGACGATGGATCTCGTCAATGAATAACACGTCGTGCTCACCAAGTTTTGTGAGAATCGCTGCAAGGTCGCCCGCTCGTTCCAATGCGGGTCCAGAAGTGACATGCAGTGTCACTCCCATCTCAGATGCAACAATGCCGGCCATTGTTGTCTTTCCCAAACCTGGTGGTCCCGCTAACAAGATGTGGTCAGCCGCTTGTCCACGTTGACGAGCAGCACCAAGAACAATGTCGAGGTGTTCTTTTAGTTCCCGCTGACCGACAAAATCATCAAGTTGTCGCGGACGTAGTCCAACTTCGTCCGATGTTTCAACGTCGGAGCGAAGATTCGGGTCTAAGAATTCCTCACGCACGACGTGCTCCTAACGCAGACAGCGCGTCACGTAACAACTCTTCTGACGACCTCGAACCATTAAGTTCACTCAAGACTTCCCGAATCTCTTCATGCGCATATCCAAGACCGAGCAATGCTTCTCGAACATCACCCACAGTCGAAGATCCAGATGACGTGATACCAACATCGACACTCACTCGTAGCAGTCGAGATTTCACTTCTACCATGATTCGCTCAGCACTCTTTTTTCCAATACCTGGCACCAATGTGAGTGCCGCAACATCACCCGTAGCCGCAATATCGTGCAACGCTCGCGGTGAGTGAACGGACAAAATAGCGAGTGCCATACTTGGTCCTACTCCATGTGCGCCGATCAACGCCTGAAAAGTATCGCGCTCATCACGTTGTGTAAAAGCAAATAGCGTTTGTGCATCTTCACGTATGTGATGATGCACGTACACAAATGTTTGTACCGTAGGTTCCAACTCTGCAAATGTTGCCGGGGTCACCGTGCAGAGATAACCGACACCACCAACATCAAGCAACACAATGTGTGGTGGGGTGCGTTCGAGCACTGTTCCCTTAAGACTTCCAATCACGACGAACGTCCTATGTCGGCAGATAATCGACGCGACACTGGCGCACACGAGCAATGACACAACGCAATCGCAGCTGCGTCCGCTGCGTCAGCGGGAGTCGGCAATGTTGCTAACGACAGTCGCGCCTGCACCATCTTTTGAACTTGCATCTTGTTTGCGCTTCCCCATCCGGCTACCGCATCTTTCACTTGGCTCGGGGTGTACTGGGCGACCTCGCATCCCCGTAACCGAGCGAGCGCAAGAACGACACCACTTGCCTGCCCAACCGACATAGCGGTACGAACATTGTTCTGGAAGAACACTTGCTCTACTGCGACCGCATCTGGAGAAAACTCCGCGATCAACGCATCGACATCAGCGTGCAATTGCGCGAGACGATCTGCGATGTGGTCGTCCTTATCCGTGCGGATAACACCCATGGCCTTGGCCGACACCGCGTTCGGAGAGGTCATTGACACCACCGCGTAGCCACACCGAGTGAGACCCGGATCGATACCCAAGACTGTGTAGGGCGAATCGAACATAGGTTCGATTGTAGCAATGTGTCTATCTGCTGTGGGCGACTGCTTCGATCAACTCTGACACCGGTCGGTAGGTCAGGCCCGCAATAGCGCGATGGGCGTAGGTGATCACTCCATCGCCATTCACCACGAACACACTGCGTCGAGGAAACCCAAGTGGTCCCACCGTTCCGTAGGCCTCTGCGACCGTTTTATCTGGGTCAGAGAGCAAAGGGAAACGAAAGCCGTACTTCCCCGCGAACTTGTCGTGGCTTGCAATGTCCTGAGCGGAAATTGCAAGAACTTGCGCTCCCACCTCCGCAAACTGATCTAGTTCATTGTTGTAACTGTTGAGTTGCTTGGTACACACCGGCGAGTCATCACCTGGATAGAACACCAACACCACCGGATGTCCGCGATATTCGGACAGCGAATACGAACGATCGCCTGTGCCGGGCAATGTGAAATCAGGGGCCTTGTCTCCTACTGCAACACTCATTAGCCCACCTCCTGCATGATTGACTCTGCGATGTCAAAGTTTGCGTACACATCTTGCACATCGTCGTTATCTTCTAACGTATCCATGATCCGCAGTACTTGCTTGGCATCGTTTGGATCCGTCACTTCTATCACTGTAGATGAGACCATCGTTGATTCAGCAGATTGCACATCAATTCCGCTTGCCACTAACGCATCGCGAACCTCGTACACGGTGGACGGATCAGTAATCACGCGCCACGAATCCCCATCACGAGACACATCATCAGCTCCGGCTTCTAGCGACACGGTGAGTGCAGTGTCTTCATCAATACCACCATCAATCAAAATCACACCTTTGCGAGAAAATTGCCAACTCACAGCCCCTGGCTCGGCCATGGCCCCACCATATTTTGTGAATGCACTACGCACATCGCTCGCAGTTCGATTGCGGTTATCAGTGAGAACGTCAATCAACATAGCAACCCCACCTGGTGCGTATCCCTCATAGGTGATGCTTTCGTAGTTTGCCGTGTCGCCTTCACCAGTGGCGCGCTTGATCGCACGGTCAATCGCATCTTTAGTCATCTGTGCGGCCTTTGCCTTAAGCACAACGGTGCGTAATGATGCGTTGGAGTCAAGGTCGCCACCTCCTTGACGAGCCGCGACTTCAATCTGACGAGCCAGCTTTGCGAACAATTTTCCGCGAGCTTTATCTGCAGCGCCTTTTTTGTGTTTGATTGTCGCCCATTTGGAATGACCGGACATGATTTATGCTCCTACCGCTTGAACGATGCCGTTTGAACAATGGATGAAACAAAGTATTCATGGAGACGGATGTCTCCTGAAATTTCGGGATGAAATGACGCGGCGAGAACGTTACTGTTTCGCACTAGTACTGGTTCGTTGTTCAGTGTTCCAAGCACTTCAACCGAATCACCAATGCCCTCAATCCGAGGTGCACGAATGAAAACTCCGTGAAACAAGCCCACGTTGGTGTCAATTTCGGCCTCGAAAGAATCAACCTGGCGACCAAATGCATTACGTCGCACAGCAATGTCAATTGCGTGGAAACAGCGTTGGTCGTCTCGACCATCAATGACTCGATCAGCCAACAAAATCATTCCGGCGCACGTTCCAAACACAGGGAAACCATCACGCAAGCGACGATCAATTTCGTTGAAAAGCCCGGATGACTCAAGTAATTGGGACATCGTGCTTGATTCCCCGCCAGGCATGACTAATGCCTCTACACCCTCCAGGTCGTGAACTGTCCGCACCTCACGCGCATCACAGTCAATCTCACGCAAGCACTTAATGTGAGACGCAAACGCTCCTTGCAGTGCGAGTACTCCGATTGCTGTGTTCACCCGGAGGCCTCTCAGTCACGGTGCACGCCTAACCGGAGTGTCACCAACCGCGCTCTGCGTAGCGCTGATTGATTTCGTCCATTCCGATACCTGTCATCGGAGCACCAAGACCACGACTGACCTTGGCAAGAATTGATGGGTCGCGGAAGTGAGTTGTTGCCTCAACAATTGCTTTTGCACGCGGCGCAGGATCGTCGCTCTTGAAAATTCCTGAACCGACGAATACCGCTTCTGCACCCAACTGCATCGCAAGTGCAGCATCGGCTGGTGTTGCGATACCGCCTGCACAGAACAGCGGAACCTGCAAACGACCAGACTCTGCAATCTCTTGCACGAGCGGCAGCGGGGCCTGCAACTTCTTTGCCCACTCGAACAACTCTGCAGAGTCTGCTTGCGTGATGCGACGAATGTCGCCAGTAATTGAACGAAGATGGCGTACCGCTTCAACAATGTTTCCCGTTCCTGCTTCACCTTTAGAACGAATCATCGCTGCGCCTTCTGAGATACGTCGCAACGCTTCGCCCAAATTTGTCGCACCACACACGAACGGAACAGTGAATGCAAATTTGTCGATGTGATGTGCTTCATCTGCGGGAGTCAACACTTCGGATTCGTCAACAAAGTCAACGCCCAGCGACTCAAGAATTTGCGCCTCCACGAAGTGTCCAATTCGCGCCTTCGCCATAACGGGAATACGCACCGCGGCCTTGATGCCTTCAATCATCTCTGGATCACTCATTCGCGCGACGCCTCCGTCACGACGAATGTCGGCAGGTACACGCTCAAGTGCCATCACTGCGCAAGCTCCGGCATCTTCTGCGATGCGAGCCTGTTCCGCCGTGACGACATCCATGATGACGCCACCTTTCAACATCTCTGCAAGACCGCGCTTGACGGCCATCGTGCCTGTGGATGATTGAGAATTCATGGCGTCAGCGTACCGACCGCGCTGGCTCATTTCGGCCAGTCAACTGTTTTTGGATCCACGCCGACACCAACGGTTGCCAACTTCTTGTCGCGAGCAAGCAAGACCCACGTACGGCCAGGTGTCATGCGAACCACCGTTCCTGTGGAGTCCTTCAATGTGAATGACATCAAACGGTCAGTTCGCTCCCACGTCACCTCGATGATGGATCCGTTAGTCAAGACATAGCCGATACCGGTGCCAATGGTTTGCGCCTCGGGACTATTTGGGTCGGCTGGACTGGGTGCGTATTTCACATACAACACAACAACGTTGTGTGCACCTATTTGTTCTGTGGTTTCGCCTGTGATCGCGTTGTGTGGCTCAAGCACGCGTCGCACGTTCAAAGATGAACGCATAAACAGACCTTTCGCTGCATCCCATTCCCAATACACCGGAACGTTGTCCATACTGACTTTCGCACCAACAATTGGAATAGCCGTAGTTGGTGTTGCGTCGCTTGGTCCCCGATAGATGAATTGCGCTGGAGGCGCACTGGATCCCTCGGGAGCGAGTTTCCACAAATCTGTGGTGCGGGCCATGAGGTTGTGTGGGGCCTTGCGAGAACTATCGCGGCCGTAACCACCCTTTCCTTTCGAAGCTGACCAACCAACATTCACAATGTCGCTTTTGTTGATCGCATTAGTGACTTTGGAGTTACCACCACTCCACGCAAACAACGGCTTGTTGAATGAGCCCAAGATGTCAATGTCTTGGGTTCGACCACTGCGAAGAGGTCCTACGGGGTCACTTCCAACACTGTGAAACACCGCGGCAAACCGAGTCAATTTCTCGACGTTTTCTTCAAACACGATGTCTGCGCTGTTCAAACCTATTTGAGGACGCGCAGCAGGGTGATTGTCAATTTTTGCTACGAGAGCAGGACGTGCCATCACTGTTGGATCAGTGAGTTCTGTTCCAAGAAGAGGAAATGTTGGAACAGCGGGAACCGTTGTTGAAGTGTCTTCAGAAATGATCGCCGTTGTGTCGCTTGCTGCGTCACCACTATCACCGCCACCGCCACAGGCTGCCAATGCAACTGATCCAGTGAGTGCGAATAACGAGACAACTACTGAAGCGCGACGTGAACTTTTGCTCATTTTCTGTGGTCCTTACATTTCCCTCAACAATGTGATCCGCTCTCCAATCGGAGAATGGGACGTGAATAGATTATGTAATCGTCCATGACGACCAGTGTCACCTACACCAGATAATGACTCTGCAAACCATAAATGTGCGGTGGCCATTGATGAAGAACTCACAACGGTGCAGTCATCCGACAGCACTTCGAGGGCGAGCGCCAATCCAGGTGGGTAACGTGTCAAACGACACGCTGCGATGTCGTCTTCAACGTCGGTGCTCGTTCCGCCGAGCCATTTCATTAGCGGACCAATCACGTAAGCACTGAGCAAGAAAATTGACCCGATTGCGCCAAACAGAGACGCCACAGCATTTGATGATTCGAAAGAGTCACCATCACGTGCAACTCGTCCGCCATTTGGCCACTTCCGACGCTGTAGCAATTCTCCGATAATCACGGGCGCACCGATCAGGACGGCAATGCGGCTGAGAGTTCCCACGTGCCCATTTCGCAAACGTGCCACCAGGTGTGCGACGACGCCTTCAAGTTGAACGCGGTCGAGCCGATGCACGAGCCCAGTCGTCACCGCGATCGCATTTCCACTTTTGCCCTGTGCGACAACTAGCGCATTCGGGGCATCATCATGAATCACGTACACATGAGGTTTGGGGACACCAATCGTGACGCATAGACCTTCAACAATATTGTGCACTCGGCGATAGTCAGTCTCAGATGCGGGAACCGCACGGCTGATGCGCAAAATGATTGCATCTGCTTTTGCAAGCGCCACAGCGGTGAGCACCACAGCCCACGCCACACCAATTATCGCCCCCACATACAACGGCATCACAAACGACCCGATGAGCGCAAACACAATGGCACTAACACCTACGAACACAATCGGCGCAGCGACGAAACGCCAGCGTCTATTTGTTCCAGCATGCAACGAGACGGTGGCGAGAGAGGCGGACATGCGCACTTCAGTCTACCTTTGAGCGCCGAAGCAAACGTTTATTCAGTTTCTTCAGCGGTCGTGGCATCGCAAATTTTGCAATGTTATTGATATCCATACGAAGTAATCGGTGATAAATCTCTATGTAACGATCAGCAAGTGCGTCCATCGAATACGACTCAGCATGAACAGATCCAGCTTCTACCAATCGTTGTCGCAATCGAGTGTCGACAAGCACTCGCGCGAGCGCGGACGCCAGTGCATCAACATCACCCGCTTCCACCAACAACGCATTGACGTCGTGCGTTGCCACATTTCTGTACCCGTCAAGGCTGCTTGCCACTACTGGTGTGCGTGCAGCCATTGCTTCGAGCAACACAACCCCGAAAGATTCTCCGTGTAATGACGGTGCACAAAAGACCCCAGCGCGATGCAGGCGCTCAATCTTTTCCTCATCAGAAATGCGACCGATCCACTCAATGCGTGCATCGCCTTTGTATTGCTCTTTCAACGTCTCGGTTTCCGGACCGTCAGAGCCAATCCACAACGTCACATCGGCTGGCAACTTCTTCATCGCCTCGAGAAGAACCGCAAGACCCTTGCGCGGTTCATGTCGACCAATAAAGAATATGGCATTCTCACGTTTTGATTCTGCGATATGTGTTGCCGATGGTCGATAACGATCCACTTCGATGCCGTTAAACAACACTTCGTATTCTCCACCGAGATACTGCTGCGCAAGTTCTACTGCGTCTTTGGATACAGCGGTACGAATGTCAATGCGAGGAGCAATAATCTTCATTGACTTACCCCACATGCGATAACTCGAGGTGTAGCCCGCTGAGTGAAACGTCGCGACTGTTGGTGCCAACTTCAACATCACCGCGGTAAGCGATGGTCCAGGCGCAAACGGCTCATGAACATGAATGACGTCAAACGCTTCATCATTTAACGCCCGTGCTGTACGAAGAGCCGCCGATACGTCTGGCGCAAGTGGCGCAATGGAACCATTTGCCGCTGTCGGAAGACTGTTTCCAAGTGGCGTGACGAACGGGTCAGGTGGTGGGCCGTCACAAGGTCCCAACACTCGCACCTCGTGTCCTTTTGCGCGCAAACTGCGAGCGAGTCCAAGAACTTGCGCCTGTACACCGCCGGGAATAGTCAAACTGTACGGACACACCATCCCGATGCGAAGCATCTGCTGTGCATCTGAGTCGGCGGGCGTTGACACCCCCATTACCGTAGAGCCGACAGAGGCGAGAACTACGGTGTCATCATGACTTCTCACGAATCTGGCTTTCGGCCAGCTGTTTCCGTTGTTGCAACTGCGGGCAAACGCCAAGCAATCTTGGATCTGGCCGTCCAAGCAGAAGAACGTGGATTTGCTGGACTTGCCTGTCCCAGTCTTGGCGCCACGATGGGTCTCGTCACCTCACTTGCCCATGTCACCCACAGCATTCCGTTTTGGACGTCGATTCAACCGATCTACTACAGCCATCCAGTAGAGATGGCAAACACTGCTGGACACATTCACGAAGTATCAGGAGGACGCTTCCGTCTTGGTCTTGGAGTCAGTCATGGACCGGTTGTGAAACGTCTCAACGTGGAGACTGGTAAACCACTTACGGACATGCGCGAGTACGTCGAAACCATGCGTGCTCACGAAAAATTTTCTGGTCAGTTACCACCCATTTATTTGGCCACGATGCGCGACAAGATGTTGCAGATGTCCATGGAAATCGCACAAGGCGCTATCTGGGCTAACGCGTCTTTTAGTTACATGGCAAAGCAACTGATGATTAACAAGGTGCCCTCCGACGGATCTTTTTTCGCTGCCAACATGATTCCCACCGTGATCGATGAAGATGCTCAAGCGGCTGATGCAATCAACCGTAAAACGATGATGGGTTACGTCGTGTTGCCGAACTATCGCAATTACTGGAAACAGGTGGGATACGTCGAAGAGATGGAGGCAATCGAAGCCGCGCTAGCTACCGGTGAGCGCGACAAACTGCCCTCACTAATGAGCGATGCGTGGTTACATGACTGCACGATCGCCGGCTCGCCGTCATTTGTTCGCCAACGCTTACTGTCTTGGGCAGAGACGGGCGTTTTGCCGATAGCGGTCATGTCATCTACCACCGGCGGTCAAGCAAAAGCGATTGGCGAACTTTTTGAGATGTATCGCTAGTCGCGCGAGGCAGTAAATCCATTCGTATCGCTCGGCCAATTGGGCTGAAAAAGGTGCCACTGTTCCGGCGCGTGAGAAATTAATACTTCCAATTCGTTTGCTAACTGCTGAGTCGCTGTGGCGACATCTTCTCGCAGGCTGCCGCGACGCGAGAGATCAAGAGGTGGTCGCACAATTGCCGAATGCCCATCAATGTCATCTGTGAAATAGACAGCTGTTGGAAACACGGGAGCATTCGCACGCATCGCGAGCATGGCTGGTCCAGCAGGCAATGTTGTCTTCTCACCAAAGAACTCAACTTCAATGCCGCCACCTTGGATGTCACGGTCACACAACAGACACACGACTTCATTGTTGCGCAATGATTTCAAGACCTCTGCTGCCACGTCCGGACCAAGGGCAATCACTTTCATACCAAGGTCTTCGCGCAAACTCATGAACCACTCGAATAACGCCGGAGGCTGAAGCGGTTCAACAACAACTGTCAATTGATGTCCGAGATCGGTCACCCATCGACCAGCCCATTCCCATCCACCTAAATGTGGAAGCGCCAAGACGACACCACGTCCTTGCTCTAGCGCAACGGGAATTTGTTCGTATCCGACTACACGAAAATGCTCATCAACATGTTGCGCACTACGGCTCGGAAGACGAAAACTCTCAATGTAGTAGCGAAGGTAACTATCGAAAGCCTTAGTAGCGGCGCGAGACACTTCTTTGTCAGACAGATTGGGATTGACACGACGCAAGTGACGAGAAATCATCGCACAACGTTTACGAGATAACTTTGCGATGATCGGAGCGATTGCTGACACGATTCGCTGACCAATAAATGACGGAACAACGCGCGCAACTAGAGCAGCGCACTTATAGCCACCAACGGTGACTACATCTTTAACGGAACCACGCACGCTCTTCATCGCGTGCGCTGTGAACCTCGGTGGCGAGTGCGCGGCGGTAGCGATCGACGGGTTGCACGTGCGCTGTGTCTGGTCATGCGACGAACTTGACGTTGATTACGACGTTCTTGTGTTGTCGATGAAACTTCTGCTTTGGTCCACACCTGAAAGAAACGTTGCACTGCAGTGAGAGACGTCAACACCAACATCAGCCACAACACTGGAACGAGCAACGATGAGAAGAAAAGACCGACACACAAGATGATGATGCGCTCGGCACGTTCCATCAAACCGCCTTTTGCGTACAACCCAAGAGACTCAGCTTTTGCTCGTTCGTATGAGATCAGACTGGACACGGCCATCACTGCAAAGGGCAACACCACAGTGTGTGGAGTTTCTTCGGAGGCGAGATACCACGCGACACCACCCATCCAAATCGCATCAGTAACACGATCGATAACGGAATCAAAAAATGCTCCGCGCTGACTCGCCGAATTTGAGGCCTTAGCCAACGCACCATCGAAGAGGTCGGGCACAGCGGACAGAATCACCAGCACCATCCCCCATCGCAATTCTCCTGCGCCGATTGCGATGGCTGCACAGATGGAGACGGCAAGACCAAGCAGTGTGAAATGGTCGGGAGACAACCCAGTCTTTCGCAGTAGCAAACCGACAGGGCGAAGGGCCTTTTCGATGGGGGTTCGGAAACGACCGTCAAACATTTGTTATGACGCTACTTCCGATGGGCCTTCTCCGCTGGTGATATCGACATCGGGATTGGCTTCAACGAGGCGTTCGTGAACATTGCCATTGACGGCATCCACAAGAACAAGACCTCGTTGACGAGGTGGTTCCTCAGAGCTGTAACACAAGACACGCCACGTGGGTTTGCTTCGCAAACCACGCCACACCTGTTGTGCCGAAGCGTGACCCACTGGGAAACCCACCGCTTTCGTTGCCACAACTAATGCTTCTTTTTCGTCAATTGTCATGCGCCAACCACTCGTAATGCTTACGACGCCAGCAATACCTAACAAGACGGCTGCAAGCAGCATTCCTTCATTCACCAGTACGGCATCGTCGAGTGGAAACGCAATCCACAATAAAAGGCACATCATTGCGAGAATCAGATACATCACACCAGGAATGCGTCTACGACTGTTGTTTGGGAATTGGTGTGGACCAATGAAATCCACCGCGTTCAAATCATCAGGCAGAACGTCTCTGATCTCGTCACTTTTGCTGTTTTCTGTTGTCACGGTTGTGTCCTATTCGGCCATGCACGACGAATTCGTTGCGCAGTGTCGGGTAATGATTCGGGGAGCGTGCGAGTCTCCGCAACGGACGTCATGAAGTTGGCATCACCTTCCCACCGGGGCACCACATGAACATGAAGATGTTGCGAGATGCTGCCACCGGCTGATGTGCCCAAGTTGATACCCACGTTTAATGCATGAGGGCGATGCGATGTTTTGATCGCGCGAACAGCGTCCGTAACAGTTGCCCACAACTCTGTCGACTCGTCCACGGTGAGGTCTTCAAGGTCGGCAACTTCGCGGTACGGCAGGACCAACACATGTCCCGATGCGTATGGAAAGGCATTCAGTATTGCGAACACCTTGTTACCGCGAAACACAATGTGTGCATCTTCGTCTGACATTCCAGATCGCAGAATGCGCGTGAACACCGAAGAATCTGCATCATCGTTTGATGACAATCGTTTGTCATTGTGGTCGGCGCCTTCACCGCGTACATACTGTGATCGCCAGCCATTCCACAATCTGTCAAGCATTGTCACGGCTTGCTTCTGCTACTTCTTCTTGTATTCGTGCCATAAACACATCAAGCGGAACATCGCGTTCCACCTCTCCACCACGAGGGTTCACTCCGAGGGTTCCATTAGCAACGTCATCATCGCCTACGACGAGAACGTATGGCAACTTCTCGATCTTTGCATTTCGAATACGTTTTCCAAGCTGATCATCTGCATGAACGATGTCAACTCGGAATCCCGCGGCGGAAAGAGCATTCGCAACTTTTTGTGCATACTCTTCGTGGGCCAACGCAACCGGCAGTACTCGCGCTTGTACTGGTGCCAACCACGTGGGGAACGCTCCGGCGTAATGTTCGAGCAAAACACCAAAAAATCTCTCGATAGATCCAAAGAGTGCGCGGTGCAACATGATGGGACGATGTCGACCAGAGTCCGACCCAACATATTCAAGACCGAATCGCTCCGGGAGGTTGAAGTCGGCTTGGATAGTGCTGAGTTGCCACTTCCGCCCAATCGCGTCTCGCACATCAATATCAATCTTCGGACCGTAGAACGCAGCGTCGCCCTCTTTCACTTTGTATTCAACGCCGTGACGATCCAGGGCTTCCTTCAATGCCGCTGTTGCTTTTTCCCAGATCTGATCAGATCCAACTGATTTCTCAGGGTCTCGAGTTGAGAGATTGAACTCAAAATCATCAAAACCGAAGCGACGCAACACCGACATCACAAAATCAAGAAGTGACGTAATTTCGTCCGCCATTTGATCTTCGGTGCAATAGATGTGGCTGTCATCTTGTGTGAAACCGCGAATACGAAGCAGTCCATGCAACGTTCCAGCGCGCTCATATCGATAGACAGTTCCCAATTCAAATAAACGCAATGGCAATTCTCGATAACTGCGCTGCCTACTTCCATAAATGAGGCAATGCATCGGACAATTCATTGGCTTCGGGTAGTACGTCCCATTATCCATCTCCATTGGTGGATACATACCGTCGGCATAAAAACCCAAGTGACCAGACGTTTCAAACAAGTTTGCATTTGCAAGGTGCGGGGTGTACACAAACTGATAACCGCCATTGTGATGGCGTTCGCGACTGTAATCCTCCATGAGTTTTCGCACAATCGCACCCTTTGGATGCCACACCGCAAGACCGCCGCCCAACTCTTGTGGAAACGAGATGAGATCCATTTCGGTTGCAAGTCGACGATGATCTCGTTTGGCGGCCTCTTCGAGACGATGCAAGTGTTCCTTCAACGCGGTGACAGATTCCCATGCAGTGCCATAGATGCGTTGCAGCATCGGGCCTTTTTCATTGCCCCGCCAATAAGCGCCAGCCACTTTCATTAACGCAAAGTGTCCGAGTTTCCCGGTTGAGGGAACGTGCGGACCACGACATAAGTCAATAAACGAATCAGAGTTTCGATAGACGCTGACAGAGTCTCCAGACCCAACTTCGCCAGCATCGGTGCCGTCAGCAACACCACTCGTTACACGTTCGATAATTTCACACTTGTACGGCTGGTCCGAAAACAACGTGAGTGCTTCAGGGACTGATACTTCACTCCGCACAAACGGTTGATTCTGTTTCACAATCTCGCGCATGCGATCTTCAATGCGTGACAGGTCATCATCACTGAACGTGGCGTTGTTTGGAAGTGCAAAGTCGTAATAAAAGCCATCTTCAATTGCTGGCCCAATCGTGAAATGAGCACCTGGGAACAACTGCAACACAGCCTGTGCCAACACATGCGCCGTTGAATGACGCAGCACGTGACGACCGTCGTCGCTATCAGCCGTAATGATCGCGACCTCTGCTCCATCAGAGACAGGAGCAGAAAGGTCGACCTCGACCCCGTTTATTGTTCCAGCAATTGCCGCCTTCGCAAGACGCGAACCAATACTGTTTGCAACATCGGCAACCGTGGCTGGTGCCGGAAGGGTCTTTTGAGAACCATCGGGGAGAACGACACTGACGTCTGACATGGTGGTGTCAGTCTACGGTCGAGGCCCTATCTGGGTCCGATGATTTCCTCGAGATCCACACCGAGCAATGCCGCGGCGCGGGCAACCGAGACACCCTCGCGTGCGGCGTCATCGATGGCCGTCAATGCCGCCGGCGTATCAAGGTCGTTATCAAGATGGCCGCGCACTGCCAGCAATAACGCTGTGTCATCAGAATCTTTTGATAACGAGTCTCGCCATAAACGAAGACGTGCGTCGTTGGCGGGCATCAAAGCGTCATTCCATTCCCACTCACGACGATAGTGATGCGAAATAATGGTCAAGCGTATCGCGCGTGGATCCCACTCGGTGCGAAGTGCATCGACGAACACAAGATTGCCAAGACTCTTTGACATCTTCTCGCCGTCTTTGAACACCATTGCGACATGCATCCAATGACGCACAAACAACTCTCCGGTTGCAGCCTCAGATTGAGCTCGCTCACATTCGTGATGCGGAAAGATGAGATCACTTCCACCACCATGCAGATCGATTGTTGTCCCCAACTCGCGCAATGCCAATGCTGAACATTCAATGTGCCAACCGGGGCGACCAGGGCCCCACATTGCTTCCCATGCAGGTTCATCTGGTCCGGACTTTTGCCACAACACAAAATCAAGCGGATGTCGTTTGTGTGGGTCGTCAACATTGCCACCGCGTTGCCGAGCAAGTTCCACCATCTTGTCGGGGCTGTAATTCGAAATGGATCCAAAGTCAGGAAACTTGGTGACATCGAAATAGACAGAACCGCCTGCGGCATAAGCAAATCCGCGTTCAAGCACCATGCCGATGAAACCACGAATGTCTGGTATCGCAGATGACGCGCGTGGTGTCGCAAAGACCGGCAATGTGTTCAAGGCCACCATGTCGCGGTTAAACCGTGCTTCTTCGCCAGCAGCAAGATCTAGATAGTGCACACCAAGTTCGCGTGCTTTAGCAAATAACGGATCATCTACGTCGGTGACATTGCGAACACATTGGACCGTGTGACCCATATCAATGAGACGCCGTTGCAAGACGTCGTAGGTCACAAACGTTGACGCATGACCAAGATGCGTAGCGTCGTATGGCGTTATGCCACACGTGTACATCAACACGTTGTCACCCGGCTCAAAAGGCACGATTGCTTGACGCGCAGTGTCGTACAAACGCATGGTCATGTGATGAGCGATCTACTTTCTGGGATCGCGAGTAATGCCGGTAAGTTTTGGTGCAACGCGAGTCTTGTATCTCACATTCAGCTGCAACAACACTGCAGTGAAGGCTTCGATAGCTGCCGCATTCGACAACTCCCCTGCATCAAGGGGACGACAACCTGGGATCTTGGTCACCATCTCTGCCACGGTTTCTACCGACTCAATGTCGTCTGCACAGATCAACACGTCACTATCGATGGGCGAGCCAAGATGGCCCAGTTCCTTTGCTGGCAGGTGATGAAATGTGGCAACAACCTTGCTCTCTGGAATAGCGGCCTGTACGTGCCCAGCCACGCTGCCTCGTGGTGGAATCAATGGTTGGAATTCATGACCAACGCGAACAAGTGCGTTCGCCATGCTGATCACTATCTTGCCCGCTAACGCTTCCCTATGTTCGCTAGCCATCGTTGCAGCGGAATCCCACGGTGTCGCCACAACAACGATGTCGCAGGCAGCTGCGTCTGCGTTAGTTCCCGCAAACAGCTGCAACGTCATGTCGGGATACTTTTCGCGAACGCCAGCACAAACTTCCTCTGAACGTTCCTTCGAGCGCGATCCGATGACCACGTCGTATCCAACGGTTGACAGCCGCGCCCCAAGGGCGCTTCCAGCGGGGCCCGTGCCCCCAAGTATTCCGACGCGCATTTGATAGAGCCTTACACATAGACCCCCGCCGAACTACGGTCACAGGTATGGGACTTCTCGATGGCAAGAAAATTGTGATTACTGGCGTGCTCACTGACGCATCTTTGGCCTTCGCTGCGGCTCAGTTGGCCCAGCGTGAAGGTGCCGACGTCGTCCTGACAGGCGCTGGTCGTGCCTTGTCCCTTACGCAACGCACAGCACGACGCCTTGACACCCCCGTGCCTGTATTTGAATTTGATGTGACGCAAGAAGACCATGTCACATCCGTGCGCGAAGCGGTTCAGGCAGAGCTCGGGCAAGTACATGGTGTTCTTCATTCCATTGGCTTTGCACCAGAAGTGTGCTTGGGCGACGACTTCCTCGCCGCGCAATGGAACGATGTCGCTATTGCCATGCACATCTCTGCATATTCGTTGAAGACAATGGCAGACGCATTCTTGCCACTCATGCCTGACGGCGCATCGATCGTGGGTTTGGATTTCGACAACACTGTTGCATGGCCTGCCTACAACTGGATGGGCGTTGCAAAATCGGCACTTGAATCGACGAGTCGCTATCTCGCTAAAGAACTTGGGCCACGAAAGATTCGCTGCAACCTCATCGCAGCTGGTCCAATCAAAACAATGGCGGCGAAATCTATTCCAGGCTTTTCAAAATTTGAAGATGTTTGGGATGACCGCGCACCACTTGGGTGGGATGTCACAGATCCGACCCCAGTAGCAAAAGCAGTTGTTGCGTTGCTGTCTGATTGGTTCCCTTCCACCACTGGTGAAATCATTCATGTTGATGGTGGATATCACGCTATTGGGGCGTAAACACAAAGAGTGACGAACCGACTCGCCCACTCTGCTTCTCCGTATTTACGTCAACACAAAGACAACCCCGTTGATTGGTACGAGTGGAGTGAAGATGCGTTTGCGGAGGCGCAGGCGCATGACAAACCGATCCTGTTATCTGTTGGTTACTCAGCGTGCCACTGGTGTCATGTGATGGCACACGAATCATTTGAAAATCCAGATGTCGCTGCACTGATGAACAATTTGTTCGTCAACATCAAAGTGGATCGAGAAGAACGACCCGATGTTGATGCCATCTACATGGATGCCGTGCAAGCACTGACCGGTCGTGGTGGCTGGCCCATGACTGTTTTCCTTACGCCAACGGGAGAACCCTTCTACGGTGGCACGTACTACCCCGCCCCAACATTTGTGAAATTGATGGAGGCAATTGATGACGTGTGGAAAACACGTCGTGATGAAGTGAATCAGAATGTGTCCGCACTCATGGAGGCACTGTCGCGCACTGCGCGGGTCGAACCTGCTGGTGAAATTAATCCCCGTGAAATTGTTAACTCGACGGTCACAACTTTGCTCACCAACTTTGATTCGACATGGGGTGGATTTGGTGGTGCACCAAAGTTTCCAAGCACGTTCGGTCTTGACGTTTTAACGCACGTGTATCACGACATGACGGCACTATCTGCTCGCGACGCCACAACCGATAGTGATAGCGCCGATGTCGAACGCATCAAAAACGTCGTGATGACATCGCTCGATGCCATGGCAGCTGGTGGAATGTACGACCACATTGGCGGCGGTTTCTCCCGTTACAGCGTGGACGAACAATGGTTGGTCCCCCATTTCGAAAAAATGCTGTATGACCAAGCACTGTTATTGCGTGCGTATGTTCATGCGTGGGCGCAATGGCGAACTGATCGCCACCTTCAGATCATTGAGGAAACAGTTCAATACGTATTGACTGACTTGTCACATCCACTTGGTGGATTTTTCAGTGCAGAAGACGCAGACTCGCTCACTCCTGATGGTCATTCACATGAAGGGGCCTTTTACACGTGGACCCCCGAAGAAGTACGACACGTGCTTGGTGAAGCCGCAACGGTTGCACTGGATTGGTATGGAATCACTGATGGTGGCAACTTCGAAGGCCGATCAATCCCCAATCGCCTTCAACATCGCACAAATATCATTCGTCCTCACCACATAGAAAAAGCACGACAACTGCTTCATGAAGCGCGCGCCACACGTTCTCGGCCAGGATGTGACGACAAAGTGCTCACCGAATGGAATGCAATGATGTTGTCTTCGCTCGTTGAAGCATCGTTGTGGTGCAAGCGCCCAGATTGGCTCTCTGCTGCCGTAAAGAATGCAGAATTTCTGGTATCCCATCTGAAGAAAGCAGATGGATCATGGCACCGTAGTTGGCAAGACGGTGCTCATCCACCAGCTCGCCATAATGCGCTTGCCCACGACTACGCACATCTCATCGATGCCATGTGTCGACTCAATGAAGCAACGGGACAAACACGTTGGCTGGACGAAGCTCGCGAGAGTGCAACGTATCTCATCGAACACTTCTGGGACCACGACAATGGTGGATTCTTTACTGTTGCCGACAACGGCGAATCCCTCATTGTTCGACAAAAAGATCTCATGGACAATGCAACAGCCTCTGCAAACTCTGTTGCAGCTGCAGCCCTCACTCGTCTTGCCACAATCACCGGCGATACGACCTATCTCACGTATGCCGACCACACCTTGCGATTGCTCGCACGAGTTGCACCGTCTGCACCAAGTGCATTCTGCAATTTCCTTCTCGCGGTGAGACAACGTCACTTGGGGCACACAGAAGTAGTGATCCCTGATTCGAATACCGAGATGCTCGACGTTACGTATGAAACTTGGAGACCATCGCTCATTGTCGCCCATGGCGAGCGAACCGACTCTCCGTTGTGGCAAGGTCGAGAAGATGGCTTTGCGTACGTATGTCGCAATTATGCGTGTTCATACCCCGCGTCAACCGCTGACGAATTACGTGATCGATTGTTGGAAAATCTCTAGATAATTACCAGTACCCATGATGAACAATGTTGTCAACCGAGTGCCGCTCGCGCGATGCGCTCACGCCTTTTGACTCATCATCATTGAGCGGGTATCCAATTGCAATCGCCCCAATGATCTGAACATGATCAGGAATACCGAGTTCACGTCGTACTTGTCCCTCGCCATTAAATACTGCAAAGAACAGAGCTCCAAGATCATTGTCATGCAATGCGAGAAGAAACGTCATCACTGCAAACGAAGCGTCAACCGTCCAATAGGGCGTTGGCCATTTATCGAGCGACTCTCCAAGTCCGGTTCGTGACTTGTCGTCTTCGCTGTAGCGATCGAGATACGCATGAGGGTCGGTACATGCGATCGCTATCACTGGCGCGTCAAACAGATGCGGCCACCGAAAACCGCTGCGGCGATCGTGCGGAAACGAGTGCTGCCAAAACTTCTCGGTGTCAGGGCCCTCCAGCACTACCAAGTGCCAACCTTGCGTTTTGCCAGCACTGGGTGAGCGCGAAGCCAAGTCCACGCACTCGTTAATAACAGCGGAATCAACCTGACGAGAAGAAAATGACCGCACCATGTGGCGCGATCTCACCGCTTTTTCAAACTCCATGCGCGCTACTCGTGCGTGTCGACTAACTGACCGAGCCGAGCTTCAACAGACTCTCTGTCATTGTCCAACCGTGAACAATGAGCACCCCGCCTTTTTTGTCGTTTACTCCAGCGAATTGCTCGGCAATCTCGGGCTTGATTTTTTCCGGTTTCGAACTTTCATGATCGATGAAACCTGAGCGACCTTTTTCCTTCACGATGAAGGTTTTTTCGTCATATGTGGCATCAACACCAAATCGCTTCGCTAGACGACGGCCCCACGCTCGCTCCTCACCAACAGCTCGATGTCCAGGACGAGGAATAAGTTCGGTGAGAGATTTAAACGCTTCTAGACCATCGGCGCTCACAAATCGACTCCCCACCACCACGTCTTCATCTGGGAAAGCCATCAATGCGCGGTGAAATGCCTCGGACATGAGACCTTTCAATACGGCATCACGCTTGGGAGAACGTTTGACGCTCATCAGTCCGAGTAGAACACAGGGAGTTCCTCCAATGCGCTCCAGGGTCGAAAAGGTGACGCCGTGAAGTTTGCCGCCCACTCGAGCCCGAGTGCACAGCACCCAGTCTTCTTTCGCTTTTTCAAAGAGTGCCCGAGTAAAGGACCCTTCAAGGGTCAGCATCTCGTCGATTTCTTCCTCAGTGAGAGCACTGCTGTCCTGTGTGACGACTTCATTAGACACCGCTCACACACTCCCTCTTCTCACCTCACCACACTCTTGTGGCATCTCTTTGGACAATTCCGTCAAAAACAACGGTTCCTATTCTGCCACTTTTCTCGTTGAATTCCGAAATGGGAATTCCGAAATGGGTTTTTGGAAGGGGCAATCCCAAATGGACTTATAGGACTTTGACGGCATGAACCCCAAAATGCAGGCGCAGTGGACCTATTGCTTTGGCGAGGTCGACACAAAATTCGGCACCGGTGTCAAAAACTTTCCCCCCAGACAGCATCAGTTTTACAGGCGAAGCACCGGGATAATCGCCGATCACCCCTTTCAATACAGCCAGGTTCTGCTCGGTGAATCCAGAAGGCAATTGCAACAAGATCTCCGGGGCACGTTCATGAATATTGTCCAACACGGCCAATTTCTGAAGAACAAAACTTGATCGATTTTCATCGCGACGGTTAAGCCGACCAGTGACCGCAACAATCGCGTCATCACTCAACATCGGTCCCACATCGGCAAGAGCACGAGCAAAGACCGTCACCTCAATTGAAGATTCCAAGTCTTCCAACACAAACGTTGCCATTTGATCGCCCTTTTTTGTGAAGCGTCGCGACAAGTTAGTGATGACACCACCAATGGTCACCATTCCTTCACCACGTGTGTCAAGTTCGCTGATAGTGCAATCAACATAACGACGCAAAACGCCCTGAACGCCCATCAAAGGATGGTCTGAGATGTACAAGCCAAGCATCTCTTTTTCAAATCGCAGTTGTTCCATTTTTTCAAACTGAAGGTCAGGGATCTCAATGCGGTCATCCCACAACACTTCTCCACCATCGTCGCCCCCAAACAAACTCATAATGCCGCGGTCTCGCTCACGACGTTGTGCAACTGCTGTGTCAATGATCTTTTCAAACACCATCAATAAACCGCGACGAGGATGCCCGAGGGAATCAAACGTGCCGGCTTTGATCATTGACTCAACCGCGCGTTTGTTGAGAACTGGTTCGGGGACTCGATTAGCGAAATCGTGAAATGATGAGTAGGGACCATTTTCTTCGCGTTCTTGAATAAGAAGTTCAACGATCCCCTCACCCACATTTCGAATCGCGGAAAGTCCAAACACGATGGTCCGATCGCCATCGCTCACGCTCGCGGTGAAATCTCGCATTGAGCGATTGATGTCGGGTGTTGTGACTTCAATGTTGCTCGCTCGTGCATCTGCCAAGTGAACTGCGGCCTTGTCATAGCTGCCTTTCACAGATGTCAACAGACATGCAATGTATTCCACTGGATAATGCGCTTTGAGATAGGCGGTCTGGTACGCAATAAGGCCATAGCCGTAGGCATGTGACTTATTAAAGGCGTAGTCAGCAAAACCTTCGATGATGTCGAACAGGTACTGCCCCAGTTCGAGACCATATCCATTGTCGACACAACCGTTGACAAACTGTTCGCGCTCCTTGGCCATGGCTTCGCGTATCTTCTTACCGCACGCTTTCCGCAAGTTGTCCGCTTGTGCGAGGTCATACCCAGCGAACTTTTGCGCGACACGCATCATGCTTTCTTGGTACACCATGAGCCCGTAGGTGTCGGTTAGGAGATCCTTAGCATCTTCGTGAAAATAGGACACCGCTTTGCGATTGTTCTTAAAGTCGGCGTACTGATTGTGCATGTTCGCACCCATTGGACCCGGGCGATACAACGCGATCACCGCAGATACGTCGTCAAACGATGTGGGCTTCATTGACCGCAATAAAGCACGCATTGGTGGAGATTCAAGCTGGAATACTCCCACTGTGTCGCCACGACCAAGCAGCTCGAATGTCAGCGCATCATCGAGAGAAATGTTGTCGATATCAAATTCGGGATCTCGTGTATCTCGAATCATCTGCACCGTGTCAGTAATGACGTCTAGGTTGCGAAGACCAAGAAAGTCCATCTTCAACAGACCAAGATCTTCCACCGCGTGCATCTCGTATTGGGTAACGATCGGTGCATCTTCACCATTTTGTGCATCACTTGGCTTGCGCTGAATGGGCAGGTGATGCGTGAGAGGCTCGCGAGTGATCACCACCGCAGCAGCATGGATGCCATCACTACGCTTGAGACCCTCGAGTCCGCGCGCTACGTCCACAACACGGCGAACATTGTCGTCACTGTTGTAGAGATCACGCAACTCACTTGCTGCTCGATATCCCTCTTTATGTTTTTCGCTCTCAACAAAACAAAACTCAAGTGGCGTGTCGCGACCTTGATTAAGGGGTGGCATTGCCTTTGCGATGCGGTCGCCAACGCCGTAGTCATATCCGAGCACTCGCGCCGCATCCCGCACAGCGTTTCGTGCCTTGATTGTTGCAAACGTGATGATCTGTGCCACATGGTCGCGGCCATATTTTTCGGCCGCGTATCGAATCATCTCGTCCCGATATCGGGAGTCGAAGTCCATATCGATGTCGGGCATCGAAATACGGGATGGATTCAAGAACCTCTCAAAAAGCAAGTCGTATTTCAACGGGTCTAAGTCCGTGATCCGCAAGCAATACGCCACAGCGCAGCCCGCGGCAGATCCGCGTCCAGGCCCAACGCGAATACCGCTCTTTCGTGCGTAGTCGATGAGGTCCCACACAATCAAGAAATACGATGCAAATCCCATGTCGGTGATAACGCGTAATTCGTACGCGAGTCGCTCAACAACACTGTCGGGAAGAGTGTCGCCCCATCGTTTCTTTGCGCCCTCCCAAGTGAGATGCGCAAGGTACGCGGCATCGTTATCAAAACCAGATGGAATAGGAAAAGCAGGCAAATGCTGCTCACCAAAAGTGATGTTGACATCTGCGCGTTCTGCGATCCACAGCGTGTTATCACAAGCTTCGGGCAATTCGCGCCACAAGTAGCGCATCTCTTGCGACGTTTTCAGATAATGCTCGTTGCCTTCAAAACGAAAACGATCAGCGTCAGACATCAGTGCACCTGTTTGCACACACAACAACGCATCATGTGCTTCGTGATCACTTTGGTTCACATAATGCGAGTCATTAGTGGCGAGAATCGGCGCATTAATCTTGCGCGCAATTTCAACAAGTTTTGGATTGGTGCGATGTTGATCTGCCAGACCGTGATCTTGTAATTCGACAAAGAGATTGTCACGACCAAAAATGTCTTGCAGTCGTGATGCTTTTGCTAACGCTCCTTTTTCGTCTCCATTCATAAGCGATTGCAGAACGTGACCACCCAAACACCCTGTGGTAGCTATCAGACCGCCACTGTATTTCTCGAGCAACTCCCAGTCGACGCGAGGCTTGTAGTGATAGCCCTCTAAGAATGCGAGGCTTGATAGTTGGATGAGGTTGCGATACCCCTCATTTGACTCAGCCAGCAACGTGAGGTGGTAATACTGCTTGCGACCGCCATCATCTGAGCCGCCGTTGTCGTCCATGCGCCCGCGACGTGCAATGCGTTCGGTGCGGTGATCATGAGCCATGTAGGCCTCAATGCCCAGCACGGGTTTGATCCCTTGACTAGTGCACTCTTTATAGAACTCAATGACCCCGTACATGTTGCCGTGGTCGGTGATTCCAAGAGCGGGCTGGCCGTCTTCCACTGCTTTTGCAACGAGTTGACCGAGACGCGCCGCTCCATCAAGCATGGAGTATTCGGTGTGGACGTGGAGATGTGTGAATTTCTCCGCCACTGCGACCTCTCCTTACCTCGTACCCGTGAACCTCTGAAAATAGCAGTCACCTGTGCCAAGACATGGGAACTGTGGACACTGTGGATAAGTCAGATGTAGGTACCGGGTACTTGGTCAGGACCGGACATATTTTGAGGAATTTGGCGCATTTGCTCGAGTTGCTGACGTGCCGCAAACTGCTGTGCGAACAGAGTCGCCTGGATTCCGTGAAACAACCCTTCGAGCCAACCAACGAGTTGAGCTTTGGCGACGCGTAATTCACCTTCGGATGGCACTTCACCCTCGCGAAACGGCAATGCCAGTTCATGCAACTCTTGTGCGAGATCAGGCGACAAAGCGGATGAGATCTCGACAATTGAACGTTCGTAAATTTCAGCAAGACGTTCACGACTTCGCTCATCTAATGGCGTGCCACGCACTTCTTCCAACAATTGTTTCACCATCGAACCAATGCGCATTACTTTCGCAGGCTCAATCACATTTTCTAGTTCTTGCTCGGGAGATTCGACTTCACCCATTTGTTGCCCGGGAAATGGGCGACCATCAATCACTTCTGGTGACGGCGCATTTCCAGCATTTGAGTTTCCAGTATCTCCGTTTCCAGAGTTTGAAGGCGAATGGTTGCTCACGTTCTACAGTCTGCCACTTATGAGCGACACGCAAACATCCCTGTTATTTCCGATACGCAAATAACGGGATGTGCATCTCTTCAGCGGTCAATGATCCATGTCTGCACACGAGCGGAAAAGCGCCCGTGTCTGCTGGATCTTCAAAACTGACGGGAGCAAACGGCGCCAGAGCGACATCTCCCATCCGTCGCAATGCGTCATTACTGACTCGTGATCCAAACCAATGTTCATCAATCACGCGATCTCGTGGCACTACCCACGCAACGTCTTGATGCAGTGATGCGGCTTCAAGCAGCGCTTCTTCTCGTCCACGTTTTGCGTGCAACCAACGAAAGCGTCCTTCGCCAGATTGATGGTGAATGTGTTCCATAACACCGCTATCAACAAAAAGTGTGTTGTCGCCAACCATTACCTGGCCGTGGTCAGCAGTCACCAGCAGCACAGTGTCTGTGGGAAGAATTGAAATGATCTCAGCCACTATCGCGTCAGCAGCGCGCAACTCTGCTTCATAGAAAGGACCAAAGCCACGTTCGTGTGCGATTTTGTCAACGCCGTCGTAATAGGCATACACAAAAGTGTCACCATCATCTAGGCACTGTTTTACCGTCACCGCGATACTGCTTGCCGCGCGCCAACCCATTGGTCTCACGCCTGCGAGATGAGCCTGAGTAAAGCCACTTCCTTCCAACTCTGCCCTACTAATCACCGGAACACTCGCGCCGAGAAATGGTGGACACGCTTGTATTTGTTGAGGCGGGAAACGCAATCGCAGGTCACCGTTGGAGTCACCCCAACGCAATGTGTTCATCACGGTCGAACCCATGTCCATGCGATAACCGATGATCCCGTGTTCACCGGGCGTCAAACCAGTTGTTAAAGATGTCAATGCAGTAGCAGTGGTCGATGGAGCAACAGTTGTCAATGATGCAACCGCACAAGTTGTTAGTGCAGGTGTGAATTCACGATGTCGTTGCCATTGCAAATATCCCAGACCGTCAAGCACCAACATCACAACGGCTCGGGCATCACGCGCCTCGTGAGGAAACCATCCAGGCAGATCTCGTGTGCTCCTAGGTCCAAGCAGTGCTGGTATCAATGCACTGAGACACGGCCCGGTGTAATCAGGAAGGACTATCTGGTGGTCATGTTTGATCATGGGCTAGCACCTACGATAGGGGCGTGCGCGTGTCGACTCGTGGTGATTATGCATGTAGGGCTCTGCTGTCTCTTGCGATCCATTCAGACTCGACCGGACCCACATCTGTGCGTGACATTGCGGAACGCACCGGGCTGCCCCAGCCGTATCTAGAACAAATCCTCCTGGCCCTCAAAGGTGCAGGTCTTGTGAAATCTAAGCGCGGTGTTGGCGGTGGTTATGTCCTCGCCAAGCCAGCATCAGACATTCGATTGTCTGACATTATTTCTGCAGTTGATGGACCTATCACCTTGGGTGACTTTGGCCAACCACACCAAGATGGATCATGTGACCACGAGGGACAATGCGTTCTTCTTGCGATTTGGGAACTCGCTGGCCAGCACATGCGCGAACACCTTGGTGCATACACACTTGAAGCTATTGCTGCTGCTGCGCGTGGCTCAGGTCCATGGCCTTCGCCAGACCTACACCATCATCATTAGTCACGAGAACGTCATCAATCACGCGAGTGTGATTACGAGCGAGAACACTGCGCGATAACAGTTGCCATGTCATCAGGAATTGGGACATCAAAAGCCATTTCCTCTCCCGACGCAGGATGATGAAACGCAAGATGACGTGCGTGCAACATTGGTCGTGGTGCCACCAATGCAGACTTTGCTCCACCGTATGTCGCATCTCCCACCACAGGATGTGAGACGGCGGCAAGGTGTACTCGAATTTGATGCGTGCGACCCGTCTCCAATGAACACTTCACTAACGACAATGCGTCTGGTTCATCAAACACTTCCTCAACAACGAAGTGCGTGCGAGCCCACTTGCCACCATGGACAACTGCCATCTTCAATGGATCTCGGGGGTCTCGACCAATATCTGCGTCAATAACTCCTGACTCAGCATCAAAATGACCCCATGCGAGAGCTACGTACTCACGCGTCACTTTGTGTTCGCTCATTTCGGCAACCAAATGCTCATATGCATCTTGAGTCCGCGCCACCACCATCAGACCAGAAGTTCCCGAGTCAAGACGGTGAACAATTCCGGGGCGCATCGCCTCCCCCACCGCAGCAATTTCAGGAAAGAGTGCGAGCACACCGTTCACCAGTGTTCCATCTTGATTCCCAGCACCCGGGTGCACAACCAGACCTGGTTGTTTATTCACAACAATAATTGCATCGTCGGAGTACACAACGTCTACAGCAACAGAAGCGTCTGCTTGCGGTAACTGCGGTGGAGGGATTTTCGAAATATCAATCGAAATCTTCTGTCCGTCTCGCACACGGATTTTTCCTGATGTCTCCACAACTCCGTCAACCGATACTCCGCCGTTTGCGACTAGCTCATGTGCCACCGACCGGGAAATGTCGGCAAGCAGTGACACAATTCTGTCAACGCGCTCGCCATCTAAGGCGCGAGGAATCTCTTCATTAATCATTACGCGACCATCAAGATTCAGTCGTCATTTCGCTTATCGTTTGAGAATCATTTTTTGAACGGGAATCACGAAACTCCGCCATGAATGTTGAAACAAGCAACAAGATGGCTCCAACAGAGATCGCTGCATCCGCAATATTGAATACAGGCCACCACTGCAAATCAATAAAGTCAACAACCGCACCGTGCAACCACCCATCACCGCGAAACAACCGATCAACGACGTTGCCAGCGGCGCCACCACAAACAAGAGCAACCCCGAGTGATGACATTGTGGAACCCGTCTTGCGCAAAGTAATGAGCAACGCAACGACCGCAATCAATGCGATTACTCCAATGATTGGGCCAATGCCCTCACCTTGAGAAAAGGCCATTCCGCTGTTGAATCCCAACGCAAATTGCAGGGTCCAGACAACGTGAATGATGCGACCATCATCAAGGGCATTGACTGCCCATGTCTTTGTTAATTGATCGATAAGAACAACAGCAAACGTTAAACCTGCGTAGCGGACAAATTTGGGGTTCACTGCACTCGGGTCACAAACCGCCGGCGCGCTCGGTGACGAGTTCTGTCGCCCACGGCAACGCCTTCAAGCGCTCTTTTGGAATGGGCTGTCGAGACACCAGCGAATAGCCGTACACGCCCTCTTTCATACGTGCAAGTGCCGCATCAATTTCCTCAACGGTCTGACGAGCTTGTGCCGACAGAGTTAGATCACGTTCACGTTCCACGACCATGGTGTCTCCCTCGCCACCTTCATCGTCAAACTGCACATCGCCCATCTCTGCATCCTCGATTAATGCATTCGCCTCGTCCTCGAGACGATTTGCCTGACCGAGAAGTTTTGCGCGTTCTTCCAGCAATGCTTCGCGTTGTGCAAACAAGAACTTCAGATCGAATTCTTTTGTCGAAACAATGCCGTCTTCTGCGGCACCCTTCACGATGACAAATGGTTTTGGTGGTTCAGGACGCTTAATCGGAATGCGCTCTGGCATGACCGATTTCTTTGCAGCAGCTTCCTCGGCAGCTTTCTGTTCAGCAGCCAATTTGTCTGCCAGTTTCTTTGCTGCGGCGGCCTCGGCTGCGGCCTTCTTCTCTGCTGCTTTCTGCTCAGCGAGTGCCTTACGTTCCTTTTCACGCTGAGCTTTTTCTGCTGCCTTCTTCTTTGCGGCTTCTTTGCGCTCTTGTTCACGTTTCTTGGCGGCAGCCTTTCGCTCAGCATCACGCTTTTTTGCTGCAGCTTTACGTTCGGCCTCTGCCTTCTTCTTCGCAGCTAGACGCTCAGCATCTGCTTTCTTCTTCGCAGCCAATTTTGCAGCCGCAGCCTTCTTTGCTTCCGCTGCCTTTTGGGCGACTTCCTTCTTACGCTGCGCCTCTTTGAGTGCAGCCTCACGTTTTTTCGCGGCAGCTTTTCGCTCAAGATCACGTTTCTTTGCTATCGCAGCTCGTTGCGCGTCAGCTTTCTTTTTTGCTACCGCTTTTGCAGTGGCAGCTTTTTTCGCTGCTGCAGCCTTCTTTGCTTCCGCTGCTTTCTTCGCTGCGACCTTCTTTGCTTCAGCAGCCTTCCTTGCTGCGACCTTTTTGGCCGCAACCTTTTTGGCCGCAAAGTTTTTG
>CAYVAV010000009.1:0-64392 GCA_964449085.1 uncultured Bifidobacterium sp.
TCGCAACCAGCGCACTGGCTAACGAGAAGTTCAAGAGCACAAGCCCAATTGCGAATGCGACGGATGACACACCGTCTAGACCCCAGATCACCCCACCAAGGATGAGGAAAATCGGCGTGACAATAACACCCCGTTTCACCATGTCTTTTGACACTGCGACCTCGGGCGCTTCTCCTCGAGCAGCGGAGGTAAATGGAGATGGAGTTGCTCCACTCACCGTCGACCCTCCATCACTCCAGCACGTCGGTCATCCTCCAGCTTTTTCATCTTGTCGGTATAGACGTAGTAGGTACGGACACCCATTCCGGCGACAGAGAAAATCGTCAAGGCGATCATGAAGACGGGTCGGGTACCAAGCCATGTGTCAAGCCCAAATCCGATAAGAAAAAACACCAACAGTCCGCCAGCAATCTCTGCCCCATTGGATACGGCAGTTCCTGGACGCTTATTCGGAACAAGTTTTGAGGACAGCGGTTGGCGCATGACGGGTGATCCCAGTGCTACTAAAGAAACGAGCGTGTAAATAAAGATCGAAGGGTTTTGCTTGTGAAGCAGATAACAACCTAGGCGACCCTCTGTACGTGGCACAAGATGAGGGCCATAGTTCACGTCACAATTTCAACGACAGACCCGTCACGCATCACGTTCTGAAGACGTCGTTAACGGGCTGGGTTGCTCCTCTGCGGGGGCCGGCCGTTTCAGGTCCGGATGCAACACCGTGTACAAAAAAAGCACGATTGCGATAAGTCCAAATGGAGCCAAGGTGCTCGCACTGGGGTAAAACACCGGATACAGCACAAAACCCGAGAGCAACGCTGTCCATAACCACAAAATCGCCACCGCCCTGCGAGGCCCGTGTCCCAAGTTGATAAGCCTGTGATGCAAATGTCCCTTGTCAGCAGTAGCAAAGCCCTGCCGCTTGCGTACTCGACGCAAGATCGCAAATACCACGTCAAATATCGGCACTCCAAGAATGATCAATGGAATAAATAATGGCGCCAAAAAGAAATACGTTTGACTGCTTGCAGATTGCGAGGGGTCCGTACGACCTCCGACCACTGTTGTGGTGATCGCCATTAGTAATCCGAGAAGATACGACCCGCCATCTCCCATAAAGATGCTCGCGCCGTTGAAATTGAATGGCAGAAAACCAATGCACACGCCCACTGTGATGACGGCGATCAACGGACCAATGTTTGGTTCTACCAATTTGCCTTCATTAGATAAGTAGAAGCTGTACACAAAAAATGATGAGGATGCGATCGCAACAATTCCGGCGGCTAGTCCGTCAAGCCCATCGATGAGATTCACCGACTGTGTCATCACAAGAAGCCACAACACCGTGAACATCGGCACCCAGTCATTACCAAGTTGAAACACATCTAAGAATGGAAGACGGAAGTAAAACATCGTGATACCGAAGTACACCATCACTAATGCCGTCGCGATGATGCCAACCACTCTCGCAGGAGGTGACAAATTCTTGAGGTCATCCCAAGTTCCAACAACGAGAATCAACGTTGCAGCTATCAACACTCCGAGAGGCTCGCTGTTGTCGTTAAACACAAATGAGAATTGATCCATTTGCCATGCAACAAGCATTGAGACAACAACACCAATAAACATCGCCACTCCACCAATATTTGGAGTGGGAACGCTGTGCACTGTGCGTTCGTTTGGCATTGCCAACCAATGGCGCTTACGCGCAACGGCGCGTACCGCTGGCGTTGCGAGGGCGGTCACCACTGTGGCAACAATGCCAACAATGATGTATGCGCCAAGGTCGACCATAAAACTCGAGCCTATTTCACCGCGGGTGCGCTGTTTGTGAAGTCTTGTCGCTTCAGCGTGCTACTCAGTGCGATGCTGGGTACACAGGGAAACGTCCGCAGAGTGCGGCGACTCTTTGGCGAATGTCTGCAACCGCCGCAGCATCATTTCGATTACGTAGTGTCTCTGCGATCAATGCAGCGATTTCTGACATTTCAGGTTCTTTCATTCCCTGTGTCGTCACCGCAGGAGTGCCTACTCGAACACCAGAAGTTACGAACGGACTGCGTGGATCGTTAGGAACAGTGTTCTTGTTCAGCGTGATACCAGCCTGATCAAGTACTAGTTGCGCTTCTTTACCAGTGCAATCGGCATCAAACGGACGTAAATCAACAACCATGAGGTGATTATCAGTGCCACCACTCACCAAGCGGAAACCGTGTTTTGCCAGTGCTTCGGCCAACGCAGACGCGTTAAGCACAACTTGTTGTGCGTATTCCTTGAAAGAAGGATCGAGTGCTTCGCGGAAGGCAACAGCCTTTGCTGCAATGTGGTTCTCTAATGGTCCGCCTTGACTGCCGGGAAACACCGCCTTGTCAATCGCTTGAGCGTGTTCTGATTTGCACAAGATGCATCCGCCACGTGGACCACGCAATGTCTTATGTGTTGTGAATGTGACGACATCGGCAAATGGCACCGGATTGGGATGTGCACCACCGGCAACAAGACCTGCAAGGTGTGCGATATCGAACATCAGTAACGCGCCCACTTCATCAGCGATTGCACGGAATGGCTCTGGATCGAGTCTTCGGGGATAACTGGTTGTTCCCGCGACAATCATCTTTGGCTTGTGTTGTTGTGCCAACTCACGCACTTCATCAAATGAAATGCGTTCATCATTTGGAGTCACTTTGTATGACACGAAGTTGTACAGAATTCCACTTGCGTTCACTGGCGAACCGTGAGTGAGGTGACCACCGTGGTCAAGGCTGAGTCCAAGGACTGTGTCGCCGGGGTTCAATAAACCGAGATACACCGACATGTTCGCACTCGCACCAGAATGTGGTTGAACGTTCGCGTGATCGGCACCGAAGAGTTTTTTCACTCGTTCAATAGCAAGTGCTTCAACACCGTCAACAAATTCGTTGCCGCCGTAGTACCGCTTGCCTGGATAACCCTCGCTGTATTTATTGGTAAGCACTGAACCTGTCGCACACATCACCGCAGGAGAAGTGAAGTTCTCACTTGCAATCAACTGCAATCCGTTGTTTTGACGAACACGTTCTTTTTCGATCAGATCAAACACTTCGGTGTCGACGCTGTTTTGTAGTGGCCAAGGCATGTCTTATCTCTCCTCGCGTTCGATCTCTGCAAGCTGGGCAACTCGTCGTTCATGACGACCACCCTCAAATTGTGTGGCAAGAAAAGTGTCGAGGATTTCCTCTGCCAACCCGACACCGACAACTCTCGCACCCATTGACAACACGTTTGCATCATTGTGTAAACGCGCCATCTTTGCCGTGTAGAGACAGTTGCACAACGCGGCACGAACACCACGAACTTTGTTGGCCGCCAATTGTTCTCCCTGACCACTGCCTCCGAGCACGATGCCAAGATCTGCTTTGCCATCGCGAACCGCACGCCCCACCGCGGCGCAAATAGGTGGATAGTCGCAACTCTCCGTACTGTGTGTTCCGAAGTCGTCGACATCATGTCCCTGTCCGCGCAGACGTTCAATCAAATGTTGCTTCAGTTCAAATCCGGCGTGGTCTGCGCCAATTGCTATTCGGGACATCGGAGTGAAGCGTAGTAGCCATGCACGGATTGGCACATAGTAGGCCTCGTGCGTGAGAGGGACTGAGTGACAAACGCCTAGCGTTAGTGCATGGCAATCGACCCACGCACCCCTGTCATCATCGGCACTGGACAAGTACTGCAGCGCTCTGAATCCCCTGCCGACGCGATGGATCCTGTCGCAATGATGGTGGAAGCAATTCGTGCCGCATCAAGTGACGCAGGTCTCTCCAGCGTTCCTTCACCAGATGCGATTCGCGTTGTGGGACTGCTTGCGTGGAATTACGGCAACCCTGCTCATTTCATTGCGCAGGATCTCGGATTGTCTCCTCGAGAACTGGGATTGTCGGGAATGGGCGGCAACACTCCGCAAACACTCGTCAACAAAGCATCAGTGGAAATTTCTGAAGGCAAGGCTGACATCGTCTTTTTGACCGGTGGAGAAACCACTCGCACCCGTGCAAAAGCAAAGAAAGCAAACATCGAATTGAACTGGCGCAAAACAGACATTGCGCCAACAATGGTTTCAGAAGAAATGGACATGGTCCATCCGATCGAGTTTGAGCGCAAGATTTACATGCCGATTCAGGTGTATCCGATGTTTGAAACGGCACTGCGAGCACATGCCAACCGTTCCATTAGCGATCATCAAGTACACATCAGTGAATTGTGGGCGCGTTTCAGCGAAGTAGCCGCGCGTAATCCGTACGCATGGTCACGTCAAGTGCGCACGGCGGAAGAAATACGAACTGTTTCCCCCAATAACCGCATGGTTGGTTTTCCATATCTCAAATTGATGAATTCCAACAACGACGTGGACATGTCGGCGGCAATCATCATCTGCTCCGTGGAGAAAGCCCAAGCTCTCGGCGTTCCACGCGATCGATGGGTGTTTCCACATTCGGGAACTGATACTCATGAACACAACTTTGTTTCAAACCGACACCACTTTTACAAGACACCCGCGATTGAGATCGGTGGCGCACGAGCCCTTCAACTGGCAGGGGTGTCTATGTCTGACATCTCAATTGTCGACTTGTACTCGTGTTTCCCATCCGCTGTGCAATTAGGCGCACAATCGTTGGGACTTGACATCACATCACAACTCACACGCACTGGCGGACTGCCATTTGCTGGTGGACCTTGGAATAATTACGTCATGCATGCAATCGCAACAGTGGTAAATGACCTACGCGAAAAACCGAGTGAAAAAGCATTCGTCTGGGCAAATGGCGGTTACACAACAAAACACGCTTTTGGTGTGTATGCAACTGAACCACCGAAGAACGGTTTCAAATTTGCGTATCCGCAGGATGAAGTTGATGCCCTACCGCGTCGTGATGTCGCATCAGCTACGGAAGCGGCGGGTTCAGCGACTGTCGAGGCCTACTCCGTCATGCACCATCGTGATGGTCATCCAGAAATTGCTCATGTGTCATGTCTCTTGGCTGATGGTCGCCGAGCTTGGGGAGAAACAACCGATGCAACGGTGATGACTTCAATGTGTGAGAAAGAATGGGTGGGAACCCCTGTCACACTTGACGCGCAAGGTGTACTGCACGCGTAATGACTACCATGTCTGATTCGTTTCCCCGTCAATACGCGCGAACACAGCGTTTGACACTTGGAGAGCCCCGCACCTTTTCTATATCTCCAGATGGACAGCGAATTGTTTTTGTACGTACCGCATCAGGTAGTGATCCTGTCAATCAATTGTGGGTCTTCAACGTTCAGACCAAACAGGAAGACCTCCTGCTTGATCCGCGCGAATTAGGCACCAATCTGTCCTCACTTACCGAAGAAGAAAAGCGTCGCCGTGAACGCGCGCGCGAGGGAGCCGGCGGAATAGTCACATACTCCACCGACGCTGAACTGAATACCGTCGCCACCGTTGTCGGTGGCGCACTTGTCGTTGTTGACATCTCAACAAAATCGGTGACGCTTCCAAATGTTGCACCGGGAATCTTCGACGCACGACTATCACCGGATGGTTCACACATCGCCTATGTGCGCGGTACATCGCTGCATGTGTGCACTCGAGACGGTATTGAAACCACTATTGCAACAGAAGATAATCCGGACATTTTCTGGGGAACTGCAGAATTCATCGCTGCCGAAGAAATGGGTCGCCAACGCGGTTATTGGTGGTCACCAGATGGCACCTCGATCGCAGCAACACGCGTCGATGTGTCGCCAATTCCGATCTGGCATATCGCCGACCCCGCACATCCGGGCTCTCAAGCGCAGATGCACCGCTATCCCGCCGCAGGAACCCACAACGCAGAAGTGTCACTACACATCATCAACATTGCATCGCAATCGCGCGTTGAAGTGGCCTTCCCCGGCGAATGGGAGTACCTCACCACGGTGTCGTGGACTGGCGCCGGACTCATTGGCCAGACACAAACTCGTGATCAACGCGAGATCACGGTGTATTCGGTCGACCCTGATACGGGAACTTGTACCGAATTACTAAACGATGTTGATCATGCATGGGTCGAACTTGTCCCAGGTGTCCCCACTCTTTCGTCAAACGGTGACCTTGTGACGTGTTTGGAGCGTGATGGATCGCGCCGTTTGTTCGTCGGTGGGCAACTTGTGACCCCACCATCAATGCAAGTTCGTTCAATTGTCTCAGTGAATGACGACGTTGTATTCATCGCAAACGATATTGACACGCCGTGGATACATAACGTGATGCGTTACTCACTCGCCTCTAACAACTTGTCTCACATCACGACCAATTCATTTGATGGAATTGCGTCCGCGGTCTCGTCAGGTGCGACATCAGTGATACGCACCACGACCTTGCAACAATCAAGGGCAACGTTCTCAGTTCACACCCCGTCTTCGACGGACGCAACCATTGCATCATTTGCTGAAGAACCACTGGTGTCTCCAAACGTCACACTTCATACTGTTGGTCGCCGACGTATCCCTGTTGCAATCGTGATGCCTCGCGACAATGCTCAGACGCCACTACCCGTGTTGTTTGATCCATATGGTGGACCTCACGCACAGCGTGTTCTTGCTTCCCAATCTGCGTACCTGTCATCTCAGTGGTTTGCCGATCAAGGATTCTGTGTTGTCATCGCTGACAATCGTGGAACTCCGGGCAAAGGCTCGGTGTATGAACGAGCAGTGCTTCATGATCTCGCCGGTCCGGTGCTTGAAGACCAGATCGAGGTCTTGGATGAGTTGACATATCTGCAACCTCGCGCAGATATTTCACGGGTAGCAATTCGTGGATGGAGCTTTGGTGGTTATCTTGCGGCACTTGCGGTGTTACAAGCTCCCGACAAATTTCACACCGCGGTAGCAGGAGCACCGGTTACAGATTGGCGCTTGTACGACACGCACTACACAGAACGGTACTTGCGTCACCCAGGCATTGATGACGAACCGTACATAAACACCTCTCTTATCGCATGTGCACACCAATTGCAGCGTCCGCTACTTCTCATTCATGGCCTCGCAGATGACAACGTCGTTGCTGCTCATACTCTGCAACTATCTTCTGCTCTTCTAGCCGCTGGCAAAGATCACGAAGTACTTCCGTTGTCAGGTGTTACACACATGACCCCGCAAGAAGAAGTTGCTGAAAACTTGTTACTGCACCAACTGCGGTTTATTCGCCGGACGCTACCCGCGCGGTAATAAACCGTTCTCGATTTGCTGCATCAACGTGCACCGAGACATTCACCAGCCCAGCCTCTACGCACAACCGACTTACATCTTTTGCCTGCATGTGCCCTATCTCTAGTGCCAGCAACCCACCTTTACGTAACCAGTCGGAAGCGCCAGAGATAATTGTTTGTAACGCACTAAGACCATCGTCATCTGCAAACAATGCAAGATGCGGTTCCCAATCACGAACCTTGTCCTCTACGTCCATGTCATCGTGTGCGATATATGGAGGATTACTCACCACAACGTCAAATGCACCACGAAGATCAACTGGAAGTGCGTCATACCATGACCCAATAGATATCTGCCCATACATCGCCGCCCTTCCAATACCTGCCAAATTGGCGCGCGCAACGTCTGTTACCTCCTGTGAATTATCGGTGAGCCATACCCGCGCACTTCCTAGCGGCAACTCGTGCAACAACGAAAGACCAATCGCTCCTGTTCCAGTTCCTAGATCGGCAATTCGCACTTCTTCCAAGAGTTCTGATTGCACTGCATTGAGAACTAAGTCAACGAGTTGTTCTGTCTCAGGACGTGGAATCAAGACACGTTGATCAACCATTAGATCTAGATGACGGAAAGCCCACCGTCCGAGAACGTACTGCAGGGGTTCACCACCGAGATAACGACGCATCATCGAATCGAGATGCAGACCGCAACGCTGTGTCACCTGGTCATCAACAATGTCAAGCCATTTATCGCTGTCGACTCCAGCGGCGTGCTCACACAACCATTTCGCAATGACGCGATCCCCAACGATTTCCGTTGCCGAGACCAGCATCTCTCGCCAGGTAACGGTGTCGTCGTTACTCATCTCCGGACAGTTGTCGCGCTTTTTCGTCGGCGATCAACGCCTCAATGACTGCACTCATATCACCCGCTAGAACATTCTGAAGTTGGTACAGCGTGAATCCAATGCGATGGTCAGTAATGCGATTGTCTTTGTAGTTGTACGTGCGAATTTTCTCACTGCGGCCACCGCCACCAACTTGAGCTTTACGAGCGGCGGATGCCTGTGCTTCCGCTTCGTCTTGCTTCAACTTGAGAAGACGCGCACGCAACACTTGCATTGCTCGTGCACGGTTTTGTAACTGACTGCGCTGATCCTGCATCGCGACAACCACACCAGTTGGTTTGTGAGTGATGCGCACTGCAGAGTCGGTGGTGTTAACACCTTGACCACCTGGACCAGACGCTCGATACACGTCTATTTCCAAATCGCGCTCGTCAATGTCAATATCAACCTCTTCGGCTTCGGGCATCACTGTGACAGTGGCCGACGATGTGTGTACTCGTCCTTGGCTTTCTGTTGCTGGCACTCGTTGCACGCGGTGTGGTCCACCTTCAAATTTGAGATGACTCCAAGCGTCTTCACCCTTAATTAACAGCGTCACTTGGTTTACGCCCCCAAGATCAGATGCATCGAGCTGAATGACTTCAATATTCCATCCTTTGATAGCCGCATACGCGCGATACATCTCGAGCAAATCACCCGCAAAAAGATTGGCTTCTTCTCCACCCTCTGCACCGCGAATTTCCATGATGACGTTCTTTCCATCGTTTGGATCTTGTGGCAATAACAGCACCTTGAGTTGCTCTTCCAACTCCTCAATTCTGTGTTCGGCAGTGTCTAGTTCAGAACGAAATCCTTCCCGTTCGGTACCGCTTGTTTCATTCATGAATTCGCGCGCAACGTCCGCGTCGCCTCGAGCGGCTCGTAATTCGCGAATGCAATTCACCAAAGGTGTCATTTGCTTGTATTTGCGAGTCGCCTCACGTAGCCGCGATTGGTCACCCAATACCTCGGGGCTACCAAGACTTGCCTCGAGTTCGACATAGTCCTTTTCTATGGACTCGAGACGATCATGCACGGTGAAACAGGTTAGGTGCTTTAGTCCGCAAGGAGACGCAGTTCAACAGGCCGATGTGCGATAACTCCCATTTTCATGATGGATGGCACGACATCTTTGTCCCGTGCAGCGATCATCACGCGCACATTTTCACCGATTCGGTCAGCGGCATCTAGAGCAAACGGCACCACATCAAGATCGACACCGTGAACGAATGTCACCACCACATCAGACCCTGAGTCATCTCGACCGCGCGCAACACACGGAACAGTGTCCTTCACATTGGTACGAACAACCGGAGGATCTGCAATTTCCAACGATGCAAGACCAACTAAAGCAGGGTTGACAACACAACGAGCCCGTAGCAATCTCTCAGCACCAAACGTATTAAGCGGGTGCAAGCGCGCGCCTTCAGCGCGATGTTGTGCCACTGTTGAAATCACAGAGGCAAGCGCTTCCTCTGTGGGGAGATGTCCGTGTATTAAGGCAAACGCTTCCCTGTCGTGTGCACCCATCCCGACCTCAAGACGCGTATCACCGGTAAATGCATCGTCTACCACGCGGCAGATCTCAAGACCAAGCACTTCACCCACCACAACACCATGCTCAATTACGACGTCAGCACCCGCACGTTCAATCATTGACACAAATTCAAGATGGCGAGGATTTGGTGAGACAACTTCAAGATGTTCTTCCTCGACAGCGGGCAACAACGACCGATCGTTCACATGCCATACATGTATTGGCACATCAAACATCGCTGAACGTCGCGCTAACACTCCCGAATCACGATCGACAACAACATGCAGCGGTGTGATGGTGTCGCGCGATTCGTGTTGTATCTGATTCAAAAACCAGGCCAACGATGGGCCGAGACTGCGCTGAGCAACTCCGTCTACGTAGACCCACGTGCCATCGGGCGAAACAAAAGCGGCGCCAAGACCAAATACTTCCGCTCGTCCGGCAGGCTCATCTGACAAACCAAGGTGCTCTCTGACGAGCGCACGTAATTTCATTGACAACAGTCGCGAGCGACGCTCACGATCTGCTGAATCATTGGTCAAAAGAATCAGTCTTCTTTTTTAGGAGAGGCCTTGCGCTTGCCATAACGCTTGTTGAAGCGCTCCACACGACCACCAGTGTCGACAAGCTTTTGCTTTCCGGTGAAAAACGGATGGCACTCGTTGCACAATTCAACGTTGAGATCTCCACCGCGGGTACTGCGGGTCGTGAACGAGTTGCCACAAGAGCACTTCACGTTTGTATCGGAGTATTCGGGATGGGTCTCAGTCTTCATGGCTTCTCCTCGGACAAGGCGTAAAAGTGTATCGGGGCGCCCCACATCACGACGTGGGTGACTTGGCGATTTCGGTGAGGAATTCGTCGTTGGTACGGAAGGTCTTCAGGCGATCCATCAGCATTTCGAGCCCTGGCGCGGGGTTGCCGTCAGCTGCGAGTCCAGAGAGTACCCGGCGTAATTTCCAGACCATCTGCAACTGCTTGCGGTCAAAGAGCAACTCTTCGTGACGGGTGCTTGACGCATCGACGTCGATCGCAGGGAACACGCGGCGCTCTGCGATCTTACGATCAAGTTTCAATTCCATGTTGCCCGTGCCCTTGAACTCTTCAAAGATTGCTTCGTCCATACGGCTGTTTGTCTCAACGAGTGCGGTGGCCAGAATGGTAAGCGAGCCACCCTCTTCAACATTGCGCGCAGCACCAAAGAACTTCTTCGGTGGATACAACGCTCCCGCATCAATACCACCCGACATGATGCGACCACTTGCCGGTGCAGCAAGGTTGTATGCACGTGACAAACGGGTGATGCCGTCCAAAATAATGACAACGTCCTCGCCCATCTCCACCATGCGCTTTGCTTTTTCAATTGCAAGCTCAGCAATGTGAGTGTGTTCGTCGCTCGGACGATCAAAAGTGGAAGCAATAACTTCACCTTTTACCGTACGGCGCATGTCGGTGACTTCTTCCGGACGCTCATCAATAAGAAGAACGATCAATTTCACTTCGGGGTTATTTTTTTCAATACATGTCGCAATCGTCTTCATGACGGTGGTCTTACCCGCTTTTGGCGGCGACACGATGAGACCACGTTGGCCTTTCCCGATTGGTGCGATGAGATCGATGATGCGTGCAGTCATATTGCTTGGATCCATCGGATCTTCAAGACGCAATTTTTCATCTGGGAACAACGGTGTGAGATCCTCAAAGCGAGGACGACGTTTTGCCTGCTCAGGATCTTGTCCGTTTACCGTGTGAATCTCGAGCATCGCTGGATTTTTTTCATTGCGTCCAGCTGGACGAGACATACCGGTGACGTAATCACCTTTGCGCAAACCAAATTGACGTGTGAGTTTCACCGGAATGTACGAGTCTTCACGCGTGGGGAGATATCCACCGACGCGCAAGAATCCGTATCCCTCATCTCGCAAGTCGAGATAACCAGCGACTTCCACTGGGTCGTTGCTGATCGGTTCGTTGTCATCTGCGCCGTATCGATCATCACCCTGTGGACCTTCATCACGACCATTACGTCCACGACGGCGGCGACGGCGATTTCGTGAACCGCCATCATCCCAACCTTGTTGACGATCTCCGCGGTCTTGTCGGTCACCGCGGTCTTGACGATCGCCACGGTCTTGTCGGTCACCGCGGTCTTGACGATCACCGCGGTCTTGACGTGGTCCGCGATCACCGCGTGGTCCGCGATCTTGTCGTTCGGTGCGTGCCGCGCTTGCCTCTTCCGATGACATGCGACCTTCGTGTTCGGCCAACTCAATTTCCCACTCCGCCAACGGCTCACCATCGGGACCGAGGTGAACGATGGGTTCGGCATCTCGCTTTGTCTCTGACTGTGTCTCGGCCTTTGCTTTTACAGGCGCTTTTGTCGCTGGCTTGTCCGCCTTGGCCCCACCACCGTTAGCGCCTGTCTGGTCAAGAATCTTGTCGATCAACGTCGCTTTCGATGCACGCGCGACTGATTTGATTCCGAGTGCTGTCGCTATCGCGACCAATTGGTCTTTGTCTTTTGCTTCGAGTGCTGATTTCTCAAGGGCTTCTGCAACCATGATGTGCCTGCTTTCAGGTGCTGGGCTCAACCCGCGCGCGTGAAACGAGGACCGTACAACGAAGAACGTGGAACGTACATCCGCAAAACAAACGCGGGGAGACTCGGAACAACCGAGTAGTTACATACTAGCGCATCATGCGTGCCGAGACACTGATGTCACGAAATCTTGTACCACCGACAAATCGTTTGGCAGGGTCTGAGTGCGCTCGGGACGCTCAAACAGGTCCGCTAGATGGTCAGGCAAAGCAGGCCGTGAACCCGTTGCTTTCTCGACCGCATCAGGGAATTTCGCCGGATGCGCTGTCGCCAACGTCACCATTGGAACATCATCTGCTGCATGCTGGCGTGCGACGAATAACCCCACCGCCGTGTGAGGGTCAATAGCGCGTTCGTGTTGACCAAAAAACTGTGCGATCGTTTCAAGAGTCTGTGCATCGCTACAACGACCAGCACGAAATGTTGGAGTGATCCACTTGGCAAATTGTGATTCGTCAATTGCCAAATCTCCGGAAGTACGAAATTGCACTAGCTGCTCAGAGGTACGAGCTCCATTGCGTTCGTTCATCTCAAACAGTAGGCGTTCAAAATTTGATGACACCTGAATGTCCATGCTGGGGCTAAGTGTTGGGTGAACACCGCTCACCGTCATGTGATGGGTTTCAAAGAATCGAGTAAGGATGTCGTTTGAGTTGGACGCAACGATCAGATGGCGAATGTTTGCACCCATATTCTTTGCGATCCAACCACTCAGCACATTCCCAAAATTTCCCGTTGGAACAGTTACGTCAATAGATCCGTTAAAACGTCGTGCAGCCTCAATGTAATAGACCACTTGTGCCATCACTCGTGCCCAATTAATTGAGTTAATCGCAGACAAACGACGCTCATTGCGGAACGCAATGTCATTAAACATTGCCTTGACCAAGTCTTGACAGTCATCAAACGTTCCATCAATTGCAACGGCGTGGACGTTTGGTGATGTCACTGTTGTCATCTGTTTACGTTGCACATCACTGACGCGACCATGCGGATACAAGATCACAACATCTACGTTGCTACAGCCTGATAGACCATCTATCGCTGCACTACCCGTATCACCACTCGTTGCGCCAACGATCATCACCCGCTCACCGCGAGCAGTGAGAATTTGGTCAAAGAATCGTCCCAGTAACTGGAGCGCAACATCTTTGAAGGCCAAGGTCGGACCGTGAAACAACTCCATCAAAAAATGGTTGTTCCCGACGGGCACAATCGGAACAACTTCAGGATGTCGAAATGTTGCATATGCTTCGCGCGTCAGTGACTGCAGCGTGTTTGCATCAAAGTCGGGTGCAACATAAGGCGCCATAACGTCAGCGGCAAGATCTGCGTACGCGAAAGACGAAGAGTTATCCATTGCCTTAGCGCTAAGACGTGGCCACGTCTCTGGAACGTACAGCCCCCCGTCCGTTGCGAGTCCAGTGAGAACGACATCGGAAAATCCCAGAACTGGTGCGCTTCCGCGCGTTGACACGTATTTCATTGCCCGCTAATGACTCGTAACAATCCCGACGTGCGCTTCACCACGTCAAGTCCGCGGAACTCACGCAAACATGCTTGAACATCTGCCTCACGTGCCATATGCGTAATAAACACCAGACGCGCATCATCTCCAATGCCCTCTTGCTCGGCAGTACGAATGCTGACACCGTGACGCGCAAACACACCGGTAATCGCGTGCAAGACGCCGGGGCGGTCTGCGACATCAAGGCCGACGAGGTATTCAGATGTTGTCTCATCTATGGGACGAACTGGAATACGTCGAAACGCACCGATCGTTCCATGAGTCTCATTTCGCAAGTTCACCGCAGCATCAATGACGTCACCCAAGACTGCACTTGCGGTTGGACCACCGCCTGCACCGCGGCCGTAAAACATCAGTGACCCGACAGCTCCGCCTTCGACGAAAACCGCGTTGTAACTATCACGAACGCTCGCAAGTGGATGCGACAACGGCACCATTGTCGGATGAACACGCACCGATACGTCTGAGGCGTCGTCTTCGCGCTCAGCAATCGCAAGTAACTTCACGACGTATCCAAGACGATGCGCAATCGCTATGTCAGACGCAGTGATCGAACTGATTCCCTCGTGATAGACGTCGCCTGCCACAACCTTGGCGCCAAAAGCAATGCTTGCGATAATGGCTGCTTTTGCCGCAGCATCGAGTCCTTCAACATCTGCCGTCGGATCACGTTCTGCAAAACCCAAACGCTGTGCTTCTGACAGAGCAGCAACATAGTCAGCACCCTCTTCGGACATTTTTGTGAGGATGTAGTTTGTGGTGCCATTGACAATTCCCATGACGCGACGTACCGGCTCACCCCGCAGAGATTCGCGCAAGACGCGAACAATGGGAATACCGCCACCAACAGATGCTTCAAACAGCAGGTCGACACCTTTTTCATCTGCTAACGAGAACAGTTCTCCGCCAACATTGGCGAGTAATTCCTTGTTGGCAGTAACGACGGGCTTGCCGTGCTGCAATGCCGCAACTATGAGTTCTCGAGCAGGTTCAATCCCACCCATTACTTCAACAACGAGATCAACCGTTGGGTCTTCAACAACCGAATGTACGTCACGTGTAACGATTCCATCAGGTAATGCAACTTCTCGATCACGACTGATGTTACGAACGGCCACTTGTGCAATCTGCAAACGAACACCAGTGCGTGATTCAATGAAGTCGGCTTGAGATTGCACAAGTTGAACGAACGCAGAACCCACGTTTCCACAACCCAAAACGCCGATGCGCACGACAGATGACGGAGCCGAAGCCATAGGCATTCCAGCCTACGTCCCGGTATTGCCAGATTGATGGTGATTATTTCATCACCACCACGGGTGTTGATTGACAAACGAGCGTTTATCGATAGTGCTCGTCGAGGCGAACCAGGTCGTCATAGGTCTCACGACGCACAACAACTCGCGCCTTCCCATCTGCAACGAAGACCACCGCGGGGCGTGGCACCTTGTTGTAATTATTCGCCATTGAATAGCCGTAGGCACCGGTAACCGGAGTGGCGAGTAAATCTCCAACCGAGACATTGACCGGGACACGCGCATGATCGATGATCACATCTCCGCTTTCGCAGTGTTTACCAACGATGCGTGCGTGTTGTTCACGATCTGCGTTCACGCGTAACGGATCAAACGCCTCATAGATGCTGTCGTACAACATTGGGCGCAAGTTGTCGCTCATGCCCCCGTCGACTGAAACATATCGACGAACACCTTCGATGTCTTTCACGGTTCCAACGCGATAAACCGTGATTGCTGCGCTTGCCACGATCGCTCGACCCGGTTCTACTGCAACAATTGTGTCGGGTGGCAGAGAATGTGTGGCGGAAGAAAGCACTGCTGCCCACTGTGTAATAGACGGTTCATGTTCACTCTCTGAGTATGCAACTCCGAGACCGCCACCCAGTGTTAGATGAGTCAGAGAATGTGATTGGCACACAGAGTTATACATCTCAACCATGATCTGTGCGGCACTTGCGAAATTGTCGACGTCAAACACGTTCGAACCAATGTGACAATGGATGCCAAGTAGACGCATAACGGGAGATGCGAAAGACCTATCAAGTGCACGTCGAGCATCACCATTGTTGAGATTGAAACCGAACTTTGAGTCATCTTGTCCTGTTTGTATGAACTCATGGGTCTCAACGTGCACGCCGGGTGTCACACGAATCATCACGCGAGCAATCTGACCGACTACGGACGAGTGCGGATCAGTAACAATGCGTTCGATGCGATCCAGTTCATCAAAACTGTCGACCACTATGTGATTAACGCCAACTCGAAGCGCGTACTCAATCTCTTCATCACTCTTATTGTTGCCGTGCAGAACGCACTTGCTTGCATCAACACCGGCATGTAGGGCTACAAAGAGTTCCCCGCCAGTGGCAACATCAAGCAACAGTCCTTCATCAACAGCCAAATGTGCCATCGCTCCACACAAAAATGCTTTCGTCGCGTACACGACACGTTCACGACCAAAGGCTTCGACAGCTTCACGACAGCGCGTGCGAAGGTGTTGTTCGTCGTATACGAAGAGTGGCGTGCCAAATTCACGAACAAGGTCAGCAACAGACATCCCGCCGATCGTGAGAGCACCGTGATCATCAATCTTTGCCGTGTCAGGCAACAACCGAAGTGGAATGGCGGTCACATCTGCTCCGGAGCACGAATGCCCAACATGCCAAGGCCAGCGTTCATCACACGTGCAGTGATATCACAAAGTGCAAGACGTGACCGTCTGATTTCCTCTGTGTCGGCCTTCAAAACTGGGCAGTGTTCGTAGAACGCGGTGAAATCCGACGCGAGTTCATATAGATAGGTGCACAATCTGTGCGGACTGTATTTATCAAGGGCGTCCCAGACTGCTGAATCAAACTGCAACAGCCGCAATGCAAGAGCACGTTCCTGGGGTTGCTCAATCAGCGGTAATACTCCATGAAATTCCTGGCGATCGAGGTCGACTCGCCGGAAGATGCTGCAAATACGGGCGTGTGCGTATTGCAGATAGGGGGCGGTGTTGCCATCAAAAGACAACATGCGATCCCAATCGAAAACATAATCCTTAATGCGATCAGTGGAGAGGTCTGCATACTTCACTGCTCCGATACCGATCATCTGCGCGACCTCCTTGCGCTGAGTCTCTGGCATCGCCGGATTCTTCTCAACGATCGCTTGATCCGCGCGCTCCACAGCCTCTTCTAGCAACGCCGCCAACTTCACAGTGTCGCCGGAACGACTCTTCAACATTTTTCGATCAGATCCGAGAACACTGCCGAAAGCAACGTGAACCATCTCTGCGTTGTGTGGCATCCACCCCGCCGCGCGTGCGACAACTTCCACCATCTGTAAGTGCTGTGCTTGCGGAGCGCCGACCACGTACAGCATGAGAGATGCTCCAATGCGCTCGACACGATCAATGACACAAGCCAAGTCAGTTGTCGCGTAGTTGTACCCTCCATCGCCTTTACGAATGATGAGTGGTAGTGGCTCATTCTCACGATTAGTGAAACCTTCGGGAAAAACCACTTCCGCGCCGTCACTGGTAACAAGCATCCCTGAGGCCTGCAGTCGATCGACAACCGTTACAAGGAGATCGTTATATGCACTCTCCCCCATGAGGTCGTCGTCAGTGAGTAACACATCCAGCAATCGATATACATGGTTGAAGTAATTAGTACTTTCTTTAACGAGCGTCTTCCACAGTCGCAAAGTTTCCTCATCGCCACCTTGCAACAAGACAACTCTTTGACGTGCTCGTTCTTTGAACGAATCATCACCTTCAAACTTACGACGGGCATCTTTGTAGAAACCATCTAGGTCGCCAACGCCAAGTTCGTGAGCGGCAGTGTCTTCTCCGAGATCAATGAGATGCTCGATAAGCATGCCAAAAGGTGTTCCCCAGTCCCCAATGTGATTCTCGCGAACAACAGTGTGGCCAACCGATGTCAACATTCGCACCAACGCATCACCAATGACGGTTGATCGCAAGTGTCCTACATGCATTTCTTTCGCGACATTCGGAGCGGAGTAGTCGATAGTGACAGTGACCGGCTGTTGCGTGCGACGCACACCAAGCTGACTGTCACTTGATATTTTCAATAATTCGCTAGCGAGAAATTCATTACGGAAGGCGAGATTGACAAAACCAGGTCCTGCGATTTCGAATGTCTCCACAACGTCTGCCAACACACCTTGTGACTCAATCTGTTCCATGATTCGTGTTGCAAGGTCACGGGGTTTTTCGCCCAATTGCTTGGCAAGTGCCAATGCACCATTGACCTGCGCATCAGCGTGGTCGCTAGGCCGCACGACGGGATCGACATCACCGGCGTTTGCGCCGGCGGCCTGAGCAAAAACAGGGGCCAGACGCGAAGCAACGGTGTAAAGAGGATCAGCCATGAAGTCTCTATTCTGCCGTGTTCATCTGTAACCTGAAGAGACATCACGCTCACGTAGCTCAGCGGATAGAGCACTTGCCTCCGGAGCAAGGGGTCGCAGGTTCAAGTCCTGCCGTGAGCGCCAGTTGTTACGCGCCGAGCGCAGACTTCACCATTGACGCGACTTTGCCTCCGTCAACACCGGCACCAGCGCGTGCGCGAACTGCCTTCACCACAAGACCCATCGCCTTTGGACCCGAATTTCCCGCAGCTGCAGCGTTCGCGACTTCTTCACTCACGATCACAGAAAGTTCTGCATCACTCATTGCTGCGGGCAAGTACGCCTCTAGGACTGCAAGTTCGCTACGTTCTTTTGCCGCTGCATCTGTACGCCCTGCTTTTTCATAAATCTCCGCCGACTCAGATCGCTTCTTTGCTTCCGCTAACAAAACTGCCATCACCTGGTCATCGCTCAACGCCACTGCTTCATCACCAGCAACCTCAGCATTCATCACCGCGGCAAGTGCCATGCGAAGCGTTGATTTCACAACGTCTTGTTCTTTGCCTGCCTTCATTGCTTCCGTCAGGTCTGCTTGGATTCGTTCTTTGAGCGACGACATATGCATAGTGTGCCGTCTAATTACGTGCATAACTCGCTCTCATCAATAACAAGTCTGCAAAAGTAGAGCTGTGCTTGCAGATCTATTTCCCCCCGATCCCGACTTTGAACAGATTCATACGCGCCAATACGAGGTGCGGGCATACCGAATATCACCCGATCGATTCATGATGCGAGGCGTGGTTGTCGACGACAAGCCTGCTGGACTGTATGTAGAAAACGACCCCACTCCACTTCGCATGCACCACATGGTGGTTGAACTTGAGGTCAGTTTTCCCGCCTTTGTCATCGAGAAGGCATCGGTGACGTACCACAATTACCCACACACGGGCTGTGACAACATTGTCGATCACTACCAAAAACTTGTCGGCTTGTCAGTCATGCGTGGCTTCAACCGAAAAGTGAAGGAACTGTTCGGCGGCCCACACGGATGCACTCACGTCACCGCATTGATTTCGGCAATGGCGCCGGTTGTCATTCAAACCGCGTGGGCAATGCGACTTATAGAAGTACGCGATAACCCTGAACTGGTACATGCCGAACGCACGCTTGAACAACGTATGCAGGCACTATCTGGCAACATCGACACGTGCCACATGTGGGACAGTGACGGTGAATTGATGGACGACATTCGAGCCGGACACGATTTAGAAATGCCGCTACCTGTACAAATACGTCTTCGAGACCTCGGACGCCCACTTGATGAGTGGGATCGGTTTAAGCGCGTGTGACTACTTTGCGAGTGTTGTCAATGTGTACAACACGGCAAGAATCAATAGAAGAAGCGCGGGAAAAGTGTTCTTTGCATTGTCTTTTGCACGTACGTGGAATGCAATTGCGCCAATGAAATACAACGCGAGACCAATGCCCGCAGCCACACCAATTGCAGTCACCCAAAAACCAATGATGACGCCGACAACGCCGAGCAACTTCAATGCTCCGAGCGTTGACATGCGATCAGTGTTCACACCAAGATGCGTCAGCGACGCAACAATCTGAGGATTTTTCTTGAAGTCTGCTACTGCAGAGCCAAGACACATAACCGAGACGATAAGACCAACAACGATTGCAACAATGTTCACAGTGTCGACATTAGCGACCGCGTTCATGCTCAAGTAGCCATTGCTTCTTGTGCATGCCACCTGCGTAACCAGTAAGTGATCCATCAGCGCCAATCACTCGATGACACGGAAGGACAATTGCAACAGGGTTTTTGCTGTTGGCAGTTCCGATTGCACGAACAGCACGAGGACGCCCAATAATTGCTGCTTGCTCTCCATAGGTCATTGTTTGCCCGTATGGGATTCTCGCGAGAGCCAGCCACGCTTGTTTCTGAAAATCAGTGCCACTCAGATCAAGTGGTAACGAAAATGTGGTGCGCGTGCCGTCAAAGTATTCACCCAATTGAGTAAGTACGTCCGCCAAAATCGAGTGTTTCTCTTGAACGCTGTTTTTGGGTAGTTCAACCTCTTGATCACAATCGACGAAGTCAATACGTTTCACTCCCGTATCAGAGACAACGATAAGCATCGCCCCCAACGGTGTGGAGATTATGCGCCATAAACGTCCATCATTAGGAACTTGATGTGTTTTATGAGTCATTGCACAGGTGATCATAGTTGTAACGTAGAAATCCAGTGCAGGGCGTTGACTTACCAAAACGACAGATCTATCTCGTGTATGCGGCCATGATGATGGCGACCGCATTATCTGCGTTAGATGGAACCATCATCAATACGGCGATGACCACCATTATCGGTGAACTGGGTGGACTCCGGGCATATACATGGGTGGGAACTGCGTACTTATTGACGTCAACAGTCGCCACTCCCCTCTTTGGAAAATTCAGTGACTTATTCGGTCGCCGCAATTTCACTCAAATTGCGATCGGCACATTCGTGGTTGGCTCATTGCTATGTGCGGTAGCAAACTCAATGACGTTGCTGGTCATTGGTCGTGGAATCCAAGGAATTGGTGGTGGTGGAATCATGGCGATGTCAGTTGTTGTGATCGCTGACATCATTTCCCCTCGCGAACGTGGTCGATATGTCGGAGCATTCATGAGCGTGTATGCCATCGCGAGCGTTGCCGGTCCATTGCTCGGCGGTTTCTTTGTTGATCAATTGAACTGGCGTTGGATCTTTCTCATCAACATTCCACTTGGCATCGTTGCCAGTGCAATGGTGCACTCATCTCTTCGCATTCCTTTTGTAAAACGTGAGACCAAAGTCGATGTTCTCGGAGCTTTGCTTCTCGTTGCGTTTATCACTTCGCTTGTACTCATGATCTCCTGGGTGTCAGAGGAATGGGGCTGGTCATCATCTCCAACAGTTGCCGTTGGCGCACTCACTGCAACATTGCTGGCTGGCTTTCTATGGTGGGAACCACGAGCGTCGGACCCGATTCTCCCGTTACATCTTTTTAAGAACCGCATCGTGCAGATGGTGATACCGATGGTCGCATTGGTGGGAGCTCTCATCACAGCAGTTGGTGCATTCATGCCGCTGTTCCTGCAAGCAGTGTCCGGAGTATCACCAATGAATTCGGGTCTGCTAATGGTGCCAATGATGGGTGGCATCACATTTACAAGCATCTGGGTGGGACGTCGAATCGCTACAACCGGTCGTTACAAAATTTGGCCAATACTCGGAATGATTTGTGGCATTGCCGGAACCGTCGCAATGACATTTATCAACGACTCGCCAGTCGCAATCACAGCAGCGGTCATTGGAATGGTCTTTGTTGGGTTCGCAACAGGTGCGACGATGCCAACCGGGACATTGGTCGTTCAAAACAGCGTTGACATTCGTGATCTTGGCATCGCAAGTTCAGTCACCGTTCTGTGCCGTTCGCTTGGCCAGACAATTGCACTCGCTGCTTTCGGTGCAATTTTTAATGCTCAAGTGATCGGAAAGATCGAGGATGAGTACTTGCGCACACCGCGCACAATTAACAATCTTCCCGAACCTGCACGTTCCGATGCGATCAACGTGATTACAGACGGAGTACAAGCAGTGTTTATGTGGGCAGTGCCACTTGCGGTGCTCGCGTTTATCTGCACATTGTTCATCGTGGAACTACCACTGCGACAACAAACCGCGCTGAAAGAACAGCAGGACGCGGTCGCGCTGTAACACACGCGAGCGCCGCTATGTCATGCGCCTTCGGCTAACCAGCTTTACTCGCCTGCGGCTTTGGGCTCGCGGGGGAGACCGAGGAAACGCTCACCCACGATGTTTCGCTGAATCTGGCTAGTGCCACCCCAAATGGTTTCACTGCGCGAGAAGAAAAATGCTGACATCATCGCGCTCACTGGGTATCCAGGACGACGACGCTCACGACCGGTACCTGGCCACGAACCGTCACCAACGTATGAATAATCAACCATCATCGCGTTGGTGCCTGCAATGTCAAGAGCCAACTCCATTGCGTCACGGTGCATTTCGGACCAGAACATCTTGTTCGTGAGACCAAGTGCAATAACTCCCATGTCCTTGGTGCCATTCAGAGTTTGGGTTAGCGAACGCAGACCGTTGATGCGCAACAACTGAATCTTGCTGTAGTAGCGCGTGAGACGCTGACGGATAATCGGATCTTCAATAGCACCATTTGCCTTAGCAGCAGCCACCATCTCGTCGTACTCGGCTTCAAACCGACGATACGAAGTGGTAGCACTCATTCCGCGTTCAAAACCAAGTGTCGCATTTGCAATAGCCCAACCACCATTAACGCCACCCACAATGTTGTCTTTGGGGCAACGGGCATTTGTAAAAAACACCTCGTTGAATTCGGCAGTGCCGTCGGGCTGGGTAATGCCGCGCACTTCAACTCCTGGTTGATTCATTGGAACGAGCATGTATGAGATGCCCTTATGTTTTGGAGCTGCCGGGTCGGTACGGGTTAATAAGAAACAGTAATCAGCATTGTGTCCTTGCGTAGTCCACACCTTCTGACCATTAATCACCCATTCGTCACCGTCAAGAACTGCCGTCGCTTTGAGGCTTGCTAAGTCGCTACCGCTGTTTGGTTCGCTAAATCCCTGACACCAACGCACCTCGCCACGCAAAATTTTGGGCAAGAACTCTTTCTTTTGTTCTTCAGTGCCGTGAGCCAAGATCGTTGGTCCCACGAGAGTGTCTCCAAAAAAGTCTGCGCGCATCGGAGCCTTCGCGCGTGCGAACTCTTCTGCAAGTACGACGCCTTGCATTGTGGTGAGACCCTTGCCGCCGTACTCCTTCGGCCACGTCGCACAAATCCAGCCACCGCCGTACAACTTCTGTGGCCACTCTTCATTGAACTTCTTGCGCTCTTCCGCGCTCATTTCAAATCCGGGATCGAACCACCCTTTGGGCAGGTTTTGTTCTAACCATGAGCGGATTTCAGTGCGGAATTCTTCTGCTTCGGGAGGGTACGACAAATCCATAAGCCACATTCTGCCCCAAAATGGCGCTCTTCCTACCGCCTGGTAACAATCGCTGCATCGGTCACAGGCCAAGGCCCAGCCCACGCGCGGGCAATGGCCAGCGCCACCCCCGACAAATTATTTACACCCTTGTTACATGGGGCATACAAAGCCGACAAACGGGATTTTTAGCGTGAGCGCATGGTTAGTCGGCACATCGATGATGCACTCCCCCTCACCGCTGTCGACATCGCGGTCCTAGAGGTACTGGCTGACCGGGCGGGCACCGTTGTGAGCCGAGACACCATTCGCCGGCTTGCTGACCTACGCCAGTTCAGTCAACGTCGATGTGATTCAGCGATCGTCGCTATTCGTAAAGCACTTGGTAACGATGCGGTTGTCACTGTTCGAGGTCGTGGTTGGATGTTGCAACCTGAATGCGAAACTCCCGCCCGAAATTTCATTAACGCGGGTTACCATCGCACTTAATGCTCGCAGCATCACTAGTTGAAGAACTCATGACATCAGGGTCGGTTGGTGAAGTGACTTCAACTGTTCGTGAAAAACTTCGCGATGTAACCGTCGACAACTGTTCTCCCCTACTTGCCGCACATGCCATTGATCAACTTCGTGCCGGTGCTGATGTCGAAGCGATGTTTGATGCGTATGACTTTCCGTCAGATGTAGTGCAGGAAGCAACCGCACTCCTCCACGCATCGATCTTGTTGCGATCAGCGTTGTCGCTGCACACCACAGACGACCACCCGCGCTTGCTTGTTCATCTTGCGGGCTACCTCGGTACTCCACTCATGGTGGAATGGTGTCGCATACTCACAACTGCACGCGGCGAACTAGATGAAGATCAGTATTTTGCATTGCTCACCGTAACCACTGGAGTTCAACAAGTACTCGCTCACCCTGAACTCATTGAAGGAAACGATTCGACGCTGGATGCGCTGCGTCGACGAGAGGCACGCGAACTCACTGTTGACCCTTTGGCACAACACCGCATCGATACTGCACCGAGCACCTACGTGTTATCTCATCAGCCTTCCGTGATCGCTCGACATGTCATGTTGGCTGAACCTGCGCTTGCCCATGGAGGCGTTCGTGTTCGCGTGAATGAGACATCGTCGTTCGGAGAATGGCTACTCGATGTCGTCACTTATGACATGCCTGGTCTACTAGCCCGCGTTACTGCGACATTGTCTGAGCTCAACATGGACATCATTAGTGCTGATCTCGCAACATGGAATGACGGTACAGTTATCGACTCGTTCATGGTTCGCTCTCGCACAAAACCTGACGAACGCTTCCTCGCAACAATGATTGAATCGCGCCTTGGAACTGAACTTGAAACACCAAGTACTCGTGTTCACCATTTCACTGTTCACTACGACGACACGATCTTGCCCTGGCACACGATTGTCACCGTGACTGGCCGTGATGAAGCAGGTGCTCTGCAAGACATTGCTCGTGCATTCGCAGCTGCGGGAATCAGCGTGCATCACGCTCAGATCTCAGGAGACGGAACAATGATGTCGGACCGATTTGAGGTCAGTGACTCCGAGAACAAGCAGATTTCAGAGATACACCGCGCACAGTTTGAATCCCTACTCAACCATCACTAACGAGCACACTCCTACAAGCAGGACCACGTGTGCGGGAATGGGGGTTGGCTAGTGACAAGCGCAACCCCACCACCTAATCTCGTTGCTATGACGATGACCGAACCTGCTCCCGCAAAAGCCGAGCGATGGACTGCCCAGTGGAAAGAGCTCTACGAAGAGGTCATTAATGCGGGGTTATGTACGGGATGTGCTGGATGCGTCGTGACCTGTCCGCATGAAGTCATTGGTTACAAACATGAAGAAAAGGGATACAAGCCCTTCCACCTTGAGGAAGAACTTGGCCTTGACAACTGCATCCATGGCGAAAAGGGTTGCACGACCTGTACCCGCGCCTGCCCACGTTTTCGCGCTTGGGAACCTGAAGCCGACATGCACCTGTTTGGCAAGGTTCGCGAGCCAGAGCAAATGTTTGGTCAGTATCGCCAGTTACTTCTTGTACGCGCCAGTGAGGATCTCGTGCACAAGGCGGGACAGGACGGCGGATTCGTCTCCGCCATGCTGATCTGGTTGCTCGAAAACGACTACATCGATGCGGCGCTCACTAGTTATCTAGAAGGTGACGGGTCATCATGGAAAGCACTTCCCGGATTAGCTCGCAGTCGTGATGACGTTCTCCGTGGTGCGGGTAGTCGCTACACCTATTCCGCCAACACACTCGCATTCAAAGAAGCACAAGAACAAGGCCTCAATCGACTGGCCCTTGTCGGAATGAGCTGCCAGTCATCAGTTCCTCCGGTGATGTGGGCGCGCAAAGCCGGAAAAGTAAGTAAAGGTTTCTTGTTCAACATTGGACTCTTGTGTTCAAAAACTTTTGATGACGCAATCTTTGAAGAGTTGTTCTGGGCCAAGTACGGACTCAAAAAAGAAGACATGGTCAAAATGAACATCAAAGGTGTCTTCCAGATCTGGATGAAAGACGGCTCGTATCACGAGATTGATCTCAAAGAATGTCACGCATGGACTCGTGAAGGCTGCAAGACCTGCCCCGATTTCTCTGCTGAACACGCCGACATCTCAACTGGTGGTATCGGAGAAGATAACGACTGGACGCTGTGTGTCGTACGTACACCACTTGGTGAAGAAGTGATGAAGCGCATGGAAGCGGTGGGCGCTGTCACGACTCGTCCAGCAGAAGGTGATGCAACCGCGATGAAGTTGCTTAAGTTGTTGAGCACCGTCAGTCGTCGTCGTTGGCCACAGGGAGCACATCCTGCGCCTGTTATTGGCGTACCACCACCGAAAAAGAAAACAGACGCTGCACCTTCGCCTGCACCCGCAAGCGAATAAGTCACGTCTTTACGCACACAGTTCGCGTGCGCGCGTAAAGATTGCATCAAACATGGGTTCTGTGAGTTTCCCCGTAAATGTATTTTGCTGACTCGGGTGATATGAACATAAGACCGTCGTGTTTTTGTGCGCAATCTCAAGGCCGTGTGAAAATTTTGGTCGTGGTCGAATTCCTAATTGACGACACATTGCCTCATACGCAATTGATCCGAGGCACACAACGACACGTATTTCTGTCAGTAACGACAACTCGCGTGTGAGAAATGGTTCACACGCACGACGCTCCTCGGGCGTTGGTTTGTTGTCTGGAGGCGCACAGCGCACGGCAGCACCAACCCATGCGTGATGTAACTGCAATCCGTCATCACGATGCTCTGACATTGGCTGATTTGCAAATCCGGCTTTGTGCATGGCTCGATAGAGCCAGTCCCCGCTTCGGTCGCCGGTAAACATTCGGCCTGTGCGATTAGCGCCATGTGCAGCCGGCGCGAGTCCAACGACATACATACGTGCATGCGGATCACCAAATCCGGGAACGGGACGACCCCAATACTCTTGATCACGAAATGATGCGCGCTTTTCTGCCGCCACCGATTCACGCCACGCCACAAGTCGGTCACATGCGCGGCAGTTCGCGATATCTTCATGCAAGATCTGCAATTGTCTCGCGGAGTTTGTCGCCATGGTTTCCACAGTAGGTTGAAGTGACTATGGCCGGACGAAAAAAAGCAACAACTGCCTCTCCTCACTCACCTTCCACCCTCGTACTACTAGTGCGTCATGGCCAAACGCCAACCACCGGAAAGCTTCTCCCGGGCAGAGCACCAGGCCTTCATCTCGCAGACAGCGGCAATGAGCAAGCCTCTGCGGTAGCCGCCCGAATTGCCGAATTGCCACGAGTTGATGCAATTTATGCATCCCCCCTTGAACGCACCCGACAAACGGCTGCGCCCATTGGCAAAATCTTGAAGCAGCGAGTCCAAATCGACAAAGGATTATTGGAATGCGACTTCGGAGACTGGACCGGCAAGGAACTGTCAGCGCTGATGAAACTTCCTGAGTGGTCAACCGTCCAACGTGCACCCAGCACTTTTCGTTTCCCCAATGGTGAGAGTTTCACCGAAATGCAAACTCGAATCGTGTCTGCACTGGACAGAATTCGGGCTGCTCATCCTGGAGGCGTTGTCGTGTGCGTGTCGCATGCTGATCCAATCAAAGCCGCAATCGCACATGTAATGGGAACACACCTTGACCTGTTTCAACGAATCGTTGTCAGCACATGTTCCGTCAGTGCAATCTCCTATAGCAATGCTGGCCCCGTTGTGCTCACAGTGAATTCGACAGGTGGATCACTAGCTGACATGCGCCCCTCCTAAAAGTTCTGCCACACTGGAGACGTCATGAGTTTCTTTTATGAGTTTGACCCCACCGAGGTATTTACAGCCGGCGCAATCGGCCAACCTGGTGAACGAGTGTTTTATGTACAAGTTCTCGCTAACGGACGGGTTGTCTCTGCAAAGTGTGAAAAACAACAGGTAGCAGCTTTGGCGCAGTACTTGCGTAACTTGTTGTCAGATTTACCTCCACCGCAGTCTCCATCAACAACGACAAGCATGGATTTGCGTTCTCCCGTCGAACAAGATTTCGTACTGGGCACAGTTGGACTAGGACTAGATCGTTCATCAGGGAAGGTTGTGATTCAACTTGACGAATTACAACTTCTCGACGAAGACGATGATTTCTTGGAAGTGCCCGCTGATGATGAGGTGGGTCGCATGCGTGTGTTTCTCACCCCGGAGCAAGCCGTTGCGTTTTGTGAACAGGCGGAACAACTCGTGCAAGCGGGGCGTGAACAATGTCGTTGGTGTGGTGGCCCCATTGACCCAAGTGGCCACGCGTGTCCGCGCTTCAACTAGACGCATAACGAAAACCTCAATATGACGCCTAATGATCCTCTACTCGTTGAAGTATTAACTCGCGGCGAACTTGTCGTCGAGCATCGAATGCCCCACAGCAGTAACGGAACGTTTATGGCGACGGTGACTCACGGAGACACGACGTGCCGAGCAATTTATAAACCAATGTCGCTTGAGCGACCGTTATGGGATTTTGAACCTGGTTTACATCGACGCGAGGTTGCCGCGTATCTCTTATCCGAGGCAATGGGTCTGCATCTCGTACCAACCACTGTTTTACGTGATGGACCATTAGGTGAAGGCTCTGTTCAGTTCTATATCAACAATGATGCGTCGGAACATTACTTCTCTTTGTACGAGAACCGATCCGACTTGTACGATCGCTTTCGTGACTTCGCAGTCTTTGATCTCGTTGCGAACAACACGGACCGAAAAGCGGGTCACATTGTGCTGGCTGACGCCGATAACAATGCCTGGGGTATTGATCATGGCGTGTGTTTCTCGGCTGATTTCAAATTACGTACCGTGATTTGGGAATTTGGTGGAGATGAAATATCAGAGCGCCTGCATGACGCAACTCGCCCACTAATTGATGCCGTCCCGCTACAAATCGCGGCGCTGCTCAGCGATGAAGAAGTGGCCGCACTGCAAGAACGAGCCGAATGGGTGTGTGAGCAACAACGATTTCCCGTGAACCGCAGCGGCCATTTTTATCCGTGGCCGCTGTTGTAGCGGCCCAGACAGTAAGGCCGCTGTTGTAGCGGCCCAGACAGTAAAGCCATTGGTCTAGGCCAGTTATTTTTCAGCAAAGCGGTCGCGCAACTCGCGTTTCATGATCTTTCCAGTCACCGTCTTTGGCATCTCATCAACAAAGAACACTTTCTTTGGTTTTTTGTAGCCAGCAAGCCTGTCGCGCACAGTGTTAATAATGTCGGCTTCTGTTGCAGTCATTCCATCTTTCAACTTGATAACCGCACACACGTTTTCTCCCCACTTCACGTCAGGAAGCCCAATAACAGCTGCTTCTGACACTGCCGGGTGATTGTAAATAACATCTTCCACCTCACGGCTGTAGACGTTTTCACCACCGGTCAAGATCATGTCCTTGATGCGGTCGGCGATGTAGAGATAGCCCTCTTCGTCTTGATATGCCGCGTCTCCAGTGTGGAACCAATCGCCGGTGAATGACTTCCGTGTTGCTTCTTCATTATTGAAGTAACCACTCAAGACCTGCTCTCCGCGACACACGATCTCGCCAATTACACCAGGAGCACACTCGTTGAAATTTTCGTCAACAATCATGACTTCAGACAAATCATTAACTCGTCCACAAGACGCAAGTAAATGTTCTGCACCATTCGCCGCGCGTTCATGATCCGCAGCAGACAAATACGTGTTGTTTCCGGATGTTTCAGTCATGCCAAATGCAGTCCAGAAAATCGGGCCGAAACGCTCCATCGCACGTTTCAAAATTTCGATGGGCATTGCAGCAGATCCGTACGCCAAACGATTAAGTGATGTCAGTTTGTAATCGTTGCATTTCGGATGCTCAAGCACCATGTTCAACATTGTTGGTGCGAGTGATGTGATAGTCACGCCGTATTTATCTACTGTCTGCATCCATAATTCAGGTTCAAATTGAGGAAACAATACGTTTGTGCCACCGCGCAGGTGATACAGCGGAATGAGATACCCGGCGATGTGACACATTGGGAACCCGAGCAAATTCACATCATTATGTTGAGGCAAGGTCTCCATTGACACGCTGATGATTGCGGCCATCAAATTGCGATGTGACAACATCGCACCCTTTGGAAAGCCAGTGGTGCCAGAGGTGTAGAGCAACCATGCAATTGTGTCATCGTTTGTTTTGTGCTTTACAAATTCAGAAGACGCAGAACCAACAAGGTCGGCATATGTCGGATAGTTAGTTGATCCTCTATCCCCGATAACAACAATCGTCTTTAGGGTCGACACTTCAGCCAGAAATGGCTGAACCGCATCTAGATACTTATCTTGAACAAGCAAGGTGCTCACCTGGGCGTTGTTCATAATCCACGCCCACTCCTTTGGGTGCAGGCGATAATTCAAGAATGTGAGGGCCATTCCCGCGTCGGGAACTCCGTAATAACACTCGACATATTCGGGAATGTTTTCCGCCAAGATTGCGATTCGATCGCCAAACTCAGCAAGATCTGTCATCGCGTTTGCCACACGATTGCATCGCTCATTCAATTGTGAAAATGTCAGCACATCGTCACCATTGATTAACGCTGGCTTGTTTGGATGTTTTGCCGCATTGCGTCGAATAATGTCGCCAAGCAACATGTCAACCCCCGATCCCCGCTGCGAATCCTGTCAGAGATCTTCCGTTAGTGTCAAAGCGAACACAGCGCACGAAAGGCCTTAAGACGATGAGTGAAATCACAGAGATTGCATCGGGATTGCGCTTTCCCGAGGGCCCAATTGCCATGCCCGATGGCTCTGTTGTTCTTGTCGAAATGTTTGGACCTTGTCTCAGTCGAATTCATCCGGATGGATCAAAAGATGTGATTGCCAAAATTCCTGGAGGACCAAATGGCGCCGCACTTGGTCCCAACGGACTTTTCTATATCTGCAATAACGGTGGCGTATTTACACCAATGATCGTGAATGGAAACACTGTCCCGGTACATGCGCCAGCAGACAATTACATCGGTGGGCGCATACAAACGGTCGATCCGAAAACTGGAAACATCACAGATCTCTACACAGAGTGTGATGGCATCCCGCTTACCGCACCAAACGACATCGTGTTTGATGATCACGGAGGTTTCTACTTCACTGATCATGGAACATCGCATGGACGAACTGCGATCATGACAGGCATCTATTACGCAAAGGCCGACGGTTCGATGATCAAAGAAATTGTCTTTCCGTCTCGCGACCCAAACGGCATCGGCCTCTCGCCTGACGGATCCATGTTGTATTGGGCGGAGACATGGACGGGTCGCATCATGCGCAGGCCAATCACTGCCCCAGGCGTCATCGGCAAATACCCACCAGGTGATCTCTCGGGTTGTCTTCATGGATTTCCCGGTTTTCAACTTCTTGATTCCCTCGCAGTGGACTCTGCTGGAAACGTGTGCGTAGCGACTTTGATGAACGGCGGTGTCTCGGTTGTCTCACCAAACGGTGACCTAATCGATTTTGTGGCAACGGGAGACACCCTCACCACCAACGTGTGTTTTGGTGGAGCTGATCTACACACCGCCTACATCACGTTGTCGGGTACGGGACGGCTTGTGAAATCTGCATGGCCGCGAGCAGGTGCATCGCTTGCTTATCTCAATAAATAACAAGAACAACAACGTGGTACAACGATGAGTGAATACCTTGACTCACTCATTCATCGAGTTGACCTCGACGAATTGGTTCGGTACGTCGACAACACTTGCTCGGCGCGAGACTTTGAACATCTCATTGAGATTCGCGATCGTTCCCGTGCAGCGGTCAACACTGGACGACAACTGTGGCCGATCGCAACACTTGCCAACTATCGACTCGCTCTATACGCACCGGCTCATCTTGCCGTTCGCTCACTCGATGACACTGCACGCACCTTTATGCCAGGCCCACTCAGTGAAATACTGTCGGTACATCACGCATGGGATGAACTCTGTGATTTTTTGCCACAAGGGCCCGACAGATCTCTTGTGGCCTACGAACGGGCGTTACGAGGTGATGTCATCACAACAGATGAAACAGATGCACTCGACATTCCCGTTACACCGTGTGAATGGGAACCACAATATTCCATCGCAACATACGATGACGACGGAGTTCACTGCGATCCACCAATTCTTTCCGACATAACAACCGCTTACGTATCTCATGCGTATCAATCAGATCAATTCGATGAAGAATGTGAAATAGACGATGACGACACAGTGATGGCAGTGCGCGAGCTGTTCTCATCATGGACAACAGAATCAAATGGTTCCGTCTCTGTTGCTGTTGTTGATGGATCAATCCGTGACGCCCTCACTGTTCAAGGACTACCTGACGCGACCACTGTTTCACTCTCCACGCTCGAAGCTTTTGCATGGCTTGCATGGGCTGGCGCAAGTGGAGGAGCTCATGGAACGCGTCGAGGAATGGCAACTGGAAGATTTGGAGCATGGTGGTTGTGCGCAACAATTGCCGACATTGTTGACGAATGGCCATTAAGTGACGCTGAGTCACAACACGTGATCAGGCAATTGCAATGGCAGCGCTACGCGCATCCGAGACTCGGCACAAACGGATGGGTCGTGCGCCTTGCGGTACACGACCCATCAACAGGAGTTTCAGTTTGTATCAACGCTTCTGACAGCGTCGATTAAATCAACGAGACTTCAGAGCCTCAATCAACTTTGGCAACACAACGTTGACATCACCCACGATGCCAAGGTCCGCGATTCCAAAGATTGGCGCTTCTTTATCTTTGTTGATTGCGATGATGTTCTTTGAGCCCTTCATACCCACCATGTGCTGGGTTGCTCCGGAGATACCAGCGGCGATGTAGACACTTGGCTTTACGACCTTGCCGGTCTGGCCAACTTGGTATGAGTACGGAACCCAGCCAGCATCAACGATGGCACGTGATGCACCGGGAGCGGCCTTTAACAACTTCGCTAGATCTTCGATCATTGCAAACTTCGCTTGCTCGCCAAGTCCACGACCACCTGAGACAACAACGTCTGCTTCGTCAAGTTTTGGTCCGGTGACTTCTTCGACATGTACCGCAGTTACTTGCGCACCGCCAGCCGCACCCAGTTCTGGAACTGACACGGCAACTACTTCTGCAGCGCCACCGCCTGATGCTTCGGGCGCAAAGCTCTTGGGGCGAAACGCCACGAGGTACGGGGCAGAACCGGTAAAGGATGTGGACACCAAAGTGTTACCACCGAAAATTGGCGTGGTAGCTGTGATTCCGTCGCCACCATCTTCAATGTCGATGCTGTTGGTCAACACAGTGCGGTTCAATTTGACCGACAAACGCGACACAACATCGCGACCTTCGTAGTTCTGAGGGAACATGATGACGTCTGGTGTGTCTCCACCATCGATCACTGCCTTCATCGCTGCTGCAACAGCAACACCGGGCAACTTGCCACCAAGGTCACCAGTTGCATACACCTTTGTTGCACCGTATTCACCAAGCGGACCAGCTACTGCTGCACCGTCGCCGCCGATGAATGCAACAACGTTTGATGACAGTGCACGTGCTTTTGTGATGAGTTCGAGAGTTCCCGATGTTGGAACACCATTTGTTGCTTGGGCGAAAACCCAGACGCTATTGATTGCCATGACGTACTCCCGTTTCCTCAGATGACCTTCAGGTTCTCAAGGAACCCAACAATCTTGCCGAATGCTTCGCCGTCGTCTTCGATGATCTCACCGGCTTGACGTGCTTCTGCTTCTGCAACTTTTGAAATCTTTTGACCAGCACCAGCCCAACCAACGGGGTTGAGTCCGAGATCGCCGGCGGTGATCTCGTCTACTGGCTTGCTCTTTGCGGCCATGATGCCTTTGAACGACGGATAACGCGGCTCAACAACACCTGCTGTCACACTCACCACTGCAGGCATTGGGCATGTGACTTCGTCATAGCCAGCTTCGGTCTGACGCTCAGCATTGATTGTTGAACCGTTAATGCTGATCTTCTTTGCAAATGTCACCGACGGAAGACCAAGAACTTCTGCCATTTGCTCTGGCACTGTGCCGGTGTAACCATCTGATGATTCGGTTGCGGCAATGATGAGATCTGCTCCGCCCAATCGCTGAACTGCACCGGCAAGAACTTTTGCAGTTGTTAAAGCGTCACTACCTTGTAATGCAGGGTCGGACACGAGAACTGCTTTCACTGCTCCCATGGCAAGCGCTGTGCGAAGACCAGAGGTTTCGCCGTTTGGTGCCATCGACACAAGACTGACTTCTCCACCGCCGGCAGCATCAACAAGTTGCAATGCCATTTCGACGCCGTACATGTCGGATTCGTCAATGACGATCTTTCCATCACGCTTGAGGGTATTAGTACCCCCGTCAAGTGCGCCTGGCACCGCGGGGTCGGGGATCTGCTTGACGCACACAATCACGTTCATAGTGGGGTTATTTTTACCCCTCAGTAGGGCCCGTTTCCACCTACAACGCCAACGAAGAATCCGTATTGGTCGTGACCCTCGTCGCACAACGCTGATATCGTGAGGAACCTTGCGATTGCTCCTCGTTGTCAACTCATTTGCCTCTTCTGTGACGGCCCGAAACACCGTGGTTGTCCACCAGCGCTTGGCACGCCACCACGATGTTCAAGTCGTGGAGACGAATCGTCGCGGTCATGCAACGCGCTTTGCTCAAGATGCCGCCCGTCGAGGAATCGACGTGGTCGTCTCCTTTGGTGGTGATGGAACTCTCAACGAGGTGGCTACCGGAATCGCAGGGACAGACACTGCTCTTGCCGTTCTGCCTGGTGGTTCGACAAATGTTTTTGCGCGCACTATTGGACTGCCAAATGATGCGCTTGCCGCTGTCGATGTGATCGTTGATTCGCTCGAACGAAACAACATCGCCCCGATCGGCCTTGGAAAAGTGAACGGTCGCTATTTCACATTCCATACCGGTATCGGATACGACGCCTCTGTCGTTAAGCGGGTGGAACAACGTGCATCACTCAAGCGTTATGCCGGCCACCCTCTGTTTGTTGTGGCAGCACTTCGTACATGGGCGTTTGATTACAGCCGCAAACACCCCCACTTCGAGTTGCGCTTTGATTCCGATGATTCAAACGATGCGAAAGACGTAGCCGACGTAGCAGATGGTTATTTTTCAATCGTGTTGAACACAAATCCCTACACGTTTTTGGGGAACCGACCACTTGACCTCGTTCCAAACGCGGGACTTGAAGCTGGTCTGGCAGTCGTTACATTTCGCTCGCTCAAAGCAACTCACATCTTGCGATCGCTCGGGTCAGCACTTCGTGGTGGTGGTGTTCCGCCTGCACCATGGCTTGACATTCGCCATGACGTTGCGCAACTGGAGATCACCTCTACCACTCCATTTCCATATCAACTTGACGGTGATTACTTAGGCGAGACCGGCGCACTCCATTTTGAACACGTTCCCACGGCGCTTCGTCTTGTCCGTGCATAAGCAGGCTTTGAGTATCGCAAGCGCTATCCCCGCAGCACACTGATGGCGAGGTCGGGAACGTTTGTACATACGCCGTTCACTCCCCACTCTTTACACATCGTCATTTTCTCCGCATCATCGCATGTCCAAATATTGACAACGAGTCCGTGCTCGCGGAATACCTTTACCGCATCGTGAGTCAATGTCGCCTCCCATGGATGGATTCCATAATGACCAGCATGCGCAAGCGACCGCGCGACAACGTCTAGTTGTTCATCTGGAACACCAACAGTCAGCCACGCAGTGCGTACAGATGGCAACAATGCCCTCATCACATCCACTGTTTCGCGACGAAATGACGAAATGAGCCACCGATGGTGGGAACCTCGTTCGTCTAAGTGTTCTGCCACGAGCCGCGCCACCCGATCGGTGTCATCAAAATCAGGTTCACGCGGATCATTTTTGATTTCGATGTTCACCCACATCCCATCACAGGCGTCGAGTGCATCGTGAAGAAATGGGATATGCGTTGGAAGATCGCCAGCGCGCATCGCACAAATGCTTTGTTGATCCGAGAGAACCGCATCATGGTGCACTACGAGATAACCATCACCCGTCATGCGCACATCGAGTTCCACCGCATCTGCGCCCAGCTCCCGAGCGCGCACGAAAGCCTCGATGGTGTTCTCGCGCTCGAGTCGTGATGCACCGCGATGAGCGATCACCGCCACATCTCCGTCACCGTGAGGGCGGTTCCCTGAATTCATCACGCACTGTTCCTAGCAGGATTTTGAGTGATGCAGTTCCTCACGCTGGAACGTGCCCACTGGGCATAGCGGATGCGGTTTTCGCGTACCAGTGGAATCACATCGATGCAACTTCACACATAGAAACTCTTCGGATTTTTTGTCTGCGAATCATGTTGGAGTTTGCCTGAGTGCGCGTAGCGTTAGCGGCAGGTGGGTCACCACCATTTGAATTGCTCCGGCGCTTGCGCCCCCACGACATACAAAGGAACACCACAGTGTCAATCCTTGCGTCCAGTCTTGCTCTCGGAAGTGCCGACTACACATGGCGTCGTAGTGCGCTTTGTCGCGACACAGATCCCGAATTGTTTTTTCCTATCGGAACCACTGGACAAGCGTTGCTCCAAATATCCCGGGCAAAAGAAGTGTGTTGTGAATGCCCAGTGAAATTCGAGTGTCTCGACTTTGCGATGGAAACAAACCAAGACACAGGCATCTGGGGTGGAACATCAGAAGAAGAACGCCGTCAAATGCGTCGCGAAGTCGCAGCGCGCGCTCGTGCCGCTCGTATCGCAGCGAATCAAAGCGCTGCGTCAAATGGCACAGCGGCGAATCAAAGCGCTGCGTCAAATGGGGCGGTTGCGCCTAGTCTTCTCCCTGAAGAGGAACACGCAGATCAATAACGGTTCCCGTGCGACCAACATGGCGCACCAGTTCCATCTCCAGTAGTTCTTCTGGCTGCGCTGGACGAATGTCAATAGTTCCGGCCAACTCAGTTGTCACCAATGTGCGGACAATTGATAAGCCAAGTCCTGTGGCTGACATCAAATCAAAGTCAGAGTCGATGCCCTCGCCATCGTCGACAACGAGGATGCGCAATTGATCCTCTGAAGACTCCAATCGCACAGCAACATTGCCACCTCCTTCACCTGGTGGGAAGCCGTGATCAACTGCATTCTGTAGGAGCTCAGTCAGCACAACTGACAATGGAGTTGCGATGTGGGCAGGTAGTCGTCCGCCATCACCGGACACCGTAAAACGAACGGGCCGATCAGGTGATTGCAGGCTCTCCTCTACGAGCCTGACAAGTGGGCGCACAATGTCGACAAACGTGACATCGTCTCCCGCTTCGTGTGACAACGTCTCGTGCACCAACGCAATTGTGCGAATACGACGAACCGATTCGGCTACTGCTGCTTTTGCTTCCTCTGACTCGAGACGACGTGCCTGGAGACGAAGAAGTGATGAAATCGTTTGCAAGTTGTTTTTCACACGGTGGTGGATCTCGCGAATAGTTGCATCTTTGGACAGAATCAATCGATCACGTCGACGAAGTTCGGTGACGTCGCGTAACAACATCACCGCTCCGGCAACAGTACGTGTACCACTTGTAATGTCGACATCAATCAACGGGATGCACCGTGTCAACAGCGTGACATCATGACCTTGATCAAACTCTTCAATAACGGGAACCGCGCGCTCAAACACATTTGTTACTGCAGTGTCAATCACACCTAATTCCGCCAATGTTTGACCAACCGCATTTGTGCTCACACCAACGCGATGAAGCGCGGACGTGGCGTTCGGCGAAGCGTACTTAATGCGATGTTGAGCATCGAACACAATGGCACCGTCACCAACGCGTGGTGCGACGCTCGCGTTGGGAACTCGTCCGGCAAACGGAAATTCTCCATTTGCCACCATTACCGCGAACTTGCCAAACAAATCCAAGTACGTGCGCTCGAGCACGCCTGGCGCACGCCCAGTGCGAGTATTCCACTCACGTGTCATAACTGCGATGACCTGACCGTGATGTCGGACCGGAATCACCATCATCCGAGTTTCACTGGAGTAGTCCGGAGAAAAATCCTCAACATGCTGTGGCGCTTCAATCTCGCCTTCAACAATCGAGCCACTAGAAAACGCTTCTCGTAGCAAAGGTTTCTCAGAGTCGCTCGCAAATGTGCCCACCCAGTCCGACTGGTACAACGTTTGTCCCGTAGCCGCACGAACCTGACCGAGAACAAGCCATTTGTTGTCAGCTGCAGGAACGTACAGCAGTAAGTCTGCGAAGCAAAAGTCAGCGAGCATTCCCCACTCGCCCACCAAATTCACTAAGTGAGAAGTTTGTTCCTTGGTGTACTCAGTGTGTTGTCGTAAGAGTTCGGTGATGCTTGCCATGTAGCAGACGCTTTATATCATCCACCAAAACCGATGCGGCGATCAGCGCCTGAAGAACCGATTTCGACGTACGCAATTTTTGCTGAAGGGATAGCAATGTCACGACCTCGTTTGTCCACTAGCCACAAAGTGTTGGTCTTGCCAGCAAGTGCGTCGTCAATTGCAGATTTGACTTCCTGACGAACCTTCTCGTCATCTTCCAACTCCAGCGAAATCTCTCGCGGTGCTTGTGTCACGCCAATTCGAATGTCCACGTCTTCGTACTCCTTCAGTGTCACAACAGACTATGACAACAGTTTGAGTTTCTTCGAAAAGACCTTCTTTGGCCTCATCTCCTCTACCTTCTCGGCAAGGCGATGGAACGCCTGGCCGGCCTCAGACTCTGGCGCAACTGCCGCGATTGGACGACCATCATCTCCGCCTTCTCGCAAGGCAGGAATGAGGGGAATTTGTGCAAGTAAGGGAACACCGAGTTCATCAGCCAGCGCCTGTCCACCACCACTGCCAAACAACTCATACCGTTTGCCGTCATCTCCCGTGAACCACGACATATTTTCGATGATGCCGCGGACAGGCAAATTCACTTTCTTTGCCATGAACGCAGACATGCGTGCAACTTTCTGCGCTGCTTCCTGAGGAGTCGTCACAATCAACACCTCAGCTTTTGGTAAGTACTGACTCAGACTTAACGCAATGTCACCAGTGCCTGGCGGCATGTCGATAAGCAAGTAATCAGGTTCATCCCAATACACATCGGTAAGAAATTGCTCGAGTGCTTTGTGCAACATCGGTCCGCGCCAAATCACTGCCTGACCATCGGGAACAAAGTATCCGATCGAGATACAACGCACGCCGTACGACTCCGGCGGGAGCAACATCTGATCAATCGTCACTGGCTCGCGGTCAGCGCCAAGCATACGAGGAATTGAAAAACCGTAAATGTCAGCATCGACAACGCCTACCGAATGTCCTGCGGCCGCCAATGCAACGGCGAGATTTGTTGTGACACTGCTTTTACCAACACCACCCTTGCCAGACGAGACGAGGAGCGGACGTGTTTTACTGTCGGGCTGAGCAAACGGAATTGCTCGTCCCTCTGCATGCCCGTGTGCTTGATTCGTGCCAGCAGTTGCCGCGGCATCACCGTGTACAAGCTGACGAACCTTTGCACGCTCGGCATCATTCATCACACCAAAGTTCACGTTGACAGTTGAGATTCCTGGCAACGCCGTGAGTGCATTGCTCACCCGATTATTAATTTCATTTCGAAGAGGACAACCGGGAACGGTGAGAACCACCGTGAGTGACACAGTTGAATCGGTGGCGTCGATATCACGCACCATTCCGAGATCAACAATGGAACGATGAAGTTCAGGGTCTTCTACGGGTCGAAGCGCCTCGATGATCTGGTCAGTGGTGGGAGCTGCCATGGTTGGTCCTTGTCGCTTGCGTGTTGGATCGGTTGTGCCAAGTGAGTGTCCTCTAGCAGCGCATGAAGCGCTACATAATTACCACTACGGCCATAGGTATAATACCGACGTGGCCAAAACTTCCCCCGCCCCCGCAGTTGGTGCAGCGATGTCTCCAGCAATGACACCAAAGGCATTTACAGCCACTGTGTCTGCGATTACATCAGCTTTTGGCGACCCCACACGTCGCGCGGTCTATTTGTACGTTCGTGACCACGCAACGACCGACAAAGGTGTCACAGCCGCTCAGGTAGCAGATGAATTTGATCTTCATCCGAACGTTGCTCGTCATCACCTTGAAAAACTTGCTGCTGGCGGGTACCTCGAAGTGTCTGTCGAACGACTTGATGGTGCAAAAGCGGGGCGTCCTTCCAAGCACTACCGCTCTGTCGAACGACTTGATCTCGAGTTCCCGGTGAAAAGCGACGACCTCGTGTTATCTCTTCTCGGAAAAGCACTCGCGGCGCTTCCTCCTGACACAGCGCAAAGTCTCGCCGAAGAAGTTGGTCAGGAATACGGACAAGCACTTGCTGCTGGCCTCACCGGCGGTGATGAAGCATCGGGGCATCGTTCATTACGTTCGGCGATGCAAGCAGTCGCAGACGCTCTTACCGCACATGGCTTCGCTGCGCACGCTGATCAACGCAATAATCAATTGCGCATCATCACGAACCATTGTCCGTTTGGAGATGTAGCCATTGAAAACCCGGTGATCTGCGCAGTTGATCGTGGAATGGTGAAGGGAATGCTGAAATCGCTGTACGGCGATGCGGAGCCCGTCACTGTCAACTCTGTGCCACGCGGCGACACATTTTGCTCTACTGCGATTTGATGCAGTAGCGCAGATCAATCACAAAGTTGGGAGTCAGTCGCCCCAAAACCGTTGCTCTTTAAACGGATCTCCATACATGTGATATCCGTTTCGTTCCCAAAATCCGGGTTCATCACTATTACGCAGTTCCATTCCACGCAACCATTTTGGAGATTTCCAGAAATACAAATGCGGCACGACAAGACGCACAGGACCACCATGAATTGGTTCTAAAGGCTCGCCCTCATATTCGTACGCAACGATTGCGTTATCACCCATCACGTCTTCCAGTGGGAGATTAGCGGTGTACCCAAACTCTGCATGACCCATGAAGTGTGTTGCATTTTGTTTAATGCCGGCGTGTTGCAAAATGTCACGAACACGCACGCCTTTCCACGTCATGTCAAATTGTGACCACTTAGTCACACAATGAATGTCAACGGTCATCGTGATCGCTGGCATTGCCAACAATTCGTCATATGACAGCACAAACTCATTCTCGACAAGACCGCCGACTTTCAACGACCACTCGCCTTCTTTGTATGTCGGTACATCGCCTACGTGAAGCACTGGAAACCGATCAGTGATGTATTGCCCAGGAGGCAATCGATTGGGGTCGTATCCCATCTCTTTGACGATCTCGCGCTGCCGATCGAAAAAACTCATCACCATGTACGTATTGTGCCCTGTTTTTTCCTCTCGTGCACCCTCTGTATTCACTCTTAGTTTTTTCTCTCGTCATCTTGTGCGAGTACCTTGGAATTGTGCCTATTTTTCTTGTGCGACACGCAAAAGCTGGGAGTCGTTCAGAGTGGCACGACGACGACCTCATCAGGCCGCTCTCGAAAAAAGGGTGGGCTCAATCTCGTGCACTCGCATCCCGCCTAAGTGCCCTCTCTCCTGTCGCACTGTTCTCAAGTCCGTATGTGCGCTGTCGTCAAACTCTCGAACCGCTCGCAGATCTGTTGGACCTGTCTATCTCAGACCACGACGCGCTGATTGAGGGTGCACGTTTTGAAGACACACTCGAGCTGCTCAGCACCGTTTCAAACCTCAGCGTCTTGTGCAGTCACGGCGATGTTATTCCTGCCACGATTGACGCTCTCGTTCGTCGTGGAATGGAAATGCATGGTGAGCCAGACTGGAGAAAAGCTGCCACCTTCGTGTTGCACCGTGAAGACAGCCAATTCGAGTCCGCGGAATGTTGGCCACCACCTGGCATCTAACTCAAAAGTTGATGCCATCCAATGAATCACTGCGATTACTACGGAGCAGTGGTATCTGTCGTTTCCGCTTCCACATCATCAACAATTGCCGCCACAAAACTCATCACTTCATGAGGTGGATTCATTGACTTACAGGTCTCCAAATACGGTTTGGCTTTATCTGGATCTTCCAAGATGCGGAAATAAATAATTCCGATGAAACACTGAGAATCTGGATACGTGGGGTCTAACTCCACCGCTCGTAATAAATCATCAATTGCAGTTGCGTATGCCGCATTTTTTACATCTTCGCTTGCACCAGATGCTGACAACGTGAGCAACCATGACCTGTAGGTCAATGCCTCAACATTGTCAGGTTCAATCTTCAACACGTCGGTGTACAACTGAATTGCCTGCGCCGGATCAGTGAAGTTCAATGAACGAGCGAGCGACAACCGCACCGATGAACTCATTTCGATTCCGCCACTTGAGCTTTGCCCGGGTAAGCGTTGTCCGGATTGACTTGCGACCCACCAACCAGAGGCGACCGCCAGCGCAATCACGACAGCTACCGCACCAAGAATTTTCGCCCACTTTTTCCCTGTTGCGGTGTCCTCATCCTCAACAACGTCGGCTGTGCCGTCAATCTCGCGTGTTAATGCTGCAGCGCGAGCAACATATCCATCTCGCAACGTGATGTAGTCGTCATGATCTACATCACGGGCTGAATATTCTCGTTCAAGATCACGCAGAGAATTCAGGAGGAATTCACGCTCTTCTGCCAGTGATCCAAACTCAGCACCGCTGTTGCTCATCAGCGATAATCCTCTTCTGTGGGATCATTAGCAAGCAGTGCCGCAACGATGGCACGATCTTCGTCCGTGGCTTCACCACCTTGTTGTCTTTTCCACCGACGGAATGCAACTACTAGCCCCGCTACTGAGCACACAAATACTGCGACAGGCAAAGCCCACACCAAAGCGTCCAAGCCCGTCGCTTTTGGAACAAGCAAAACTTGTCCACCAAATCGTTGCTCAATAAATCCGACGATTTCATCATCAGATTGCAGACCTTCCCCAACTTGTCGAGCAATCTCGTTGCGAATCGCCTGTGATGCCGATGCTTGAGACACAAACACGCTCTCACCGTCACAAGTGGGACATGCAATGCGCTTACTGATTGCATCGATGCGGTCTTCTTGTGTCCGAGGTCCATCAGAGCGAGTCGAGCCAACAGCAAGTAGTGCAACCACTAGGACAGCCATCAACATCCACATCGGCCAGGATTTCAAAAGCTTCATAGTGCGACTCATTGAGCGCCTTCAAACTCTTGCTGCAGGCGAGTCAATTGTTCATCAAGAAAGTTTTCAGTCAGCGCACCAAGAATTCGCAGACGTACAAAGCCGTTCGGATCAATAATCCACGTTTCCGGAACTTTGGCTACTCCAAAGGCCACTGCAATGGCACCGTCGTCATCACGCACTTTTTCCCATGCTCCTCCATTGGCGTCAAAGTACGCTTCCACTGCTCCATCTGTGTCGTCGTTAACAATGGTGTACAACTCAGCAGGCGTTGCCGCTGTGGCTTGCTTGTCGTAAAAGGACAATAAATACGGGTGCTCTTGTCGACATGGGACACACGTGGAATTAAAGAAATTAAAGACAACCCAACTCCCACGACGACGAGATAGATCAAATGGCTGATCTTCAATTGTTGTTGACTTCACTTCGGGAGCGGGTTGACCCAAAAGTGGCGAACTTGACACCGTGCTCTCATTTGGTGACGACACCGCGAGAACAACAAGGAACGCAACCACAACGACACCGACGGCTCCGGCGATGTACGGTGCAATGCGTTTCTTACGTGGTGCAGCTTCCGTGCTCACGCGGTCACCTCATCGGGAATTGGGGCCGAAACTGGATCTGTTGGACGGCGACGACGTTGGCCAGGGAATGCGGACAATATCGTGCCAAGCGCCATGAGCCCGCCGCCGATCCACATCCACACCATCATCGGTTTAATAAATACTTTGATCTGCGCAGTACCTGAGGTGGGACGAATCGGTGGTTCGACGGTGAGATAGATGTCTTTGGTCAGACTTGTTTTCACCGATGGTGTTCCCACATTCATGCCCATTTGCAAGAACTTGGTGATCGCAGGCGCGTATGCCTGACCTCCGTCAATCTTGACAAGAGCTTTTACTGACGTCGCACGCTCATTTGTTTCTTCAACAATGTCAACTAATTCGAAAGTGTGTCCGCCATATTCAGCTGGACGACCTTTCTCTAATGTCAATTCTTGGCTTCGCGTGTATGAATTGGAGGACGCAAGAGCAACTGCAATCAGAATCACTCCGATATGCACGACCATTCCGCCGTTAGCACGACCAACAAATCCACGCCAACCCTGTCGACGCGTAGCAAGGACTAATTGGCGTAATGCGGCTCCACCAGCGAAACCAGCGAGCATGAATGTGAGCAGTGGAGCAAGCCCAGTTGCGCCGGACAATATCGCAACGATGAGTGCTGCAATTCCCATCCAAGCGGGCCAAAACAATCGTTGACTGAGCAGCTCAGTGGATGCCTTCCGCCATGGCAATACTGGCGCAACGCTCATCAAGAACAGAAGTGCAATACCAAGTGGTGTGGCGAGGCGATCAAAAAATGGCTCACCGACCACTAGTTGTCGATTCTGCAGTGCTTCCACAATGAGCGGGAACACAGTTCCGAGCAAAACAACAAAAGCAAACACACTGAACAACACATTGTTTGCGAGGAACGCACCCTCACGAGATACGGGCGAATCAATTGTGCCCGGCGACCGAAGTCGGTCTCCCCGCCAACCGATCAACCCAATCGACACAACAACAGTAAGTGCAAAGAAGACCAACAAATATGAACCGATATCAGATTCACTGAAGGCATGAACACTGTTTAAGACGCCAGAACGCGTGAGGAACGTGCCCAAGATGGTAAGACTGAATGTTGCAATCAGAAGCGACAGGTTCCAAACTCGCAACATTCCGCGACGCTCTTGTACAAGAACGGAATGAATGTATGCCGTACCCGTCAGCCACGGCACAAGAGATGCGTTCTCAACTGGGTCCCACGCCCACACACCGCTCCAGCCGAGCACCTCGTAACTCCACCAACCGCCGAGCAAGATGCCAACGGTGAGAAATCCCCATGAATACAACGCCCATCGACGCGTTTCGACCAACCAACCCTCACCAAGACGTCCCGTGATGAGTGCGCCAATGGCAAAAGCAAACGGCACGGTGAAACCGACGTAGCCCAGATACAAGATCGGTGGATGAAACATCACCAAGATGTGATTTTGCAGTAGTGGATTCGGTCCAGGTCCGTCGGTTACTCCAGGTGGTCCACTAGCAAACGGATTCGCAGGGCCGATTGTGAGAATAAAAAAGAACAATCCCACCACAAACATGGTTGCTACCGCGTACGCAACAAGCGAATCGTTGAGTTTGTCGCGATATCGCCAAGCAATGACGAATGTGAAAGCCGCGAGAGCAAGCAACCACATCAAGATGGAGCCCTCTAATGCGCTCCACACTGCCGCAAAGTTGTAAAAAGCTGGCGTACTGTTTGATCCCACTTTTTGCACATACGCAAGTGAGTAATCGCGAGTGATCATCGCGTATTCCATGATGGCAAAAGCAGCAATTGCGGAACCGAATGCGAGCAACGCGAAACGTGGCCCCAATCGCAACACTTTCTCGTCCCGTTGGCGAGAGCCCACCACCATCGCAACAAGCCCGAAGATGCACGCGGTGGCTCCGATTAACAGCGTGGCGCGACCGAGAGGTCCACTTAATCCCGCAGCAAACAACATGTACTACCCCTTTTGCGCGACGCAGGCAGCAGCTTGTTCGTCTGCTTCATCGAGGCGAACTTCGTTTTTGCTTTGGTATTCATTCGAGTGTTTTACTTCGATGCGATTGCTATCTAAAACACCATTCGTCATCCGACCATGGGCTACAACTGGGATGCATTCCTGAAAGATTCCACCAGGATCTCCCAAATACGTGACTGGCACAACTTGCTCGTTAAATGACAACTCAAAAGTTGTGGATCCATTTTCTTTGCGAAGTGAATTCTCCACAACGACTCCCTGCACGCGTAGACGTCGGTCTTCTTCGCATCCTTCGCGTTTTCCTATCTCATCAACGTTGCAGTAGTAGTCAATTGCGTTCGTCAGAAATTGTGTGACGACGAATCCACCTGCGACTACCGCTAAAACCACGATCGCAATCGGCGCCCAGCGACGGCGACGACGACGAGCAGTTGCTTCAGCTACCTCACGTGGACTTAGGTCCATGGCATGTCCTCAGATGTGGCGTGCCGAGCAAGGTTCTTTGCACGTCGTAAAAACCACCAGATGTAGACGCCAATGGAGGCAAACGTGACGACATAACTTCCGACAACAAAAGTTGCGTGATCCATTAACTCACCACACTTTCGGCTCGGCGTTGTTCAATGGCGATATCGAGTCCCTTGTCTGCAAGTGCATCTTCTAATGCGATACCGCGCTGACGGTGTAACAACATCCACGCGTACAACACCGTGAATGCAACGAGTCCGAGAAAAAGCGTGAACAGCATCAGCCCATCAAGCTCGACGTCCGTACCACGATTCGCTACCGATGCTTCCTGGTGCAATGATCGCCACAGTCGGACACTGAAATGGACAAGTGGGATTTCGAGCACTGCAAGCAACGCTAAGACTGCAGATCGTTTAGCGCGCTGACGCTGCGTTCCGCCGAGGCGACGCACCGCGAGATAGCCCACATAGGTAATGAACAAAAATGCGGTGCTCGTGAGGCGCGCATCCCATACCCAATAGGTACCCCACGTGATACGACCCCACAAACTGCCAGTGACGAGCGAGATAGCGACAAACAAGACGCCAATCTCTGCTGATGCGCCACTCACGCGGTCCCATGCAAGTGAGCGATTTTTGCCACTGAGATAGATGGCAGAACACAGGGCAGTAAATGCAAACGCCATGTATGCAACCCAGATGGTGGGTACATGCACATACATAATGCGCACTGTGGAACCTTGAATCACATCCTCATCAGATACGAAAAGCCCAAGAACGACTGTGAGACCAAGTAAGACGATGGACAAAAGACCGAGTCGTCGAGTGGCAACAGTGCCGGTCGATGCCGTGTGTGTCACCACTGCCTCCTTCTGTATCGCCATCTTCATGTCTTGATCAGTGCTTTTCCGTCAACCAGATTTACTCGTCGATCAATGGCCCAAATGCGAGACTTCCGACCGCGCCAAAGACAACGGCAAAAACTCCGAGAAGGCCGATCCACGCCCAACCTTCCGACACGTTTGTGCCCGCTGCCTCGAACGCCGCTTCGGTTGCCCGAGTCGCGCCAATCAAGACTGGTGCCACAACCGGAAGCAACAACAACGGAAGAAGTGTCTCCCGTCCTCGCGCACCGGCTGCAAGACCTCCGTAAAGAGTACCTACGAAGGCAAGGCCACAGGTAGCGGCGACCATGGTGACAATGGCCTCAATGACGCCAACGATAGAAATCTCAACGTTGTAGAGCACCAAAGCAACAAACATCAACAGCGTTTGCAGAATGAACAATTGCACCATCAACGCCAGCGACTTTCCAAAAAAGATGCCGCTCGGAGAGACTCCCGCTACCCGTAACGCATCAAGTGCCCCGTCTGCCGTTTCCACAGCAAAAGACCGCTGCACCACGACCAACATAGAAAACAAGGTGGCAAGCCACACAAGACCAGGTGCGACACGTTGCAGAATGCCCTCGTTGTCAAGTGCAAAAGCGAACATGATCATGACCACCAACGCAAAGGGTGCTACCTGATTTGTGAGGACGCGACTATTCCATTCCACCAGCACGTCTTTGCGTGCGATGGACCGAATCACTTTCCAACGAGAGCGCGAAGAATTCGTCGTCATCGTTCTATCGCGCCCCCGTGCACGACTCCCCCATCAACAGTCACAATGCGTGTTGCCAACTGTGATGCTCGTTCATGTTCATGCGATGCAAGAACAACTGTTGCTCCAGATTCAACGGCTTGATGCAATGTCCCGTCAAGTTCGTCACGGCTTGCTGCATCTAACCCGGCATGTGGTTCATCTAACAACCATAACTGTGCTCGTCTGACTACAAGAGATGCAAGTGCGCAACGTCGTCGCTGTCCTGCCGACAGTTGTGATGCACGAACATCAGCAAGGCGTTGTGACAATTTCATACGTTCCATCGCTGCCGCAACTTCGTCATCGGTTGCGCCAACCATTTGTGCCCAAAACGACACGTTCTGACGCACCGTGAGATCAAGATATAAACCGTTGGCGTGACCAAGGAGTCCGACCTTGCTCCGAACGTTCTCACGGTCAGTAACGATGTCGGTGCCCAAGATCGTTGCTGACCCTCGTTCGATCGGCAACAACCCTGCCAGCGCACGAAGCAATGAGGTCTTCCCCGCACCATTTGGTCCTTGAAGCAGCACGATTTCACCACGCGCAACATCGAGATCGGCGCCAGCTAAAACGGGAAATCGACCCAAGACTGCAACAGCACCACGCAGTGCGACGACGATTTCCATGCGCTGGTAACGCTAGTGACCACCCTGCCCGTTCACCAATGCAGTGCATCACTATCCTCAAAGCGTGCCAGATACCCCTTCCGTAAAGGTTCCTACGTGGTCCATTGCTCTTGGCGTCATCGGCAAGTTGATGATCACGGTCGGACTATTGATGCTCGGCTTTGTCGTGTATCAACTGTGGGGAACTGGCATCAAAACTCAACAAGCTCAACAAGAGTTGGCCAAAGAATACGAACGACTTACGGCCACTACCGTGGCGACCGATCCCTCAAATCCGCCCGAACCGGCGTTACCTATCGAAGTAAACCGAGGAGATGTTGTTGGTCGCATCGTGATGCCCGACATCGGTGTCAACAAATGGATAGTCGCAGGGGCAACGATGGACATGCTTGAGCGCGGACCAGGACTCTTTGCGAATACCGCACTTCCCGGACAACTGGGCAATTCAGCAATTGCAGGACATCGAACGTCATACGGTGCACCTTTTTCTCGCATCGACCAGTTAGATCCAGGCGACGACATAACCGTGATCACTCCGCGCGGATCTTTCACATATTCTGTGACGGAAACAAAGATTGTTCCTGCCACTGCTGTTGAAGTACTCGACACCGTTGATCCGCAGAAGGCCACACTCACTTTGGTGTCGTGTCATCCGAAATGGACCTCGCGTGAACGTATTGTCGTATTCGCTGACCTTGTGGACTCTGGCGATGTTGTCCCAACTGCGGCAACACCACTCGTAACGACAGATCCAGGAGGTGAACTTGCGACATTTGAAAGCGGCTGGTTCACCGATAAGGGCGGGATCCCCCACACCATCTTTTGGGCATTGCTGCTCTTTGGCATCTGGCTCTTGGCTACCGTGATGGTGCGTCGTCGCAAAACGAAGTGGTTTATCGCTTATCCCGTGGCAACACTGCCATTTATCTTCTGTTTGTACTTCTTTTATGTGAATCTCAGCCGGCTTTTGCCTCCTGGTGTCTAAATCTTCCTACGCTAGGAACTAATGAATGCCGGGGCATCCGATAGTGGCCATCAAATGAGCCGGAATCAGTCAAGCAAGGATCCAATAAATAGTGACCCTGTGCGTGCACGACGTGCTCAAGTTGCAAGGTGGACGTTGCTAGCCAATCGCATTGGTTATTTGTTTTTCGCCTTGGCGATTGCGACATTTGTCATGGCTTTTGCAATCGGATTCAAAGGACCACTCGTCACTTTGGTCACTGTGTCGCTCATCATCGGGTCAATACTTCTTGCACCTTCCATTGTGTTGGGTTACGCAGTGAAAGCTGCTGAACGTGAAGATCGTGAGCGTGGATTATGAGCGACACAAATAAGAACATCGATCGTCGCCAGCACATCATTGATGTAGCGATCACATGTTTTTCACGAACCGGATATCACAACACTTCGATGACCGACATCGCCGATTCTGTAGGTGTCACGAAACCGGTCTTGTATCAGCATTTTGATAGCAAGCGCGCTCTGTACTTAGAGATTCTTCGTTTCGTTGGACAAGCGCTTGTCACCGCGATCACTAGCAATGCGTCGTCTTCTACCGATGGTCGTGAACAAACCGAACGAGCAATGATTGCCTACTTCACTTGGGTCAATGAACATCGCGATGCGTTTGCATTGTTGTTTGAGAGCAGCGAGCGAGTTGATGAGGAATTTGCTTCAACCGTTCGTGAGTTTGAAGAACTTGCATCATCGGAAGTGGCTCCCCTCATCGCTGTTGATCTTCCTGATGAAACGCGTCGTACGCTCGCAATGGCCCTTGTCGGCATGGCCGAGGCAGTAAGTCGACACGTGATCGCACAAGGAACACCATTTGATCCAAAAACACTTGGTACTGAGTTGGCCGGCCTTGCATGGGGCGGTCTGAGATCACTTGGTCAGTCGCGTAGCACCCAGCCTCGATAGCTCGTTACGAATCCCACTCGTTCAAGTTGAGCAACGACAGGATGATCGTGTCCAACTGCTTCTCCGTTGATTTTTCCAAACTCCAGCGACTTGCGGCGACCATCTTTAACCAGTGACGCTAAAGCATCTGCCCACTCACTTCGTTCGAGTGTGCGCGGAAATGTCACAAGGTGGTAACTGCGTGGATCTACCCATACAAGTGGTTCACCATCATGCAACACTACCAACGTCCCCGCACTACGAGTGGGGCGACCTTCCGTGATTGGCCACGGCAACATTGCTCCATATGGTTGAGCGGGATCGGTTGTAGCAAGAACTGTTGCGGCGATGGGATCGTCAGTTAGTGAGTCGTCTCGCGAATGACGCACATCGCGTAAACGATCAACCGCACCTGCCGCAGCAAATTGCGCAGCACCTAACCCTTCCACGAAATATCCACGTCGTACGTTGCCACGCTCTTCCAGCAATTTAAGAACGCCATACACACCAGCAAACCCACCGACGACATTGTCGCCCAACACCGCTTCTCGAGTGACAACCCCATAGCGCTCCAAAATTTGTAATGCCAAGGCATGAGTTGATTCCGTTGGTGATGGACTGGGTTGGCGCAATGGTGCAACAAGACTCCACCGACCCGCTCCCATGGGAGGACCTATTCGCGATAGTCGTCCTGGCCGTGGACGTGCAACTCTCCCTGTGTGTGCGTTTCGTCGCACCGCAGACGGTGTTGATGCACGCGTGATGTATGAACGAAGTGGCGCGAGTGAATCGTTGGTTACTTCACCTGCCCACACCAAATCCCACAAGACATTGAGAGCTTCTTGTTCTGTTGAATCCGGTATTGCGGCACGTAATTGAGAAAAGAACAGTGCACCACGTTCAGATAATGCATGGCGGATCGCGTCGTGCAAGGGACCTTCTGGTGCATCAGGCCACTCAAGAGATGGGGCCAGAGTTGCAAGTTGATCAGCGAAAAAGAATCGAATACGACCATCGCTTGCGCCAAGGGCACCGGCACCAACCCACACCACTTCTCCTGCAGTGCACAATTCGTCAATATCGCTTGGGCGATAACCACGAACTCGCAATGGCAAGACATCTACTTCAAGAGTTGACGCAACAAGTGATGTGGCTTGCAAGGTGGTGAGTGCAGTTACCAGTGCATCGGTGCCACGACGTTGCGATCCGATGTCGTGCCACTGCGGAAGAAAACGTGCGAGTGCTTGTTGCTCGACCGGCTCCACTTCTCGGCGCAAGGCTGCGAGAGAACGTCTGCGCAATTGTGCAAGCACCGAGATGTCACACCATTCACGCTCAGTGCCATCGGGGCGAAACTCCCCGCGCACAACTCGTTTGTCATTTTCCAATGCGAGCAAGACACCATCGATGCGTTCAACTCCCACATGTAGACGATGAGCCACCTGCCGAGCAAGAAACGGACCATGCGTGCGTGCGTAACGACCGACAATTTCTTCAAGTGGTCGCGCGACGGGATCAGTGAAAGCAACAGGTAATCCGATAGGTAAAGCACAACCGAGAGCATCGCGATACCTACCAGCGTCTTCTGCCGCGATAAATCTCTCATCATCTCCGATACGTACCGCAATCACACGACGATCGGCCACTAATTGCGTGATCCACTGCGCTCCGTCACCATCGCATCGCAAATCAACCTCGGTCACAGACAGATCACCGATTTTGCGAAGCACATCGTGTAACTCATCTGCGTCACGCGCACGACGCCCGTCAGATAGGCACTGTAAATCAGTCTCAAGACTCACCAACGCATCGGCGTCGAGCAACTCTCGCAACTCTTCAACACCGAGGAGACTGTTCAGCAGATCCCGATCAAGTGATAATGCTGCGGCACGACGTTCTGCCAATGGCGCGTCACCTTCATACATGTACGCAGCAATCCAGTCAAAGAGGAGACTCTGAGCAAACGGTGACGCCTTTGGCGTATCAACACTGACAATTCGCACGCTACGTGCTCGCAACTGAGTGAGCAGATTGCATAGTCCTGGCACATCAAAAACATCTTGCAAACATTCACGACTTGTTTCTAGAAGTATCGGAAATGATGGATACTTCGCCGCGACCGTTAACAAATCTGCTGATCGTTGACGTTGTTGCCACAGTGGAGTGCGCTGACCGGGGCGACGTTTTGGCAACAACAACGCACGCGCTGCGCATTCACGAAAACGTGCTGCAAACAATGATGTCTGTGGCAACATCGCCACCACGATGTCGCGCACTTCCTCTGGCTCTAACAAGAAATCATTCACATCAAAGTGATCTTGTGCCTCTGGCAATCGAATAACGATTCCGTCATCACCCCACATTGTTTCAATCACCATGTCGTGACGATTCAAAAAAACATGCTCAATCGCCATTGCCCACGGTGCGTGAACCGGTGTGCCAAACGGGCTGTGAATGCAAATGCGCCAATCTCCAATGTCATCGCGGAAACGTTCGACAACGATTGTCTTGTCATCGGGCACAACGCCGGTCGCGGTGCGTTGTTCTTCGATGTATGCCGAAAGAGTCTCCGCTGCATGTTCATCAAGGTGGTAATCGGTAGTCAACGAGGCCGTCATCTTCTCTGGGGACGACTGCGACATTTCTCGAGCAAACGAACCAACTGCTCGCCCTAATTCAACGGGACGACCGAGACGATCACCGTGCCAAAATGGCATCTTTGCGGGCACACCCGGAGCTGGCGTGACAATCACACGATCAAATGTGATGTCTTCAATGCGCCACGTTGTTGCACCAAGGCGAAAAGCTTCACCTGGCCGTGTTTCGTACACCATTTCTTCATCAAGTTCACCAACACGCACACCATCGGGAAGAAAAACTCCGTAGTACCCGCGGTCTGGAATGGTGCCTCCATTCGTCACCGCAAGACGTTGTGCGCCCTCGCGAGCTCGAATGATCCCAGTAATTCGGTCCCAAACAATGCGTGGTCGTAGATCACTGAATTCTTCACTCGGATACCTTCCCGACAATAAGTCAAGAACGCTGTAAAACACGTCATCAGTCAAGGATGCAAAGTTCGCGCAACGCTTCACCATTGCGAGCAATGAATCAACATGGACCTCTGGCGTCATCGCGCAGTGAGCCACAATCTGTTGCGCTAATACATCTAGTGGATTCGCCAAATAACGAGTTGTTTCAATTTCACCTGCGTACATGCATCGACTCACCACTGCAGATTCAAGAACATCATGTCGATGTTTTGGATACAAGACGCCAGTGCTTGGTTCTCCTACTTGGTGACCTGCGCGACCGATTCGTTGCAGACCCCTGCTCACCGCCCCCGGGGATTCCACTTGAATTACGAGATCGACAGCGCCCATGTCGATGCCCAACTCAAGACTGCTGGTGGCAACGATTGCACGCAATGTCCCGCGTTTTAATTCATCTTCAATAACAACGCGCTGCTCGCGGGCGAGTGAACCGTGGTGAGCCTTCACCAAGTCTCCCGCGCCAGATGTGATTTCTTTTTCGACGGCCAACTCATTCAGCTGTGCTGCTAAACGTTCGGCATGACGTCGGGCATTGCAGAAAATAATCGTTGAGCGATGCGACATGATGTTGTTCAAGATGTCTTCATGAATACCGGGCCACACACCTGTTGTATCGCCCGGTGGCACCACCACATTGAGATTGAGTGGTTTACGGATTCCCGTGTCAACAATCGTCACGGGTCGAGGTTGCCCATCACGCTGGCCACCAAGAAAACGTGCGACTTCTTCTAGTGGGCGCTGTGTTGCTGACAATCCGATGCGTTGTGGAGGCAACGCGGTTAATTCCTCGAGTCGTTCTAACGACAACATCAAATGTGCACCGCGTTTTGTTGCAGCAAGTGCATGAATTTCATCAATGATGACAGTGTCGACGTTGACCAAAGTTTCACGTGCTGCTGACGTGAGCATGAGATACAGACTCTCAGGCGTCGTAATAAGAAGATCTGGTGGTCTACGCACCAACGCAGCACGATCTTTGGCAGACGTGTCACCCGTTCGCATCGCAACGTATGGCTCGCGATATTCAACTCCGAGACGTTCTGCTGCATGTGCGATACCCACAAGTGGTGAACGCAAGTTTTTTTCAACGTCAAACGCAAGTGCACGAAGCGGAGAGATGTAGAGCACGCGTGTGCGTTGTTTGTCAGATGGTGGTGGTGTGGTCACCAACTTGTCGATTGACGACAAAAACGCAGTGAGTGTCTTGCCGCTACCGGTTGGTGCACATACAAGGCTGTGCGCACCACCGACAATGACCGGCCATCCTTGTTGCTGAGCAGGAGTGGGTTCGGGGAAAGACGATGCAAACCATTCGCGAACTGCGGGTGAAAATGCTTCAAGCACGCGGTGGTCGGCCATGGGCGAAGGGTACCGACAAAGTGCGTCGTGGCTAGACTGTAAGGCATGCCAAACCCAGGCGAACACCACCCCGCTTTTGAGGAATATTGCGAGTGCATCTTCGACCTGCGTGAAGACAATCTTGAGGTCATCCAAGCGCGTATTGCTGACCGCCTCCGCGTATCGCGGCCGTCGGTGTCAGAAATGGTGCGCCGTATGCAAGATGAGGGGCTCATCAGACTCGATGGCAACCACATCCTGCTGACCCAACAAGGAGAGCAATTGGCGCGCCGTGTGGTGCGCCGCCATCGCCTCGCCGAACGCTTTCTCACCGACATCTTGGATCTGTCATGGGCACAGGCCCACCAAGAAGCCGGCAAATGGGAACACGTCATGTCCGAAGATGTCGAAAAGGCCATTGAGCGTGTCCTTGGCAATCCCACCACGTGTCCTCATGGCAACCCGATTCCCGGAACGGCGTACCAACCACCCGCGGCAATGCCGTTGTCGCAAGTAGGTATTGGTCAGTCCTTCACCGTGTCTCGCATCCCAGAAGAGCTTGAATTCATGCCAGGCATGCTCGAGTTTTTAGAGGAATACAACCTCATTCCCGGTGGCTACGGAACTGTGGCCGGGTTTGGCGCAACAGGCGACATGACCCTTGAGGTAAATGGCACACAAGTTGAAGTTGAATCATTTGCCACACAACGCATACTTGTGACGCTGTAAGCGGCAACCATCCACCAACTGCCACAGCGGCGAGGAGACACAGGTCAATGTTTGGTCGCAACGCAAATCTTCGTGTGCGCAATGTTCGCTATCTAATGCCCAGTCTCCTAGCGACAGTTGTTGTCTTGTCGTCATGTTCAACCGTGATCAATGACACCGCTTCCACTGAATCTCCAGAAGACACAATCGCGGTGATCACAACTACCACTATTCCAAGTGGTGACATCACTTCTTTGCTACTTCAACTCGTGACAACTGCAAATGGACTAGGTGAAGCCATCGCAAATCGGCAAGATGATCAAGCGCGCCAACAAGCAGCTGATGCATCTGCCATTTGGACAGCATTGCAGCCACAACTTCTTGATTCTGGAATCGATGTTGTTGAAGACCTCGACCGAATGGTGGAATTAATTCAGACCGCTGTTGAGCGCAAACGCCCGGCAGACGCCGATAAAGCGTTTCGTTTCATCTCTCTGATAGCAGACGAGATTCCTGCGCTTCTCTGAACTGTTAGTAGGCCACCACTACAACATGCAGTCTGGTAGCGGCTCTTGATGGACCACATGCAGAGAACGAGTTGATCGTGTCAGAGCGACGTACAACAAACGCATTCCTTGTTCATATTCACTGACGATGCGTTGCGGTTCCACCACAATCACATCGTCTAACTCGAGGCCTTTCACAACAGTGACCGGCACAACTGTGACGTCGTCACCCAAACCGGTGGTGTTAGCAATTCCGTGCGACACGCCAGCATCCGTGAGCGCCTGCGACATCTCCATGACCATGTCATCGGGGCACACAACAGCTGCGTTACCAAACTCACGGGATGACAAGACTGTGCGTGCGACTTCCGCAACGACGATGCCAACTTCTTGTTCGCGACGCACTTGAATGATTTGTGGGGGCTCTCCACCTGTTCGCACACTGCGTGGCGCGCGTAAGCCAGGTGTTGCCGCATGCATAACTTTGTCAGCCAACTCCATAATCGGTGCGGGAATGCGATAACCGACCGACAACCCCGTCACGCGAGGCTTCTTACGAGTTGGCAAGTACTGCAAGACATCGTCCCAGCTATTTGGTGCAACAGAGCCAGTGGCTTGGGCGATGTCACCAACGATTGTCATAGAACCATTTAATGAACGACGTGTCACCATGCGTAATTGCATCGGAGTGAGATCTTGCACCTCATCAACGACGATGTGTCCGTACGTGCGGATCTCATCAGGATCAGTGCTTTTCCCACCCTTTTTTGGCTTGGGACCGAGAAGAAAGCGTGCTTCATCTAATACGGCAGTGTCAGCTTGCGACCATTTCACATCATGAACACTGTCTGAACGTTCGCGATACAACGCGGAAAAGTCAGCTTCGGGCAAAATTCCTGTTCCTGCCAATCGAAGCAACGCTTTACTGCCAAACAGATCATGCAACAACTGAGCCGGAGTCAGTACTGGCCACATTCGTTCCAGTGCCGCACGAAATTCTGGGAGTGGTCGAATCGCGTCTTGCAACTCCTCAAGTGGAACTTCCGTACGCCATGTTGCAGCCAGCGCATTCCAAATTTCGGACTCCACGAATTTACGAGCCGGGTTATGACGGTGATAGCGACGACGCGCGGTCTTTACGATGTCAACAGTGACATCTTTGCGCAATCGTACGTATCCGGTTCGAAATGGCAATACAAGATCTTCTTTCAAAGGTCGTTCTCGATCCGCGATTGCTTTATCAATAAGTGCGGCCATCTTCTTGCCACCTTTCACACGTTCTGTGTGAGGTGAGTCGACACCACCGAATTCAACATCGTTTACGAGGTCAGAAAGTACGACTTGTTCAACACCTGCCTCACCGAGCGAAGGCAACACGCGTTCGATGTATCGAAGAAACACGCGGTTCGGGCCAATCACTAAGACACCTTGATCTTCAAGTGGAAAACGAAACGTGTACAACAAATATGCAGCGCGGTGAAGCGCAACAACAGTCTTGCCCGTACCGGGTCCACCTTGGACAACTAAAACACCAGCTTGTGGCGAGCGAATGATTTCATCTTGTTCCGCTTGAATAGTTGCGACGATGTCACCCAACTGTCCCGTGCGACCACGTTCCAACACTGACAACAACGTGCTGTATCCGCGCAAACCGCTACCTGGCTCTGATCCATCAAGGCCATCGTCGTGACCAACTCCGAGATGTCCCTCACCGAACAACTCATCTTCGATACCCAATAGGGTGCGTCCTTGAACCGCAAAGTGACGGCGGCGCGCAAGTCCCATCGGTTCACGACCTGTCGCGCGATAAAAAGGCTCCGCTACCGGTGCGCGCCAGTCGACCACCACAGGTTCACGAGCTGCGTCTGCTACGGCGAGTCGCCCAATGTGAAAACTCTCGAATTGATTTGGGCTTTCGGCCAATCGATCAATTCGTCCGAACACCAATGCTGAATCACCGATTTCGAGATTCTCAAGACGAGTCACCAATGCTTCGTCAAACACATTTCGCTCGTAACGATTTTGCATCGTGCCACCAAGACCGGTTTCGGTCATCCCCCGCAATTTCCATGCGTCTTGTCGACTCAATTCGAGGCACTCGTACGCGTGGTCGATAAAAGCCTGTTCCTCTGCAAACTCGGGATGTTGCTGGGTCATAGGCCCACCTTGTCGATGGAGCAAGCGTTCATGGAGAAAACGCCTGTTTTCGGGGTCTTGCCATGCTAGCGGTGTGCAGAAATAGGCACACATGGGCCCGACGCAACTTTTGCTAAGTGATTCGTGACAATCACCGCCCGTACCGAAAGGACTTCCCGTGCTTTGCCTTCATCGCCCCCACGCTCTTCACCCTCCGCGCCATATCAGTCGGCGTCTCTGTCTCCCTGTAGTGGGTCTTCTTACCTTCACAACATTGACCATTCTCTTTACGCATCGCACAGAGTCGGTTGCCACGGCAGACGACCAAGAGATCGAAGTTGATGGAGGTTTACGTGGTGAACACATCGCTGCTCGTGTCCGCGTGGGCACTCCACCGTCAACGGACAACAACTGCACATGGTCAAAAACTGAGTGGACAAGCACGATGCCTGCGCAGTACCCAATGTTTCATAATGCAACTCCTCCAGAGGACATCGGTTATGACGCGTATGTAAAAACGTGCACTGAACCGCGACGTGAGTACTCATTACATTGGATTCACGATTCAGTGTTCAACACAATTGGCAACGTGGCAGAAGATGCTGTTGATCGACTCATCCCAAAGCCAGCAATCAATTTTGCACCCGGCATTGATCGCAATGTTGTGAATGTTGGTTCGTGGTTTTGGTTGGATAAATCGGCATGGAAAACCATTTCTGTCACGGCATACGTACCGACAAAAATTGGTGCAATTTCGGCGACAACATCAGCGACTCCTAAGAAAGTGATCTTTTCTCCTGGTGATGGACGTCTCGGCAGTGGTGATGTGACTTGTGACGGACCAGGGCGTGTCTGGCGACGTGGACTTGGTGATTCCGTCCGCACTTCGTGCATGTACACCTACAAACACGCATCACACCAACAACCGCGTGGCGTATTCAACGCCAAAGTGTCCATCGAGTGGGACATCTCCGTAAAGATGTCGCTTGCGAAAACACCCATTAGGTTCAAGCGCCGCGTCACATCGATGCGCACCAGCACAAATGTACCGATCCGCGTTCTCGAGATTCAGGCCCTCACTCGCTAGTCTGTTGCGATGAGCGACGACAAAGAACGCATCATCCTTGACCAGCGTTACATCGCAGCATTCAACTCCATCGACGACCAAGTGCTGTCTTCATTATCCATGGCCCTTGAAGGCGAACTGCGCGATGCACTTGCCAAAGTAGCGGGTCTTTCTGCCGATGCATTTGACGCACCAGAAGCCCTTGGTGGAAAAGTGCGTGATGGAATTGCGCGTCGTCGCATGGCTCACGATATCGGCGTCTTGTTGTCAGAACCTTGCACTCAGTACTGCATCGAAAAACTTGGTGATGCATCAGAAGATCCGACGCTGGAAGAACTTCAAGAACTGCTACCAGAGATCATCGAAAAATTTGGTATTGATGCTGTACGTCTCATGGTTATCCAATACTCGCGTGCATTAAAAGGCTTCCGTCAACTCATCAACCAAGACGAGAGATTCTCCGTCGCGAGGCCCCCTGCAGGACCTGGTGTTCTTGAAAAAGATGAGGCCGAACAGGCTGCCAAACGAGCCGCTCGCAAAGAACGCAAAGAGCGCGAACGTGCTGCTCGAGCGAAACAAACCGCCAAGCGCTGAACTACGCTCAATTCCTTATTGTCCGCGACAACAAAGGTGAAATCCATGGGTACTCCAGTAGTTATTGAGGCCGTCCGTACTGCAGTAGGCAAACGTGGTGGCGATCTCTCAGAGTTTCACTCAGCACATTTGCTCGGAAAAGTACAGACAGGTGTCGTGGAGCGTGCTGGCATTGATCCTGGTGACGTACAAATGCTCGTTGGTGGTTGCGTTAACCAAGTGGGGATGCAAAGCACAAACGTGACGCGCAACGCGTGGCTGAGCTCAAACATGCCAATTCACGTGGGTGCCATGACAATTGATACGCAGTGCGGTTCTTCACAACAGGCAAACCATGTTGCAGCGAGTTTGATTGCCTCTGGTTCTGTTGAAGTCGCAATTGGTTGTGGCATCGAGGTGATGTCGCGAATACCGCTTGGTTCAAACATCCCAATGAACGGTGAAGAACGTCCATTTGGCTTCTTTACTCCCGATGATTTCCCTCATGACCTTCCATCGCAGTTCCTTGCGGCCGAACGCATCGCACAACGTCGCGGTTTCAATCGTCTTGATACTGAGAAGTTTGGTTTGCTGTCGCAGCAGAAAGCAATCAAAGCAACCGAAGAGGGACGCTTTGAGCGTGAAATTCTTCCAATCACTGTGAAAAACGCCGATGGCAACGAACGAGTTGTCTTACGTGATGGTGGACTTCGCGAAACAACTCTTGAAAAACTTGCAACTCTCAAGCCGGTCTTGCCAGATGGAATTCACACTGCGGGAACATCAAGTCAGGTAAGTGACGGCGCGGCAGCAGTGCTGTGGATGGACGAAGCACGCGCGAAAGCTGAAGGGCTGCGACCACGCGCACGCCTCGTCGCACAAGCTCTCGTTGGCAGCGATCCGTACTATCACTTGGATGGTCCGATCGATTCCACGGCAAAAGTCCTCGAAATGGCTGGCATGACAATCAAAGACATCGACATCGTCGAGATCAACGAAGCATTCGCTTCGATTGTGATGTCATGGGCCAAGGTGTATGGAATTACTGAGGAAGAACTGACCTCCAAGGTGAATGTGAACGGCGGAGCAATCGCTCTCGGCCACCCAGTGGGCGCGACCGGTGCACGTCTCATCACCACTGCTCTGCACGAACTGGAACGAAGTGACAAAGAATTTGCGCTCGTTACCATGTGCTGTGGTGGTGCGGTGAGCACCGCATCCATCTACCAGCGCATATAGTGACGGGTGGTCTTAAGGGCCACTCATATGACCACCCAAATTCACCTTTTGATTCGGCGCATAGTTGTCGTTTGCGTGCTTGCCCTGTTTGGCGCCATGTTGCTTAGTCCAGGGCACGTCCTTGCGCACAATGAATTCGTCGAGAGCAACCCATCTGATGGCGATGTGGTATCCACGGCTCCAGCAGTATGGAAAATCACGTTTGCTAAAGATGTTCCTTTGGCGTCAGCGTCAGGAGAAGTCATCAATTCAGATGGCGTCCGCACAACATTGCCGACACCATCGCATGGATCTTCCGAAAACATCATTCGTTTTGCTCTCCCACCCGACCTCATCGGATCTGTCACTGGACGATGGAAACTCGTCAGCGAAGACGGACACGTTGTGCAAGGTCGCGTGACATTCACAATTTCCTCAAACGCCGCAACGGACGACTCCTCACCAACGCCCACTCCATCAACTCCGTCAACAGATGCTGATGGAAATCAGTCAACGGATTCTTCCATCACAAGCCCTGCTCCAACGCCTGTGCGCTGGGTCGTGCGTTCGATGGGATTTAGCGCAGTGATGTTTGTTGGTGGTTTGCTATTTGTTGAACGATTGCTCTCCATCAACACGCTGTCAAGTGGACGCGGTCTTCTGTGGTCTCGACTGAGTGCATCCGCATTAGGTGTGGTTCCGTTCTTGCAGAATCTCTTTTTGGTTGGTGATATTCGCGGAACCAACGTCTTCGCGGCAATTCCTCACTTTTTCTCAACATTTGACCTCACTGTTGGAGCAATGCTGGTCGTTCAAACTCTCATTGGTGCAACGATCGCCTACATAATCTTTACGTCGGGATCGCGCATACTGCAACAAACAAGCCAGCAATTGCTTGCCGTTCTATTTGTGATGTACCTCATCGCGCTTGCATTCTCGGGGCACTCCAGAACGATGGCGTGGCCAGTACTTGGTGTCCCCGCAGACATTGTTCACACCGGAGCGGCAGCAATTTGGCTTGGCGGTCTCGCAGTTCTCGCCTTGCTCATCATTCCAGTCGCACCTCTTGCTACATCAGTTGCGGCATATCGTCAGTTCGGAACTTTCGCGCGGTACGCAGTGATCGCAATTGTCGCCACCGGCGTCATACAAACGTTGCGACTTCATGGAAATATTGTCTCTTTATTCACAGAAACTCACGGTCGAATATTGTTGCTAAAGATCGCAGTTGTCGCTGCAATGTTGAAAGTTGCTGACATCAACAGAAAGCGGTTGTTACGTCGCCTTGACCCCGACGCCCCTTCCACCGAGCGACGTATTAGTTTGCTGTGGCGTGCGAGTATCACAGAAGTTGCAACTGGCGGCATTGTTATTGCCATCACCGCAGCTCTTGTGACTTCGTCATTCAGTTAACACAAACTCTTGAATGGAGTGAAAATGAAAAAGTTTCTAGCGATTGTTGCAATCGGAACTCTGAGTTTGCTGGTGATTGGGTGTGGTTCCACCAAGACTTCTTCTTCCGATGACACATCTCCGACCGATACGAGTGTCACTCAATTCAATGATGCGGATGTGATGTTTGCACAAATGATGATTCCTCATCATGAACAAGCAATTGAGATGAGCGATATCGCTCTTGATCCAACCGTCGGCGCAAGTGATGAAGTGCTTTCGTTGGCCCGAGACATAAAGGCTGCGCAAGACCCGGAAATTGCTCAGATGACTGCCCTACTCGAGTCGTGGGGCCAATCCACGGCAATGGATTCGTCAATGGATCATTCAGAAATGATGAGTGGGATGTTGACCGTAGAAGAAATCTCAACTCTAGGAACTCTCCGAGGAACCGCGTTTGACACCGCTTGGATACAGGCAATGATCAAACACCATGAAGGCGCGATCCAGATGGCCATTGATCTTCAAAACGATGGCATCAACACTGACGTACAAAAACTCGCATCAACGATTATTGCAACGCAACAAGCAGAGATCGACGCGATGAAGGCTCTTCTGTCTTAAATAAATTCGACTGCGTCACCAACACTGATGCGACCGGGCTTGCTGATCGTGGCGTACACACCAAGGTTCTGATCAAGTTCGCGCACGATGTAACGCAAGATTGCACGATCCTCCGGGATGTCGCTCGTGACCTGACGCGTTGTCATCACACAACGTGGACACGGATCACGAAACTCCACTTCAGCAGTGCCGATACGAGCTTTCTTGCCTTTCCACGAAAACTCAGGGTGTCCGGTTGCATCGCCGGTATCCACAACAAAACTTGGGCGAAAACGCAAGATATCGGGGTTTGAATTGGGCAGCGCCTCTTTAATAGAACGCAGTGCCGATGTGGTCATCACCATCAACGGATAGCAGTCGTAGTAGGTGCCAGGAGGCGACTCGTACTTGATAGCTACTTCCGGGAAAATAGATAGGTCTGGCAGTGGTTCATCTGGTTCACGACCCAAAACTGCACGAATCTCTTGAATGGGATCATCAAAGTCTGGAGCACCACGCTCAAAATGTGCAACGTCCGATGCAGGACGCAAGGCATCAAGTTGCACTTTGCGTCCGAGAGCTTTTGATAGGACCTCATTGATCGAAGGATCGTCTGTGCGAATGGTTGAGCCGTCGGGCAACGTGATGATCACGGTGTTTGATGAGGAGTCAACACGCTTGGCAGCGAACTTCATCAATTCACCAATTTTTTTCGCGCCACGAATGCCACCTTTTTCAAGATCGCGGATTGCCCAAATGCGGTCTTCCAACATCCCCAGTTCATTGAAGTCCGCCACGGGAACCGTGCCTCCAATAAATGACTTCACCGGATATTGCCAAATGCTGTCAACTTTCATGACGTCCCCTACCTAATTTCGATGCCGGTAAAAATCCGACATTGGTCTACATCTGACCACTATCTGCCACCGACCTTAGTCGGTCACTATCACTTGTAGTACGGGTTGGCTCCGGTTGCATGGTCAGTCACATCGCGTACGCGCTCAAGACCTTCCACCTGTTCAACAAGAGTTGTCTGCACGCCTTCCAACATGGTGACTTTGCTCATTGAGCAGCCGTGGCATCCCCCACCCATTGTGAGATATGCAGTGCCTTCACCGTCATGTCCGACATACGTGACAAAGCCACCGTGAGCAGCAAGTGACGGATTGATCTCAGTACCAATGATTGCTTCGATCGTTGCGGACATTTCGTCGTCAGCAGTGAGACCTTCGATCATTGGTGCCGGCGGCTTATTCGGGTTACGCATGATGAGTTGCTGGCGTTCGTTCCAGTCGAGCGTGGCTCCGTGCAAGTGTTCGATACTTGATTGCGGAATGATCACCTTTAAGCCATCAATGGTTCGCACTGCATCAGAAAAAGCTGCTTGCGTCACTACTTCAAACCCGAGGTCGTACTGAAAATCTTCTCCGGGAGTCACCAGCACTTCAATGCGTAAACCCAAACGCTCCTTTTCGGGTTCCTCGTCGCGAAGCGTCAGCAGCGTCTGGAGCGCTTCAGGCGTGATGTCAATGATCGTGTCGGCGCTATTTGTTGCTAATGGACTCACACCGTCAGGCTATCTACGTGTTTCGTTGAGGGCAATAGGACATATGACGTAGAAAATACAGATACGATTTCATCGAAATAAAAAAGGGGACAAATGTTCCTTTTGCATGGGGAGCTCGCGGGACAGCGGGCTGAGAGGGTGGATGCCTCCACCGACCCACAACCTGATCTGGGTAAT
>CAYVAV010000010.1:0-47250 GCA_964449085.1 uncultured Bifidobacterium sp.
TTACAATTTCGGCCATCAGCGAGCCAGCCTCAGTTGGATTGAGACCAATCTTCACGCCAGCCATACGCAGTGCATCCATCTTCCCTTGGGCAGTTCCCTTACCGCCCGAGACAATCGCGCCTGCGTGGCCCATCTTCTTGCCTGCTGGTGCAGTAACTCCTGCAATGTATGCGCTCATTGGCTTCGTCACATGGTTGGTGATGAATTCAGCTGCTTCTTCTTCGGCTGATCCACCAATTTCACCAATCATGATGATTGCGTGTGTCTCAGGATCTTTTTGGAACTCTGCAAGACAATCAATGAATGATGTGCCTGGCACTGGGTCTCCACCAATACCAACACATGTTGATACGCCAATACCTAATTGCTTCAGTTCATACAGTGCCTGATATGTGAGCGTTCCTGAACGTGACACGATGCCAACATTTGGACCCTTTGCAGACGGAGTCTGTGCGATTTCACCAGCGGTAATACCGATGTTGCACTTTCCTGGACTGATGATGCCTGGGCAGTTTGGCCCGAGCAAACGCGTCTTCGGATAATCACGCACGAGTGTGTTGTAGGTACGTGCTTCATCTTGAGCAGGAATGCCTTCAGTGATGCACACCACAAACTTGATCCCAGCCGCTGCTGCTTCAAGAATTGCAGCTGATGCAGCTTTGGGCGGAACAGCAACAAACGATGCGGTTGCACCGGTTGCTGCAACTGCTTCAGCAACAGAGTTGAACACGGGGATGCCTTCAACGTCTGTGCCACCTTTACCTGGTGTCACACCGCCGACCACTTGTGTTCCGTATGCCTTGTTGCGAAGACCGTGGTACTTGCCTTGACCACCAGTGAGACCCTGCACGATCACTTTGGTGTTTTCGTTTACAAAAATTGCCATGACGAGTCCTACTTCTTCGAAAGAGCAACGACTGCTTCTGCAGCTTCGAGCATTGTTGGTTTGCTGATGAGTTTTGATTCAGGAATGCCAGCATTCGCGAGGATCGAGCGACCCTCCTCGGCGTTTGTTCCGTCAAGACGAATCACGATGGGTGCGCGAAGATCAACGCGACCAAGTGCCTCGACGACACCCTTTGCCACTTCTTCACCGCGGGTGATGCCACCAAAGATGTTGATGAAAATGCTCTTCACGTTTTGATCCGAGTTGATCACTTCAAGTGCGCTCGCCATAAGGTCGGCGTTTGCGCCACCACCAATGTCGAGGAAGTTCGCGGCAGTTCCACCCACTTGATTCACCACGTCGAGCGTGCTCATCGCAAGACCAGCGCCATTTGCGATGATGCCGACTGTGCCATCAAGACCGATGTACTGCAGCCCTTTATCTCGCGCCAATTTTTCGCGGGCATCGAGTTCGACTGTGGCAGCAAATTCTTCCCACTCAGGATGACGATAATCAGCGTTGCTATCAAGGCTCACTTTTGCGTCAAGTGCGTGCACTTCGCCCGTTGGCTTCCAAATAAGCGGGTTGATTTCCGCGAGGTCGCAGTCACCTTCGGTGAAACAGCGATACAACTTCACGAGAATGTCTGCAACACCATCTTGTGCACCAGCAGGAATCTTTGCCTGCACTGCGGCTTTCTTCGCAGCATCAAGTGACAGACCTTCAACTGGGTTGACATGCAACTTCACAATTGCGTCTGGATCTTTCGCAGCGACTTCTTCGATGTCGACACCACCTTGAGCAGACAACATCAGCAAGTGCTTCTTGGCGGCGCGATCGAGAGTGAATGATGCGTAGTACTCCTCTTTGATGTCCGAGGCGTTCTCAACCCAAATGCGCTTTACGAGATGACCCTTGATGTCCATGCCGAGGATGTTGCCGGCATGCGTGCGCACCTCGTCGGCGTTGTTTGCCAACTTGATACCGCCCGCCTTGCCACGGCCGCCAACTTGCACCTGAGCCTTCACCACAACGGGGTAGCCAGCTTTTTCCGCAACTTGTACTGCTTCATCAACAGTGACAGCGACACCACCAGCAGACACTGGAATGTCGAAGCGCGCAAAGTATTGCTTTCCTTGGTACTCAAAAAGGTCCATTCATTACTCCCTGTTATCGAGTTCTTCTTCTAACCACTGGCAGATGCTTTTCAGCGACGACCCTGGTCCAAAAATGTTGCCAACACCTTGTTCGCGCAATGCGCGCGCATCAGCATCTGGAATCACACCACCACCAAAAACAAGAACATCACCAAGATCTCGCGAGCGAAGTTCTTCCATCACGCGAGGAAACAATGTGTTGTGTGCTCCGGACAACAACGACAATCCAACGGCATCGGCATCTTCTTGCAATGCGGTCTCGCCAATTTGTTCAGGGGTTTGATGCAAGCCGGTGTAGATCACTTCAAAACCATGGTCACGGAGAGCACGGGTGATGGTCTTCGCGCCACGATCGTGACCGTCAAGGCCCGGCTTGGCTACAACAACTCGGTAGGTGCGCTTCACAGAAAGAAAACCCTACGCCGTCATGGCATTTCTGCCCTAACCCGCCACAATGTGTGTGTGCCACTGCCCCGCCCCCAGTCCACATTCGCCCGCGCCGTCGTCCCGGTGGTGGCGGGCATCATCGGCTTTGGTCTCATGTTTCTTGCGACATGGGCAGTTGCCGCCTTCATCTCACGCAACCCAGGAGACACGATTCGCGTGGGAACCAGCATTTTTGAGGTAGGCCCCGTCAAATCACTGGCAACACAAGTTGATGAGGGTGGTCCGCTCTACTTCCCCGACTTGAAAAGTCCAGAGGGCACACGCTCGATCATTCTCGACCACACAGGCGATGACCCAGCCAGTGGGTGGCAGGTGTACATGGGGTATCCGGCTGACCGAGATGCGGCGTGTCTAGTGACACAGGTGGAAGACACCCGAACATTCACCGATTGCGACTCGCGCACCCTTGGCGTGGAAGACCTCGCGCTACCAGCGGACATTCGTCCCGTAGTGGAAAATCGAGCAACGTTGTTTATCGACCTACGTGGGAATTCGACAGCGTCAAACAATTAACTCGCGTATTAGCGCGATGGAATGTTGTCAACAAGTCGTGTTGCAAATTGCAACGTGTGATCATCAAGTTTTGCCCGGTGCAGCGCAAGACCACCAATGACATCTGCACCCCGCGATGAGATTGCGTTTGTCATCACATCAAGTGACTTCCCTGGGTTCAAAGCAAACGTGCAAAACACAGCGGCTTGCTTGCCTGCCATTGCGGGGAGAGCACGCAATCGATCAACAGCCCACGGTGCTTGTCCGACGACAAATAGACCGTGCACCCATGTACCCACAATCACAACGTCGGCTTCTTGAATGCCCGCAAAGTCGGGTTGCTTTACCGATGAAAAGCCGCTGATCGACCAGTTCTCTTCTTGCAATAACGCCGCGATCTTTTCGCCGGCTTTCCATGTGTTGCCTGTCAGGCTCTCGATGAGAATTGCTGCCTTCATACGTATATGTCTACTACTTCACCCGCGGGTTGATGGAGTTGCCTTGCAACCAAATTGGACGAGCACAACTGTGCACCGTCAGTTATTGAGTTTCTTGAGTGGCGCCCACGCAAGCGCCAAGTGTTTGGTACCGCTGTCTTTGAAACGCACAGTGGCCTCCGCCTTGTCACCGCTACCCCGCAGTTCCAAGATGACACCCTCGCCGAAAATCGAATGTTCAACATCATCGCCGACTCGCAAATGTGCAAATTCATCAGCGGAGTGTCGTTCTCGCTGTGGGCGTACTTTTGCAGCGGCATCCACTGCACGCGACACGTAGCGGTCACGGCGTTCTCGAAATGCCGGCACTTCATCGTCTTGCCACGATGAGGACGAACGACCAAAACTGCGTTCGCTGTCGTACCCGGCATCAACATGGCCTTGACGATCGAACAATTCGGCGGGAACTTCTGACAAAAAGCGTGATGGGGGGTTGTATTGGGTTTGTCCAAACAACATCCGTTGCCAGGCGTGAGATACAAACAACTGTTCACGCGCACGGGTGATACCGACATACGCAAGGCGTCGTTCTTCTTCCAGTTCGTGTGGGTCAAGCAGAGCGCGATTGTGCGGAAACACTCCTTCTTCGCACCCGACCAAGAACACAACAGGAAACTCAAGACCTTTTGCGGCATGAAGCGTCATGAGCACCACACGATTATCGCCGTCAAGATCGTCGGTGTCGGCGACAAGCGCTACTTGCTCTAAGAATTCATCAACAACGGTGAACTCTTCTGCGGCACCAATCAGTTCAGAGATATTTTCGAGACGACCTGCGGATTCGATTGTGTCTTCTTCTTCCAATGCCGTGATGTAGCCACTGTTTTCCAACGCGACTTGCAACACAGCCGCTGGGCCATCGCTCAATGAATCATTCAATTCGGTGATCAGCGACACAAACGAAGCAATTCCCTTTGTGGCGGCACCACTCACGCCAGCTTCTGATGCGTGTTGTAACGCATCAAAGAAACTGATGCCACGTGTTGCTGCATACGAGTCGATCTTTCCAAGACTTGTGTCGCCAATGCCACGTTTTGGCACATTGATCACTCGCTTGATGCTCACCTCATCATGGGGATTGACAGCGCAATTCAAATACGCCAACGCGTCTTTGATTTCCCGTCGGTCATAAAACTTGGTGCCACCCACAACTTTGTAGGGAATGCCGTGCCGCATACACGCGTCTTCCACCACACGGCTCTGCGCATTCGCTCGATAGAACACCGCCATTTCTCGCCACTGACGACCATCAGTCTCATGCAAACTTTTGATGGTTGAGGCGACGAATGTTGCTTCATCGTATTCATCTTCTGCGTAATAGCGCACGATGCGATCGCCACCATCTTGTGATGTCCACAAATCTTTCGGACGTCGATCACGGTTGTGTGCAATTACCGCATTAGCGGCTGAAAGAATCGTTTGCGTACTGCGATAGTTCTGCGCGAGCACAACCACAGTGACATCGGGAAATGCTTTTTCAAAATCGTTGATGTTGCGCATGTCAGCCCCACGAAATCGATACACACTCTGATCGGTGTCACCCACCACACACACGTTGTGATGAACAGCGCCCAGCATCAACACGATCTTGTTTTGCGCATAGTTGGTGTCTTGATATTCGTCAATGAGAACGTGCTCAAACCGTTGTTGATAGATCTCCAAGACATCGGGACATGTTTCAAAAAGTCTCACGACGTTGACAAGCAAGTCATCAAAATCCATCGCACCGGCACGAGTCAAACGTTCTTGATATTCGCGATACACCTCAGCATGTTTTTGATCAACGACCGACACGGCGGAATCAGCAGCACGCTGCCATGTCATCAACTCGTTCTTCCATAACGAGATACGACTTTGAGCAGCGTTTGCAGGAAACTTTCGTGGGTCAAGGCCCATGTCGCGAATGACATAGCCGACAAGGCGTTTGCTGTCTTGTGAGTCGTAAATGGTGAATGTCTTTGGATATCCAAGACGATCCGCGTGTGACCGCAAGATACGCACGCACGCTTTGTGGAACGTGCTCACCCACATCTGTTGTGCAACTGGGCCCACCAGATCAGCGACTCGATGGCGCATTTCATCAGCTGCTTTGTTGGTAAATGTGATCGCCAGAATCTTCATCGGGTGCACGCCCGATGAGATCAACCACGCAATGCGTTGAGTGAGCACACGCGTCTTTCCAGATCCTGCTCCTGCGACAACAAGAAGCGGCCCACCAAGATGGTGGACCGCTTCGTATTGATCGGGATTAAGAGTGTTGTCGGACAACGTTATGGACGTGGGCGACGTGCAAGTACGCGCACTGGCAACTTGCGAGGTCCGCGCACCTGACCAACGCTCCACTTTGTTTGCTCGCCTTGTGCGAGTTCAAAGTCGGGGAATCGCTGAAGGAACACTCGCGTCGCAACGTTCATCTCAAGGCGTGCAAGGTTTGAACCAAGACAACGGTGAATGCCAAGACCAAACGCTGCGTGACGGTTTTCTTCACGGTCGATGATCACTTTGTCGGCGTCTTCAAACACTTCTGGGTCACGGTTTGCCGCTGGGAATGGCAGCAACACCCAGTCGTCTTTCTGCATCGGACAACCGTGGAAGTCGTGATCCTCTTTCACCATGCGCGCCATTGTCACTGGTGCGTATGCACGCAGGAACTCTTCAGTCGCTGTGGGGATGAGATCGGGATTGTCAACGAGGCGACCACGGTCAATCGGATGACCAGCAAGGTGCCACAACGATGAACCAATGCCGGACCACGTGGTGTCGATACCGGCAATGAGGATCAACACGATGGTTCCGCGCACGTGTTCATCAGACAACTTGTTACCCATGATTTCAGCGTTCATGAGGAACGTTGTGAGGTCATCACGTGGGTTGTCTTTGTGATCTTGAATCTGCTTGTCGAGGTATTCGTTGAATGCCTCAAATGCGGCCTGACGCGCCTGTGGCGATTCATTCACAGCTTCGAGCACGAGGTGCACAAAGCCTCGGAACTTGTCAGCGTCTTCCACAGGGAATCCGAGCATGCGCGCGATGACTTGAACGGGAATGTGCTGTGAGTAATCAACAGCTGCATCGATGAATTCGCGCTCGCCCATTGCGTCAATGAGGTCGTGACAAATCTTCTCAACTTCTTTTTCCCACGGTTCAATTATCTTCGGCGCGAACGCTGGGAGAAGAAGACGACGTGCTTCTTGGTGGAACGGCGGATCACTTGTGATCGGAGGCGCAGCACCGATTGGAGCTGGCATCGGAGGAATCGGAGCGTCATCTGGTTTCACAGTTGACACCACAACAGAACGGCTGGTGAAGTGATCGGTGTCGTATGCAATCTCGCGCACGTATTCGTGCGTGATTGGCAACCACGTGCCACCGAAACGCTCGGTGTGAGCAACTGGGCACTTCTTTGCATTGAGCAGGTCATCCCAAATTTCGTGGATGCGCTCGTTGTATTCCGGGTCGGTGTGATCGAAATCGTTTTGCCAGTCAGTCACTGGACCATAAATCGAAGCCATGATCAGTCCTCCGTTATTTCAATTGCGAACTCGGGGCAGTTCTTATGTGCAAGACGCGCTTTGTCTTCAAGACCTGCAGGGACAATTCCATCGTTTAGTTCGAACGCATTGCCGAGGTCGTCGACGTCGAACAGTTCGGGTGCCAATGAATAGCAACGGTTATGTCCCTGACATTTCTCTTTGATGACGTGTACTCGCATCGCCCCAGCGTATTACCAATTGGTAACTCTGAAAACATTTCGATTTACCTTCTAGTAATACATTGGAGCGATGGTCAGCCCCAATGTCGTCATTTTGCTCCCTCCATCAGAGGGAAAAGCCCAGGGCGGCACCGCGAAATCCCGATGGGCAACCCAATCGGGCACGTTCGGAAAATCTCTTAACACCGAACGAAAAGAGGTTGAGCAGGCCCTCCTCGCGGCAAAAGGTGGCGGAAAAGCACTGCTCGGTGTGCAAGGCGCATTGCTTTCTCGCGCACAAGAAGCCAACACTCGTCTCGTGGGCGCACCCACTCTGCCCGCCTGGCAGCGCTACACAGGCGTTGTGTGGGACCACCTTGATCTCGCAAGTCTCACTGCCCCACAGCGAACGCGTGCGATGTCGTCGATTGTTGTCGTATCGGGATTGCACGGACTTGTCACTGCCGGTGACCCCATCCCCGACTATCGACTGAAGATGGGTGCACGACTATCTCCAATGGGACTTCTCGCGAACTGGTGGCGTGAACCTGCAACAACAGCGCTTCTTTCGTACGCGAAAAAGGCCGTGATCATCGATTTGTTGCCAAATGAACATCGCGCGGCAATTGATTGGACGCAAGTGCCACACGCAATTCGAGTTGATCTCGTGACAAAGTCCGGCGGACGTATGGGTGGACACAATGCGAAAGCTGCAAAGGGTCTGCTATCACGCCACATCATTACGGCTGGCGCTACAGCGGTGAAAGCAAAAGAAGCGCTCTCAACATTTCGACACCCGGAGTTTTCTGCAAAGGTTGCATCATGAGTAGTAAAGACATCTTTGATCTAAGCGGTAAGACCGCAATCGTGACTGGCGGTAGCCGTGGCCTCGGACGTGAGATGGCACTTGCATTCGCCGAACACGGTGCAAACGTGATCATTGCGAGTCGCAAGTTAGAGAACTGCGAAGTGGTTGCTGAAGAAGTACGCAAACGTGGAACAAAGTCCATGGCAATCGCATATCACGCTGCGTCATGGGAAGATGCCGGACGACTCGCAGAGGAATCAATCAAAGCGTTCGGTCGCATCGACATCCTGGTGAACAACGCGGGTATGTCGCCGCTCTATCCATCAGTTGTCGAAATTTCTGAAGAGTTATACGACAAAGTTCTCGGAGTGAACTTGAAAGGACCGTTTCGTTTGTCGGCGTTGATCGGCACACACATGTCAACTCCTGATGCATCAGGAAAGATTCATGGTGGTTCCATCATCAACGTGTCGTCTATTGCGAGTCAGCGCCCCACGAAAAGTGAAGTGATCTACGGTGCCGCAAAAGCGGGTGTCAACAACTTGACAGTTGGACTCGCAAACACTTTCGCACCACATGTTCGCGTGAACTGTTTGGTACCCGGACCTTTCCTCACCGATATCTCGAAAGCATGGGATATGGAACAGTTCACCGCTCTAGCGAAAGGCTCCTACATGTTGCAACGTGGTGGTGAACCACACGAGATCGTTGGTGCCGCGTTGTACTTTGCGAGCAGTGCAAGCAGTTACACCACCGGCACATTGCTGAACATTGACGGCGGGCCAAAATAACTGAAACTCGGAACCAATTCCGAGTTTGTTCAGGTCAAGTAATTAATGCAGTTTCTGCTGAAAGAACGCGAGAACACGTTCGACACTTGCGTCGTCACGCTGTTCGGTAAGAACGCTGTGATCTTTTTTGTGTTGTGACGGAATCTCCACCGCAATGAAAGCATCACCCAACAACTCTCGAAGTGAGGCAAAGCGATCGCCCACCAACTTGTCTTGCGTGAATTTAAGACCGAGCACTTCACAACCTTGACGAGCGCGTTCAGCGACAACCACGGCATCATCGGGTGACAAACCAAGATCTGTACCGCGCGACGATCCGATGGCAAATGGCAACGATGGTTGCGCGAGAACAGGTGCAACCATGATGTCATCAACCATCATTCCAAGGGCGAAACCACCGCTGAAACACATGCCCACCGCGCCAACACCTTTGCCGCCGATCTCATCGTGTGCATTACGGGCGAGTGCACGTAACCACGACACAATCGGTGATGTCTTCTTCATCGCCATTGTGGTGAATTCCCGCGCGATGCATACTTTGGCCATAGATGACATGAGATAACTCTGAGACACCATGCGTCCTGGTGTGCCAACAAGATCAGGCAAGAAAACAGTGAATCCTGCATTCACGGTGTCTTGCGCAAAGCGCAACACCGTTGGTGTGATGCCCGGAATTTCGTGAACCACGATGACCGCGGGTCCGGTCCCACGTCGATACACATCGCGAGTGATATTCGCACTAGTGAATGAAGACTTCTCCCAACCATCCAAGGCAGCAGCGTTATTTTCACGTGAGGATGGCATGAGGTGTCCTTTGTTCTAACGAGTTATTTTTTCATGGTGGAAAGCGCCATCCGCGCAAGCGCATCAGTGCTTTCCTTTAATGGTGTCGGGTCATAGTCCTGTTTGCCCATTGCACCGTGGATGTATCGCGCGTACACACCTTCGCTGATGACGGCCAAACGAAACGCACCAAACGCTTTGTAGTAGTTGATGTTTGACACATCAAAACCAGTCTTTTGCGCATACCGCTGGACGAGTGCGTCATAACCTGGGAAACCAGCAAGTCCCGAAGGATCGTTGTGCCGCAAATTCTCACCCGGCTCTGACCAATACACACCGATGTATCCGAGGTCTGCAAGCGGATCGCCAAGCGTGCACAACTCCCAGTCAAGAACTGCAGCAACGCGACCCTTGTTCACATCAGTGAGACAGTTGCCCAAGCGATAGTCACCATGGGCGATTGCAGTTGCCTGTTGCACTGGCATGTTCGCCTTCAACAACTTCGCTACTTCTTCAATCTCTGGCAACTCTCGAGTCTTTGAGTTTTCCCACTGCGTTGTCCAACGCTTCACTTGGCGCTCCACATATCCCTCGCGCTTTGCGAGATCGCCGAGACCGATTGCGTCAATATCGACAGTGTGCAACGCCGCCAGAACATCAATGAGGTCGAACGCCACCTGCTCACGTAAATTCTCGGGAACCATCGCGCCGCGTTCTTGTGAATCAAGAACGATTCCGTCGACATACGCCATCACATAAAACGGCGCACCATTTACTTCGTCATCGGTACATAACCCAAGCGTGCGCGGTACCGGAACATTGGTCTTGCCTACTGCAGAGATGATCTTGTGTTCGCGCGCCATGTCATGAGCAGTTGCAAGAACATGGCCAAGAGGCGGACGACGCAGAACAAACCGCGTGCCTTTTGAATCAGTGCCAAGGAATGTGAGATTGCTACGGCCACCTGCGATAAGCGTGTAGGAGTACGGTCCCTGCAATTCTTCAACGTTGGCGTTTAGCCACGCTTCAACTTTTGGCTCATCAATCCCGTCGTGCATGCGCTTAACGGTAGTTCGTGTGTGGCGATATCAGCGTGGTCGCCCAACACCCACGACTTTGTACCAACTCACCGGGCTAATTTTCACAACATCACCAGTTTGTGGTGCATGGACCATTCGTCCACCGCCCAAATAGATGCCCACATGGTGAATCGGATTACCCGTGAAAATGAGGTCTCCCGGTTGGGCTGCTTCTTTCGGAATACGTGGCAACGCGTAGTACTGCGCACGGGAGTTTCGTGGCAGACCAACACCGGCCGCACCCCACGCATGAGTGGTAAGGCCAGAACAGTCAAAACCAACACCGGGCTTGCTCATCGCATACTTGTACGGAGTTCCCAGTTGTTTCAGCGCAACGCTGACCGCAGTTTGTGCTCGAGCAGACACCTTCGGAAGATTCGAGTACTTCTGCTGTGTTGATTGATATTGGTTAGCGAAACGCTTTGCTTCTTCAAATGCTGCTGACTCACGGCGACTTTGTTCAGCACGCAACAGAGTTAACAACTCGCCTTGCGCACTACTCTTACGCGCTTCATATTGAGCAGCAAGCAACTCCACATCACTTTGGCGAGACAATACAGTTGCAGCCAATTTCTCGGCCTCGATTTCTTTTTTCTCGAGCGCCTGTCGTTGCTTGTTTAACTTGTAGGCCAACGCATCAAGTTGATCGGTCGTTAATGCACCCGTGTTCAACGCTATTGAAGTCATCTCTTCACGTTGCAAGGCGTCCTGCACACTTCCTGTTGTGGTGAGCAAGTTGGTGAGCGTGCTGTTTCGTCCACCATTCATAAAGCGACTCAGTGCTGCCTGATACAACGTGCCGCGCATCGCGGAAATCTCTTGTTCGGTCTCGGCGAGTTCATCACGCGCCTGCTGCACCTCAACACCAAGTTCTTCCTGCAGCGCAATTGCTTCGACGTAATCTTCAGCGAGGGCGTCCATGCGTTCGGTCAATCGCTCGAGTTCGTCGGCTAACGCTTCAACTTCGCGACGTTTTGAGTCTGAACCTGTCGCTGTGGCGGTGTCGGTAGGAAAAGCAACAACAGTGACGCCAATTGCCACGGCCAATGTCGCACCAAGAAACACCTTGGGTCGAGTGGTTGACCGCGAGCGACGCGTAATGCGCTGAACCAGAGAGCAGATCAAGTTCATGACTTGTACAGGGTACTGGCAGACCACCGTCTATACCCGTCGCCCGTATTTCGCTGAAATCACAAGGATTCAAGATTATTAGTGTTGGTGTATGGCTGAAGTCTTAATGGAACATCTCCCACCATCAGGCTGGGGTGACGTTGCTCGGAAATCTGACATAGATCATCTGTCAGTGCTGATGGATGCCAAATTCTCTATGGTCGAAGTACGGTTTAACGCAATTGATGCACGATTAGCCGCAGTTGACCAGCGATTCGATTATGTAGAAAACACTCTGCGTGGAGTCCAACACGGTTTGTGGGCACTCGCATCACTCATGAGCGCCTACTTTATTGCCACATTTACAATTCTTGTCACCCAGTTATAAGACACCGCGCAGTAACACGACTATTCCCACTCGATAGTTCCCGGTGGTTTTGACGTGATGTCATACACACACCGGTTAATACCAAGCACTTCATTAATAATCCGCGACGACATCTTCTCTAACAAGTCATACGGCAAACGCGCCCAGTCCGCAGTCATCGCATCATCACTTGTCACTGCGCGAATGATGATCGGGTGACCATAGGTTCTCTCATCACCCATCACACCCACACTGCGAATGTCTGCAAGCACAGCGAATGCTTGCCAAATCTCTCGTTCTAATCCAGCTGCCGCGATCTCTTCGCGCACGATCGCATCTGCGTGTTGCAACAACGCAACTTTGTCCGGTGTGACTTCGCCAATGATGCGCACACCAAGACCGGGGCCTGGAAATGGTTGACGCCACACAATGTCGTCCGACAGTCCCAATTCAGTTCCCACTTTGCGCACTTCATCTTTGAACAACAACCGCAAAGGTTCAGTGAGCTCAAGTGTCATGTCTTCTGGTAAACCACCAACGTTGTGATGACTCTTGATCACCGCGGCGTTGCCGTCACTTCCACCACTTTCGATGACGTCCGGATACAACGTGCCTTGCACCAAAAACTTCGCATCGGTGATGCCACCTGTGTTTTCTTCAAAAATGCGCACGAACAACTCGCCGATTGCTTTGCGCTTTGCTTCCGGTTCGGTGACACCTTTCAACGCTGCAAAGAATCGATCGCCGGCGTCAACGTGAATTAACTCAATTCCCATGCTGCGACGAAATGTCTCAACAACTTGTTCGCTCTCACCGCGACGCATGAGTCCTGTGTCGACGTACACGCAGGTGAGTTGAGAACCAATCGCACGATGAACAAGCGCAGCCGCAACAGATGAATCGACGCCACCTGACAAGCCACAGATTGCGCGCTGATCACCGATTTGTTCACGAATTGCGGCGATTTGATCATCAACAATTGATGCCATCGTCCAGTCACCGCGACATCCCGCAATGTCAATCAGGAAACGCTGCAACAAATCTTGACCACCCGTCGTGTGCACAACTTCAGGGTGATACTGCACGCCATAAATACGTTTCTCGTTGTCTTCAATGACGGCCATCGGCGCATCAGGCGTGCTCGCTGTCGCAACAAAACGATCAGGCAATGTTGTCACCGCATCAAAGTGGCTCATCCATACATCGTGTTCGCGCGCCATCGATGACGGCATCAGCGCGCTCGGCAACGGCGCACGTGTAACGGTGGTGCGTCCATATTCGCCGCGACCACCGCGGGTCACTTCCCCGCCCAACTGTTGAGCAATCAACTGACAGCCATAACAAATACCAAGGATGGGAACGCCTAGGTCGTAAATGGCGGGGTCAAGTTGCGGTGCACCGTCAACATGAACGCTCTTTGGTCCGCCCGACAAAATGATTGCCTTCGGGGACTTCGCCTTCACCTCCGCGGCGGTAATGCCATGGGGCACGATCTCTGAGTACACCTGCGCCTCACGCACCCGTCGGGCGATGAGTTGAGCGTATTGGGCGCCAAAATCAACGACCAGCACAACATCGTGATGATGAGTGACAGGTGTCGTGGTGTTGCTCATGACTTGTCTCACCCTAGTGGAGAGTGTGACGATGGAGCCGTGCCAGCGACCCGTGCTCTACCTTCCAGTCCGCGAGCGATCGCTGCAATTTTTTTTGCGTGTGTATTCACCCTTGCTGTTCCATCGGCATTGTTGGCTGCCGGAACAGACACGGAAGTTGAACCACAAGACGACACAGAAATCACCGATGACACCGTTTATTACTACGACCTTGAAAAAGATCCATCCGAGTGCATTGGCTTTTTGCCAAAACCAGGATGTGGCAAAGAGCCAGAAGACGCAGGTGAACGCGGTGGCGCACTGCAATACACAACCTTTGCGGTAATGCTGGGAGGCATCGGCGTGATTGCAACAGTGATCGGTCGCAACGTCATCCGGCGTGACCGCGTTGTGAACGCTCCGCGTAACACGTCCACGACCAACGAAGATCCAAAGAACACACCCGACAACTAATTACCCACTACCGTCGGCACACGTGGGCGTTGTCTACATCCTCATCAGTGGCATCGCCTTCGGACTTCTCCCCTGGTTCTCTCGCATTGCCTTTAACCACGGTGTTGAACCGATTGGACTGCTTACGATTCGATTCCTTGGGGCAATGACATGTCTTGTGTTATTCCATCTTCTTATTCGGCGCAATGTTCCTTGGCCGTCACGCAAAATGATGGGAAAGCTGATCATCCTTGGAGCGATTGGATATGCGCCACAGTCAATGTTGTTCGCGTCTGGCGTTGAACGTATTGACATCAGTCTCGCAACGATCATTTTTTACACCTATCCCGTCATGGTCGTGTTGATGAGTTGGTTAGTACTGAAACAAATTCCCAGTCGTGCGGTAGTTGTGTCGCTGATGACCGCTGTAGTTGGTGCAGCAATGACAGCAGGACAAATAAAAGCAGGATCATGGACCGGCGTGACACTGATGTTCATCGCCGCGACGTGGTACGCGGTGTCGATCATCGTTGTTGATCGTGTACTAAAAGACGTTGATGCGTTCATGTCTGTCACAGGCATCATGATTGGAGCAGCACTGGCCAACGTTGTTGCGTGGATCTTCACGCGCGCAGATCTACCGTCAGATGTTCAAGGATGGTCGGCTGCGTTTGCCGCCGCGATCATCTCAACAATCATCGCGCTCGGGTTTCTCATCATTGGTATTCAACGCGTTGGGCCAGGGCAAGCATCGGTACTCAGCACGATTGAACCGGTTGTATCGATTGCCGTTGGAGTGATGGCGCTCAATGAGTCGCTGACTGCGGTGCGCGTTCTTGGCGCGATATTGGTGGTGATTGGTGTTGCAATGATGGCTCAGGCTGCGCGGAAAGCAGAGGTGAGTAACCCGCAAGAAACACATTCACCAACTGAATAAGTTCGTCATACTCTCGTTCGTCTTTTTCAAACACCGCTGTTTCATGCCAAGAAATACGCACTGATAGCACCACTAACGCCGCCAACAGTCCAGCGTCTAATAACGCCACATAACTCAACCGCCAGTGTGCTGCGAACGCCTCACCAGGGTTTGATTGCCAGAACCACAGAAAATTGGCTGAAGAATCAACGTTTTGAACGTAAGTGGCATAGGGATCAATCACTTGAGATATCGCCAGCCAAGTAAGAAGAACCGGCAACAACACAATCGCTGCACGTAGTGCCAACAACACCCGAGCTCTCGGTGATGAAAATACAAATAGATCTTCGGCGCGAACATCTTTCCAGCGTGAGACGTCGTGACCGTCACGCACATCGGTAACAAATAACTGTGTTAGCGCAGAAGATGAGTGATCAGTATTACGGCACCATGCGTCAACAACTCGACACACCTCCTCGCGCGACACAAGAGACGTACTCATACGCAATCCTGTTCAATCTCACTCGAGTGCAAGAAGTACACCACCAGCATGAAGTCACCATTGTTGCCAACGTCTACTCGCTCGTCATTCACAACAGCCGTACGTGATCCGCCGGTGCGCATTTCCACATTGGCAAATTCGGGAACTATGCGTCGCACACGAGAGCGAAAAGCACGCGCACTCACATCACCATCGCCGGCATTTTCATACATCTCAAAACCCCCCAACACAATCACCAACGCCAACTGCGTGTTATCGACACTCCATCCGCGCGCGAGGATCTCGCGGTTTAAAGCGCTTGTCACGACATCTGCCAACACCGCATCTGAATCATCAGCCGTTCGCGCATCAACACGTATTGCAAACTCTCGACAACTAACTGTTCCAAACGATGCTGCGTTGGCGGCTGCCAGTGGCGGTAACACAGAATCGGAGGGAATCACCTGCCTCACCACCACCGACGATCCCACTCCCACAATCATGAGAGCAAGAAATACATCGGCATACAACCAACCAGCAATGTCATGGCTGGACGTATCTCGGCGCCGAACTTTATGTTGGTGCACCACGCAGCCGCCGTTGTCGATTTCCAGGAACGCGCCATCTATTTGCTGGCACACGCCATGCAGCAACACACGCCAACAGAAGAAATACAAAAGGTACGAGTGTGGTGTCGACAAAAGCCGGAGATGTCACTACGGATAACTCGTGCGTCGTTGTGTGCGTGACGCCGTCATTTGTAAACGACACGGCAAGTTCGTCATCACTGTTCACAACAAATGACACGCGACCCCACTCATCAGCCACAAACTCAGCGCTGTTTGCAACCACCACTGATTGCGGATCAACCCCGATCAACTCCACTACCAACACCGTGTCTTCACGAATTGCCAACAACCCATCGCGTGTCAACGAGACCGTGGCACCATCACGCGTACGCACGGCAGCTGACATCACCATCGCGTCATCGTCGTCACGCATCTCCCACACCAGGGTGTTGTCGTGGCGCGAGATGGTCTCGGTCCCCATGCCCCACAATCCCATGAGACAACGACCTGCTAATCGGCGGCGGTGTCTATGTTGTGGTCTGTTCGGGTGATTTCACCGAGTCTGCGGCCAGACTGTTCTTGGACTGTTCCGCTGACTGCTGATCGTGCAACGATGGACCATGGCCGCGCAGAAACAGACCACCAAACGCCGCTCCCCGATTTCACGCGAGGTGGGCGAGCAACGTCTCATCGACGCCACGATTGACCTCATCCGCGAGACTCCATTTTCCGATGTTGGCGTGCGTGACATCGCCAGACGTGCAGACATCAACCATGGTTTTGTCCACGTGTGGTTCGGGTCTAAACATCTTCTTTTTATGGCAGCTCGCAATTACCTCATGGAGCAGATGATTGAGCGCTACCGCAACAACTTGGGCGGATCTCAGCTCTCTGCAATCGGCGACCCTGACACGCGCCTGCTCGTACGACTTGCGATTTGGTTGGAAGCTGAAGGTGTCGATGGAATTGAGATGCCACAGTCAAGCCCGCTCGCAACTGCTGTTGCTGCTCAAGTCCAGAAAGACAATGCCATGTCGGCAGACGCCGCAAACGATGCCGCCCGCTTGGCAATTGCGATCGCAGTCGGTCACCTAGCCCTTGAGAAGACATTCAACTGGGGCCCGTCACTTGGCAGCGTGCGCGAGAGATGGATCGAGATGTTGGGGTTGTTGGCAAAGACGCACCCGGCATAGCCTGAAGATCCACAACTAAACCCTTGCGGGGTTGGGTGCAAGTCCCGACCGGCGGTTATAGCCCGCGAACCAATCCACTTCGGTGGTGCGGCCGACTCAGTGAAATTCTGAGGCCGACGGTAACAGTCCGGATACGAGCAAGGAACAACATGACAGACCATGAGGCATTGATGCGCCCTGCCATCGCAGAGGCGGCTACCGCGCGTTTGCGCGCGCGTCCCAACCCGTGGGTCGGTGCTGTCGTTGTGTGTGCCGATGGCTCCATGTTTTCTGGCGCAACCGAAGAACCCGGTAAGCGCCACGCGGAAATTGTTGCGATAGACACAGCGCGCGCAGCAGGAGCATCACTTGTTGATGCGACGTTGTATGTGACGCTCGAGCCGTGTTCTCATCACGGACGCACTGGTCCATGTTGTGAAGCAATAGTCGCTGCGGGCATCACACGCGTGGTGGCAGGCATTGAAGACCCCGACACAAAGGTGTCTGGGAACGGCTTTGCATATCTTCGTGAACACAACGTCGATGTTGTGACCGGTGTATGCGCCGACGAGATTGCACAACAACTCGCGCCATACATTCACCATCGTCGTACTGGTCGCCCGTTTGTGATGTTAAAAATCGCATGCACGCTTGATGCGCGCACCACACAACCTGATGGCCCGCGATGGATCACTGGCGAATCAGCACGCGTGCGCGTGCACGAGTTACGCGCAGAAAGCGACGCGATTGCAGTTGGTATGGGCACCGTGCTTGCAGATAACCCGGCGCTCACCGTGCGCGATGCACATGGTCCATCACCACGTCGCATTGTGTTGTCACGATCACGGGCCATCCCCGCTGATGCGGCTGTGCAACCTGCGACGGTGTGGGACAAAACGCTTGATGAATTACTTGATCATCTCGGTGGCGACAACGTGTTGCAGTTGATGGTGGAAGGCGGCCCCACAATCGCCACCGCGTTTCATTCACGCGGGCTCGTTAACCAATACGTGTTTCACGTTGCCCCCACAATCAGCGGACACCCTGATGCAGCGCCAGTGTTTTATGGCGAACCCTGCACGTCAATCGAAGACCTCATACGCGGGCAATTAGTGAGTGCCACGCGTTTTGACGACGACATCGAAATCATTCTTCAACCACATAAGGAAGCAGTCACAGTATGAGCAGCGATTTTGCACCCATCGAAGACGTCATCGCCGCGATTGGTCGCGGTGAAATAGTCGTGATGGTCGATGACGAAGACCGTGAAAACGAGGGCGACCTCATCATGGCCGCGCAATATGCAACGCCAGAAAAACTCGCGTTCATCATCCGCTACACATCTGGCGTGGTGTGTGCGCCACTCACCGAAGAACGTTGCGATGACTTGCGCTTGCCATTGATGGTTGATCAAAACACCGAAAGCCAGCGCACAGCATTCACCGACACCGTCGACCTCATCGAAGGAACAACAACTGGTATCAGCGCTGGTGACCGCGCAAAGACATTGAAGGCACTGTCCGATTCGAAAGTGGGATACGCCGAGTTCGCACGTCCTGGTCACATCTTCCCTCTTCGCGCTCGCGCAGGTGGTGTGTTGAAGCGTGCTGGCCATACAGAAGCAGCTGTTGACCTTGCGCGTCTTGCGGGATGTGAGCCAGCTGGCGTGATCTGTGAGATTCAAAACGATGACGGCACGATGATGCGTGTTCCGGATCTCATCAAGTTCTGCAAAGAACACGGTTTGTTGATGTCATCAATTGCAGAGCTCATCAAGTATCGCCGTCGTCACGAACGCCTCGTGGAGCGAATGGGCGAAGCTGACGTGCCCACCGATTACGGCAAGTTCACATGCGTTGCGTATCGCAGCACTTTGGACCAAGTGGAACACCTTGCATTCGTGCGTGGTGATGTGAACACCGATGAACCGGTTCTCGTGCGCGTGCACAGCGAATGTCTCACCGGTGATGTGTTCTCATCACGTCGTTGTGATTGTGGGCCACAGTTGAGTGCGGCACTGACACAAATTGAAAAGGAAGGCCGTGGCGTGCTCGTGTACTTGCGTGGACATGAAGGCCGCGGCATCGGAATTGGCCACAAGATTCGTGCGTACTCACTACAAGACAAAGGTCTCGACACCGTTGATGCCAATCTCGAGCTTGGCTTGCCGGTTGACAGTCGTGAATACGGCATCGGTGCACAGATCTTGGCTGACCTTGGAGTACGCAACCTGCGCCTCATGACCAACAACCCATCAAAGTATGGCGGTCTCGATGGTTATGGTCTCGCCGTTGTGGAACGCGTTCCGTTGAACACAGTCCCCACACCAGAAAACGAAGCGTATTTGCGCACCAAGCAAGAGCGCATGGGACATCTTCTTGATCTTGAATCAGAAAAGAAAGGTTCGAAATGACCCGCACAGGATCTTCCGGAAATCTTCCTCCCGATCTCGACGCATCAAACATGCGTATCGGCATTGTGGCCGCACGTTTCAATGATCACATCGTCACCGCATTGCGCGATGGCGCGGTGCGTGGCTTACATCGCCTCGGTTGCACTGATGAGCGCATCGTCGAAGTGTGGGTTCCTGGTGCGTTTGAAGTGCCACTTGCTGGCAAGGCACTTGCCGAATCAGGAAAAGTTGATGGTGTGATCTGTATGGGCGCTGTGATTCGTGGTGATACCGCACACTTTGATTTCGTTGCCGGCGAGGCAGCCCGTGGCATCCAAGACGCACAATTATCAACTGGTGTGCCGATCATGTTTGGTGTGCTCACTGTTGACACCGAACAACAAGCCCGTGATCGCAGTGGCCCCGGTATCGACAACAAAGGCGACGAAGCTGCTGTCGGTGTGGTGGAGATGGTGATGCGACTGCGGGAAATCCGTTCGTAACTATTGCAGGTTATTTATGCCTACTGTGCCTCACGGTCCTGAAGTTCCTTGGCGACTGCCATTCCATATAACAACGAACCTGTTATCACGATGAGAAAAATCACTGTGCCAAAAGCAAAAAGTGCACCTTCAGACATGTCACTTGCCTTTCTGACCGGCGAGGATGAACGCGCCTAACGCCAAAATTGACGGAACCCACACTCCGACGTAAATTCCGTTTAATTTGTCGCTTTCATCATTCCCCGCAAAATAGAGGGAAATGCTTAACGCAAGACTCGCAGCTGCGGCAATGAGAACCGAGGCTTGCAAAATAGTTTTTGGTTTCATTTACGTACCCTACTCTGACTCACAACAAAATGTGGGTGAAGTCATAATGACTTCACCCACATTTCATTTGAGATAATCGTTATTGGCTCGCCTGAATTAGTGCGAATCTCCCGAGCGTGCCTTTGCGATCTGCAAAATCATCAAACCGTATAAACACTTGGCGGTGATATCCGCGAACGTATACCCAATCTGTCGAGCAGTTTCAGCGCCTTCGTGACCAGCTTCAAAAATGACTGGGAATAGGTACGCCACTGGATACACCATCCACGTAACAAGTAAGACTCCCGTCGCATTCCGAATTGCTGCACTGATCGCACCGGTTTCACGAGCCCTGGCGGCCTTCAACTCAGTTGAAAGCACCGCCAAGATGACTGCAAACGGCAACATTGCAAGAATCCAGAACAGCCACTTCGTACCGTCCTCTGTCGACACTTCACCTGGGTATCCAAGACCAATCATTAAGACGGTCGCTGGAACCAATATCAACATCAGTTTCTTACGACGATCTGCTGTGACTCCGAGGACAATAAGCAATTCGACGATGAGGAGTGGGACAGTAATTAGCCAGTCCGCATACCGATATCCTTCGTTAACCGTGCCTTCAGCCCAACCGCTCCACATTCTGAAGTAGTGGTATCCAGCAATTCCGACAACGACAGCCGAAACAGCAACACCACTTTGATAGGGCTTTGCAACCGACTTGATTTGCGTCAGGAAGTACACGAACGCACCGAGCATTACAGCTGTGCCAAATGACAAAAAGTTGTAGACGAGTTGATCTAAATCAGGATCTTTGAAAACCATGATGGCTCCTTTACGTAACTCACTTCGTTTTGAGAGTGAATCCACTTCAGAAAGTAACAAGTTTTTGAAGTCAATTGTGCAACTACTTTTCCCGAAATATAGTGACTGCCTACAACTAAAAACTCATACTGGTATCTTTCCGTTGTGCATGTGGATATGTACACACGAGAATGACAAAGGAGGGTCGCATGAAACGCTTTCTGCGCACACTCGTTGCCATCTCGGGTCTTTGGATGGTCGTATCGTCACCTCTTGTTGATGCCGCTCGCCTACCGAGCAAATACCAAGTCACATCACGTCTCACGTTTTCCGTATCACTCGCGCAATTCATCGCCACCGCAGATTCACCAGACCGTGATGCGCGACTCAATTGGACAACCGATGGTTGTTCTGCTCCCGTTGTTGGTAGCACGGGACGAAGTTTTGATTTCACCGACGCGTGCCGGCGCCATGACTTTGCCTATCGCAACTTTCAAGATATTGACGGTGGCAAGAAGTGGACATCATCGCTTCGAGACAGAGTGGATAGACGTTTTCGCACCGACATGCGCGCTCATTGCGCACAGCGTTCGGTGATTGATCGCACACCATGTAAATGGTGGGCGGAAACCTTTTACCGATTCGTGCGTACGTATGCCGGTCCGTAAACCATCCGCGAGTTAGTCGCGTGTGATGACGTCGATCATGTGGTGCAACATGCGCGCGGTTGCGCCCCAAATCGTCTCATCATCAAGTTCAAAGAAATGAACTTCGAGAAGTTCGTCAATCTGTAACCGATCAATTGTCCACATCTCACTGCGATAGGTGTCTTCTCGCACCAGGTCGTGCAGCGGCACGGTGAAAATACGTTCTACTTCACCAGCATCAGGCACCAGCTCTGGCAATGGCGACACAGTTCCCACCACAGGGGTAATGAAACTGTTACTCACCACCGTCGCAAGTGGTTCAAGCGTGCCAAGTGGTGACACCACGTCACGAGTGAGGCGAATTTCCTCTTCCGCTTCACGTAACGCCGCTTCAAGAATTGTTTCCTCGGGCTCTACTCGTCCACCGGGAAACGACACTTCCCCACGATGATTGCGCAAATGTTGCGCTCGACGCGTGAGTACAACCGACGGTCCATCATCGGTATTCACAAGTGGCATCAAGACGGCTGATAGTCGCGCGCCATCAAACCATTGCGGAGATGCCGTGGGGTCAACGTGTAACGGCGACACGGCTTTCGCAAGACGTTCTTGCACAGCATCAAAATCACGCAACAACGACAAATCTCGATCGCGCCACGTGGGCGCCTCCACATGTGCGCGCGCTTTAGGAGTTGGGATGTTCTGTGCCCCACCGGGGCGACGATTCATGACGATGCTGGCACCCAGCCACTTGCCTTCAATTCCGCGAGCACTTCATCGAGTCCTGCGGTCTTTAAATTGGCAAGGGTTTTACCTGGTGCTTCCTCACCTTTTTCCCATGTCTCCCACGCTGTGATGATTTTGTTGAGATCTGGTGCCGGACGATCAAATGCCATGGCGCACAGCGTACCGAACCGTCGCCGGTATTCGACGACGACTCGGCCTTGCTACCAATTAGTCGATTATTCGCACACCGGCGTCGATGGTGGTCTGCCAATCGAGAGCCATCTGCTTCGGGTCATCCACACGAATGGTGATCTTTGTGCCACGCGCATCCACGCTTGGCGTTCTGCTAGTCGATCGCAAGTCAAGATAACGCAAATTCGTATTGCGAATATCAAAATTCCACAACGGGCCTTGCTTGAAAAAGACCAATGTTGATATCGGATTATTTGCAACTTGGACACGGTTAAGGAGTGTGTTTCGCGCGAGATTCAGTGACCGTAAGTTATTATCGTTTGCAGAAATCGAATACAAGTTGACCAACTTTGAGACATTCAATGACCGCAATTTGTTGCCATTAACGTCCAGGTTCTGAAGTTGTGTCAAGTTTTTTAGAGTAATTGACGTGAAATTATTACGATTGAGATACAGACCAGTCAACGTGGCATTGTTTTTCAAGTTTAGGCGCGACAGTAAGTTGTCATTTGCCTCAAGCGTGGAGAGTTCAATATTCTTTGACACATCCAATTTCCGAATTTTATTGCTTGAAACGTTTAGAAAACCCAGTGTTGGATTTTTTGAGACGTTGATTGAGGTCAGTTGATTGCGCTCCGCTGCAAGACTGTCCAACTTTGGATTCTTGGTGACGTCCAGTTTTCGCAGTTTGTTAAACGAGACATCAAGATCATCTAGCTCTGATAATCCCGATACGTCAATTGAGGAAAGCAAATTGTTACTGGCATCTAACGTATACAGACCCTCAAGATTTCCTAAATTCAAAGTTTTGAAGCGATTGTTATCAACTTGAAGCTCTCGTAAACGCGACAGGTTGGAGAGAATCATTGAAGACAAACGGTTTCTGCCCACATTCAAATAAGACAAATTACGTACGTTATTGATTGTGAGAGTACTTAGTTGATTGCTATTCAGATTGATCTCATACACACCAAAGACGTTCTCCATTGAAAGCGTCTTCATGCTTCTGCCACTAAGGTTGATGTCCCCGTAGTCTTCAAACCCGACGTTCTTCAGAACCAAATTCTCAACCGACGTCGGCCAGGTTACGTAATTTAAAACAGGAGCGTTTTCGATAATTAAGTTCGTCAAAATCATCGATCCCACTGATAGCTCTTCAAGCTGAGTGAGGTTCTTAATAGTGAGCGACGTCAACGAATTGTCTGAAAGGTATAACTCGCGCAGCACCGTGAAGGCGGACGGATCAAAACTGGTGATGAAGTTACCGCTCAGGTTGAGTGTTCGCAGGTTGGGAGAGAGACCCTTTGGAGCAGACAGCAATGAGGCATTATTCGCATACAGTGCTTCGAGATTCGTAAGGGCTGACAAGTCTAATGACCCCACATTGATGCCTGAGAGAGCCAACTCCTTCAAATTTGTCAAATGACTAACATCAAATCTCGTGATGTTGTTACCAGAGAGATGCAATAACCAGAGGGTTGCTGAAAGCCCAGTGGGAATTGCGGTGAGCTTGTTGTCACCCATGTAGAGCAATTCCAGTCCTGTGGCAGAAGAAAAGTCAGCAGATGTGATGTTGTTGTCGTTAATTTGGATGTAACTCACCGATGGTGAGATGCCGGTGGGAATTTGTGACAAATTGTTGTGTGCCACAAACAGGTTCGACAGCGATGTCAACCCAGTAACATCAAGCGACGAAAGACGATTGTTGTTGAGATATAAAGAATTGATGCTTGTACTTCCTGCAACATTTAATGTTTCTATATTTGTACCAACGGCGCCAGAGTCAACGTCAATGGTTTGGATAGTGGGACTATTAGAAACGTCAAGATTCCGCAATGTGCCTGGCAACTGCAAGCCATAATCGTCGTCACCCACTTGGGTGAGTGTGCCCGTTAGGCCAGAAAGGTTGAGTGTCTCCAGGGCCGAGAAATACCGTATGCCCGAGAGATCGCCGAGGGCGGTACCGCTCAAGTCGAGTGTCTTCAAGCGGTTGATGTTGTTTAGGTTGACATGGTCGTCCAGCGCATCGTCATAACCCAAATCAATCAAACGCTGTTCAAATGCATTGTCAGGAATGTAGGCCCGCGTAACGCTCGCAGATACCCCAGACGTTGACAGCGCAACACACTACACAGCAGCCACGCCAGCAGCAAGAACAGAAGACAACACACGCTTCATGCGCGCACCCCCTAAGATTGAATAGAGATTCAGTCTAACTTATTACGGGCAGCCCGTCCGAGTTTTCCCGCGAGGCGCCCAGCCTTACGGCCCCACTCCTCGCTGCGTTCGCTACCCACCTCTGATGCCGGCGTTGAACCCGCACCACGCACGGTCTTTTCCGCAAAGTTCGTTCCAACAACCAGCACAGCGAGAACAACTGCCAACAGCAGCACCACCACCCGGGTGAGCAGATCGGCGTCCATCAACACCGCGATCACCACCATCATCGCAACAATCCCAATATCGATGAGGCGATGCGTACCTTTTGAGATCCACTGAAACGCACCAAGTGCCCCCTTAGACACTGCCGCATTGACTCCAATCACAATTGCAGCAACAACTAACGGCGCAGGTGTTGGGCTTTGATACGCGACCATCGCACATGCAACAGCGATGAGGTACTCAAACAATTGGTGCAACCAAAACCCGCGTTGTGCACGATCTCGATGTGAATGCGATGAACCCACATCTTCAACCTAATGCGCCACATATGTCAATCAGATGCAAAAGACCCGGGCTGTACGACCCGGGTCTTTGTCTAATCGTTAAGCGACGAATGATTTACATCATTCCCATGCCGGGCATACCGCCGCCGGCTGGCATTCCACCGCCACCGTGGTTGTGCTCTGGCTTGTCAGCAACGAGACACTCGGTGGTGAGCACCAATGCAGCAATTGATGCAGCGTTCTGCAATGCAGCACGCGTCACCTTTGCTGGGTCGATGATGCCGGCCTTCACGAGATCGATGTATTCACCAGTTGCAGCGTTGAGTCCCTTGTTGCCAGTTTCTGATTCCACAGTCTGAACAACAACTGATCCTTCGAGGCCTGCATTGTCTGCGATGGCTTTTGCAGGAGCAACAAGTGCGTCATACACGGTGCGTGCACCGGTTGCTTCGTCACCTGTCAGACTCTCGACTACTTTCAACACTGCAGGACGGCTACGCAACAGTGCGGTTCCGCCACCAGCAACAACACCTTCTTCGATTGCTGCGCGAGTTGCAGACACTGCGTCTTCGATGCGGTGCTTCTTTTCCTTCAGCTCCACTTCGGTTGCAGCGCCAACCTTGATGACAGCAACGCCGCCAGCAAGTTTTGCCAAACGCTCTTGCAACTTTTCGCGATCCCAATCGGAATCGGTGTTGTCGATTTCAGTCTTGATCTGGTTGATGCGACCAGCAACGTCTTCTTTGTCACCTGCACCATCAACGATTGTTGTGGTGTCCTTGGTGATGATGACGCGCTTTGCGCGACCCAATAAATCAATTGTTGCGTTGTCGAGCTTCAAGCCCACTTCCTCGCTGATGACCTGTCCGCCGGTGAGAACAGCCATGTCTTGCATCATCGCCTTACGACGATCACCAAAACCAGGAGCCTTCACTGCTGTTGAGTTGAACGTGCCACGAATCTTGTTGACAACCAATGTTGCAAGCGCTTCGCCTTCAACATCTTCCGCGATGATCAACAGCGGCTTGCCGGTCTTCATCACTGATTCAAGAACAGGAAGCATTGCCTGCACCGAAGAGATCTTCGCTGCATGGAACAAGATGTATGGGTCATCAAGAACTGCTTCTTGCCGCTCTTGATCGGTCACGAAGTAGGGCGATGAATAGCCCTTGTCGAACTGCATGCCCTCGGTGAAATCAAGTTCGATACCGAAGGTGTTCGACTCTTCAACGGTGATAACGCCGTCTTTGCCGACTTTGTCGATTGCGTCTGCGATGACGTTTCCGATGTTTGCATCAGCAGCAGAAATGGTTGCAACGCTTGCGATGTCGTTCTTGTCGTCAACATCTTTTGCCAAACCCTTGATGGACTCAACAGCAGCAGCAACAGCCTTTTCAATACCGCGCTTCAAACCCATGGGGTTTGCACCGGCTGCAACGTTGCGCATGCCCTGTTGCACCATTGCCTGTGCGAGAACGGTTGCGGTAGTGGTTCCGTCACCAGCGACATCGTTGGTCTTGGTGGCGACTTCTTTCACCAACTGTGCACCCATGTTCTCAAATGGGTCGTCGATTTCTACTTCTTTCGCGATTGACACACCGTCATTGGTGATTGTCGGTGCGCCGAACTTCTTATCGAGAACAACGTTGCGACCTTTTGGTCCAAGTGTCACCTTTACTGTGTCAGCAAGTTTGTTGACACCAGCTTCGAGTGCACGACGTGCCTCATCATGAAACTTCAGTTGCTTGGCCATGATCACTTACCTACGATCGCGAGCACGTCACGGCTGTTCAAAATGAGAAGATCTTCTCCACCGTGGGTGACTTCGGTGCCGCCGTACTTGCTGTACAGCACAATGTCGCCAACTTTTACATCAAGTGGGAAGTGCTGACCTTCGTCATCGCTCCAGCGTCCTGGTCCAACTGCGAGAACAGTTCCCTGCTGTGGCTTTTCTTTGGCGGTATCTGGGATGACAAGACCCGAGGCGGTTGTCTGTTCGGCCTCGCTGGGTCGTACAACAATGCGGTCATCAAGTGGCTTCAGATTCATGTTTTTCCTCCGTTACACGGCTTTTAATTGGATTGGGAAGTGTTTCCCACGCCAGGGGGTAAACGCGGGCGCTTAGCACTCCCCGAGTGCGATTGCTAAGGATAGAGACCTCGGGTGCCCGTTAGCAACCAGCACCCGAGAGTGCTAACGAGCCTCTCGGTTCTCCTTACTTATTACGAGGAAAACCCGCGCGCTCCAGCAATTGCATGGTTTCGGTGAGGGGCAGGCCCACCACATTGCTCATTGAGCCCTGCACCTTGTCCACCAATACCCCGCCCTGGCCCTGCACCGCATATGACCCGGCCTTGTCGTGGGGTTCGCCGGTGGCGATGTACCACTCGAGCAACTCATCGGTGACGGGCACGAAAGTGACAAGCGATGTGACCACATTGTGAAACGCCTCACCTGTTCCCGCCACCACAACAACAGCTGTGTGCACACGATGAGTGCGCCCCGACAGCGCACGCAACATGCGACGCGCGTCGTCATTGTCAACCGGTTTTCCAAAAATCTGTCCGTCGAGATCAACAACAGTGTCGGCTGCGATTACCGCAAACGGATGCGCGACGTCACCTTCTTCAAGCACACGGCGCGCGATGGGATATGCCTTTTCTTCCGCCATGCGTTCTGCAAATGCAATGGGCGACTCGTACGACTTTGGTGTTTCATCGATATCAGCAGGAATGATGACGGGGTCGATACCTATTTCATTCAGCAGGTCACGACGACGTGGCGATGCTGATGCAAGCACCACCGTGTAACTGCTCACCGTCTCACCCACCGCTCAATGTTGTGACCGCAGCATCTGCTGGCGGAACAACATCATCGCGATGTTCCAAGAAGCCTTCTGGCAACACCACTTTGATCGGGCCGTTCGTGTGACCACGCGTGAGTCGTTCACCACCAGCGACAATTGTGAGATCACGATCAAGTCGCGTGCACAAATCACGCAGTTCTTGTAGCGAGTTGACCATCGACATCTGTCGACGCACATCAGAGCCCACGGGATAACCGGTGAGATACCACCCAGTGTGTTTACGGAAATTGCGAATACCTGGTTCGTGTTCCATCAACTCACACAATGACTCTGCATGATCAAGCATCACATCGATCACAAAACCAAGTGTGGGTGTTGGCTGCAGTGCGCGACCAGAAAACACATCGACCAGATCACGAAACAACCATGGGCGACCCAAACATCCGCGACCAATGACCACACCATCACAACCGGTTTGATTCATCATGTCGATCGCATCGCGTGCTTCCCAAATATCGCCATTCCCTAAAACAGGGATAGCGGTCACCGCGCGCTTTAGTTCTGCGATTGCTTCCCACCGCGCGTGACCCGCATAGTGCTGTTCGGCGGTACGCGCGTGTAGCGCGATTGCCGACATGCCTTCTTGTTCGGCAATGAGCCCGGTGTCGATAAACGTGACAAGGTCATCATCAATACCGATGCGGAACTTGCACGTGACAGGAATGTTGTATTTCGATGCTTCGGTGACAGCAGCATTCATGATCATGCGCAGCAAGTTCTTTTTCACCGGCACCGCTGCACCACCACCTTTGCGCGTCACTTTTTGCGCCGGGCACCCAAAGTTCATGTCGATGTGATCAACAATGTCTTGCTCACACAATGCGCGAACAGCGCGACGCACAAAATCAGGATCGCTTCCGTAAATCTGCAGACTGCGAAAATCTTCATCGTCAGAAAACGCCACCATTTTCTTTGTTTTCGCGTTTCCATGCACGAGGGCTGCTGCCATCACCATTTCATTCACATACACAAGGCCAGGCCCAAACTGGCGACACAAACTGCGAAACGGAACGTTCGTCACGCCCGCCATTGGTGCGAGCACCACGGGAATGTCAAACGTCTGTGCGCCAAGGGTAAGCGGCATGCGATTGGTAGTGAGTTCTGCGGTCATCGTTCAATCACCGTTTCGCAACCGGTAGACGCAATTGTGGGAACGCACCCACCGACAAATCAGTCGCGCCATCAGCACGCAAGCGATACCACGCAGCGGATGCGATCATCGCCGCGTTATCGGTGCACATCGCACGGCTCGGTAACGCCACCTTGAAACCATTCTCTTCACCTTGTGCGGTCATTTGTGCGCGCAGTCGAGAGTTGGCCGACACGCCACCACCAAGCACAATCCCTTTTGCGCCAACTTCTTTTGCCGCACGGATTGTCTTTGCACACAACACATCAACAACGGCTGCCTGAAATGACGCTGCAACATCCACGCTGTTCGCTTCAGGGTGTTTGCGCACATGGTTAACCACCGCGGTTTTCAAACCACTAAAGGAAAAATTGAGGCCATCATGCAACATCGCGCGTGGAAATGCGATTGCTTCGCTATTGCCGTCGACGGCAACTTTGTCGATAATCGGGCCGCCGGGATACCCAAGATTCAAATACCGCGCGACTTTGTCGTATGCCTCACCTGCAGCATCATCAATGGTGTGTCCAAGAACGGAATAGTCACCGTGTCCACGCATCTCCACGATCATCGTGTGACCACCTGACACCAACAACACAACAAGAGGAAACTCAAGTGTGGGGTCGTCAAGAAGTCCCGCGTACAAATGCGCTTCCATATGGTTAATGCCAATGAATGGTTTGTTCCACGAGAGCGACAACGCCTTCGCAGCCGACACTCCCACCAACAACGCACCAATAAGACCCGGCCCTACAGTTGCCGCAACGGCATCAATACGAGCTGGCTCGATACCAGCGGACGTGATTGCTTCATCAACAACAGGGATGAGCGCTTCGAGATGTGCACGGCTTGCAACCTCTGGCACCACGCCACCAAAGCGCGCATGAATATCGATTTGGCTGGACACAATGTTGGACAAGATGTCATTGCCGCCCATGACAACAGCCGCAGCTGTTTCATCACAACTTGTCTCAATACCGAGAATGACGGTGGACTCATCAATACGCAAGGAACTCATGACCGCGACTCCTGCACGTGTTTCACGCGCTCCAAAAACTCCGGTGTGTTCACACCATGGCACCACATGATGATCGCATCATCACGGTTCTCGTAGTACTTGCGGCGAACTCCTGCGGGAACAAAGCCAAAACGTCGATACAGCTGTTGTGCGGCCACATTGGTATGTCGCACTTCCAACGTCATCGCTTCACACCCGCGTTCATGGGCAACGAGTGACAAATCAATCATCATCTCGGTCGCCACTCCGCGCTGATGCCACGCTGGGTCCACGGCAATGTTTGTGATGTGTGCGTCTTCACCAGAAAACATCATGCCCCCGTACCCCACCAAAGTGTCATCAACATAGGCAACGATGTAATGACGATCACCGTGGCGCATGTTGGCAAGTTCCGAAACGAACGTGCGATGCGTCCACGGACGCGGATACACCTGGTCTTCAATCTGCAAAATGCGACGCAAATGACGTCGGCGCATCGGCTCAGTGGTGAGCGTGTTGTGAGATGAGCTACGCATGATCTTCATCTCACGCCCCCTCTCGTACGGCCCAGTTAATTTCCGCATCGGGTGCGCGTAAATACATCGGTTCAATATCTCGCGCCTCGACTGTTTCATCGCGGGCGATTCTGGCAACCGCAATTTCCACCAGCACGTCAGCACTTGGTGTTGCGAGCGCATCGGGTGCGAACTGAGCATGTGTGATCAACTCAACATCATTGCGATAGCGCACAAACCCTGACCCCACACACCACACCGGCTCACCGCGATCATTCACTTCCACGATCATGTCTTCGGGGCTTGACACAACAGGTGACATGATCGGAATCATCTTTTTGTTCACCACATCGGGTCGATACATCGCCCAATACAACTCACCTCTGCGTGCATCAAGCGCTGCCACAACTGTGTCTTCTGCGTTCCACAACGACGCTGCGACAATGTCGAGACTGCACACCGGCACCATCGGAACATCAAGTGACCACGCAAGCATCTCTGCTGTGGCGATGCCAACACGCATTCCGGTGAAGAGGCCGGGACCGATGTCAACAGCGATCGCGCTCACATCATTTAACGACATGCCAGCGTGCGAACACGCGAACTCAATCATCGGCGTGAGAGATTCGGCATGACGACGATCACTCGACAAAGACACCGATGCCGCGATGCCGCGCGAGTCACCCAGTGCCACACCCACTTTTTCAACTGCTGTTTCAATGGCAAGAATCATTGCTCTGTCCATTTCGCAACAGCACGCTTCAACTGTTCCCAGCGTGTGTCCCACCCGTGACCCACGATCGAAATCTCAATGCGTCGCGCGGACTCATCGTCGTCATCAGCATCGATGCGCACAACCATCACATCACCCAACACATCGAGTGCAACATCGCCCCATTCCACAAGCAGCACCGCACCCATGTCGGCGTGTTCACGTAGTCCAAGGTCAGTGATCTCACCGGTGGAAGTGAGTCGATACAAATCCGCGTGATACATCGGGATGCGACCCGTTTCATGCGTGTGCACAAGCGTGAACGTGGGCGATGAGACGTATTCATCATCTGACACACCGAGGCCTTTCGCAAAGCCAGCGGCGAACGCGGTTTTGCCGGCACCCATGTCGCCAGACAACACGATGATGTCGCGCGGACGAACAATCTGTGCAATTGCTGCGGCGATGTCGTGTGTATCAGCGAGTGATCGCGACCACAGATCGATCATGTATAGACCCTCTTGATGCGCGGACTGATGCCACACACAATTTCATAGTCATTAGTACCAACCGCTTGTGACCACTCACGCACGGCGATGGATTCACCACCTTGTTCACCAATCAACACCACTTCATCGCCCACTTGCACGCTGTCGTCATCACCACAATCAACCATGATCTGATCCATCGTCACAACGCCTGCTATCGGACGACGTTGTCCACCAATCAGAACTGGTTGTGCTGTTTCCCATAATTTGCGTGGCACACCATCGGCATACCCAATAGGCACTGTTGCAATAATCGTGTCGCGCTCAACGGGACGCTTCAGTCCATACGACACCGCTTCACCTTTTTTGATTCGCCGCACGGCAGATACACGCGCCTTCAACGCCATCGCCGGCAACAACTTTGGCCCCATTCCCATCACACCGTCACCAGGCACAAGACCATACATACAAATGCCCACACGCACGAATGAATAGTGCGATGCAGGATCCGCAAGCGTTGCTGCGCTGTTTGCTGCGTGAACATAAGTGAACTCAATGCCAGCATCAGCACACTCTTTCAACACCTTGTCGAACATCTCGCGTTGTGTTGCATTTTCCACTCGTGCTGGTTCATCGGCAACAGCAAAGTGAGTGAAGATTCCTTCGAGTCGAAGACGTGGCAATGACTGAATATGTTTTGCCAAGGCCACCACGCGGTCTGGCGCGATACCCACGCGATGCATACCGGTATCTACTTTGATGTGCACGTAAATATTGCGGTGGCCTTTGACGCCTGCTTCATTTAAACCATCAGCTACTTCAAACGATGCGACAGTTGCGATGAGATTGTTTTCCACGATCGTCATTGACTGGTCGAGGGGCTGCTCACTCAATAACAAAATGTCGGCAACAATTCCTTCTTCACGAAGTGCTGCACCTTCTTCTGCAAGCGCCACACACAACCCACCGGCACCACCATCCATCGCCGCGCGACTTGCCACCGCGGCACCGTGACCATACGCGTCTGCTTTCACCACTGCCCACGCACGAGGAGATGACGCGTAATGAGCCATGCGTGCAAAGTTCAAACACATGGTGGACGAACTCACCTCGGCCCATGCCCAGCGTTGCGAGAAATCAACCGTCATTGCGTGTTCTCAGTATTCAGTGCTTCATTCAAATTCTTGTTCATGTCAGACAACACCTCGCCCACCGCTGACACCACATCGCGAGCGATCGTTCCTTCCTCCATACATATTGACCCAGCAAGACCATGCACCATGGCTCCTGCGGCAGCAGCCGTTGCGCCTTCCATGCCACGAGCCAAAAACGCACCGATGATGCCCGACAACACATCACCCGTGCCCGCAGTAGCTAGGCGATTGTCGCCTGATGACACCAAAAACACAGGCCCACGTGGCGGAGCAACAACGGTGGCGGGGCCTTTGCGCAGCACCGTCGCATTGGTGGATCGCGCAACCTGGCGAGTGGAAGTGATGCGATCAATGTCGTGCGCGTCGCCACCTAATGCGGAAAATTCTCCATCATGAGGGGTGAGCACCGTGATGCCCTCTCGCGACGACAACGTCGACACATCACCATGTGCATTTACTGAAGCACTGAGTCCATCACCATCAATCACGACGGGCAATGTTGTTGCAGCAAGCACGGCGCGTACTTCGGTGGCCACGTCATCGCCGCGACCAAGTCCGGGGCCAATCACCATCGCATCAAAACGTTGAATGTCTGATGCAATAGCTGTAGCCCACCCCGTGTGTGGCAATGCACGATGCACTACTTCTGTTGGCAAGACTAGATGTGACAATGCATCACCATCACGCATGGACACATGCACAATGCCGGCACCTGCACGCATTGCTGATGCACATACAAGCGCTGCTGCACCACTCATTCCTGCACTACCGGTAATTACACGCAACGCGTGCGTCCATTTGTGCGCGTCATGTTCGCGATGTGGCAACCAATGCATCACATCATGTGGTTCCATGAGGTACACATCAATGTCATCGAGATGCGCCATTGCATCAATACCAACATCGTGCACTTCAATCTGTCCGCATAACTGCGGCCCGTCATGAAACAACATGCCACGCTTCAACGCGCCAAATGCGAGCGTGCGATGAGCAGGCAACACCGGCCCCTCTGCAATTCCGGTATTCGCGTTCAAACCACTTGGCACATCAACAGCGAGCACCGGCACATCAAACACAATGGGCGGGTTCCATGTGCCACGAAACCCAATTCCATAAGCAGCATCGATAACAAGGTCTGCGTTGCGATCATCAATGAACACATTGCTCATCTCGGTGGCATCACAGATGGTTACGAGCGCACCACGTTCACGTAAATGCACAGCCGCAACTCGCCCATCATCTCCGTTGTGGCCTTTGCCCGCGATCACGGTCACGCGCTTTCCGTATGCACCGCCCATCATCTGTATTGCAGCGCGCGCACACGCAGCCCCAGCACGTTGAATGAATACGTCGTAGTCGCTGCCAGAGGGTTTCGCCTTGTCTCCTAATGCAGCAATCGCAGCATTATCGGCTGCGCGCATTTCGTCAACAGTGAGAACAGGAAGCACCTCAATAGCGTAGAGCCCGAATATGCGCCGAGGCTGTGGTCCGGCCATTTCGGCAGAACCACAGCCCCGGTGGGACCCCAATATGAGGTGGGGATATATGTTTTGTTTTCTACTAACTAACGGAACAACATCACTCCGCAACGATTTGCTGCTCTCTGACAAACCGTTGATTGTCCCGTATAGCGAGTAGATCTTGTGACAGTTGCTTTAGGAAGTAGTGTTTGCACTACTCCTGCAACTGTGCGAGCGCGTTGACGTGCCAGCTTCCGTGCTTCAGCACTGTTACGTAAGCCATACACCCGAATGGTTGACGATGGTGACAACAAGAGGATCTGTGCACGCAATCTGGCAAGAGTACGAATGGTCAACTTCGATGATCCCTTACGGAATGCAACTGACAAACGCACACTTGAAATTGCCTGTTGCAATCCAAGTACTGAACCTGATGTTGCCGGTGTCTGCGTAACTGTTGGAGTTCCTCCCGCAGGACCCGCAGGACCAGCAGGACCCGCAGGGCCCGCAGGCAATGCGAGTGTTGTTGCCAAAACCGGAGCCGAATACGTACCGATTCCCGCAAGCGTGACTGCAGCAACGCGCACTGAATACTGCGTCAGACCAGCAAGTCCCGGCAAGATGGCATTAGTGGTAGTTCCCAAAACAGCGAACCACGTCACGCCATTCAGAGAGTGTTCGTAGGAATATCCCAAGATTCCCTCGGCATCTGGTGCAGTGATCGCTACAGCAAGTGCACCAGCCTGTGGTGTAACCACCACGTTTGTGGGTGCGGGAACCACAGCTGATTCATCAACGTCAGTCACTGTCACCATCACGGTGTGTGTACTGCTCTTTGTTGAACCACCTGTACGCGTCGCGGTGATGACCACTTCGTATGTATTACTTGGAGGTGTTGCTGCCGATGCAGGAGTTTCAAAGTCCGGTGCTGTCACAAATGTCAATACACCATCAGACGTGATCGAAAACTTTGCACGGTCAGCACCACCAGTCACCGAGTCGATGGAGTACACCACCGCAAAGGCCTGCTGGATAGTCGCCGTGCCAACAGCTGTCTGATTCTCCGGCACGTCATACGAACTTGGAGAAGTAAAGATTGGTGTGTCTTCATCAACGTCAGTCACAGTCACCATCACTGTCTGTGTACTGCTCTTTGTTGAACCACCTGTACGCGTCGCGGTGATGACCACTTCGTATGTATTACTTGGAGGTGTTGCTGCCGATGCAGGAGTTTCAAAGTCCGGTGCTGTCACAAATGTCAATACACCATCAGACGTGATCGAAAACTTTGCACGGTCAGCACCACCAGTCACCGAGTCGATGGAGTACACCACCGCAAAGGCCTGCTGGATAGTCGCCGTGCCAACAGCTGTCTGATTCTCCGGCACGCTGTACGACTTCGGCGACGAAAAAGTTGGCTTTTCGTTGTCAACAACCATCGGTTCGATTGCTGAACTGGACATGTAGCCACTAGACGAGCCAGACCCTGCTGGACTTGTCGATGCCTGAACTGGTGCCGTGGTCAGCAACAGCGAGCCAGCGCTGAGGAAGGCGGCAAAAACGCCAAAACCCCCTTTAACGCTTCTTTTCTTGGTAATGGTTCGCAAAGCGATCCCCCCTTTTATCGAAACGTGCTAATCGCACGTTGTTGCGTTTTCGCAACAAGTGGGAGAACTCTACGGTAATCTGTTGCGTATTCGCAACCTGTGTGGCAAAATTCTTGTGGGGTTTTTGAAGAAGTTCGATAAGGCAGTTAACAGCTATAAAAAGGTCAAGATGGTTGCGATTGAATACTCAGTACAAATGTTTTCCGTCATTTAGATTTTCGTTTATCAAAGTCACCCATCCAAAACACAACGTTTCATCTACAACTGGCATGAATTGGGGTAAAGCTATGTTGGAAATACAACTCGATACCAACAATGAACAACCGGTGATCAAAGTTCCTGCAGACGGTGTGATTCGACTCGTGATGAATCCAGAAACACCGATCTCCACAGCGCTCGACGCAGTCTCTGGGGATCTATTGCGTGCGGTGCAAGTGCAGTTGTATGCGTTATTTGCGAATCGTTCAGTTATTCGCGACTATGTTCTTGAATCAGGTAATCCGCATTCAACATTGGTCATTCGTTTTGCCTCACCGCAAAAGGCAGAAACGGCAGAAAGATCAGTTAATTCTGATCCACTTGCACACCCAGGGCCTGCAGAATCTCCAGTGGCGAGGCATCTAAACCTTCGCATAGCTGAGGAAGCACAGCAATCGACGGCTTCATCTCCAGAGTGAAGTAGCGATACAAAGTGCCACGATTCAAGTCGCATCGTTTCGCAGCTTCTTCTAACGATTCAATTCCCAACTCGTCCATGCGTCGGGAGAGCCAGTCCATACCTATTTTCTTTGTCCCTCGAGCCATGGGTTAATCACTCACCTTTCGCAACCCAGTTGCGTTAAGAAACAGACTATCCAGCAATCGAGAATGTAGTAGATCGCTATGACACAGAAACAATCGCAATAGCAACAGTCTCTGTGTGGCTAATTGAGACATACCACTGCGTGACACCGCGCTCACGCGCAATCTCTTGCGCACGCCCTGTCACCTGCAACATTGGTGCGCCAGAGGAAAGATTCTCCACCCACACATCTTTGAAATCAAACGCACCGAGGCCCACGCCGAGCGCCTTCATCGTTGCTTCCCGTACCGCAAACCGGGCCGCAAGCGATGCCGTCGGATCGTTGCGTTTCGACAACGCCGACAATTCGCTGTCGGTGAACAGTCGTTGTCTGATTGCGGGACGGCGCTCGAGAACTTGGCGAAACCGTGCAACATCGACGGCGTCAATTCCCACGCCTTTCATCGCAGCAACTATTTCCCGCGCCAGGCGTTGGCGCTTTCCGACACGGGGTTGATCAACATGTCAGCTACTGACACCTCTGCCAAACGATCCTCACGGAAGGAGCCCTCTGTTTCAGTCACCCAGTCAACAAGGCGGTCATAACGCTGGTCGTATCCCTGCAACACGCGTCGCATGGACGGCACGGGCAAACGGTCATGGAATGTGACGTGCAACAACGTGATACCCGTTGTGGTGGAACCTTTGGTTTCCGGCACAAGAATCACCGTGCGACCATCGGTCCGACCACGTGCCACTAACACTTGTTGATCATTTGCCACGCGACGTTTTGTACCAACCAACACGTTGCTGGAATCAACACGCGATGACAGATCACGTGACAACCCCCCGCGCTCCACAATAAATATTGACGCGGTTCCCGTTGATGGTTCACCTTCAATGCGATAACGCGTGTAGCCATTCACTGATGCAACAGCCAGATCCAAATCTGCGAGCACTTTGAGCGCCGCATACGACAAACGATCACGCGCAACACCAGCCTCGATCACTGCTTTCACCAACGCACGATCAAGTAGTCCTTCTTCGCTACGTGAAATGCCAACGGTGACCGTCTTTGCCTGGTGTTTGATGGCGTCAATAGGGCGCGTCAATTCGTCAATGCCACTTGTTAACGCAGCAAGCAGATCATCAAGCAAACTTGCCGGGCTCGACACACGACCTGTCGCGCGCTGATAGTCACCCAGCGGATTAGAGCCCGTCACCACATTCAAGATGCTCACAATTTTCACCGCGGTGGATGCTTCCAGATTGCCGTTGTATTGACCCGTCTGTAATGCAGTCATGAAGTGTTGTGCCGGCACCACAATCTCGCGTGCAACACGTGCCAACGCGTCATCACCATTACCGCCACGTTCCACCACATGTTCAATTGCCTCACGTGCTTGTCGCAGCGGACGTGCCAATGCGTCAATTGCGAGTGCTGCTTCATACCCAAACAAGTGACCCACCATGGCCGACAAGATGAATGCGAGATCGGGCTCCACTCGTGGCACGGTGACAACAGCAGACGCTGCATCAAAACGTGATTCGCCTTCTGTTGCGACCACAATCGGAATGGCTTTGTGTGCGCGATAAATGGCGACTTCTTTCGCAACGTCAGTTGCGGTGCCATCACCGAGACCCGCAGCACACACCATGATCATCGGCTCACACGACAGGTCAATGTGTTTTTTATCTTCGGTGACATCACACGAGATCGACTTGTAACACAGCTCCGACAACTTGATACGCACTTCATTGGCAGCAACAGCATTGGGTCCGTTGCCCACTACCGCCCAATAGCGTCGTGATGGTGCAAATTGCTGAGCAATTGCAGCGATTTCCGCACGCTTGGTGAGCACCTGCTCCATCGCACGAGGCATGTCACGCAGTGATTCCAAAATGCGGTGCACCTTTTCATCAACGGGTTGACCCATCGCCCGCGCGATCGCACACGACAACACCACACCGGCTGCAACTTGGGCATAAAACGCTTTCGTGCTGGCCACGCTCATTTCAATGTCGCGACCATCAGAGGTGTAATACACACCGTGTGCTTTGCTCGCGAGTTCACTTCCGCGACGGTTGACAATGGCAAGCACCGACGCACCGCGAGTAGCAACAAGATCAACGGTGCGGTTGGTGTCGGTAGTGGTGCCACTTTGGCTGACAGCCACCACCAACATGTCGCTCATGTCAGCATGCATTGCAAACCCGGATAACTCGGTGGCGGTCATCGCGTCAATCTGCAAACGACCATCGGTGAGCGCGTCAAGCACCGACACCATCGAGCGACCAGCAATTGCTGCTGTTCCCTGTCCGATCACTCGCACACGACGAATGGTGCCATCGCGCAATTTCGTGATCACGGACTCGGGCAATGTTGGTGAATCAAGTTCGGGCACCAATTGACCATTCGCTTCGCCAATGCGCCCGCGCAATGTTTTGCGGAAACTGCTGGGTGCCTCACCAATTTCTTTCAACAAGAAATGTGGCGATGACCCGCGATCAATGTCGCGCGTGGTGACTTCAGCGGTGTTCACATCGCCAGATGTGAGCGGCAATGTGTCACCTTCATACGACACCATGTCGACACCATCAAGATGGCCCGCGTGTGCTGCGCGCAACACGATGATTTGTCCTCGACTCGACGGACGCGCCGCATCGGCCAACGCTTCACCGTCCATTCGCACAAAGTGCTGTGTTTCTTCCACCACTCCATATGGTTCGCTCGCCACCACAAAACGATCTTCGGCGAGTCCCACACACATGCCCTGGCCACTGCCGTTCAACGCGAGATACATCGCATCGGGTTCGTCTGCCGTGCAATAGGCAATAGCAACAGAACCCTCAAATTGATTCACTGCTTCACGAAACGCGTCGACAGTTGCACTGCCAGAGGCGCGATAACGATCCACTAACGCGGGAATCACTTTTGCGTCGGTGGTGATCGGATCAGCAAACGACAAATTGAAACGTGCGCGCAAATCACCGTGATTGTCGACATCACCATTTAATGCCGCGACAGAAATCGGCGCGGCATTCACACGATCAGCACCAGCGCCATCAGAACCAGCACCGTCAACAACTTCTTCACCAGTCACTGGGTGGGCATTGGGTTCAGAGATAATGCCCACACTCGCCCACCGTGTGTGTCCGAGCACCGTCACCCGCGCACCAGGCAAGGCAAGCACCACGCGCAACAAGTCGTCGTTGTGCACAGCGGCGCGCATCGCACGCGTGTTGTCACCCAACTCACCAATCTCAGCAGCTGCCTTGTACACAAACACCACGCAATTGCCCGACAACCGCACGCTGTTGTTGGTGAACAACGGATCATTGCCGCGCTCGCGCACCGCGTTGGCAATGGTTGCATTGCCCGCAATTGCATCGGTCCACACCAACACGCTGATGCCAGCAGAGTCACGTCCGCGCACTTCCATGCGGTCAATTGCCGACAACGCTTGTTGAACAGACAAATACCCGCACAACGCGCCGACACTTGCCGACCGTCCCGCCAACGCGTGCACTTCGTGTGCGGTGCGAATGCGATCACTGCGAATCGCCCACAAACCATCGCGAAGCCGCGACAACGCCTCGACCCGATCATCTAACGACGCAGAGTCGGTGTGGAGGGCGTCGATTCGCGCGTCTTCATCAGCGGCGAAGGCTTCCAACACATCAAGACGCGACGAGATGGCGGCGATGAGTTCCAAATTGCCGGCCAAACACTGAATGCCCGCGTCCCCGCGCAACAGCTGGTCGGCCTCCATCACATGGATGGCGGCGGCATCCACGTCGGGCACCGCGGCCACGGCACGGTCGAGCAATTCGAGAATGTGGGCGTTGCTTGGCACCGGGCGGCCCGAGGGCCGCGAGATGATGCCAATGATTCCGCACATATCTATAAGGCTACTGAACGCACCGATGCGCTAGTGAGCGCCGTCGATTTCTCCACCACACACGGCAATCACCGCGTCTGCCAGTGATTGCGCGGCATCACGCGCGAGAGTCGCATTCGCTGCTTCCACCATGATGCGAATGAGTGGTTCAGTTCCTGATGCGCGCACCAACACACGTCCATCATTTCCAACAGCCGCTTCCGCTGCTGCAATTGCATGTTCCAACACGTGAGTTGGGTTATCCACCTTTGTCGCTGTGCGCACATTCACCAACACTTGCGGGAAACGTGTCATTGCCTTTTGCGCAACATCGGTAAGCGACACTTTCCGCGCACCATCACCAGACGATGCACCGCTACGCACCAAGTACTCACACAAGAACAACGCTGCCAACAACCCATCACCTGTTGTTGCGTGCGCGCGATAAATAATGTGTCCGCTTTGTTCACCACCAAGAACAAGATCATGTTCTTCCATCGCGGCCAACACGTTGCGGTCACCCACCGGAGTCACCACCACATCAACACCAGCAGCAGACATCGCACGATGAAAACCAAGGTTTGTCATTACCGTCACCGCGACACCGCGATTACGCAACAATCCACGTTCTGCCAAATCAACAGCGGCCATCGCAATGAGATAATCACCATCAACTTCAACACCATCGTGAGTAATAGCAATCAATCGATCACCGTCACCATCAAACGCGATGCCAAAATCCGCGTCATGCTCAGCAATCAACGCAACCAACCCCGACGGATGCATCGCACCGCACGCATCGTTGATGTTGCGACCATTCGGTGATGCATTCACCACCACCGCATCAGCACCAGCCGCGGCAAAAGCGGCCGGTGCAACATCAGACATCGCACCATTGGCACAATCCACCACTACGCGAAGTCCGGTGAGTGCACCGCGACCCACCACTTCCACACAATGTGCGACGTATTCATTCACGAGACCAGGCTCAACATGTGCTGTTCCACCGCGCGGTGATGCATCATCGTTCACCATTGCGTGCCACACACGTTCAATCTCTACTTGTTGCGCATCAGACAACTTTTGTCCACCAGCGGCAAACACCTTGATGCCGTTGTCCTGCCACGGGTTGTGTGAGGCGGTGATCGAAACGCCCGCCATCGCGTGTTTTTCACACAAATACGCGATTGCAGGGGTGGGTGCGACTCCCACAACAGATGCGGTCACACCTTCAGCGGTGATGCCAGCAACCAGCGCGCGTTCAAACTCTTCGCCGCTTTCGCGCGTGTCACGCCCAATACATATGGCATCAGGGGTGAGAACACGTGCGACGGCACGACCAAGGTCGCGCACCATGTCGGTGGTGAGTTCGGTAAAGGCGACACCACGAACGCCGTCAGTTCCAAATCGCAACATAGAAACAGCCGAAAGCAACCGGGTTGAAAGGGCTCAGATGAAAACGGGTGCACCACCCGCCCACATCAACGCTTGGTGTACTGCGGAGCCTTACGAGCTTTCTTCAATCCGTACTTCTTGCTTTCCTTGCGACGTGCATCGCGGGTGAGCAAGCCAGCCTTCTTCAACGCCGGACGGGTCTCAGGATCAAGTTCAACAAGTGCGCGTGCAATTGCCATGCGCAATGCACCGGCTTGACCATTGACGCCACCACCAAAGATGTTGGCGGTGATATCAAAATTGGTTTCGTTGCTGGTGACGCGCAACGCTTCGGTGACGACCATGCGCTGTGTTGCGGTGGTGAAATAGGCCTCGATCGGCTTGTTGTTGACAACGATCGTGCCGGTGCCAGGGCGAATGTTCGCGCGTGCAACAGCTTCTTTACGACGACCAGTGGTTTGAGTCAATGGAACAGTAGACATGACGACTCCTTATCAGCGCTTTGCGCCAGGGATAGAAAGAACAACAGGTGATTGCGCTGCATGTGGGTGTTCGGGACCTGCATACACCTTCAACTTCTTCACCATCTGACGACCAAGTGGTCCCTTTGGCAACATGCCAGCAACGGAACGACGAATTGCATCATCGGGCTTGCGGCTGAGCAACTCACCATATGTTTCACTCTTCAAACCGCCGGGATATCCCGAGTAGGTGTACACCATATTCTTGTCGGCTTTTCCAGAGGTGAGAACAACCTTGGATGCGTTGATGACGATGACGTGATCGCCAGTGTCCATGTGAGGAGCAAACGTTGGCTTGTGCTTGCCGCGCAAGATGCGCGCAACTTCGGTGCACAAACGGCCAAGAACCATGCCTTCGGCGTCGACAATGTGCCACTGACGCTCGATCTCGTTGGCCTTCGGTGTGTATGTACGCATGAAACTTTCCTTTTGAGCGGCACCGCCCCACGGCGACACCCCGGCAAAACCCGGAAGCATCACAGGATACGGGGCTGGGGGAAAAATCGGCAACCCCTTGCTGGGACTGGGGTTTGGGGTGTCTCATGCGAACAGATGACGACCTAAAACCCATTCTCTATCTAGACAAATAGATTGTTGCCTCGATCGACAATCAGGACAGTCCGAGGAATCTCTCGAGATATGCCGTGAGTTTCGCAACTACAGATTGCTTCTTCACGGAGTGATCGCCGGACGGAGAAAACCGAGACTTGGTCTGCGGTAGCGGGCGTCAGCGCAGCAATCGCAGCATGCATTTCTCTCGTAATACCATTGATGCAGATTCTTTGGAGAAGACAGGCCCACGTGCATGTTTACAGTGAACGTATTTGGGGTGCACGAGTGCCAACTACTTATTTTGTGGCAGTAAACAACGGGCAGAGTGTTGCTAGAGACGTTCTGGTCAAATTGAAGAAGCTAGACAATGCGACACAAATTGCCACTATGCCATCGGACCTCGAGACAACTGATGAGACTGTCTTGATAATTGGATATTTGGCGCCGAATTCATCGACGAAAAGACAGGTCAATTTGACAATCGCTACTGATCCAAAGTTTCGTTTGAAAGGTGAAATTCACTGGAAGGACAACCGTTCACGCATCGAATCATTTGACATCGGCTTATCCCACTGACTTGGCAATTATTTATGGAGGCGGAGCAAAAGTCCCCAGCCTTTGTGGGGTAATGCTAAGGGTTTCCGCCAGTTACGCGTTTTGGCGTTTTCAGTTACGGGCCCAACTCAGCCACCCCCGATGTGAGTCACATCGCTATGAGAAGACGGCCTGATATTTTCAAATCCGATATCAATATCCCAGATGAGGGCAGTCTTCAAAGTGGCTATTGGTTCAGAGAAGTCTGCACAACGGCAACGCCACTCGTGCAGAACCTGTGACTTTGCGACACCAAGGCTTTGTGTAATTTCGTGGGCGCCAATTAGATCGTCCAAATCAATTTTCTTCCTTATTAGGGTTCAGAATTTCGCACCAGCCTCTACGGGGCGGGGATGGTGCGAAATGTGGTGCGAAATCCAAACAGCATGTCGTGCCACACCCCTTCCCTAAGGTGCGAGCGTGGCAGGTTATGTCTCATCGCTTCTGACCCACGTTCGCCTTTCGCGAGCGACTCGAAAAACTGAACGACATCTGTCCTCAGCTCAAGCAGTAATCGAGTCTGCTCGCGAAGATGCACTGCGAATTCACGATGCAGCGGTTCTAACAAATGAAGATAGCTATCTGCCAGATGCTGATCATCCATCGCCGGCTGATGTTGACATGATTCTCGCCATTGATCGTCTTCGCACGGTGCGCCAAAAGATTGAACGTCCGTGGCTACGTGCAACATCTGCGTGGAAAACAAGTGCCGGTACACGTAATCAGATCCAAGGTCTGGGTCTTCCCGTGCGATCACTATGGGATAAGAAGGCGCGCACTGCGTGGTCGCAACACCTCGCAAATCTCGACCAATCTCTCACAGAGACCACCGCGATTCTCAACAATGATCTGCCGACACAGGTCATCAATGAGTTGTTGGTCTTCAAGCCTTCAGCTGCTGAAGCCGCATCGGTTATTTCTTCCTATCGCACGAACAACGCAGCGTTTGTCGCAGAAGTAGAACACCTTCGCTATTCCCCTTCCCCTAGCGATGTTCCGCGAAGTCGAGGAATGCAGGGCGGTCTCCCCCATGAGATCGCTCAAAAAGTGGAAGACACTGTTCTTGAAACCGGGCCACTTCTGGTGACGTTGCGTCGCTATCAAGAATTCGGCGCGCGATACCTCATCTCTCAACAACGCGCCTTGCTGGGAGATGACATGGGACTTGGCAAAACAGTGCAGGTGTTGGCGGCAATGTGTCACCTTCATGCACTCGGTGCTCGACACTTTTTGGTGGTGGTGCCCAACAGTGTGTTATTGAATTGGGAACGAGAGATCACCAAACACACCGAACTGCGTACCGTCATCGCACACGGTGAAGAACGCGAGGAACGACTCGAGGACTGGCGCGACAACGGTGGCGTTGCGGTCACCACCTACGGCACGTTGAACAAAGTCCTTCATCTCATCCCCCATGTCGACATGGTTGCTGTTGACGAAGCACATTTCGTGAAGAACCCATCGGCCAAGCGCACACAAGCCGTTGCTCAAGTCACCAAGGGTTGTGACTATGTCGCACTCATGACAGGCACCGCGTTAGAGAACCGACTTGATGAACTCATATCTCTTGCCCTTCTCGCCCAACCTGAGATGAAAAGCTCAATTGACGAACTGTTGAATTCCTGGGGTGAGTATCTCCCTGAGGATCAATGGATGAGTGGCATAGCGCCGGTGTATTTGCGTCGCACACAAGACGATGTTCTTTTGGAACTGCCCGAGCGCATTGTTATCGATGAATGGCTCCACTTAAACGACGAAGATAAAGACGCATACCTCAATGCCCCGGCCGATGTGATGTCTCGTCGACTCGCCGCTACCCGTGGCGGTGGCATTGAAGTGTCCGCCAAGTACGAGCGTTTGCGGGAATTGGTGGAAGACCATCGCGAGGCCGGACGAAAGATTGCGGTGTTCTCCTTCTTCCGACAAGTGATTGAGGATGTGTGTGAGGTGGTAGGTGGTGCTGCATCGATTACCGGAGATGTGTCGAGTGCGGAGCGACAACGCATCATCGACTCGTTTGCATCCGACCCTGATCAAACCGTGTTGGTGCTACAGGTAGATGCAGGTGGTGTGGGCATCAACCTGCAATGTGCACAAGTAGTGATCTTGGTGGAGGCTCAATTCAAACCAAGTACCGAATGGCAGGCTATTGCTCGCGTCTATCGCATGGGACAAAGTCGAAAAGTGATTGTCCACCGACTTCTTGCCCACCACACGATTGAGGAACGGCTGGTGGAATTAATCGAAGGGAAGATTCTCTTGTTTGCCACCTACGCACACGAAAGTGCGGTGCGAGATGCGAGCGATATGGCAGTCGACACTGGTCCGAGTATTGAAAAGCAACTCCAACAACTCCTTGACGAAGATCCCAATGCATGACGCCAACACGTGACCGCCCATGTGTGGACAGACTCCATCCGATGACGCAACTAATCTCATTATTTGATGACCACTTTGAATTCATTTGACTCCTTAGTGGCACACATTCACGAGGAAAACGGTGCGCTTGCACATAGCTCCCTCGCAGCGTATTTCTATAAGACTGCATTCACCGGATCTGCCTTTGAGGCACTTCTTGGCCGCGACCACTTCCGATTCACTACCGACGACCTTGTTGCAGTCACCATGCTGTCGATTGATGTTCCAGGCTCTGCTGCGCGCTGGATTCTTGGAGATGGCTCAGCAACTTTGTCGACATTTCTTCAACAAATACCACCAACATTGTCCATCACAGATCCTCGAGCCGATCTTGAGCGCGGCGGTATCGCGTGGCAACTGTGGAAACACATATTCAGCCTGTACGGGATCGGCGAGACCACTGCGAGCAAACTACTTGCCGCAAAACGACCACAGTTGTTCCCCATCTTTGACCAACATGTAGCAACAGCACTCAATTTGTCGTCCGACAACTACTGGGGTCCGTGGCAACAATTCATGCAGAGCCACGAAGGCATGTCATGTGCGAAGCAGCTCCGACTATTTGCAGACAATTTGGGATTATCAGTGGTGTCTGACTTACGTCTATTCGACGTTGTTGTCTGGATGTATCAACACGGCCACACCTTCATCAC
>CAYVAV010000010.1:47350-57888 GCA_964449085.1 uncultured Bifidobacterium sp.
ATGTACTTGTAGTTCAGGTTTTCTGTTTCAACCCAAGAAATTGTCGGCGCCGCAGTAGATCCATTAAAGGTGCCAATCATGTACCGACCATCTGAAATGCGAACTCCCTGCAAATACGCCACGTCACCGTCTTTGGGTGATGTTATTGATAGCACTCCGATTACATTTGTTGCGGTCTGCAACTCGGTTGACGCCCCAGTTGTCACATTAATTGCCTGTAGAAAATGCCGGGACGCAGGACAATTACCAGGAATCTTCGATGTAAGGCATGAAAAATAGTTCGGGCCTGCGGCCACAAACCAGTTATCTGTTTTGGCCAATAAATCGGTGGTTTGATGCATCTGTCGTGTTCCACTAGCAAACGGGGCGTCGTACAGTTTTCCCTGTATGGGTGCGACAATTTCAACTACTGGATAGAGCTTAAAAATATGATGTGATTCTGGTGCTGATGAGTTTGGGGACTGTGAATCAAAGATAGAACCAGTTCCGTATAACGATGACCCGATACGAATAAGGTTTCTAATGTTGGGATGTAATGCATTGCAGTTGCAACGTTGCCCCGCAACTAACTCTGATGAAAACTGTGGGTTTTGGTCGGCGTAATGCCACCACGCATCAAGCCCTTCGTTAACGCGATATCTATAAGTGGCACCTTGTACGTTTCGACGTTCGATTGGATTTGTCGGAATTTCATAACGACTAGTGGAGATCAGTGAGTCTCCATTAGGAAAGGACTGCAATCCGTTGGCCGGAACATCCACACCTTCCATCAGAATAGTTGATGAGGTTCCATCCCACTTCGTCACTTTCCAATCAGACCATGTCCATGGACCCCATGGAAAGGCGTTGTACAGAACCCCACCCGTACTCATGGCCGACCACGTCATAAGTTTTGCGCATTTGGCAATTGGCATCTCTTTCAGTAATCCATCACGTAACGAAAAGATCGTATTAACTGCCGTATATCCACCGTCAGTTGAACCAACGGCAACACAATCTTTGTCCCCCTTCGATGCAAGAAAATACATTCCACCAAGTTCATCAAATTGGACGTCTAGTGCTTCATCACCGAAGTATCCCCCAACTTTCGAAATACCATCCCATGAGCCGAGATCTTTCTCGAAGACCTGACACTCTTCTGGACCACCTAATACAGAGATTTTGCTCAACAAACACTTTTCTGGATGCGTGATGTATTGAATGATGACGGAGCCGTCAGGGGCTTCATACGTTCTCAGTATCGAAAGATTCTCCGACAAAGTTTGAGAATTGTTGTCAATAGATTCGACAACATTCTTTACTTTTCCGTTAGCGACAATTCCAACAAGTCCAGGTCTCGTATTAATTTTCGCGGCACTAACAGATTTTTTTGATGTTGATCCTTTTCCAGTTGAAGGTTCGACAATGGCTAAGGCAACAACATCTTTAGTGTCATATCGGATAGAGGTCAGCTCTGAACATGATGCTTGCCCTAACGAGGCCTTTCTCCGAATTTCTGCCAGCTTGATGCGCGTATCAGAAATGCGTTTCTCTAACTTCCTGACTTGGACGAGATCATTCGCAGCTTTCGCCTTCTTTGAGGTCTTATTGTCTGCAGCCAGCGACTGGGTCAGAAATCTCACTTCATCTGAATGGGCACGGAATTTCTTTGCAGAGACTTTGGTGCCAGACTGCCATTTAGATTTCTTTTGTTTCCCCGTCTTCACATATCCACAAGTAACCCCACCGCGATCTGTTATCTGAGTGGGCCGCACCTTCACTACGGGGGCTGACTTAGAAGCAGCAGACACCTGTTGATTCAAGGAAAACGTCAATAACGACACGCCGAATGCAAACAAGATCATGCATTTTGTAGCACTGCTCCACCGCACCATAGGCACCACTGTAATCGAGCGAACTAGTACCCAACTTCCCACAAGAACAGCCCTTGTGGTGGTGCAAGGTTTGGTGCCAACGTGCGGTCTTTCGCAAGTAACACTTCACGCGTCTCGGCGGGTTTTCTACGATGCGTGCCCACTTCAATCATGAAACCCACAATCGAACGCACCATCTGATGACAAAACGCATTGGCGCGAATGTCAAACACCAGTTGCCCATCACCTATGTCGTGCCAGTTGGCTTTCATCACATAACGCTTCATTGATGCCGATGGTTGCCCGGCTACCTCTGCGGGTTTTTTACAAAACGATGTGAAGTCGTTTTCACCCATGATGCCATCACATGCAAGTTGCATCATCGGTATCGACAACGCATCGCGTACATGCCATGTGCGATCAATCAACATCGGGTCTGGAGTTGGCGTGTTCAACACGAAGTATTTGTAGTGACGCCACTTTGCGGAAAACCGCGCGTGAAAATCATCTGCCACCCACACCACTTCGCGCACTGAAATGTGTGGCCCACACAACGCGTTCACGCCAATGAGCACACGTTCTAAATCTGTGTCTTCGGGAAGATCACAGCTCACTACTTGTGCGCGTGCGTGCACTCCTCTATCGGTGCGGCCCGCGACTGCAATATCTACGTTGCAGCGTGCCACCGTTGCAATCGCATCTTGCAACAACCCACCAACGGTTTCCACGCCTTCGTTGATTGCAAAGCCATGAAACGGTGCACCGTTGTAGGCCACAATGAAACGAGCCCGCCTAGTGGCGGGCCCGTCATGAGAATGTTCCGGTGTGGTCACCGGTGTGTCTTTCAGACCAGTTCGATGCGCGCCATTGGCGCAGCGTCACCCTGGCGAGTACCAAGTTTGAGAATACGGATGTATCCGCCGTTGCGCTCGGTGTACCGAGGGGCAACCTCTTTCACCAACTTGGCGGTCATTTCCTTGTCACCCAAGTAGCCCTGAATCTGGCGAATGCGGTGAACGCTCATCGCTGATCCATCTTGTGCTTTCTTTGCCTTGGTGATGAGCTTTTCTGCGATCGGACGCAGTGCCTTTGCCTTGGCTTCGGTGGTGACAATTCCCTCTGCAGCAAACAGCGATGCTGCAAGGTTTGCCATCAACAAACGCTGGTGTGCAGCACTGCCGCCGAACTTGCGGGCGCGACGTGGTGTTGCGGGCATGGTGGACTCCTAAATTCCTCGTTACGAACGCAGCGACAGGCCGCGCTCGTCAAGCTTCTGAATGATCTCGTCAAGACTCTTTTGACCAAAGTTGGTGATGTTCAACAAGTCTTCTTCAGACTTGAGTAACAGTTCGCCAATGGTGTTGACCTGTGCGCGCTTCAAGCAGTTGCGTGGGCGCTCGCTGAGGTCGAGGTCTTCAATCGGGTGGTCAAGGTCTGGCATGCCAACGTTTGCACCCACTGGCTCTGACAACTCAAGACCCTGCTGCTCTTCTGACAAGTTTGCAATGAGGTCAACAAGTGAACGCAGTGTTGCAGCTGCTGATGCAAGCGCATCACGTGGTGTGATCGAACCATCTGTTTCAATGTCGAGCACAACGCGGTCGTAGTTGGTGCTTTGTCCAACACGTGCTGGCTCGATATCGAACATCACGCGGCGCACTGGCGAAAAGATCGCATCGATGGTGATAACGCCAATCACGCGCTCATCTGCATCACGCTCTGATGACAAGTACCCGCGACCCTGCTCAACGGTGATGTCCATCGCAAGATGTGCACCAGCATTGAGTGTTGCCAAGTAGAGATCCTTGTTGAGAATTTCAACATCAGAAGGACATGGAATGTCACCTGCTGTGAGAGTTGCTGGACCCTTCACATCAAGACGCAACACGACTGGTTCGTCGCTGGTGCTCGTGATAACGATGTCTTTCAAGTTCAAGATGAACTCGGTGATGTCTTCTGACATTCCGTTGATCGTGGTGAACTCGTGTTGTGCTTCGTCAAACTTGACGGTGGTGATTGCGGCACCCGGAATAGACGACAGCAATGTGCGGCGCAATGAGTTGCCAATGGTGTGTCCAAAGCCTGGCTCAAGTGGGCCAATCGCAAAGCGCTGACGAATCGGATGGTCGTCGCCAATTGCTTCGACAGAGGGACGTTGGATAACGAGCATGGTGTTCTCCTAAACGGGGCGGTGAGACGGGCGGATTACTTGGAGTACAACTCAACGATGAGTTGCTCGCGGACAGGGACATCAATGTGATCGCGCTGTGGCAAGTCGCGCACGGTGACCTGCTTGTCGCCACCTTCCAACCAACCAACAAGTGGACGGTCGAGGGTGTCGATGTTGTGCTGGATCTGGATCATCTTTGCTGCCTTTGGTGACAACGTGATGACCTGACCGCGCTTCACGCGATATGACGGAATGTTGACGCGCTTGCCATCAACCAAGACGAGGCCGTGGCTCACAAACTGGCGAGCCTGCGGACGGGTTGCTCCCCAACCAGCGCGGAAGACCACGTTGTCGAGACGAAGTTCCAACAGGCGCAGGAGGTTCTCGCCAGTTGGGCCCTGAAGACGGTTTGCTTCTTCATAGGTGCGACGGAACTGACGTTCCAATACGCCGTAGATGTACTTGGCCTTTTGCTTTTCCTGCATCTGTGCCAGGTATTCGCTACCAGCTGAACGACGACGGTTACGGCCGTGTGCACCTGGTGGGAAAGGGCGACGATCAAGTGCGCGACTTCCCTTTGCGTTTTCGAAAATGTTCGTATTAAGACGACGTGAGATACGAACTTTGGGTCCGGTGTAACGGGCCATGACTAGCTCCTCCGACGCTTTGCTTGACGACAACCGTTGTGGGGAACGGGAGTGACATCTTTGATGCCAGTGACTTCGATGCCCACGTTTTGCACTGAACGCAATGCGGTGTCACGTCCAGAACCTGGACCTTTCACGTGCACTTCAGCGCGACGAAGACCGTGTTCCATTGCTGCGCGCGCTGCTTTTTCAGCTGCCATCTGCGCGGCGAACGGTGTTGACTTACGCGAACCTTTGAAACCAACGCCACCCGATGACGCCCATGCAATGACGTTTCCTTCGGTGTCGGTGATGGACACGATTGTGTTGTTGAACGAACTCTTGATGTGAACCACACCTGTGGTGACGTTCTTGCGCTCGCGCTTGCGTGGACGACGACCGCCCGCTGCTGGCTTTGCCATGTCGGTACTACCTCACTGCCTTTTTCTTGTTGGCAACAGTCTTTTTTGGTCCCTTACGTGTGCGCGCATTGGTGTGTGTGCGCTGACCACGAACGGGCAAACCTTTGCGATGGCGAATGCCTTGCAAGCAACCGATTTCCATCTTGCGCTTGATGTCTTGCTGTACGTCACGGCGAAGGTCACCTTCAACGTTTGCGTTTTGATCCACCCATGCGCGAATACGGTTCACTTCTTCTTCAGTGAGATCGCGAACGCGGGTGCTTGGGTTCAGTCCAGTTGCCTCGCAGATGCGCTCTGCAGTGGAGTTACCAATGCCAAAGATATAGGTAAGCGAAATCACCAAACGCTTTTCGCGTGGGATGTCGACGCCAGCAATACGTGCCATGAATTAATCAGTCCTTCTACTTCTTCTCTTAACCTTGGCGCTGCTTATGGCGCGGGTTTTCGCAGATCACTTGCACGCGACCATGGCGGCGAATGACCTTGCACTTCTCACAAATTTTTTTGACGCTCGGGCGTACTTTCATGTCGGTCTCACTTGAAGCGATATGTAATGCGGCCTCGGGTGAGGTCGTATGGGGTGAGTTCCACCTGGACTTTGTCGCCGGGAAGAATACGGATGTAGTGCATGCGCATCTTTCCGGAGATGTGCGCTAACACTTTGTGACCGTTCTCAAGCTCAACACGAAACATTGCGTTCGGAAGAGACTCAAGAATCGTGCCCTCGAGCACGATTGCATCTTCTTTAGGCTTAGCCAGAACGGACTCCTTTGATGGAACTTACGGTTGACCCTGAGGTGGCGCGACGGTGTCGAACCTGTCTTAGGGACAAGTGATAATGCTATCGGCGTAAGGGGTTGACGCCAATGGGGGCTTTTACCACCCTCAGCGGTGGTTATCGATGGTTTTCACGAGGCGGGTGAACACCTCATCGGGGTGGCCCACCCCGTCGACCGAGGCCAATTTGCCCGCATTGCCGTAATAGTCAATGAGGGGCTGGGTCTGGGTCTCATACAGATCGAGGCGCTTGTTGATGGCCTCGGGGGTGTCATCATCGCGCTGCACCACGTCCCCGCCGCAGTTATCACAGGTCCAGGGCGTGGGTTCATTGCCGGTGGCGGTGAAGTTGGCACCACAATCGCGACACACGCGACGAGCTGACAGGCGCGAGAGCACTAAATCTCGTGGCACCACGAGGTCGATGGCCAGCTCAAGTGGCAGGTTCGTGGTGATCGCATCAAGAGCGATTGCTTGAGCAACGGTGCGTGGAAAACCATCGAGGATGTATCCGCGACCAGCAGCGTCATCTTGTGCGAGGCGTTCTTCGATGATGCCCACAACAATCTCGTCGCTGACAAGTCCACCCGCGTCGATGATTGCTTTTGCTTGTTTGCCAAGTTCTGTTCCCTCACGAACAGCGGCACGCAAAATGTCACCCGTTGAAATGTGAGGAACCACATAGTGATGCGACAGGCGAATGCACTGTGTGCCTTTGCCCGCTCCCTGGCGTCCGAATAAGACAAGCCGCGTCATCATGTACCTCTAGACATCACCGAAAGGTGATGTCACTTAAGGAATCCTTCGTAGTTACGCAACATGAGTTGACTGTCGATCTGACGCATCAATTCAAGTGCGACACCAACCGCGATGAGCACGGTGGTTCCTGCGAATGGGAATGACTGCACATCGCCCGCCCACAAAATGATGTACGGCAAGATTGCGATGAACGCAACAAACAATGCACCGGGCAATGTGATGCGGTTGACAACTTTTGCGAGGAAGCGCTCGGTTTGTGGACCAGGACGAATACCGGGGATAAATCCACCTTGCTTACGCAACTGGTCTGCTTGACGCACGGGGTCGAATGCAATGGAGTTGTAGAAGTATGCGAACGCAACGATGAGACCAAAGAACAACGTGATGTACACGATGTTTTGGCTGTTCACCAAGTAGTCGTTCACAAATGATGCAACGCTTCCGCGCCAACCTTCACCACTGCCCAACACGTTGGACAACAACACCGGCAACAACAGAACCGATGATGCAAAGATGATCGGCACGATGCCAGCCTGGTTCACCTTCAATGGAATGTAGGTGCTTTGACCACCGGTCATACGACGACCGACAACGCGCTTTGCGAAGTTGACGGGAATACGACGTTGCGCAAGTTCCACGCGAACAACGGCGATCAAGATGCCAATGGAGACCGCGAGGAGAATCGCGAACACGATGAACTTCTTGCTTTGCAGAATTGAGTAATAGCTGTATGGGAGTCCAGCAATGACCGACGCGAAAATAATCAGCGACATACCGTTGCTGATACCGCGCTGGCTGATGAGCTCGCCCATCCACATAAGAAGCGCTGTTCCTGCAACAAGTGACGGAATAACAAGAAGTGCGCGCGGCATGAACGGATCAAGAAGCACAACGTCGGGTGCTTGTGCTGCTGCACCAAAGAACGCCGAGCCATTTCCTTGACCAAAGATGAACGTGAGACCAGCGCCTTGCAACAACGCAATGGCGATGGCCACATAACGCGTTGTTTGTGTGATCTTTCGCTGACCAACCGCACCCATTTCTTGCCATTCCTGCAATTTGGGAATGACCACGTTCAACACCTGCATGATGATGCTGGCGGTGATGTAGGGCATGATGCCGAGCGCAAAGATCGAGAATGAACCGAACGCTCCACCAGAGAACAAGTTCAAAAAGCCAAGCGCACCTTGTGATTCAGCGGCTTCGCTCAACTGCTTGACAGCTTGCGGATCAACACCGGGAACACGAAGAGCGGTACCGAAGCGATATAAGAGGATGATCAAGAGCGTGAAAAACAGCTTCTTGCGCAGGTCCTCCACCTTGAAGATGTTCTTCAGGTTAGAGAGCACGTCGGTCTCCTTGTTCCAAGTAGTGGATTCGAGCGTAAACGATGGTGGCGCTTACTAACGATTGGTGAACTGGTTGCCCTTGGCTGCGGGACGAATCTTGTGCGGCAAAGGCAACTTGGTGACGCTGCCACCAGCGGCCACGATTGCTGCTTCTGCTGCCTTTGATACGGCATGAGCCGAGACATTGACCGGGCGGGAAATGGTGCCGCGAGCAAGGACCTTCACGAGGGTTCCCTTGTGTGCGATGCCCTTTGCCACCATCACTTCGGGGGTGATGTCTTTGTCGCCGATTGCGTCAAGAGCGTCCAAGTTGACCGCGTAGTACTCCACGCGGAAGGGGTTGTTGAAGCCCTTCAACTTTGGAACGCGTTGCTTGAGGGGCATCTGGCCACCTTCAAAACCACGAGCAACGGTGTTACGAGCGTATTGACCTTTGGTACCACGACCTGCGGTCTTTCCGCCCTTACCACCGATACCGCGACCAACGCGCTTGCGACGCTTGGTGCTTCCTGGTGCTGGTGCGAGTTCGTCTACGCGCATGACTACTTGTTCTCCTGTACATCGATGAGATGAGGAACGCGATTAATCATTCCGCGAATCTCTGGTCGGTCGGGCAACGTGTTGGTGTCGCCGATTTTTTTCAATCCAAGTGCGCGAAGCGTGCCGCGTGATTTTGGCTTGATGCCAATCGATGAACGCTTCAACGTGACGGTAATTGTGTCAGCCATGATCAGTGAACCTCACCTGCTGCGATTGCCTTCTTGCGATCTTCGTATGCCTTCAACATGCCCTTTGGCACGAATGCATCAGCTGCGAGCCCGCGACGCTTTGCAACAACATCGGGCCGCTGCAAGTCACGAAGTCCTTGAATGGTCGCGCGTGCAACGTTGATTGCATTTGCTGATCCGAGTGACTTTGCGAGCACGTCGTGAATGCCTGCTTCTTCCAAGATGATGCGTGCAGCACCACCGGCGATAACACCGGTACCAGGAGCAGCGGGCTTGAGAAGTACGCGACCAGCGCCACTCACTCCAAGAATTGGGTGCGTGATGGTGCTACCAGCAAGTGCAACATCAAACATGTTGCGCTTTGCTTCTTCGGTTCCTTTTTGAATTGCCAACGGCACTTCTTTTGCTTTGCCGTAGCCAAGACCAACGCGACCGTTGCCGTCACCGACGACAACAAGTGCGGTGAATGAAAAGCGACGTCCACCTTTCACCACTTTCGCAACACGGTTGATGTGGATGACGCGCGACTCGCGCACGCCACCTGCTTCACCAGTTGCTGGTGCGGGATTCGTTACGTTGCTCATCAGAACTCCAGTCCTGCTTCACGGGCAGCTTCTGCTACCGCTTTCACGCGGCCGTGATATGGATAGCCACCGCGGTCGAACACCACTTGTGACACACCAGCAGACTTGGCGCGTTGTGCGAGTAATTGTCCAACCTTTGTTGCTGCTGCGACAGTTGCACCACTGTCTTTACGCATGTCAGCTTCGGTTGTTGATGCAGCAGCAACAGTGACACCAAGGTCGTCGTCGATCAACTGCACGTTGATGTGTTTGTTGGTGCGATGCACTGCCAAGCGCGGACGCTCGGTGGTGCCATGAATCTTTTTGCGAACGCGACGGTGACGACGAATGCGTCCCTCGCGGCGGATACGTGCGATGTTTGACATAACTTCCCTACTCCCGCACTATTTCTTTCCGGCTTTGCCGGCCTTACGGATGATGCGCTCGTCGAGATACCGCACGCCCTTGCCCTTGTATGGCTCTGGCTTACGGATGGAACGAATGTTTGCAGCAACCTGGCCAACGAGTTCTTTGTCGATGCCCTTAACGATGACGCGTGTCTGGGCTGGCACTTCGAAGGAAATTCCTTCTGGTGCGTTCACCATGACGGGGTGTGAAAAACCAAGTGCGAGACGAAGGTTTTGACCTTGCGCTTCTGCACGGTAACCAACGCCAACAATTTCGAGTTCTTTGGTGAACCCGTCGGTGACGCCGACAACCATGTTGTTAACAAGAGTGCGAACAAGACCGTGCTTTGCACGGTTGTCGCGTTCATCATTTGGACGCTCAACAAAAAGTGTTGACTCTTCTTGACGAACAACGATCTCACCAGGAATCTCACGTGAGAGTGTGCCTTTCGGACCTTTCACGGTGATGGTGCGACCAGAGATCGTGATGTCAACTCCTGACGGAACTGTGATGGGTGCTTTACCAATTCGAGACATGTTGTGTTCCTTCCTTGGTCACCACACGAAGCACAGAACTTCACCGCCGACCTTGCGCTTGCGCGCTTCACGGTCGGTCATGAGTCCTTGACTGGTGGACAACACTGCAACGCCCAAACCACCGAGCACGCGAGGTACCGACTTTGAGTTGCGGTACACGCGAAGTCCCGGGGTCGACACGCGCGTCACACCAGAGATGGTGCGAATGCGATTGTCGGCGTACTTCATTTCAATAGTGAGGGTGTTACCTGGACCCTTCGTGGACGGTGCCACGGAGAAGTCAGCGATGTAACCCTCGTTCTTCAAGATTTGTGCCAACGCAACTTTTTGCTTTGACGATGGCATGA
>CAYVAV010000011.1:0-57288 GCA_964449085.1 uncultured Bifidobacterium sp.
CTTATTCACCGAACTCTTTGATGAAGACTTCTTCGCAACCGGCTTCTTGGGAGAAGACTTCTTCACCGTCTTTTTGGCGTTGGAGCTCTTTACGGCAGTCTTTTTGATCGATTTCGCCTTTTTAGGTGACTTGGGCGATGCCTTAGCCCCCTTGTTGGCCGGCTTCTTCACTGACTTACTGGCTGATTTCTTGGCCGCAGAGGACTTCTTTGCCGCAGGGGACTTCTTTGATGCCGACTTACTAGACATGGCTCACTCTCCCAGAATGTGCAGATATATGTTGCATATCTTGCGGGCGCAGGCTACGCCAGAGAACCTGAAAACTCAACGTTTTACAGTAACGGAGACGTAAATTTCTGCACCCTCAATCTCAACTGACCGCGGTGCGCTGGGATCCCATACCAAAGATACGGCAAGCGTCTCATCACAGATCAGAGACTCAAATTGCACAAGCGAACTACGCACAGTGTCTTTCGCCCCAAGAACGAGTTCGATTCGATCCGACACGTCAAGGCCAGCATCGCGACGAGCTTGCTGGATTGCGCGAATAACGTCACGCGCCATCCCCTCAGCAATCAGTTCCTCGGTCAACGCGATGTCAAGCATGACAACGCCTCTGCCGCCGGTCAGCGTGGCACTTGCATCAGATGATGCCGTTACCAACTTCATTGAATACTCACCCGCAGTCAGGATCTCTCCCGCTACTTCAATGGTGTCACCAACTTGTTTCCAGTCACCTTTTTTCACTGCAACAATCACTTGTTGAGTCCGCGGACCTAGTCGAGGTCCAAGCATCGCTGGCACGACTTGTAACTCATGTTGAGCCACAGCATCAACATCTGTACGTAATTGAACATTCTTCACATTCATCTCATCAGCAATGATGTCAATAAACGAGTCAAGAAGTGCCGCATCATGAGTGGCCACGGTCAATGTTTGCAACGGTTGACGTACACGAAGATTGTGTGCTTTACGCACGGATGATGCCGATGAACACACGTCACGAACAAGATCCATCGCTTGCACAAGAGATGGATCATCTGGCAACTGTTCTGGAGATGGCCAATCAGCCAGATGCACACTGTCATTCTTCCCGTTGTACAAACCGCTGAATACTTCGTCTGATAACAATGGGAGAAGTGGAGCCACCAATCGCGACAAGACATCGAGAACGGTGTGCAAAGAATCGATTGCATCCTGTTCTCCAGCCCAGAATCGATCACGACTACGACGGATGTACCAATTAGTGAGTACGTCCAAGAACACACGAATGTGTTGGCACGCTCCGAAGAGATCCGCTTCATCTAATGCATTAGTGGTATCTGTCACCGTGTCTCGAAGTTTGGCGAGTACATACCGATCCAAAACATTCGTGCTGTCTGTACGGAAGGTTCCAGTTTTGTTCTCTGCATTGGCGTACAACGACAGGAAGTACCAGGAGTTCCACAACGGCAGCAAAACTTGACGAACAGTGTCACGAATACCTTGTTCAGTAACAGAAAAATCAGAGCCGCGTAGAATCGATGACGACAACAAATACCAACGCATCGCATCAGCGCCATGAATGTCGAACATTCCCATTGGGTCGGGATAGTTACGGAGACTCTTTGACATCTTCTGTCCGTCATCTCCTAACACGATGCCGTGGCTGACACACGTCGCAAAAGCTGGTCGGTCGAATAACGCTGTTGCCAACACATGCAAGGTGTAGAACCAGCCACGCGTCTGCCCTATGTATTCAACGATGAAATCACCCGGGTAGTGATGTTCAAACCATTCACTGTTTTCAAACGGATAATGGACCTGTGCGAATGGCATTGAACCACTTTCAAACCAACAATCAAGCACTTCTGGCACGCGCCTCATCATTGACTTGCCAGTGGGATCATCAGGGTTTGGTCGTACCAAGTTGTCAATCGCTGGACGATGCAAATCAGTGACTGTCACTCCGAAATCACGACGAATGTCTTCGAGGCTTCCGTACACATCGATACGCGGATAGGTCGGATCATCGCTCTTCCACACAGGTATGGGAGAACCCCAGAAACGATTGCGACTGATTGACCAATCACGGGCGTTTGAAATCCACTTACCGAAACTTCCCTCTTTGAGATGTTCAGGAACCCAGCGGATCTGTTCATTGAGCTCAACCATACGATTGCGAATATCAGTGACCTTCACAAACCATGATGAAATTGCTCGATACACAAGTGGTTCAGCACAACGCCAGCAATGCGGATATGGGTGATCGTAGGTGTCGTGACGTACGACTACTCCCCGTTCCTTCAAGTGAGCAATCACACTGGGATTTGCTTCAAACACATGAGTGCCGGCCCACGGCGTGATCTCTGAGGTGTATCGACCGTGTTCATCCATCGGACACAACGTCTGAATACCCGCAGCGTTACAGACGATCTGGTCGTCTTCACCAAATCCTGGCGCAAGGTGAACCACACCAGTTCCATCCTCGGTGGTGACAAAGTCTCCCGGCAACACGCGAAATGCATTCTCTGCATCAGCAAAAAAATCAAACATTGGTGTGTACGCACGACCGACCAATTGCGAGCCTTTTATAACTTCACAGACTTCAAACCCATCGAGTTCTTTTTCATACTTTTCACGACGAGCATCAGCAATGATGTAACGCTGACCCGTTTGATCCTGCAACACCACATAGTCAATGTCAGGGCCTACTGCGAGTGCCAAGTTGCTTGGCAATGTCCAAGGTGTAGTTGTCCACACAAGAATACGCTCACCAGTTTCGAGCGTGAACCAGACAGTGAGCGCAGGGTCTTGACGATCCCGATAGACGTCATCCATGCGCGTCTCCGTGTTTGACAACGGAGTCTCGCAACGCCAGCAATAGGCAAGGACACGAAAACCTTCGTAGATCAGTCCCTTGTCCCACAGTGTGCGAAACGCCCACATGACACTTTCCATGTAGTCGAGATCGAGGGTCTTGTAGTCGTTATCGAAGTCCACCCACCGTGCTTGACGCGTTACATACTTTTGCCATTCGTCCGTGTAGCGCAACACGCTGGTACGACAAGCGTCATTAAATCGATCAACACCAAACGCAGCGATCTCTGGATGTCCAGAAATGCCGAGTTCTTTTTCCGCCTCAACTTCGGCGGGCAATCCATGACAATCCCAACCGAATCGTCGCTCAACCCTTTTCCCACGCATTGTCTGGTAACGAGGCACAGCGTCCTTTACGAAACCGGTTAGTAGGTGACCGTAATGCGGAAGTCCGTTCGCAAAAGGTGGCCCGTCGTAAAAGACGAATTCGTTCTCGCCATTTTTGCCAGCATCGCGAGCAGACACGCTACGCATAAACGTGTTGTCTGCAGCCCATCGCGAAAGTACAGCCTCTTCTATCGAGGGAAAGTGTGGCTGGGGGTTGACCTGCGGATACGGCACGCTACGAGGCTACGGCTCTAGATGGGCTAGCACCCAAGCAAACGCGGGAGGATGATGTTGACCACAATCAACACGACAATCGGAGTGAAGTCAAAAGGACCCGCCATCGGCAACACGCGTCGCACTGGCGCAAGAACAGGTTCTGTCAATTGGACGAGCACTCTGACAACAGGAGCAAATGGACTGTCGTAGTTGACGGGGAACCATGACGAGACAACGCGCAAAATGATGATGATTCCATACAGGCTGAGCAGCCCACAAACGAGTCCCATGACAATTAGTTAATCAACAACTATGCGTTTCAGTTACTTGAAAATTCAATTACTTCAGTAATCAATTCACTTAGTAGCGAAGCGAGTCGTAGCCAGCCGATGGCTTCAACAAATACACACCACTACCAACTTTTTCCATCGATCCGCCAAGTCCGTAACACAGACCACTTGCGAAATCGATTATGCGACGTGACATATCTTTATCTGCGCCTTCAAGATTGACAATCACTGGTTGACCTTCTTTGAAACGATCAGCCACTTCTTGTGCTTGATTGAAGTTGCGTGGGCGCACAGTGACCGGCTCGCCTTGTGACACAACCGGGCGAACGGTTGATGTTGTCCGTGGCGCGCCGATTGGACGAACACCGAGTGAGTCATCTGGTCGACGAACATTTCCGGTGTCATCAATACGTGGGCGCGGAGCTGGACGACTGACATCTTGGACATACTCAGGTTCATACCCACCTCGACCACGCGTCAGAGGTTCAGCAGATGGCATCCGGCTTGATCGTGCAGGACGCTCATACTCAGTCGACAAGTCGTAGTCGTCGTAGCCGTCGTCACCGCTTAGCCCGAGATAATCCATTGCTCTGCGAAAGACCGACATGGCTACAGACTAATCCTTATACACGCACAGGATTGGGACATCCCCGATGCATCACCGTCAGTGTGCACGCGACCCGAATATCGCCTGACCAATGCGCACCATCGTTGACCCCTCGTCAACTGCCATCAGATAATCGCCGCTCATGCCCATTGAACAGACGCTCAATTCATGCGCATCGACGAGGCGGCGCAAAGCCCGAAACGCCAATTGGGTGTCTTTAAGATCTTCGCTTGTTGGACCCATTGTCATGAAACCCTCCACAACGACTCCTTTGGATTCGCTGTATGAGCGCAATGCGTCAAGGTCTGCGGGGCGACACCCACTTTTTGACTCTTCTCTGGTGGTGTTCACCTGGAGAAGCACATTCGGCGGGCGCGGGCAACGTTTGACGAGCTCGTCAATAACAGATGCACGATCAACTGATTGCCAAAGGTCGACCACATCGGCGATCAGTTTGATCTTGTTGGTCTGAATTGCACCGATGAAATGGACCGGAATCGCCACATCATGCCCTTCGACTTTGTCGCGTAACTCCTGGGCGTAGTTCTCACCAATCGCATCGCATCCACATTCCTGCGCCGCAACTATCGCATCCCAGCCACGAGTCTTAGTGACAGCAACAAGAGAAACATGGCCACCCCCGCGCACGTGAACACGGTCAGCGATCTTGGCTGTGATTTCTTGAACATTGGCACACACTGAAGATGTGTCAACCGATGAAGTCATCTGTCTCTATTTCAAGAACTACTTCAAGAATGATGGAACGTCGAAGTCATCATCGTCATCAGAGAACGGATCAACATCATCATCATTGAAAATCGCAGATGATGTGACCGGACGAGGCTCAGGCGAACGTGTAGCGGTGGCACGACTTGGAGTTGAACCATCCCATCGCTCGAAACCAGCCGCAATAACTGTGACCTTGATTTCATCACCGGCTTCGTCATCGATAACTGTTCCGAAGATGATGTTTGCATCTTGATGCGCAACACCATGCACAACTTCGGCCGCCGCGTTGACTTCGAATAGACCCATGCTTGATGGACCAGTGATATTCAGCAAGATGCCGCGAGCACCATCGATTGCGGCTTCGAGCATTGGACTGGAAATCGCATCTTTTGCTGCAACAACTGCGCGATTGTCGCCACTTGCCACACCGACGCCCATAAGCGCAGAACCCGCGTTCGACAGAATCATGCGTACGTCAGCAAAGTCGGTATTGATAAGGCCAGGAGTTGTGATGAGATTGGTGATGCCACCAACACCTTGCAACAAGATGTCATCTGCCATTTTGAATGCATTTACCAAACTGGTTTTGTCGTTCGCGACCGTCAACAGACGATCATTAGGGATCACAATCAGTGTGTCGACTTTTTCTTTGAGACGTTGAATGCCGTTATCTGCCTGCACGGCACGACGTCGCCCTTCAAATTGGAATGGCCGAGTCACAACACCAATTGTCAACGCGCCAAGCGACTTAGCAATTTCCGCCACAACAGGCGCCGCACCAGTTCCAGTACCGCCACCTTCTCCGGCCGTAATGAACACCATGTCAGCTCCATGAATGAGCTCTTCAATTTCTTCGCGGTGCGCTTCGGCGGCAGCGCGTCCCACTTCAGGATCTGAACCTGCGCCAAGTCCGCGAGTGAGTTCACGTCCGATATCGAGTTTGACATCTGCATCTGACATCAGTAGCGCCTGTGCATCGGTATTGATCGCGACGAACTCGACGCCACGCAGTCCAGCATCGATCATGCGGTTGACGGCGTTGACACCGCCACCGCCGATTCCAATCACCTTGATAACAGCGAGATAATTCTGTGGTGCTCCGGCCATTGGCCTGTACCTCCGGGCATAGAAGTCATGGGGACTTCGGTCGTTTAATGTTTCCACACTGACACGGTGATTTTGGGGAATTCCGTCGGCTTTTTAATGCATCGCGACCTTATTCCGGCTCCGATGCTCAGCGCATCGCGAGCGTGACCTCCCCGGTGGACACGTCGATAAGTGCGATATCAGTGGGGTTTTGACGCCGTAACAGCACCACAACCGAGACCAACTTGTTCTGCAGGTCAGTCGGAGTACCAAACCGCACCGTGGTTCCCGATGTCAGCAACATCGATAACTCACCCGCTGGGCTGAGTTCTAGCGATTGCACAAGTCGTCGCAATTCATCGGGTAATGCGATCACAGTTTGAGCAGCGGCGCGATACCCCACGTCCGAAACGGCGCCGGCAGCAAGCGATGGACCAACGCCAGTCACTTGTAGATACTCGGTGGGCCACCCCTCTAAGACAGTGATGACACGTCCTTCAGCATCGACAACGCGAGCCTTGTTATCTTCGCCGACGTACCACACAACAGGGACCCGCTCATCGACCTCAATAACAACGGTGCCAGGAAAATGCTTGGAGATCCGAACATCTTCCACCCACGGATCTTCTTTCAAAATTTGTGACGCGCCGTTTGTGTCCAATGTGAAGTACGAATCGCCTTCGAGCATATCGGTGGCAGCCGTCAGCGAATCCTGCGACGTATACACCGCGCCCTCCACTTGCACATCTCGCACCGAGAAAATCGGTGATGCAAGAATCGCGATAACAACGATGCCAAGAACTACTGCAATCGCCGCCAACTTGAACCAACGAACTTTCTTCAGTTTTTCTCGACGCTCGCGCTTACGACGACGCTCTTCAAAGGTGGGATCGGGTTGATCTTGATCAACGATGACAACACGATCAATGTCGTCTGCGTTGATGACCATGATGTCGTCTGCATCTGAACCGATTTCGATTACTGAAATATCATTCGTGTTGGGATCACGTAGCGATGGGTCTGAGATGGTAATGACGTCACCCACTGCGGCGTTTGTGGTTCTGTCTGCCATCGGCGACGTTTTCCCAAAAAGCTCTCCCATTTCACGCACAACATCGTCGGGCACTTCAGTAACAGCAATCTCATCACTATTTGGAGCTGTTACGGGGCGAGTTGCATCCGCGGTGGGATCAAGTCCATCAGAGTCCGATGAAGCATCTGGATTGTCTGGAGGTTGTGTTGTCATGTCACCTGATCTCCACTGGCAACGATTTCACCTAGTTTGTCTTGTGCACGCACAACATTCGGGTCATGTCGTACTTCATCAGCAAATCGCGTCGAAATTTCAAGATCGAAACCGACCAAAGTAACTTCGCTACGCATACGAATTCCGTGATGTTGTTGAACGACATCCTGTACATGACACATCAGTGCGATGACATCGTCTGCTCGTCCACCCGGATCTGACTGAATAAAGTTCGCGTGTTTCTCGGTTACCACTGCGGCCCCATTGCGCAGACCACGTAATCCGGCCGCATCAATGAGTGCTCCCGCGCTTTTTGCTTCCGTTCCAGGGTTCACAAAGACCGACCCGGCGTTTTGCCCGCCCGGCTGATGATCGCGACGCCACCGGACAATGTCACTGATTTCTTCATTACAAGTACGTCCGTTGTGCGCACGTCGGCCCTCGTCATCGCCCGCAAACTGCGTGGCTAAACGAACTGACGCAACAACATGATGACCACCCAACGCGGATGCCCGAAAGCGAAGGCCGAGATCCGCTGCACCTACACGAGCCATGCGACCCTTCACAATGTCAAAGATGGTCGCATCAATCACCGATGTGGCCATATCTGAGCCATGACCACCGGCATTCATTCGTATTGCTCCACCAACGGTACCCGGCACACCAACTGCCCATTCCAAACCGCATCGGTTCACAGCCACACTCTGACGTGCCATTTGAGGCAACGACACATGACCACTGACGACCACTGGCGCGTCATCATCAACAACAATCTCATCAGGCCCAACCGCATTCAAAATGACGGCGAGTCCGCTGTACCCTCCATCTGCGACCAACATATTGCTGCCATTGCCCACGATCAACACGTTGTGTAGTGAGTGGCGTTGAATAACGCGCGACACGTGTACGAGGTCATCAAACGATGCAACCTCCGCTACGACAGCAGCATTTCCGCCAACCCGATACGTCGTACGTGCACCAAGTGGAGCATCAAGAGACGCATGCACTCCCCCGCTCACAAGAGCATTGTGCACATCGTGCCACTGCGGTGTAATCGCGCTCACACCGGACATTTACTGATTACCCGCCTGTTGCGTGACTTCAGCGGGCAAGTTCCCGACGTCGCCACATCCCATACTGATGCACACATCACCAGATGCAAGATTGTCAAGCACTGCCGCTATTACATCTGCTCTTTGTGGAGCCCAGATCACCCGTGCATCGGGATGAGACGAAGTGATTGCATCACTCACGAGTTGTCCGGTAACTCCTTCAATGGGTGCGGTGCCGGAGGCATAGATGTCGGTGATGATCACCACATCCGCGTGCTGAAAACAATCTGCGTACTCGTGTGCCATTTGTGCGATGCGATGAAAACGGTTTGGCTGAAAGACGGCTATCACTTTGCCCTGGCGTTGAGGGTGGCCAGATGCAGCGCGCACCACTGCATCGATTTCGGCTGGCAGATGGGCGTAATCGTCAATGAGTAGAGCTCCACGCACTACTCCATGTTCTTCAAATCTTCGTTCGACGCCACCGAAGCGAGCAGCAACAGAAATTGTGGTCCCCACATCAACTCCGTATGCGTGAGCCATCGCCATTGCTGCCGTGCAATTCAAGGCGTTGTGAATACCTCTCAATGGCACATTTACTTTGTGGCGCAAACCCTCGATGGTTACAACAAATTCACTACCCACAGACGTCTCCACAAATTCAGAGACTTGTACGTGGGCGTCCAATGACTGACCATACGTTACGATTGAGAGCGGAATTGTTTGTCCTGCCGCCACTCTTTTCATAATCCCGTCGTACAAGCGCAGACAGCCGGGATCGTCAATACACAACACAGCACAACGTGTCGCGCGACTCGCAATGTCAGTGAACGCCGCATCGATATTTGAGAGATCACCAAAGTAGTCAAGATGATCCACATCGATGTTGGTAACGATGACGCTTTCTGTGGGAACAACTTCAGCTGTGCCATCGCTTTCATCCAACTCGACAATCATCACATTGTCGGTGCCGTTACCAGCGCCTCTACCGAGGTCACGCACCTCTGCTCCGATCACGTACGAAGGGTCCTGCTCGCCACCGCGCAACATCGACAAAAGCAGTGCCGAAGTGGTGGTTTTCCCGTGCGTTCCGGCGACACCAATCACGCGATCATTCATGCACAATGAGCCCAATACATCGCCACGATGCAATACCGTGATGCCTCGAGCATGAGCCGTCACCAATTCAATGTTGTCATCAGCAATCGCAGTGGAATAGGCAACTATTTCCACGTCACTGACGTTTTCTGCTCGTTGACCCATAAACACGGTGACCCCGACTGAACGCAAAGTGTCAAGGACATCAGAGTTTCGGATCTCAGAACCCGACACCACGTGGCCACGTTCGGCAAGCATGATCGCGAGCGCGCTCATGCCGGGCCCGCCAACGCCCACTACATGAATGCGTCGGGGAATTGATAAGTCAAGACGCGGTTGCGGCTCGCGTGGATACTGACGAGGTCGAGTCATGAATCAACGCTCTTTTGTGTTGCGGTCATACGACACGCGTTTGATGAGATCAACCAAAGATGACCCTCGATGAATCTCACCCATTTCGCATGCACGCGATGCCATATCCTTGCAAAGTTCATCATTTGACAGCAGTGAGCACACTTCTTTGCCCAAGAAGCCGTCTTTACATTCGCGTTCAGACATCATGATGGCTGCGCTTGGATCAGCTAGCCAACGAGCATTGAGTTCTTGATGATTATCTGCAGCGTCTTTCCAAGGCACCACAATCGCTGCAACTCCTACAGCCGCAATCTCTGCGATTGTGCTCGCCCCAGCGCGACTCACCAGCACATCCGTCGCGGCATATAGATCTGCCATGCGATCGGTGTATGAAACACGGCGATACACGACACCATCAGGAACTTGTGGCTCGGGTTGTGATGCAAATCTCTCACCACATACATGCACAACTGCAACATCTTTCATGTGTTGAGCGTCAAGTTGTTGAAGGATTGACGCGACCGAGTCATTAAGTAACCCAGACCCAAGTGAACCACCTACAACCGTCACCACACGACAGTTCTCAGGAATGTTGAATTCTCGACATGCAATCGGTCTTTGAGTAGTTCGATCAAGTCGACGTATTGAGCGACGAATGGGTGCACCAACGTGTCGCGCATTACGAAGTTTGGAATCTTCAAACGCCACGGCACAACACACCGCGTAATACTGCTGTTTTTTTGTCGCCAAACCCGGAACGCGGTCATAGCTCACACACATCACAGGAATTCGCGCTTTTCGTGCCGCTCTCGCCATAGGTTCACTTCCGTACCCACCAACTGAGATGACAATGTTGGGATTCCACTTTCGAATCAACTCTGAAGCCAGCGACGTTGCATTTGATAAACGAAACGGGAGCAACAGATTTTGAATCAACTTTGTGGGACGCCACGAGCGTTGCAGCCCAGAAATCGGAAGAAATGCTGAATCAACGGGGCTGGATTTCATCAACGTGTTTTCAATGCCACGTTTAGTACCGACATACCGCAACATGTCGGTTGGGTATCCGGCATCTTCCAATGCCTCAAGGATCGCCATCGCTGGGACCACGTGACCCGCAGTGCCACCACCTGTTACAACGGCAAAGACCATCGCACCACTATTTCATGTTGCGGGCGACATTCAACAGCAGTCCTGCAGCCACCAATGACGTCATGAGTGAAGAACCGCCGTAGGAGAGGAATGGCAATGTGAGACCGGTGAGCGGCAACGAGCCCACAACTCCTCCAATGTTCACTATTGCCTGGATAGAGAACCATGCGGTGATTCCACTCGCCAGCAAAGTTCCAAACATGTCTCGTGCACCAATTGCAACTTGGATACCAAAGAACGCAAGCAAAGCAAATCCACCGATCACTGTCAGAGCACCAACTAGACCAAGCTCTTCGGCGATTACCGCGAATATGAAGTCGCTGTAAGACAGTGGCAAGTATCCCCACTTACTTGTACCCGTTCCGACTCCAACTCCAGTGGGACCGCCATTAGCAATACTTAGCAATGATTGATACACCTGATACCCGGTATGGCTCTTTGTGCTTTCGATGTCGAGAAATGCCATCCATCTTTGTCGAGCGTTGTCACGAACGGCGAGAACCAACACACCAACGAAAGCAAACATTGCACCAACGCCCGCGACATAGCGAAGTGGCATCGCAGCCACGAAGCACATGGTCAACACGATGCCAGCAAAGATCACCGCGGCGCCCATGTCTTCTTGAGCAAAACACAACACAACGGCAACACCCATCACCGACAGCATGGGCCACAACGTGCGTCGAGGCACCGCAACGTAGCGATGCCGTTTTGAAATGAGATCAGCGCAGAACAAGATGACCGCGAGTTTCAAAAACTCTGACGGCTGGAAACTAAGAAATCCAAAGTTCACCCACGCTCGCGCACCATTGACCTCAAGACCGACCCCAGGAATGAGTGGTAGCAAGTTAAGAAGCACAGCTCCGGCGAGAATGAACGACACATGTCGCCGAATTTCTGAATACGGACGACCATATGAAAAAACCAAGAACGCTACGCCGAATGCTGCAAACGCTGCCTGTCGTTGAAACAGTTTCCATGCTGATTCTCCACCCATGAACATGGACACCGACGACGATGACAACACCATGATGAGGCCGAGCAATGTAAGGGTTGAGACCACGATCATGATTCCGTAAAACGTGGAATTCGGAGCTTGCATCGCAATCTTGCGCTGTTTCGCAAGACCCGTTCTTTGCAACGTTGCGAGACGACGCTCGCGAACACTCATTGGAATTGGACGACTTGAATCCATGCCCATTGATTCGCTACTCATTGACTTTCCTCCCGTCCTACGGCAGGTGTCCCAGAGAAAAATGTGCGCACCGCACGTTGAAAATCATCCCCGCGTTCGTTGTAGTTCTTGTACCAGTCATAACTAGTGCAACCTGGTGACAACACAACGTCCACTCCTGGTGAAGCCATCGACGCAGCTTCACGAACAGCATCGTCCATTGTGTTTGCCAGCACAACGTGGCAGATGGGTGAAAACGCGCGTTTGATCAGGTCCGCATCATCACCAATCGCGACAACGCCAACCATGCGCTGTGGCTCCGTTGCCATCGCGGTGAGGTCAAGTCCTTTATTGCGTCCCCCAGCTATGAGTACCAGTCTTTCAAAAGCGCGGATTGCAGTGAGGGATGCGTGCGGACTTGTCGCTTTCGAATCATCGAACCAACGCGACCCCTCAAACTCTCCGACAAGTTCGATGCGATGATGAGCTGATTGGAAATTGGCGAGACTACTTTCAATCGAATCTGGTGCAATGAGCCCTGACTCCAACGCCAAAGCACAGGCGGCTAGCGCGTTGGTGATGTCGTGTGGCATTGAACGCCACAGTTGGTCAACGTGAGCCAACGTTCCATGTGGCGAGGTGAGCACATTATTGTGGACTGAATAGTCAGCGTTCTGTAAACCAAACGTCACCACTCGAGCAGCCGATGATTGTGCGATGGCGCCAATTTCTTCGTTTCCTTCGGGCACTACTGCTACATCGCTTGAGCGCGTATGTCGCCACAGTTGAGCCTTCGCATTGAGATAGTGAGATCGATCGGGGTGCCAGTCCAGGTGGTCGGGTGCAAAGTTCAGCCATGTTGCTGCCTCGCATCTGAAATGAGAAATGTATTGCAGTCGAAAACTTGAGCACTCCACCACGAATACGTCGTGGTCCTCATCTAACGCCGCAATCAAAGGAGTGTCGGTGTTGCCCACCTCAACAGCGCGCAGGCCTGCACCGCGAAGAAGTGCGGCCGCGATCATTGTTGTTGTGGTTTTGCCATCAGTCCCGGTAACACCAAGCATTGGACGTGGTCCACCAATGCGTTGCTGTTCCCACTCATAGGCAACATCGATCTCCGTGCGAATTGCGATCTTTGCGCGTGTGGCGACTTCAATGACTCGATGGCTGGGTGGCACACCAGGCGCCGGAATCAACGTATCCACATCGCGCAGCAACTGTTGAATCTGTGTTTCGCTCGATGCGTACAGTGGCGCATCAATGTCATTAGCGAAGGTGCCCATCTCGTCGGTGATTGAGTCATCAGCGAGTCGCACTCCAAATCCGCGATTAGTAAGTGCCTGAGCGGTTGCTCGACCAGCAATTCCCAAACCAAACACCGCAACGCGACGCATCAAAGACCTGCTCTCCCCATGTCAACGACATTGGTGAAGTCGGCAAGAAAGAGCGCGAGTGCCGCAGCCACACATAATCCCGAAATAATCCAGAAACGAATGATGACGGTTGTTTCTGGCCATCCCAACAACTCGAAGTGATGATGGATCGGCGACATGCGAAACAATCGCTTCTTGCGTCCTGATGCTTTGAACACGCCCATTTGAATCGCGACAGAGCCGGCTTCCATCACATTCAGCGCGCAAATCAGTGGTAGCAACAAATGTGTATTAGTCGTGACAGCGAGCAATCCGAGCGCTGCTCCAATACCTAGTGCGCCAACATCACCCATGAAGATTCGTGCAGGTGCTGCGTTCCACCACAAAAAGCCACCGCATGCTCCCGCCATTGCCGCGGAAAACACGGCGAGGTCAAGTGGATTAACAATCTGATATAAACCCGGATTACGAAAACCCCAGTACGCGATGAACGTGAACGCAAGAAAACCAAGCGTTGCCGAGCCGGCTGCCAAACCATCGAGACCATCAGTGACGTTCACCGCGTTCGTCGTTGCCCACACCATGACCGATGTCCAAATCACCCACAGTGCTGGTGTGAGTTTCCAGCCCGGCAGATCAAAGCGGGTGAATGACAATGTTTCGCTGACTCCGGTTGCTGTGAGCAAGACGATCATCAAAACGACAACAAGTCCAAATGTGATGTAACCCTTCTTCTTCCACAAGATGCCACGGTTATGCGCTTTTCGAACTTTCAGGAAGTCATCGAGAAATCCCATGAATCCAAGTGCGAAAACTGCAACCCACATGATGATCGCCTGATCTGAAAAGGCAAGACGGTCACGAACGTGAGCAACCAGCCATCCGAGAAAACCGGCAAACAAAATTGCGATACCACCCATGGTGGCTGTGCCTTGTTTCCCTATGTGGTGAACTGGCCCGCGGTCTTCAGTCCCCAAAATCGGTTGACCTTTACCGAGATTCTCAAAGAAGGTGATGAGAAAACGAGTTCCAATAAGGGAAACAAACAGGGCCACTGCACCTGCAATGAGCACCGCAATCATTTGGCTGCCCCTTGCTTCCGTTGTAGTAGTTCAGAAGCAATGCGAACATCATCAAAGGGTGTATGAACCCCCGCGATCTCCTGGGTGGTCTCGTGACCTTTTCCAGCGATCACAACAATGTCTCCAGGAGCAGCGCGGTCAATAGCTTCATTAATTGCTTCTCGTCGATCAATGAAGGACAGCACGCGTGCCCGCCTACCGGTTGCTCCACCGAGTATCTCACTGACAATTTCCCCGGGGTCTTCATCGCGAGGGTTATCGGATGTGACAATCACTAGGTCTGCGATGTCTGCTGCAACGCCACCCATTACTGGACGCTTCTCTCGGTCGCGATTTCCACCGCAACCAAACACCACAGTCAATTGACCTTTCGTGAGCGCTCGTGCGGTCTTCAAGACTTCTTCCAAGCCTTCTGGAGTGTGGGCGTAATCAACGACAACATCAAAATCAATAGCTCCTGGTACCAGTTCAAAACGCCCACGAATCGGCTTTATATCATCGCATGCGCGAGCAATGTCTGCAGGTAAATAGCCCAAACTTTGTACCGCGGTGACTGCGGCTAAGAGGTTCATAGCTGTGAACGCACCGCCAATCGGTGCGTGGATGGTCACTTCGTTCCAGCGGAACATTGTTTGTCGTGCAGAAATGATGACGTCCTGCAGATCATTTGCGGAAAACGCCGTATGTGGCAACTCAGTTGTGTCTGAAATCATCAACCCGTGAGGGTCATCAACGTTCACGACAGCACGATCTGCATACACCGTGCGAAACAATGATGCTTTCGCCTTGAAATACTCTTCCTGTGTCTTGTGGTAATCGAGATGGTCGTGTCCAAGGTTTGTGAACACCACGACATCAAAGCGAGTGCCATACACACGACCCTGTGCGAGTGCATGTGATGACACTTCCATCACAACGTGTGTAATTCCATCCGCTCTACATTGAGACAACCGTGACTGCATTTCGACTGCTTCAGGAGTCGTGCGCTCTCCCGTGAGTGTTCCAAAGGCCCGAACGTTGTTACCGAGTCCACGAAGGATGTCTCCCGCCATCGATGCAGTCGAAGTTTTACCGTTTGTGCCGGTGATGCCAATGATCACGAGATCATCCGATGGTCGATCAAACATCTCTTCGGCGATCCATCCGATGACATCACGCACAGACGAGACACGAATTTGTGTGATGTCGTCAGGAATTGACGATACGAATTCTTCTACCAACAATGCCCGAGCACCACTGCGCACTGCCTCTGCTGCAAACTGATGACCATCGAAGTGATCGCCACGAATACAGCAGTACAGGTCACCTGGCTGCACATTGCGTGAGTCGTATGCGAGACCAGAAATTTCTATGTTGTCATTGCCTGCGAGGACGAACGACACATGTGAGGGAAGAACACGAATGAGTTCAGCAAGGGAGTGCGGTCGTGGCGTATCGACGGTCATGACACATTCCTGGTCTATTGCCCCGTCGCCTGTGCAAGCTTTTTACATCCGGTGCCCGAGCTCACCGGAGCAATTCCTAATTCATGCATCACGGTCGGTGTCAGCAATGCAAAGACTGGTGCAGCTGCGGTCCCACCGAAGCGATCACGTGATTGTGCGTTTGGCTCATCGATACTGACAAGCATCGTTACCTTCGGATCTTCTGCAGGAAAGTAACCAACAAACGATGCAAAATACGAACGTGTTCCGTCGTCGGTGATGTATGTGCCGTTGTCTTGCACCTTGTAGCCAGTACCCGTTTTACCAGCCACTGTCATTCCCTTGACTTGTGCCAAGCTTGCCGTACCTGAACACACCACTTCCTGCAACAACTGTGTGGTTGTCGCTGCGGTTTCAGGAGTAATTACTGATCGCGTAGCTGAAGGTGCTGTTTCGACCAACTTTCCGTTTTTGTCGATCGTGCCCCGCACCAACTTCGGCGCAACATAGGTCCCCTTGTTGGCCACCGTGTTCACACCTGCAATCAATTGAAGAGCTGTGGCAGCGAAACCATAACCGTAGGCAACGGTCATCTTTTCCGTACCTTGCCATTCGTACACGTCTCGCAAGATTCCCTTAGATTCGCCGGGATAACCGAGTCCTGTCTCTTGCCCGAATCCGAACGCTTGTAGGTACTCATACTTGCGGACATTTTTCATGGTGTCAGCGATCATCGCCGTGCCGAGGTTTGAACTGCGCACCATAATTTCACGCACATCCATCTTCATGAGGCCGTGTGGCCAAGCATCTCGAATCACAAAGTTGTCAACTTCCATGATGCCTGGGACTTTGAACTTTGTCTCCGGCGTGACATTTCCTTCGTTTAATGCTGCACTGATGCTGAAGATCTTGGCAACTGAACCAGGTTCATACGCTTCAACTGCACCGTAGTTGCCAGATGCGAGACGGGCTTTCCCAGAATCATCGCGACGCACATTCGACATCGCATAGATCTCACCGGTCTTTGAATCCATCAAAATGATGGTTCCGCCTTTTGCACCAAGTTGCTCAACCCGTTGCAGCAGCGCTTTATCGGTATGGAACTGCAAAGTCTTATCAACGGTCAATACAAGATCGTCACCAGGCATCGCTTCTGCAGAAGTACGGATAGCGCCTGCGATTGAATTTCCGCGACGATCTACCTGTCGAACGACTTGTCCGTTCTTTCCACGCAGTAGATCATCAAACTGCAATTCAAGTCCCGATGTCCCGATACCGTCCGGATCGGTTTTGCCGATAATTGCTTCGGCCACTCCACCTTCTACAACGCGAGCAGGCTCGATGTATCCATGCACACCAGGTATGGCCTGATCGAGAATTCCCTGCGCAACGGCCTTATCCATCCCTCGAGACAAATACACAAACGCTGAACCTGGTTTTTCAAGTTCTTTCATTAGTGCGTCGTGCTTTTCGGGAGAAAGCTGTAACAACACAGCAAGCGATGCAGCAGCCGCGACTTTGTCGGGTATCTCGCGTGGATCAGCAAATAGGGTCATGCGTGGAACAGACAGTGCAAGTTCTTGCCCAGTTCGATCAAAGATCACTCCACGCGATGCAGGAACAGTTGTGAGCCGCGTGCGCTGATTAATTGAGGCCTCGAGATAACCATCACGTTGAATTGTTTGGAGCATCACCACACGAACCAAGACCGCAACCATGATGAGTACAAACACGACAACAAGGAGCCGTAAACGTTTCATCATTCGCTGATGAACTTGTTGTGATGATTCCTTCTTTACAGATGTTGGAGCGATAGCACGACGAAAAGACTGTGGCAGTCTTTTTGGAACATCAACAAGGTTTAGATGGCGTTGTAGCGACTTTTTCCGCGGCGCTTTCCGTGATGTTCTATTTGGTGCAGTTTGCGGAGCAGTTTTTGAAGATGCACCACGTGAGCTGCGCGATTGAGTAGTGCGTGAGCGAGATTGCGTGCTCCGCGTGCGTTGTGTTGTCTCTGCCCGCAAACGTGACGAAGAAGCGCTGCGTGACCGCGATGTCGTTTCACTGCGTGAACGAGACGATGATGAAGTTTGTGTCGATGCACCTCGCGATGACGAACGATGTTGGCGCGTGCGTCGCGAAGGATGCGTCGTAGTGGCGGTCACGGTGCGACATCCACCTGTGACTTCAAACGACCAAACGTGTCAAGTGGCGACTCCGCTGGCTTCACCAGATCCATGTCCACTTTTCCAAGAGTCTCAGCAACTTCTGCAGCAATCGCAGGTGGTATGTCTACAAGACGAGCTCCGGAAGTTGGGACAAGCCCCATTGAGCGTGCGGCATCCACCAACACATCAGGAGACTGCAGTCGTGCGCGCTCAGCACGTAACTCATCAAAATGATTTCGGGCGCGAGCGAGGTCATAAGTGAGGTCATCCATGATCTGTTGTTGTTGCGCCATGTGAGTGCGAAGTGCAACTACTCCAAATAATGTCCCAAAGAACATCAACATCACGAGGACAACAATCGCAACAGGACTGCGTCGCTTTGGAACCAGCGTGAGTGTGGGACGTTCTGATTTTTCAATCAGTGGATTTGGAAAACGAAACGCAACTGCCATGACGATCAGACCTGCGACTTCTTTTCCACCACACGCAAACGTGCAGAAGATGAACGAGCATTCATTGCAATCTCTTTGGCCGACGCCGTACGAGGTGCGCGTACTCGACTAACCAATGACACTGCCCCGCAACCACAGGGCAAACCGGTCGGACAGACACACCCGCCAGTTTCTGCTTGACGCATCACTTCTTTAACGATGCGATCCTCTCCCGAATGAAAAGTAAGAACAGCAAGTCGAGCACCTGGAGAAAGAAGCGCAATGACATCACGAAGAGCCGATTCAAGAATGACAAGTTCATGATTCACTTCAATACGAATCGCCTGAAATGAGCGCTTGGCCGGGTGGCCACCACGGCGACGCGTGGCAGCGGGAATCGCAGTGGTTACCACCTCGGCAAGTTCAAGCGTTGAACGAATCGGTCGTGCTGCAACAATGGCGCGTGCAATGCGCTCTGCGAATCGCTCGTCTGAGTTCTCCGCAATGATGTGTGCAAGGTGATCCTTCTCATACGTGTTCACCACAACATCTGCAGTGAGGTCTTGAGTGCGGTCCATGCGCATGTCAAGCGGGCCTTCGAGCCGATACGAGAAACCACGCTCTGCAACATCGAATTGTGGCGATGAGACACCAAGGTCAAACAACGCACCGGCTAACTGTGTGACCCCTTCAGAAGTGCATACTTCTGAAACGCGATTAAACCGCGCGCGTCGGAGGGTGATGCGCGCGGAAAACTCGGCAAGGTTATTAGACGCTGCGGTGAGCGCAGTCTCGTCTTGATCAATGCCTAAAAGTGAAATGTTCGGATGACGTTCAAGTAATGCACGCGAATGCCCAGCACCACCGAGTGTCGCGTCAAGAAACACTCCGTCTGAAAGTTCGCTGAACACATCGCAGATCTCGTCCAACATGACGGACGCATGAATAAACGATTGTGCGCTCATGCCGACGTCGGTCCTTGGCAGTCCCCCGGACAGCAAATGCCGTTCGGATTTCTCCCCGATACGTGCGCGATGACAGCGGGCGGAGTTGGAGCTGGCCACCGTGCCATCCGGGAGACTGCCAAGGACCGATAGTCCAAGGCGACCATGACTTGAGATTTCTGAAAAACAAACACCTGAACTGAGGATGGGAGACAACGTTGCATTGCTCATCACTCATCCCCTCCGGCAATCTGTTGCGTGCCGGCTGCAGTCACTCGTTCGTGACGAGCGGGATCCCAAATTTCGACGCGATCAAATGATCCAGCGACAATCACCTTGGTGTTCAACTCAAGCCCTGCGTACTCACGCAACTTTTCATCGAGATTGACGCGACCCTGAGCATCAACTGTGACTTCGATCGTGTTGGCCGCAAGTGCGCGCTGTTGATTGCGATCAATTTCACCTGAGCGCACTTTGTCGAGCATTTCCTGGGCGACTTGTTCAAACGCTTCAGCAGTGAGGACATCAACACACTTGTCCTGACCGAAAGCGAGATAGCACCGTGGTTCGAGGCGAGGGCGAAATGCAGCAGGCAGAGCAAGCCGACCCTTTGGGTCTAATTGGCGCTCATGCACTCCAACAAACACTGTGGTTCTCCGCTCCGTGAAACGCCCGCCGTTCCACGGAGATCACCATAATCCCCACTACCCCCCACTGTCAACCATTTCCCCCCACAAATCCCCACATCTTCCCCCACAGCACCCAATAGCCACCCCTCGACCGACCGGTGATTTCGCGCGTATAGTCACTTCACCAGCTGATTGGAGAGGTTCCATGTTCCTTCTGCCCATCCTGGCCATTGCAGTGGTGGCGTATTTGGCCTACACACTCGTGCGTAAACGACGATCGCTCTCATCGTCAGATCCATCGGGTCCTACAAAACACACGACTCAGTCGTCGCGACGTTTGTCGAACTTCTGGCCGAGCACCGCCGTAGGGAAGATTGCAATTGTGATTTTTCTGCTGGGACTGGTGCCAGTGGCGTTGCCAAACTTCATCCGAGTTCCGTACTTGGGTTGGGGTGTTCAGATTGCAGCATTTATCTGCTTAGCTATCGCCCGTTTTATTCAACGCGATCGATCTATCTCAGTCTTGATACTTCTTTGCGTTGGTGCGCTAGGACTCGTGGCGTCAGCACTCTTTGTATTGGGCGAGGTCTTTATCGGTCACGACTAATGGAGCTCAGATCGCGAGCCAACGCCGACACGATCTGCTCTGGTGACGCCGTGATGTTCACGTCATTGAGGCCACATCCCGACTGATGCGCAGAGGACAGGTCTCCGTAGCCCGTGACGTAATCAATCCAGTCCGATGACCAGTCGGAGTACACCGCGCATTGAAAACGCGCGCCCTCTCGACCACGACGTTGACTAATGCCAACAAACTTCTTGTCGTTCACACACACTTCACCTGGTGCACGACCTGCGAAACACACCGCATCAGACATAACACTGCGCACCATTGCTCCACGGTGAACAACAAATTGCGATGCTGAAAATTGTGACAACACACGCTCCCACGCTTGCCCCAACCACAACATGCTTGCGCTGACATCATCAACCCACCACGGATGCTCACGTGGCAACATCACATCAACCCACAACACGGTGTTATCAACAAGAACAGCACCACCACCGGTGCGACGCTTGAACACATCAAACCCTGCATCGTGGGCCCCGTCTACATCAATAACATTTTCTTGTTGAGATGACCCGAGAACTATTGCTGGTGATTGAGCACGAACAAACCACAACGCAGTCGACATAGTCAGGTCACGATTGTGAAAATCACGCGCGGATCCATTCCATTCATGCACTTGCCACATCATCAATACAGAGATGACTAACTAGCTTGCGCGAGATATGGTTTCCATTCTTCTGGAACGCGGGTGACAGAAAAACTGATCCATGCAAGTTCTCGCGGTGCGTGCGGCTTCACGAGCAATTCCATGCCCGCTTCTTCTGGTGTGCGGTCACGCTTTCGAAGATTGCATGGACGACAGGCTGCGGTGACGTTTTCCCATACATTTTTGCCACCTCGTGAACGTGGCAACACGTGGTCGATACTGTCGGCGTGATCACCGCAATAGGCACAACGATGATTATCACGTTGAAAGACAGCACGTCGCGACAACGCGGTGTGTCTGCGATATGGAACTTTCACCACGTAACGAAGTCTGATCACGGTTGGTGCAGTCATTGCAAAACGCTCGGCACGAAACTGCTCATCGCCTTCTTCGACGATGTCTGCCTTGTCTGCAAGGACAAGACATACAGCACGACGCCATGAGACGACACTGAGCGGTTCGTACGTGGCGTTAAGTACGAGCGCGCTCTTCATGGGACTACTGCCGTCTCTCGCGGGTCCGTGCAACACCAATGTGTTGTGTCACAGGTGCACTCAAAGGCATGCCGCATATCATCGCGTGTGATTCCATTCTTTGCACCACCTCAGATAGTCCAGCACATCTTCGGTGCGAATGGGAGCCACATGTGCCCCATGTTGCCCGCCGTACTGGGTGACGTAGCGAAAATCCATGTAGTCCGCGCTTGGGCGGGGCAGAAACGGCCATCGTTTCCACCATCCAGTCGGCGCTAGTCGAAAGAGCTGTACAAGCGCGGTTGCCCACAATGACGGCCGACGCGCCACCGCCCACACAACTGCGACCGTCATCATGTTGCGCGTGGTTCTTTCGGAAGACCAAGCACCATCTCTCCAACGATGTTGCGCTGGATCTGAGAAGAACCCGCATAGATCGTGCCGGCGCGCGCATTGAGAAATGTCCCGACCCAACTGTTTGTCGAGTTGGGTGCACCCTCAAAGTCAGCCCCAAAAGCGGTTTGTGGCAACTGCCCCGTCGGTGCCATGGCGTCAGCACCGATGATGTCAAGACTGAGTTCGGTCACGATCTTGTGGTACTCGCTCCAATACAACTTGAACATGCCAGCGTCAGGCCCGGGATGATGTCCAGCCAAATATTTTGTCAATTGACGCATACCCAAGAACCGCATGATGCGCACTTGCTCGTAACACTTCATCAATCGCTGTCGAATGATCGGGTCTTTGTCAGCGCCACGCTCTTTTGCAAGAAGCAACAATCGATCCATTTCTGCTTGATAACGAATTGGCATTGTTGCTGCCGATGAGCCGCGTTCGAATCCGAGCAATGTCATCGCCACTGCCCAACCGTTGTTCACACCACCGACAACATTGTCTTTGTGTGTTGTCGCATCGGTGTAGAACACCTCATTAAATTCGCTCTCGCCCGAAATCATTTTGATAGGACGGACTTCAATTCCGGGTTGACGCATATCAACCAGCAAGAAACTAATGCCCTTATGTCGGGGGGCATCTGCGTCAGTGCGCGCAAGCGTGAAGATGTGATCCGCAAGGTGTCCGGCACTCGTCCAGATCTTTTGACCATTCAAAATCCATTGATCACCATCAAGAACACCCTTGAGACCGAGGTTGCTGAGGTCTGAACCAGCGTTTGGTTCACTGAATCCTTGGCAGTACACATCCTCGTTGTTCAACAACCGTGGCAAGTGATATTTCTTTTGTTCTTCTGTCCCCCATCGCAACAACGTGTTCCCCAACATGTGAATGTTGAACACATCATTTGGGCCACCCGTGGGAACGCCAGCACGAGCAAATTCTTCAGCAATGATTACTTGTTCAAGTTCGGACATGCCACCACCGCCGTATTCGGCAGGCCATCCAGCTGCGAGATAGCCAGACTTTCCGAGAGTGACACGCCAGTGCGACATGAACTCGCGCACTTCATCTGGGCCAAGACGACCCATGCCCTTCCAACCAGCAGGTAATTCGTCTTTCAAAAACTCGCGAACGGTCAGACGAAATGACTCGGCATCAGCACTGTATGTGGGGTTCATATCCTCACACAGTAGTAGGGCTCACACTTACGACGACGAAAACTCGCGACTGAACGGTGACGACCGAGACAAATTATGGACGGGGAAAACGATCGCGTAGTCGCGACGACCCAGCGGCACGTGCACCGCGCAGAGACTGAGCGATATCTTGCACGCCAGCCTTGCCAATGAGGCGCACTTGACGTTCGATGACAAGCACACAGCCGAGCATCCACAAGAAGCCTGCGAAAGAAAGCAAGAAGTGCACCTGCAGTGCAACAACCATGATCACAAGACCAGCAAGAACACCAAGGATTGCCCAACGCATGGTGCGTGCTGAATGGCGATAGAGACCCGATGGCGACACCGCTTGTGCGAACCGCTCGTCGGTCTGCAGTTGCTCTTCGATTTCGCGAAGGATGCGTTGCTCTTCGTCTGACAATGCCACGTCCCCATCTTTCCACCTTCTGGACCAGAACTCAACGCGCGACAGAACATCAGCGAGGTTTTTCGGTCACTCAGCAGGCTCTGTGGGCCCGAATGGGTTCTCGCCGGCATCATCTGCACCAAGTGAACTCGCGGGCTTAATCGCACTTCGGCCGAACTTGGCGACAATTGAATCAACCGCCTGCGATGCCTCGCTCCATTGATGCTCCACCGACAGCGCTCGATCTGTTGATGATTCCCGGGGATTCCCGCCAACGACTTCATCCATTTCAAATAGCGACTGTTGTTCCGCACGTCCATCTGTGGATACCAATTTCGAGGCGTGTACTCCGAGCAAGCGCACACCTTGAGAAGGATCAATGTCATCAAACAATGGCCACAAAATCTCCACCATCGCCGGTGCTGTTGACAATCCGTGGCGTGTCGACACAGATCGTGTGATGGTATGAAACGTCGAAAACTTCACTTTTAGAGTCAACGTCATCGCTGTGAGATTGCTTCTGCGTACACGTCGCGCAACAGATTCACATAGACGCACGAGATGTGGACGAAGTTCGTCTGCCGAATGAATATCGGCAGAAAATGTTTCCTCGTTACCAATTGATTTCGCACTGCGTTCTGGTTCCACCGGGCGATCGTCGATTCCGTGCGACAGTGCGAATAGATGACTTCCGTGAGCGTTACCGAGCGCGTGTTGCAATAACTTTTCATCACACTGAGCAAGTTGACCAACCGTATTGATACCGATGCGCGACAACTTCTCTCGCGTTGCAGGTCCAACTCCCCACAACGCCGACACAGATAGAGGATGCAAGAACTCAAGTTCACGACCATGCTCAACAACAAATACCTGATGACCTGGATCAATTCGCTGAGCCGTTGCGCGAGGCTTGGCGTGCTCTGATGCAAGCTTTGCGAGAAATTTGTTTGGTGCGACACCGATACTGCAAGAAAGTTTGTGGGTATCGGCAATGTCTTTGCGAATTTTCCATGCGATGTCTACGGCAGAACCCCACAATGCCTGACTACCCGTTACGTCAAGAAACGACTCATCTATTGACAACTGTTCAACAAGTGGCGTGTACCTAGTGAGCAATTCAACTACTTGCTGACCAACGTCTGAATAATGCCCGTGATCAGGGGGCAAAAAAACCGCGTGTGGGCATAAGGCACGTGCACGAGATGAAGCCATCGCAGAGTGAACCCCGAATTGTCTGGCCTCATACGATGCCGCCGCAACAACACCTCTGGAACTACTGGCCCCTACAACAACAGGAAGACCTACTAATTCAGGACGACGCAACAACTCCACTGATACATAAAACGCATCCATGTCCACATGCAGGATGAAACGTTGCGTATCCACGATGTCTCTGACGTTAGTGGAGCCCTACTATATGACCGTGACGTCACCGGACAACTCCCCACTCTCCGCCTTACCTTCCTCAACCGCTCGCGTTCTCGCGTTCATTGCGATCTGCATTGGGGGCGCAGCTGGTGGTCTCATCGGATACGCACTGGCCGACATTCAATGCTCCGGCAATTGTGGTCTTGCTCTTGGACTTGGCATTTTCATCGGCAGCGTTGCATCCGCCGCGGGCACTGCAGTTGTGTCGGTACTCGTGTTGCGCGCGCTTGGTGAATGGCGCGAGTTGGCATCACGATGACGTCGCTTGATGAACGGCGAGCGCTATGTGATCTTGCAGAGACACTCGCTCGCGAAGCAGGAGACCTCGCACTAGCTGGCCGCAAAGCTGGACTCTCGGAAGTGCGCACAAAGTCAACCGCCACCGATATGGTGACCGAGTTCGACCATGTCTGCGAAAACGTCATCACCAACGGATTACGCAATGCGCGACCACAAGATGCGATCGTGGGTGAAGAAGGCGCTAGCGATCAAGGAACGTCGGGACTGACGTGGTACATCGACCCTATTGATGGCACAACAAATTTCTATTTCGACTTACCGAATTGGGCAGTTTCGATTGGAGTTGTTGACGACGAAGGTCCACTTGCGGGAGCGGTGTATGTGCCGGCGCTTGGAGAAATGTTCACCGGCGCTCGGGGTCTCGGTGCATACGTCAACGGCGAACACATTTCTGTGCGCGACAATTCGCTTCTCACCGATGCACTCGTGTGCACAGGATTCAGTTATGCGCCCGAGCGCCGATTGCGTCAAGCGCGACGTGTTGCGAACATGGTGCACAAAGTGCGAGATGTGCGTCGCTTTGGTGCGGCCGCTATTGATCTCTGTTTTGTTGCTTGCGGACGACTCGATGCCTACTTTGAGGAATTTTTGCATCCGTGGGATCTTGTGGCGGGAGGAATCATCGCCACTGAGGCCGGTGCTGTCATCTCAAACTTTTCCGGAGGCGTCATGGAACCACGCGAAGTTCTTGCATCAACACCCGGCGTACACAAAGAGCTCGTCGCGTTACTCGTTGAGGCAACGGCTGCATTGGGCGATGAGGAATCCGACTCGCTGTTGTGAAGCGCGGTCGCTAAGGATGAGCGCGTGAGTGTTGTCCTTGCGATTGATGCTGGAACAACCGGCGTGCGCACGCGCGCTGTGTTCGATAATGGCTTGCCATCCATCGCGTCCTACAGAGAATTCCCACAGCACTTTCCTCAACCTGGTTGGGTCGAACACGATGCCCGCGATATTTGGGATGCAGCGCACGCCACCTTGGTTGATGTTGCACGTCAACTCAATCAACCAATCGCGGCGATTGGAATCACAAACCAAAGAGAAACCGTCTTGGCGTGGAACAAGTCAACAGGAACGCCATACGGGCGCGCCATCGTGTGGCAAGACCGTCGTACTACTGAGATGTGTGAGCAACTTGCAACACATCTTCCTCTCGTGCGGACGACAACAGGGTTAGTTCTTGATCCCTATTTTTCGGCAAGCAAGATCTCATGGCTACTCACCCACTCTGACATTCCTCTTAACGATGACCTGGCAATCGGCACCATTGACTCATGGATTGCGTGGAACCTCACATCCGGTTCGTCATTTGTTACTGACCCCTCGAATGCGAGTCGCACAATGTTGTGCGATATCAAGTCGCTGCAATGGAGTGCTGAGATGTGCTCACTTTTTAATGTTCCACAATCTGCACTACCTGAGATCGTCCCATCGTCTGCTCGCATCGGCACCACCCAAGGCGTCACAGGTATCCCAGATGGCATAGCTATTTCCGGTATAGCCGGCGATCAACAAGCAGCTCTGTTTGGTCAGGCATGCACGCAACCAGGTATGGCCAAAAACACATACGGTACGGGCAGTTTTGTATTGATGAATGTTGGCCACGAATGGCCTGGCGTACACGACGGCATGTTGACCACTATTGCGTGGTTGATTGACGATGTGCCCACGTATGCCTATGAGGGTTCAATTTTTGTAACCGGAGCTGCAGTCCAGTGGTTGCGCGATGGTCTTGGCATCATCTCGTCGTCATCAGAGATAGAGGGACTCGCCTCCACGGTCCATGATGCAGATGGGGTGTTCTTTGTTCCTGCATTTGCTGGTCTTGGCAGTCCATGGTGGGATCCACACGCGCGTGGCGCAGTATTCGGTATTACTCGTGGAACAACAAAAGCTCATCTTGCACGTGCGGCAATAGACGCGATGGTGTTTCAAACCAAAGACGTCATTGATGCAATGACTGCAACAAATGGACTCTCTTTGTCGGAACTGCGCGTTGACGGTGGCGCCGCAATGATGAACACGATGTTGCAAATGCAAGCAGACGCAATTGGTGTGCGCGTGTTACGCCCCATAGCTCCCGAATCAACCGCGATGGGGGCTGCCTATTTGGCAGGGATTGCAGAAGGTGTCTGGTCAGACATCAACGAGATCTCCTCGCTATGGCAACTAGATGTCGCGTTTGAGCCACGTCAAAATGAAACACTCAGCAAGCAGCATGGTCAGTGGTTGCGCGCCATTGAGCGCTCACGCCACTGGCTCGATTAACGATTTGATGAACAGTTCGGTCAGCAACCAGTCAATTTTGGTAATCCGCGCTTCAAGTTAGAGATACCTTGGCGAATACGTTGTTCGTTTTCAATCAGCGCGAAACGCACAAATCCTTCTCCACCTGGCCCAAAGCCGACACCAGGTGACAGTGCAACTTCTGCTTCACGCACGAGGTGTGAGCAAAACTCAACTGAATCCATGTGTTGATACGGCTCGGGAATTTGAGCCCATACAAACATCGAACCCTTTGGCTTTGGAATGTCCCAACCAATCCGTGCGAGGCCGTCAATCAAAGCATCACGACGGGAGTGATACGCGGCGCAGATCTCATGCGGATAATCAGCAGCTTCATTCATGGTCACAGTTGCAGCGATCTGAATCGGCTGGAAAGTTCCGTAGTCGAGATAACTCTTCAGCTTCACTAACGCCTGCACCACATCGCGATTACCGACCAAGAACGCAACGCGCCAACCAGCCATGGAGAAACTCTTGGTCATCGAATACAACTCAACTGCGCATTCCTTTGCGCCTTTCGCTTGCAATATTGATGGAGGCTTGTGACCGTCAAAACCAATGTCTGCATACGCAAAGTCGTGCACCACAATCATTTCGCGCTCACGACAAAAATCAACCACGCGTTGCATGAAATCAAGATCAACAGTTGCACCTGTGGGGTTGTGTGGGAACGAGATCACCAACACTCGAGGCTTAGGCCAACCAACATTGTACGCAGTTTCGAGATTGTTAAAAAAGTCTCCGGCAAAATCTTCACGCGCTAATGGATCAGACAAACTGCGCATTGGTACTTGACGTAGATCTGCACCAGCAAACAATGGTCCGTAAATGTGAATTGGATAACTGGGACTCGGAACGATTGCTGCATCACCACGATCCAGCAACACCCACATCAGGTGACTGAACCCCTCTTTGGATCCGATCGTATTTGTGATCTCTAATTCAACATCAAGATCAACATCCCAATTGCGCTTATACAACGCAGCGACTGCTTCACGAAGTTTTGGTAAACCACGCGACACTGAGTAACGATGGTTACGCGCATTGTGTGCCGCTTCAGCAAGTTTCTCCACCGCGATTTCAGGTGAAGGTAAGTCGGGGTTTCCAAAACCGAGGTCAATTACATCAACACCAGCGCGACGCGCTTCCGTCTTCAACCCATTGATGATGGTGAAGACGTATGGGGGCAAGTTGGTAATGCGGCGAAAATCCATCGGGGGCAACCTTATTGGAGAGCACCGAGCAGCGCACTGCCAATTGCCCCAGCATGTTCACCTAATTGAGCCGGGACAATTGTTGGAATCTCCCGCGTGTCGGCACCGTAGGCGTATTCACCGAGAAAGCGTGTGACCTGCCCGAGAAAAATATCGCTTGTTCGCACCAGCCCGCCGCCAACAACGATCACGGAGGGATCAAGCGCATTTGTGAGCCCGGCGAGTCCGCGAGCCACCCAGCGTGAAAATTCTTCCACTACCTCACGCGCACTCTGATCCCCCTGTGCCGCTCGTGCCATCACTTCTTCGCCGTCAACACCACCAGACAATCTGCGCAAACCACTACCTGATGCATACATCTCCCAACATCCGCGCTGGCCACATGCACACTGGGGTCCATCGACATCAACGACGATGTGTCCAAACTCTCCGGCATGGCCATGTGCACCACGCTGTAGTTGCCCTCCCGCGACAATGCCTCCGCCGATACCTGTCCCGAATGTCACGATGATCGCATCACGTACACCGCGAGCGGCGCCAAGTTGCCATTCGGCGTATGTTGCAGCAGTGGCGTCATTGTCGATGCGCACCGCCAGTTTGAGATGCTGCGACATCAATGTTGCAACCGGAAGGTCAACAACGTCGGAGATGTGTGGCGATGCGCGAAACACGCCATCAAAAGTCACGAGACCCGGTAGTCCGATTCCAACCGAAACATCCACGCCGTCTACATGATCAGTGCTCAATTCATGCACCATGCGACACAAAACATCGACAAGATCCAGTCCTGATGGAGTTGGATACCGAACAGAAGCGGCCACAGCGTTGGTGTGATCAAGGACAACACCAAGACACTTGGTGCCTCCTACATCTATGCCAACTCGTGCGTCGTGACGAGTCACGATTCAGCGCGAGCTTTGAGTTCCTTCACGCTGTCAAGAATGCGCGCTTCAGCACGACGCTTCACGAAGCCGGGCAACGGAATCACCAACTCGATGTCGAGTTCATAGAACACTTGAGTGCCACCATCCACTTCCAAGAACGAGTACGCACCGTTCAGGGATCGCATGATGTCGCCGTCAACAAGACGCCACGACACACGGTTTGGCGCCTCTGAGTAGTCGTACTTCAACGTATAGTGCGTGCTACGCCCAAGCGCTGACGCACGAAATTCCACTTCGGTTGCGCGACCTTGGTCGTCGCGTTCACGCACCTTGGCAAGCTTCACGTCTTTTGCCCATTCTGGGTACGCCTCGTAATCAAGCACCACCGAGACACACTTGTCGAGCGGAGCATTGATGAGCGTGGTCTGAGCTGCCCTGTCAGTCATACCTATACATCTTGCCCGTTCTCGTCGCCCACATCGGACACCCTTGACGGTTTGTCAACAATGCGCGGGCGAAAAGTGCCATGGAGAGCACCCCACAGACCACTTAATCCCAGTCCAAGCATTGGTACCAAGATGCCAAATGCAAGAGTGCTGCCTGGTTTCCCGTCAGTTGATGGCCGCGACAATGCGGTGGCGAGAGCAACCGCGCACTGCACACCGAGCAGCCAATTCATCAGGCGTGAGACGGGCAGCGGAGCAACTCCATCCATCAAAAAATATAAAACCGCGACACCAATCTCATCTTCACGACTGCGTTGCACCGCGCTCCAATACCCCCACAAAAATGCAACAACTCCGACTGTGAAACATGCAAGCGACACAACTACAGCGATGGAAGTAAATGGCTGATCGAAAACAATCGCGGCGAGGGCTGAAAAAACAATGAAGACAACTGTCAACACAACGTTTGTTTGCACAATGAGGCGGCCAGCGTCAGGAATCTGAAAAAACGGTAAGCGGGCGGGCTGTTCAGACATTGATGCCATCATGACACCACCCCGAGGGAATGTGCCAAACGCATTGACAAGCCTTCATACGAAAACTCTGTCTCAGCACGTTGGCGGGCGGCACGCCCCATAGTTGCCATCCGTGCGGGATCAGATAGCAACTCGTCAAGTGCACGCACCAAAGCGGGCACGTCAGTGGGGTCAGGCAAGACGATTCCGGTCTCATCATGAGCAACTGCTTCAGCTGCCCCACCGCTGTCGCCTGCAATTTGAGGAACAGCACAAGCTGCCGCTTCGAGAAAAACGATGCCAAATCCTTCTTGTTCAAGTCCTGCCCACCGATTACGACACATCATGGTGAACACATCTGCACATCCATACAACCGTGGCAATGCATCATGATCAACGCGGCCCAGAAATGTGACTGGGGCATGCAATGTTTCTGCCAACTTCTTTAATCGTTTTTCATCACGGCCCGAACTTGCAATCACTACTTGCAGATTTTTGCGACGATAGGACAATTGCGCAGCAGCGCGAACAACAGTGTCAAAACCTTTGCGTGGCACAAGCCGACTTACACACAAAACCATCTCTGCCGATTCATCAATACCGAACTGTGCACGCGCAGCGCTCTTTTCGCTATCTGACAACGGATGAAAACGCTCGGTGTCAACACCTGGAGGAACCACTGTGATTGGAAGCGAGCAACGAGCTGCGCGCTCAGCTTCGCGCGCCGGGTATCCACCTGCGGCAACAATGTGGCGCGCGTGACGCAGTGTCCGCGATAACAGTGCACGCGAAACAGGTAATCGTCCAGGGACTGTGACTTCGGCACCATGCAATACGACGTCATATGGAACATCTAACGACGGGCCAACAATGCCAAGTGGTATGGCAGGGTCTAACACCACGATGTCGGCACCCACTTCTTTCACCATTGCATTAATGCGCTTCACCATCAACGGATGCGGCAATAACCATGGCTCGCGCGTACGCCGAATAAGAAACGGTTGCTGAGCATCAAATTGTTCTGCACCCTCATAGGGCGATGTCAACACCGCGAAACTGTCAGGCGGCAAACGTCGCCACCATTCCCACAGCAGTGATTGAATGCCACCAATCTTTGGCGGGAAATCATTCGTGACTAACAAATGCTTCATGCGGTCACCCGCGCATCAGGAAGATTCAATAATTCATCCACTACCAATGGATCAGAATCATTGACCGTTTGTGCGATGAGTTCACCAAAACCAAGCCGTGCCGCTGCCCACACAGCATGAGCGCGCAACATCGCATCCTCGTGAGAAAGATAACGAGCAACAAGGCCGCGAACTTCGGTGCGCGTGGAATCCCCAATGTTGCCCAAGATGATCAACGCATTGCGACGAATCCAACGCGGATCACGTTGATGGGTGTACCAATGATCACACACTGTCATCACTTTTTCGTCGTCTGCATCTAACAACCATTCAACATCAATTGTCGCACGTGCTGGCAATGCAGGACGTGACACGGATGTTGATAATTGCACGGGAACAGAACGACGTACTGTTTGAGGACACGATGTTTGGCAGTCATCGCAACCATAAATGCGGTCATGTAACGCTTCCCGGTACGAGCGATCAAACACTCCAGGTTTTTGCAGCAACCATGACAAACATCTGTTTCCATCGATCACACCGGGAGCAACAATTGCATTGGTAGGACAAGCGGGAATACACCGCGAACACACACCACAGCCATCATCAATCGGCCTGCCGTGTGGCAAGTCTGCGGTGGTCACCACACATCCGATAACAAAGAAACTCCCCGCCGACGGCAACAAGATGTTCGCGTTCTTGCCGTACCAACCAATACCCGCGAGATATGCGGTTTCACGATCAACGATCGAATTGTCATCAGCAAAAACCACGGCGCGATGTCCGTCATCTCGAAGACGACGCATCACTGCAGATAACGATTGTTTCAAACCCTCGTTATGGTCAGCCCATGCATACCGTGCAACTCGTGCGGACGTAGATGAATCTGTGTTCTCCGTATCGTCGGTTCGCTCCGTACCGTCGTCACCAACAAGATCAAGACGCAAATCAACATCACGCGCATACGACCTCACGCCAACAATGATTGACCGCGCACCTTCCACCGACATCTGCGGAGTTGTTGAACGTCGTGGATTGCGAAACGTGAACTGCATGTCATTGACCAAGTCACCATCAATGCGAGCGTTAATGGCATCAAATGCACGATGCATGTGACTGGCGGGTGCAACTCCTATCGCGTCAAGACCACTGCCTTCCCCGATTGCACGAAGCTCTGCCCAGTACCCCTCACCCGACGGCAACGGGCCATGAACCTTGCGGGTGCGTTTGCGAGTGGGGTTATCCGACGGCACGGTGCCGAAGCGTAGGCACCAATCCGGCCTGAGCGAGCAATTTCACCTCACGAAGTTCCTGCAGATCAAGAACTACCGCCCCATCTTCTGGCCGATCGCACAGATACGTCATCATGCAGTCGTCGCAGGCATGGGTATCGCGCATAACGCACGTGTCACACGAGATAACCAACGCTGGTTCAGTACGTAGAACATGATCTGTGGCGGGGGATTCATCTGACCGGTGGAACATGCACCTCAGTATTCATCTGGGGTGTTACACACTTTTCTCACCACACCGAGTGCGCCTCGTGCTCAGATAATGCGGGCACCCTCATGGTCAATACGCAATTGTTTTGCATCGCCGTCTGTTGGAAGAGCAGCACAGATCACATCAGCATCTGATGCATCACAAAGCAATGCGACAGTGGGTCCTGACCCAGACAACCAACCACACCACGCTCCAGCGGAAATTCCCGACTCAAGAGCTGCTCGTGAGCGTTCCGCAACTGAGAAACGCACGTCTTGATGAAGACGATCTTGCGTCGCGACAGATAACGCTGCGATGTCGCCGGCCGCGAAGGCGGCCACGAGCAATGCAGTACGACCAATGTTGAAGACAGCATCATCAAACGCAATGACGGGACCAAGCTTTGTGCGCGACTCATTGGTTGATGTCGTAAACGATGGCACCCATGCAATGAAAACCGGAGCAAGCGGAGATGAGATCTTCACCACTTTGCCATCTGCTGTTGCAACAATCGATCCATACAGCGATGCGGCGACGTTGTCGGCATGCCCTTCCAATTCGGTGCCGATAAGTAGCGCCTGCGATGTATCACGCGACCACGCGTCAGCACCATGTTGTTGTACTTCAGCAGCAACAACGCCACCAATGCGCACTGCACCGCTAAAACCTAAGCCTCGACCCATGGGAATATTCGTTTGTGTCCACACTTGCCCCTGTCCACCCGCACGAACAAATGCAATCTGTGCCGGATGTGTGTCGTTAGCAACGTGTGCACCATCTGGCATTTCATCAACACCTACAACACCCACATCCGCGTACAGCGTTACCGCCATACCTAACGCGTCAAACCCGGGTCCAAGATTTGCCGATGTTGCAGGCACACGAATCATTGATTCGCCAATCGAGCGCCATGAACATTGCTCACCGCGATGAGTGCGTCCAACACATCTCGCGCCGCACCTGAATCAATTGAGGCATGTGCGCGTTCGATTCCTTCCGCTACTTCTGCTGCAACACCAGAGATATACAAAGCAGTTCCTGCGTTGAACGACACAATGTCTCGCACAGCACCCTTTTCACCATTCAACAAGGCATGACAAACTGCGGCATTTACCTTCGCGTCGCCGCCACGAACAGCATCAAGACCAGATGGCGTGATACCAAAATCCTTCGCGTTTACGGTCATCTTGCTGATCTGTCCATCATGCAACTGCACCACATCGTTGTCTCCACTCAATGACAGTTCATCAAGCCCCCCGTGGCCGTGCACAACCCATGCATGCTTCACACCACGCGAGTGAAGAGCCGTGGCCATGTTTTCCAGCATCAATGGATTTGCTACTCCCACCAACATGTTGGCAATCGGTGCAGGGTTCGCCATTGGTCCCAACAAATTAAACGCGGTGGGCACACCAATCTCACGACGCGTTGGTCCTGCGTGACGAAAGGCTGGATGAAAACGTGGCGCTAAACAAAAACCCATTCCAGCTTCTGCGATGCATGCTTCCACTCCTTGCGCATCAAGTTCAATCACAACGCCGAGCTCTTTCAGCACATCTGCGGCACCACACGCCGACGACGATGCATAGTTTCCGTGTTTGCATACCGGAACACCCGCGCCTGCGACAACAAGTGATGACATTGTTGACACATTCACCGAATGACTGTGATCACCGCCTGTTCCCACTATGTCCATCGCGTGTTGTGCTACTTCCAATGAGAGAGACACATGCACAGATGCTTCTCTCACAGCTCGCAACATTCCCTGTAATTCAATTGCAGTCTCACCTTTGGCGCGAAGCGCCACAAGAAACGCAGCAATTTGAGACGGCATTGCGCGTCCTTCCAAAATCTCGGTGACCGCACTGAATGCAAGATCATCAGACATGTCGTGGTGCTGCATTAATTGACCAATGACATGGGGCCATCCGATAAAAGCAGCGTCAGACGTCATACAACAAGTATCTACTGTGGAGCGCTAATAAGACGAATACATAAACGCGCACGACGCGCGAACTATGCGTGAAACTTCAGGCAGTGCGACGACGTTGCCTGATCAGGCGACGGCGTTCTTTTTCTGTGGCACCGCCCCACACGCCATCTTTTTCGCGGCTTGCCAATGCGTGTTCGAGGCACGAAATACGCACGCTGCACTCATCACAAATTGACTTCGCCTCATCGGCATCTTCTTCCGAGTCCGGAAAAAAAATGGCAGGGTCAAGTCCCTGACATGCCCCCCGAGTACGCCATGTCGGCTGTTGTGTAAACATCGCTTCCCCCATCGATGCTGTGACCGCAGTCACTTACTCAATAGTAGGGGGCATTCGCACAAACTCGCCACTTGGAAGAAGAATTATCTTCTCGCCCCCGATGTCCCCAACAATGCTCCCAACCACTCGCGAACCCGTTGCCTTATCGGCAGGAGCCCATGGTGGCGGCGCATCCGTTTGGCGCGGACCATGAGACCCCATATGTCGAGGGCACCGCTGCTTCCCCCCGGACTGGTCATTCCAGGACCGTACGGACACTGAGCCGTGCACCGTGTGCACTCATGACAGGCTTCAATGAGGCGGTCCTGTTGGTGCGGGGTCATCATTGACGCATCAGCGGCTGGAAACTGTTCGACCAAAGAAAACGCCGAGGGGAACACCGAACACAGGTCCACACATTGGCGACAGCCCTGGCACACGTTTAGTGATCGTGCAATCTCAAGCCGAACATCGGCCTCGTCGAGATACAGCGCATCATCGGGGTCATACGGTGCGCTCATTCAGCAAAAAGTACTCGCTTCATCATCGTGACCGTGGCCACAGATTGAAGGAAAGTTGGCATAGATACCGAGGCTGCGACAAAAATAGTCACCGGAACGTGCGATTTCGCTCGTGGATACCGTCCCCTTCACCGTCGGACTTCTAGTGTTAGAGAGGCCGTTAGCGCCAGACACAGCGAAGCACCCACTGCGAAGCGGAGGAATGCACGATGTGGCAAACATGCAAACGTCCCTACATACGAACGATCGCAAAGGATGACCTCGCGTGGATAACCAGCCCGAAGAACTCACCACGAACGCCACGTCGTCTCGTCGTGCGTTGCTTGCAAGTCTGATTGCTGGAGCCTCGGTCGCAGCAGTTCCTTTCCTTGCTGGAAAAGCATCTGCGGCCACGGGTTCAACACCCACTACAACCGCACCACCGAATCGCAGTGATGCAGACGCTCCCGTGTTGAACACGCTGCTCGCTCGTGAGCGCGCCATGGTTCGTGCATACAAGGTCGCAGTATCGAACTCGATGTCAGAAGAAGAGAAAAACGTCCTTCTGTACTTTCACAGCAACCACATCGCTCACGTTGACGCGTTGAAAGGCTTTCTCGGACCAGATGCCGGTCCTGACAACTCTTCGGCCGCCGTCACCCCAGTTGGATCTTTCAACGACATCGCAGCGCAGTTGATCGCAGCTGAACGAGAAACAGCAAATGCTCATTCCGCGGCACTTGCTCAAATCATCGGGATTAGTGCTGCATCACTTGTTGCTTCCATTGTTCCAATCGAAGCCCGACACATCACCGTTTTGTCCATCGCATCAGGCCAGCCGCTGAACGCAGCGCTCACCAACTAAGCACGAGGTACGTCATGACTGAATCACAACGCTTTTCATCGTCACGCGTCGATCGTCGCACGCTCCTGCGCACAACTGGTTTCACTGTTGGCGCTGGAGCACTACTTGCTGCTTGCAGTGGATCAGACAGCACTGGTCTTGCGCGAGTAGGAACGGTTCCTGAACCAACAACATTGGAAGACGAGCAGGTCACCGATGTTGTATTACTTCGCACCGCGATGTCTCTTGAATACAGTGCCATCAACACCTACAAAGCAGCTGCAGATGCTGGTTACCTCGCTGGCAATAACGCAGCGATAGAAGCAGCCGGGCTATTCATCGCCGAACACCAAGCTCATGCTCAAGCTCTTGCGGGCCTCATCGGCGCGGCAGGTGGAACTCCATACAACCAGCCAAACGAGCGCATCGATTCGGTGTACATCAATCCTGCACTCGCGCTGATTGCCGAAAGTGAAGACCCACAACTCGACACTCTCTTGTTTGCTCACGCTCTTGAGACGTTGGCAACATCGACATATCACCACTATGTGTCGCTTCTCAATGATGCTCCATTGCGCGCAGAAGCAATCCGTATCGGTGCCGATGAAGCGCAACACGCCGCAGCAATTGTTCATCTCTTGAAACCCGGCCTTACCAACGTCGCGCCGAGTCTCGACGAAAATGGCAACGCGCAACCGGCATCAGTGCCAGGGGCTTTTAGTTCTCTTGCAAGTGTGAACGTGGCGATTGGCCCAACCAATGAAGCTGGTCAGAAGACCACCATCATCATGGACACACCTAGCCTCAACAGCCTTGCCTACTGAGTATCTCTACTCAACAACTCCTCACGCTGAATAAATACCCATACACTGCGGTTGTAGACGGTGAGTGACTCGGGTGATCGCATCGTGCACAGTTTTTGCTGTGTGTGATGAGGAAAGTCGGGACTTCACAGGACAAAGTGCTGGCGCGAGCCAGGTTGGGGCGACCTGACGGAAGAGTGCAACAGAAAGCAAACCGCCGATGGATCGGAAACGATCACAGGTAAGGGTGAAACGGTGCGGTAAGAGCGCACCAGCATGCGAGGTGACTCGTGTGGCTGGGTAAACCCCACTTGAAGCAAGGCCATGCAGAGGGAATGAGTGGTCCGCTCGCCAGCAATGGCAGCCCTCGGGTAGGCCGCATAGATGGATGGTCACCGTGGATGTTTCATCCACACAGAATCCCGCTTACAGAATCACTCACCGTCTCACATATCTCGATTAACGAGATATCTAGGGCAAATTACTTGATATCCAAATGTGCAGTGTCGTTGAAACCAATGAGCGATGGACCGCGATTGCTCACTGCGATGCGCGTGATTGATGCACGATCAAGCATGCAACGCCATGTCATTGACGTGTCACCATTCAACGCCCACACCACTGCACTTTTGATAGGTGAAACGTGACTCACCACAATGACATGTTCGTCATGTGCGCGCTCTGACAGATCCCGCAACGCTGTGTGTACACGCTGATCTAATTCCGCAAGAGTCTCTCCATTTGGTGGACGAAAATGATGATCATTGCGCCACTGTTGCCAAATGTCATGGGGAATATCAGTCATCGGAACGCCGTCGTAATCGCCGTAGTTCAGTTCGATAAAACGTTCATCAATGATGACATTGTCAGAAATTGCCGCGGCTGTGGTTCGCGCACGCTGTAGCGGAGATGAAATCACAGTTGCATCGGGATACAAATCATTCAGCACCAGTGCAGTGCGATGCGCTTGGTCAACACCCACTTCATCAAGTGGTGGGTCCATGTGTCCTTGTAGCAATGCTTGGGCGTTTGCATGGGTACGTCCGTGGCGAACAAGTATTAACACTCTCCTGCCCCCATAATTTTTCCCTCGCGGAGATTGCCGGTTTGTATGAATTCGCGACGTGCACGCGCATCAGACAAATTGAAATGACGCCACATCCACGCGATACCGATGATGCCGATGGCTTCCAGAACAATGTTCAACCCCCAGCGCTGCGCGACGGGCAATTGCTCATCGAATGATCCACCGGTGAATGGCCACCAGAACACTTCGGTAGACGTAAACGCTCCGTCAAACACCAGATGCAAGAACATGCCGATTGGTATTGCGAGTAAACGACGACGCAAGGGACGCTTATTTCTTGTCGAAAGCATGATCACGATCATCGCCACAACACTTGCGAGCAAAGTGTGCATGATCCATGATCCACCGGTGAACACGTCCACGATGTCGGGCAAGAACACACCCAGAATTAGAAATCGATAGTCAAATCGATCATCTCGAAACACAAACCAGACAGACAGGCACGCGGTTGCGATGAACCAAAAAAACACAACTAGAGCCTACGGCTGTACGGGAGTGGTCACCGTAGTGATGGTGCGTGGTACGCCTTTGTCACAGGCGTAAACGAGATACCGCGACGGATCAACTCCTTGTACCAACACTGTTGGATCCGTGACATTTGGAGCGATCGTCGTTCCAGGATCGACAACGGAGACAACTGGACGATTCCCTTGCGGTTGAGTCGGTGGCGTGTTCGGGTCTATCGGCGCGACCGGCGCAACAGTTGTCTGAGGAACAGTGGGGATCACAGTTGACACAGAGCCAGTTTGATTCTTTGGCAAACGACCAGACACCAACTCTGCGATGCAATCAACACCTGGTAAGTACAGACGCACCGGATTACGTCCAGATGGCAGAGGAGGCTCCCAATCAAGAATTGGCAACTGATTATGTGCCGGGTCCATGAACGCTTTCCAAATACGTGCCGGGAATGTTGAACCTTGAACACGCGGAACACCTGCAGCGACGAATTCAGGGATGCCATTCATCGGCGTATATCCCTTCGGGTCTCCCACCCACACGGCAGCGGACAACTGTTTTGTGAACCCAACAAACCATGCATTGGTGTTCTCATCTTGAGTACCGGTTTTTCCGGCTGCGGGACGTTCATCATTCAATGCGCTGCGTCGCGCAGTTCCACTGCGCAATACACCTTTCAAAATGTCCACTTGTTTGTTGGCCACATCAGCAGAAAGAACCTGCTCACCTTCTTGCTGAACGTGTGTGTAGATGGTGCCGTTTGGTCCTTCAATGCGTTCAATGAAATATGGTTCATGATGCACACCGCCATTAGCAATGGTCTGCGCCGCTGACGCCATGTCAAATGCGCTCAGTTCATTGGCGCCGGTGGCAAAACTCGGATATGGATACACCGGATAATCGCGAGTGAGATAGGGCGACGAACCGAGTCGATACACAGTGTTCACCACGCGTTGTAGTCCCACTATTTGTGATAAGCGCGCATACGCACAGTTGATCGACAGCCACGTATGTTCTTCAATCGTGGTGAGAGGTTTGCTGACTCCTTGAGTGATCTCAAATGGTTCTTCAGGAAGTCCTGGGTTTGGCAATGTGCACGGCAAGGTGCCATCAATCAAATCCTTTGCTTCTATGCCTGCTTCCAAAGCCGCGGTGAGGATAAAAATCTTGCTGGCAGAACCCGTTTGGCGACGCCGTAGCGCCAAGTTCACTTCGTCACGACCTGGCACGAAACCGGGACCTCCAACAACAGCACGAACCGCCGCAGTTTCAGTGTCAAGAGCAACCATTGACGCAGTAATGCCCGTCCGGTTTGCGGGCAACTGTTCTTTCACTGCATCTTCTGCCAGTTGTTGCGCGCGCGAATCCAAAGTGGTGTACACCTTCAGCCCACCACGGAATAACGCGTTGTATCGCTCTTGATACGTCGCTCCCAAGATTGCACTTCTATTTAGGAGATAGTCGCGCACCATTTCAGTGAAATAGGTACGCGTTGTTGATTGCTGCGGGACACTAGTGAGACGCTCTGGCAACTGCCACGTGTCGTATGTGGCCTGAGATTCATCAGGCGTCATCAACTGCGTGTCAACGAGCCGGTCAAGAACTTGTTTGAAACGTCGACGTGACTGTTCAGGACGACGAATGGGGTCATAGGTTGACGGAGCACGCACAAGTCCCGCTAAAAATGCACCCTGCACCATTGAGAGCTCTGCTACTGGTGTACCGAAATACACTTCTGCGGCAGCTTGCAGTCCGTACGCGTTGTTGCCGAAATACACCGTATTGAGATATCGCTCAAGAATTTTTTCTTTCGGAGCTTGCTTTTCGAGCATGGTCGCATAACGCGTCTGCAAAATCTTGTACCGACCATCTCTCGGCAAGCCGGAAAGATATTCGTTCTTCACGACCTGCTGCGTGATAGTGGATGCACCTTGACGGCCAGAATCTGCGGAAAAGTTGGCAAGCGACGCTCGACCAAGAGCTCGTAGGTTCACGCCTTTATGTTGAAAAAAGCCCGCATCTTCCACTGCGAGAAACGCATCAATCACGACACGTGGAATGTTGTCGTATAGAACAGGTTGACTATTTTCCAACTCAAATACACCGAGTTGTCGATTCGCTACATCAAAAATCTGTGATCTCTGTGCGAGGCCTGAAAACAATGGCAACTCAACAGGAGTCTGGTCGTGTGCATTCAACGCTCGCCACGCATGTGGCGCAGCCCCCACGACAACACCAGTAATCATCATCGCGCCAGCAACAACCACCACCGCACATCGAAAGAGCCACCTGGCGTACTTATTCACAGCGCTTCCACGGTAGTTCTCATACCTCTCATTGGCCTGTCACCCTTCATTGCTACGGTTAGCGCATGAGTTCTTTTCCCAAAAAACCTTTTCGTTTTGGCATCCAAGCGTCAAAGGCGGCCAGTCGTGCTGAATGGGTGGAAATGGCGAAAAAAGCAGAAGCACATGGTTATGACGTGCTCACCATGCCCGACCACTTCGATGATCAACTAGCCCCGGTTCCAGCATTGATGACCGTTGCAGATGCCACCACGTCGCTTCGCATTGGTGCACTCGTGTGGGACAACGACTATAAACATCCGTTGGTACTCGCAAAAGAACTTGCAACGATGGATGTTTTGTCAGACGGCCGATTGGAAATTGGTATTGGCGCGGGCTGGATGCGAAGCGACTACGACACAGCTGGCATGCAGTACGACTCACCAGGTGTGCGCATTGATCGCTTCATCGAAGGTGTCACTGTTATTCGCGGACACATGGGAGCCGAATCATTTTCTTACAGTGGTACGCACTACACCATCAATAATTTGAATGGTCTTCCAAAACCAGTCCAACAACCATGTCCGCCAATCTTGGTGGGTGGAGGCGGTAAGCGCGTGCTGACGTATGCGGCGCGCGAAGTTGACATCATCGGCATCAATGGCACCCTGACTGCTGGCGTAGTGGGTCCAGAAGCAATCGCCTCGATGACCGCCGAAGCCGTGGATGAAAAAGTAGCGATTGTCGCAGAAGCCGGCGCACATCGCTTGGACGACATCGAGATGAACGTTCGCGCATTCTTTGTAAATGTCACCGACAATCGATCAGAGGCAGTCACAGGAATGGCCTCACTCATTCGTGTTCCCGAAGAAATGATTGAGAACACTCCATTTGCATTGATTGGCTCGCCACAAAGCATCATTGAAGATCTTCTCGCACGACGCGAACGGTGGGGTTTTAGTTACGTCATCGTTGGTGCACAAGACATTGAGTCGTTTGCACCAGTGGTTGCCGCATTACGTGGCAAATAATTGCTGACGGTTTGGGGTCTACTCCAAACCGATGATGTTGCCCTTGTCATCAATGTCCATGTTGAATGCGGCCGGATGTGAGCCGAGACCTGGCATCGTGGTCATCTGTCCACAGATTGGATAAATAAATCCTGCACCTGCTGAGGCGCGCACTTCTCGCACCGTCACCGTGTGACCAGTGGGAGCGCCACGCAATGTGGGGTCTGCACTAATAGATAAGTGCGTTTTCGCCATGCATATTGGAAGGTGCGTGAGCCCCAATTGCTCAAACTTTTTCAACTGCTCCTTGGCAATCTCGGAGTACTCGACGTGCGCAGCCCCGTACACCTTCGTTGCAATAGTTGAGATCTTGTCTGACAACGACATGTCGTCGGGATATAAGAAACGAAAATCTGTTGGCTCCTCACATGCTGCAATTACCGCACGAGCAAGTTTGATCGCACCGGCACCACCATCAGCAAAATGAGTGGATACGGCGACGTGTGCACCAGCGGAACGGGCAATTTCGATAATTGCTTCGTGTTCGCTGGCGTGATCTGTAGGGAACGCATTGATCGCGACCACCGGAGACACCCCGTGTAATCGCACGTTCTCTATCTGCTTCACGAGGTTTGCCGCGCCTGCATGAACATCGTCAGGGTTCTCTTGCAGCAACTCTGGTGGCAGTGGTTTTCCGGCTACTACATGATATTTGCCAGAGTGAACCTTCAGTGCGCGTACGGTCGCAACAACGACGGCTGCATCGGGAACAAGTCCTGATGCTCGGCACTTGATGTTGAAGAAGCGTTCCGCACCCATGTCTGCGCCAAAACCCGCTTCGGTGAAAACATAATCAGAAGTGTGCAAGGCGATCATGTCGGCAATGACAGACGAATTGCCGGTTGCGATGTTGCCAAAAGGTCCTGCGTGCACCAAGACAGGCGTGTTTTCCAGTGTCTGCAATACGTTTGGTTTTAGAGCATCGCGCAATAACACCGCCATCGCACCAGCTCCGTCAACATCTTCTGCAGTAACAACAGAACCATCAGCACGATAGGCAACAATGATGCGCGACAGGCGTTCACGTAAGTCTCGATACGATGATGCGAGCGACAGGATTGCCATCACTTCCGATGCTGCGGTGATGTCGAAACCACTATCGTGCGGTACGCCGTCTTTATCACTGCCAAGGCCAACACGAATGTTTCGCAACGAACGATCATTGACATCAAGTGCACGCCTCCACACGATGCGATTCACATCGATGTGTTGCTCGTTGCCCTGAAAGAAATGGTTGTCAACAATTGCGGCGAGCATGTTGTGCGCTGCTGTCACCGCATGAAAGTCACCGGTGAGATGCAGGTTCATTGATTCCATTGGCACCACTTGGCTATACCCACCACCTGCTGCCCCACCTTTGATTCCAAATGTCGGACCTAGAGATGGTTGGCGCAAGGTCAAAACCCCACGTTTTCCCAACCGCCCCATTGCTTGTCCAAGGCCAACTGCGGTCGTGGTTTTTCCTTCACCAAGCGGCGTCGGCGTGATCGCTGTTATCACGATGTATTTGCCACGGGGACGATGTCGGACATCGTCGAGAATACCGAGATTGATTTTTCCGATGTGTTCACCATGTCGCTCCACGACATCCGTGGCTAATCCCATTTGGCGCGCCACCTCATCAATGGGGATGAGATGTGCAGAACGCGCTATGTCAAGATCAGACATCATCACATTGCTTCGCAGAATCAGACTGGTGCGCACCCATGTCAACAATCAATTGGTTGCAACGCTCCAGATCTCACGTCATAAATCGCACCGGCAACGACCACGCCATCGCGCAACAAGGGATACGAGCGAATACGCGTCACATCAAGTGCCAATGCTTCTTCCTGATTGGACACTGTTCGAAATTCCACACTGCGCGTATCCACCCCAAAATCATCCATGATCTTCTGATGAATTCCTGATTCATCGCTCGACGCCATTCGACAATCAGTGTGAGGCATCACCAAGATGCGTTCTACTCCAAGGAGGTATGTTGCGAGCATCAATGTACGCAAGACATCATCTGTTACACGCGCACCAGCATTGCGAAGAATCTTGGCGTCACCGGGGCCCATCCCCACAGCGGCGAGCGGACTGATCCGCGAATCCATACACGTGACAATGGCCAGTCCTTGACGGGCGGTGCCAGTCAGAGTTGGAAATTCGAACTTCTCTGAGAACTTCTCGTTCGCAGTCAGTACGTCCGCAAATTGTTCTCGGGGAAACACATTCTTCTCTGTTCCAAAATCACCCATATCCCCCGACATACCCTTCAATCAAATGGTGTTGCTGATTGCCACTGGTGCCACAATAGAGCCATGGCCAACACCGCTATTGCACCCAGCACCTCCGACTCACAGCGTGAACGCGTGGAATCTGCAATTGACACATTGCTTGCCCAATACGACCCTAAATCACTTGATGATCGCACTTTCCGCGGCGCGCGATATGACATGGGGCTTGCGTGGGTGCACTTCCCCGTGGGTTTTGGTGGTCTTGGTGTGCGCCCAGACCTCAATCGCCTGGTGGAAGAACGACTTCGCCTCGCAGGAGCGAAAGCACAAGATCCATCAACGTTTTTCATCGCTCTAGCAGGGCCCACAATCGTCACTCACGGCAGCGACGAAGTAAAGAAACGTTTCTTACGTCCGATGTTCACCGGCGAAGAACGTTGGTGCCAATTGTTTAGCGAACCTGGTGCAGGTAGCGACTTTGCCGGTCTTGGAACACGCGCCGTGCGTGACGGCGACGAATGGATCATGAATGGTCAGAAGGTGTGGAACACACTTGCACATCTCGCTGACTTCGGCATGTTGGTGGCGCGCACCGATCCGCAACAACCAAAACACAAAGGCCTCACCTATTTCGCAATTGATATGCATTCACCAGGTGTTGAAGTGCGTCCGCTACGACAAATCACTGGTGAAGCGGAATTCAACGAGGTGTACATGACCGACGCGCGTGTTCCCGATGCGTGGCGTGTCGGTGATGTGGGCGAAGGCTGGCGTGTCGCGCTTACCACTCTGATGAACGAGCGTGTATCTATTGCGTCGAGTAGCGGCGGAAGTGGCCGTCGTAAAGGACCCATCGATGCGGTGATTGACATTTGGAACGAGAAGCGCCCAGAAGACCGCAACCTTGCTGATCAGGATCGATTGATACAACTGTGGTGCAAGTCCGAAGTGTTACGCCTTACCAACAATCGTGCTGCGCAAGCGGCGCGCACTGGAAACCCTGGGCCCGAAGGATCCATCGGCAAATTGATGATGGCGGAGTTCAACAAAAAGGTGAGCGAGTTTGCAATTGATCTACTCGGTGCGCACGGTTTGGTTGGTTATGACTTTTCGTTCCGTCGCCCCGACTCGTTGTCGGTAGATGGATCAGAAGGTGGCATCAGACATAGTTTCTTGCGTTCACGTGCTAATTCGATTGAAGGTGGCACCAGTGAAGTAATGCGCAACATTCTGGGAGAACAAGTTCTTGGTCTACCCGGCGAGCCACGTGTTGACAAAGACTTACCGTGGAGCGACGTTCCGCGTAATTAGAACAGACGCTTGCCTAAGAGTCACGCTGGCTTTGGTGTGCGCACTTGGTACACCCGTATTTGCCCGCCATAACAGGCCACCCACACCCTCTTTAACGTAGGCTCGTACGTCACGCCGATTGGCTTTGGTGGTGTCGCAATACTTTGCTGCACCAACATGGTTGACGTGTTCACCACAGTGAGTGTGTTCGATGCATAGTTCACCACCCATAGAGCACTACCGTCAGGTGCAATCTCCATGGTGCGTGGCTCAGTGCCGGTCGCCACGCGACGCAACAGTCTCCCGTTCATAGCGTTGTGCGAGGTCACTATCGAAGACAAGTTGTGTGAGACATAGAGAATCTTGTCATCGGGACTCAGTACCACGTGGCGCGGTGTACTTGCCGCTGATTTCCAGATTGTTGGTTTCAACGTTGCCATGTCGATAAAACCAATCTGTCCCGCTCCCATCACGGTGAAATACACACGCGATGAGTCTTTCGTTGAGATCAGCCCTCGTGGATAACGTCCCACTTCTATCTCTGTAACTGGAGTGAACGTTGCGAGATCAATCACACTGATGGAATACGAACACCAATTAGACACAAGTGCATATTTGTTATTTGGCGTGACAGCAACGTATTTGGGCACAGATCCAACCTGCGCGGCAGCGACAACTTTGTTTGACGTCATGTCAATTTTGTAGAGATAACTCTTGTCATACTCCACGGAGCCAGAGCACTTGTCGAATCCTTTCTTATTAAAACCCGCACCGGTCATGTAATAGTTCGAAACATACGCAAAGCGACCATCTGGACTGAACGCAGCCTCCACAGGAGCACCCTGGACTTTCCCTCTACCCTGCAGGCCCAGCATCTTTCGCCCAACGGTGTCACTAATGCGAGTCACTTCTTGGCCATCGGCTGTAAAAACACTGACGCCGTGGGTGTAGATCATATTCTGTGCGATGACTTTTCCAGTGGGCGATGCCACGACGGACTTGGGTGACAATTGTGGCGAACCAAGCGACTGCACCAACTTGAGACGCGCGACTTTTGGCGGAGTCGTTGCCGCAGAAGTGGTCATGCCTGAAAAGGAAACGACCAACAAAGAAATGATCAACAGACTCAAACCACGTTTGAATGTTTGAGTCATCTGCCCAGATTAATCAATCTGGTCCACCTTTATTGGGTTGTCAACTTTTGGATTTGTTGCTCTAGTTCCTCTTCTGAAAGCGCACCCAACACAATGTCTGATGTCCCATCTTGTGAGATAAATGCCCAAGCAGGTTGTCCGGCGACTCCAAAGTGTTCGAAGATGTCACCACTTGTGTCATCCAGGTTTGCGAATGTCAATTCATGACGTTCGACGAAATAGCCGTAATCCTGAGGATTACCTGACCACGCAACTCCCACAATTGTCGCGGCATCTACGTATGTCACACTTGCCTCTTCGACCGAAGGGGCTTCCATATTGCAAAGGCCTCAACCAGGCGCCCAAAACCACAACACAACGGGTTTCTTTTGCAACGCTTCCTGCAGTGAGAAAGACTCGCCAGACAATGTGGTAGCAACAACATCCACAACTGAGGTTTCGTTGCCATCATCTGCTGCAGTAGAGCTTCCAAGAACTGACTCCATTGACCGTGCGGAATCGTTACTTGCACATCCGGCAAGACCGAACATTGCCACCATCGCCAGGCCGATAAATCGCCTCACTTTGATCTGACCTCGTTCATCTCGTTATGCCGACGGAAACTGTAGGCGCAGTTCGCGCTTCAGTGCTTTACCCGAAGGGTTACGCGGAATTGCATCAATAAAACGCACACCAACTGGCATCTTGTAGCGGGCAAGTTTGCCATCACATTGCGTGATGACATCACTCTCGGTGAGTGCGGGATCTTTTTTCACCACTACAGCCAATGGCGACTCGCCCCATTTCTCCGAGGGCACGCCGATGACGGCGACATCGGCAACTCCAGGATGACCAAGAATGACGTTTTCCACTTCTGCTGGATAGACGTTTTCACCACCAGAGATGATCATGTCTTTAAGACGGTCCTGAATCCAGATGAATTTGTCCTCGTCATAAAACGCCACATCGCCCGTGTGCAACCAACCGTTCTTGATTGTCTCAGCTGTTGCATCAGGACGATTCCAGTAACCGATCATGATGTGATCACCGCGCACCACAACTTCGCCCGGTTCTCCCACTTCACATTCAGTGCCATCGGGGCGAACAAGTTTTACTTCCGTGTGCATGAAACCTTTGCCGGTTGAACCAGCTTTGCGAATTGCGTCAATTGGCAATGTCACACATGCCGGACCACATGTTTCGGTGAGGCCATAGATCTGATGAATCTCCACTCCCATTCCCGCATATTCTTCGATGAGAGCTTTGGGCACCGGAGCAGCACCACTCAAGAACCAGCGCAAGGATGAGTGATTATGTGTTTTCTTGTCAAAAACCAGTCGGCACGCATTCAACATTGCTGGCACAAGCAATGCGTTGTTGATCTTTTCCTTTTGAACCACTTCCCAAATCTGAGTGGGATCAAAAGCACGTAACATGACATGCGTGAGTCCACGATGCATAACACATAGTGCTGGTGTGAGAGCACCCACATGAAACATTGGCAGTGGGTTGAGATATCGATCGTTGTCACGGAAATCAGCGGTTGAGTTGATGGTGATGAGCGCCCACATTTGTGTGTTGTGGGTGTGCATCACACCTTTTGGAAGACCGGTGGTTCCCGAGGTGTACATGATGTAGAGCAAGTCATCGTTGCTTCCACCAAGCGGTGGATCATCCGTGCTGCGACCTTCGTGTAGCGATGCATACGGCTTTGCAAACGCTGGACGCTTGGCATCGTCGCCCACAAACACCCACTCTTTAATGTCGGTCTTTTTGCCCCGTGACTGCAACTCTGTAATGGTTGGCAAGAATTCTTCGCCGCCCACGAGTACCGTGCACCCAGAATCTTTCAGAATGAACTCCAGTTCATCGGGTACGAGACGCCAGTTCAATGGCACCACAACGGCACCCAACTTTGCGATACCAAAGAACGTGGCCACAAATTCGTGGCTGTTCATGAGCAGAATGCCGACACGGTCACCTTTCTTTACGCCAATCGACGCAAGGCCATGGGCGACCTGGTTGCCATACTCATTCAGTTCCTTATAGCTGAAACGCTTGTTGGCATGAACATCAACCAATGCCTCAACGTCAGGATTCATGTACGCACGACGGGACAACAGTCCCCCAATGTTGTTCTCCATGCACACATTGTGCCACGCGCCACAGGTTCATCCATAATGATCATGATGACCTATGACGACATTGCTGCGCATTACTTCTCTGGTGCTGGGGCACTAGTCCCAGCACCAGAGGTGCCCAACTCCTCCGCCCGCCGACTACGCGACGCACTCGAACCCATCGCAACTCAAGGATGGTGGTCGCGTTCAGTGGCCAACAACATGAACGAGTTGGGTCTTAACTTCTTTGGCGCATACGTCTGGGGTCGCGCTGCCTCACTTGGCACACCATCAGCCTCAACTGTTGTCTCTACTTTTGGAGTTTTCGAGCCAAGTTTTCTCTCCAACATCTATCTCACAACTCGCGATGAGGTGTCACGCGAAGACATCTTGACTGCACGGGCTAACGGGGCAGAACTGGCAATGTCACTTATCTGCTCACCCGAACAAGCATCTGCAATCGTCCATCCGCTCCGTCGTTCGATGGAATCAGTTGACGGTTGTGCGCGTCCTCTATTTAGTGGGCTCCGAGAGTTGGAGATGCCAATCTCGCCACAAGGCCAATTGTGGCGATTGGCCGAGATGTTCCGTGAGCACCGAGGTGATGGTCATCTAGCGGCATTCATTGCGCATGGCTTTACGGCGTTAGAAATGAACATCATTACTGAGTTGTGGCTTGGATACGACATTGGGGAATACAGCGCCACTCGCGGATTCTCTAAAGATGTGATCAAAGCAACAATGTATTCATTGCAGGAGCGCGGGATCACGGACGCCAGCGGTCTCACCACGTTTGGATACAGCGTCCGTTCACAAATTGAACACGATACGGATCGCACTCAAGATGCGATCGTCGCAGCCCTTGGAACATCCATTGATGACATCATCAACACGGCAAATGATATCTCCGCACGTGTGATCAATTTCCCAAGTTTCCCAAGCGACCCACGAAAGCGCGCCGCAGGTTAAGCCACTGCTTCAATGTCAACTACGACGAAATACTGCTGCGGAAACAATCCCACTGCGACCATCGGTGCGGTTACGCAGTGCTACTTCCCCGCCGCTTGCAATTGCCAACTGACGCACGATTGCTAAACCGAGACCCGAACCCGTCGTTGAGGTTGCTTGTGGTGAACGCCAAAACCGATCAAACACGTGTGTTAGTTCGTCTGGTGACAGTCCAGGACCTTCATCAATCACCTCGATCGTGACGTGATCGTCATCAACTTGAACAGAAACTGTGATGCGAGAGCCCGCAGGCGCAACTGTCAGTGCGTTATCGACAAAGTTGTCGACTATTTGTTCAAAACCACCTTCAACTACCTGACATCTTGCATTGTCTACACCGGTCACTTCAATGGAGACATTTTTTTCTTCCGCAAGAGGTCCCCATAATTCCACCCGACTCCGCACGATTTCCATAGCATCAACCGAAATTATTGATATTTCCCTACCTTCGAGACGCGACAACTTCAACAACTGCTCAATCATCTCTTGTAGTCGTGACACTTCATTCTGCGACGCTTCTATCGCGTCGGCTGCACGGTGAGGATCTTCATTAATCGCGTCTTGTGCCTGATCTAAACGAAGACGCAAGGCCGTCAGCGGTGTACGTAATTGATGCGACACACTCGAAGTGAACTGTCGTTGGCTTTCCGAGAGACTGCCGAGTCTGCGAGCCATCGCATTAAACGAGCGCGACAGGTCACGAACCTCAATCGGTCCATCGTTGTCATCGGCAGTTAAATCAAAATCGCCCGCTGCTAGTCGATCTGTTTGAGTTCGCAGACGCACAATGGGACGGGCGATACCCAACGCAACCGGTATTGCGATTCCGATCGCAACCATGACTGTCAACAATGCCGCAAATGCAATTCCTAGTGAGCGTTCGCGAATTTCATCGTTAATAATTGACTCAGGGTTGGAAAAACGCACTGCACCCACAACATCATTACCAATCTGCACAGGAACCGCCACGTAAACAAGGGTCTCTCCCAACGTTGTTGATTCTCGTCGACCCACCGCGGGCTCACCCTGTAAGGCTGCTGCGATCTCCGGACGATTGGTGAAGTCAGAACCCAGATCTAAGGTGTCATCATTGGTGGCAATTGCAATTCCGCGTGAATTCACTACCAAGACGCGCGAGTCTGTCTTTTCTGAATGTTGTTGGATGTGTGGTTCGAGAGACGGCAACACTCCCCCGGGAGTCGTATTCAACGTCTCTTTTGCATGTCCGGCGAGAATAAAAGCATCGCGCTCGAGGGTCTTCAATAGACGATCTCGTTCCACAGATTGAACATATGAGCGCAGTGGAATTCCAAAAACAATGAGAATCACCACGACAAGGCCAACAAGTGCAGAGATGATTCGCAACCTCATGCCTCAACCTCTACAAATCGAAAACCAACACCACGCACTGCTTCAATCCATCGTTGATCGCCAAGTTTTTTTCGGATGGATGCGACGTGAGCATCCAAAGTCTTTGTGGTGCCGTACCAATCAACATCCCACACGTGTTCCAAAATGTCGTTGCGGCGAAACACCGTTCCCGGTTCTGAGTGCAAAAAATTAAGGAGATCAAACTCTTTAGCCGTTAGGACGACTTCATTACCGTCAAGAGTTACAAACCGAGCTTTTTCGTCGATCTGTAGACGCGACTGGCGGTCCGTCGTCAAGTCCTGAAGACGGCCACGACGCAATACTGCACGAATGCGCGCAAGTAACTCACGCTGACTAAAAGGTTTTACAACATAATCATCAGCACCAATTTCTAACCCGATGATGCGATCAAGTTCATCACCTCGCGCACTCACGATGATGACTGGCACTGCGGACACAGTACGTATCTCACGTGCCACTTCGAGACCATCAACATCTGGCAGCCCGAGATCCAGCAACACCACGTCAGGGGACCACTCTCGTATCGCTGTGATCCCTGCGCGTCCCGATGATTCACGTCGCACATCGAATTCAGATGACAACGACGCAACGATTGACTGCGCAATCGGATCGTCATCTTCAATAAGCAACACTCTCACATCTCTATTGTGGCTCTCTCACCCCAATGAGTCTCGCCTCTTAGTCAATGACCCCAAAATTTGGACAAATCTTTGACATTGCTTGGCAATTCCTTAAACCGGCCCTCCCTATGGTGATGCACACACGAAAAAGCCTTTGAAGGAGAGCTTTATGAAAACTTCCCTCGCAGCCACCCTGTCCGTCGTCGGTGTATTGGCTTCTGGTGCAGGTGCATTTGCGGTGAATTCCTATGTCCTTGACAGCGCCTCCAACACTTCATTTGCAGCTCCTGTTGAAGCAACTGTTGTGGAATCAGCTTTTGTTGAGACCGACACTGCATCTGGAATTGTTGAATCCGCAGCAATCGATACACCTACCGAGGCGCCTCGCTCGACTGTCGTCAAGACACCTTCGGCGACACCATCCACCACGGTCACACCACGTCTGAACGCAACCTCGGAGACACAAACCAGCACCTACAACGTGGGTGAGTCAGGTCGAGTCACTCTCGAAATCACAAACGGAGTGTTGCGAGTGCTGTCAGTGGCTCCAAATTCTGGATGGGCTGCAAAATTACCCGAGTACGACGATGGCGAAGTCGAGGTGAAGTTCTACTCCGGCTCTCTTGAAGTGGAGTTCAAAGCTCGGCTCGTCAATGGAGAAATTGCTGTGTTTGTGGAGTCCGAAGATAAGTCCTTAGATGATCGCTACGAACAAGATGATGACGACGACCACGACGACGACGACCACGATGAACGGGAAGACGACTAGAGGAGACTTAACCCATGAATGAGATGATTGATCCGTTGTTACAAGCAGCAAGTAATGACATGTGGCCAGCACCCAAGTTGGAGTCAGCCATACCATCTGAACCACAACCGCGCGTGAAGGTTGTATCTACTAGCCCAACAGATCGACGCCAGATGTTGCAGGAATCGAAGGCGCGTCAGGCAGCAAATGTTGCAGTATCTGAACAGCCTGTAAGTGAAAATGCACGTGTGTCTAAGGGATCTAAGAAAAAAGCCCCACGTCCGGCACGTGCCGCAAAAATCTTTGTGTTCGGATTGTCGACTACTGCCATGTTTGGTGCAGTCAGCGGATATGCACTCGCCGACCTGCAGAAGAAACAACACTCAATTCCCCCGGCACCAGTGAACGCACCAGTTCAGGCTGCAACAACTCCCACTCCATCTTCTGTGACTGGAGAAGTTGCCACGCAAACACCAGCAAGCAGTAATCCACCACAAAAGACATCACGTTCCAAGACGAATGTTGCTGTAGCACCCGCAGTCGACAGTCCGCCGGTGGACCAAACGCCAGCGCAAGCTGCGCCCGCAGACCCAAATGTTGTCATTGACGTTCCTGTGCCACAAGCCGCACAGCCTGGTCAAGGACAAACATCAGGTGGTAGCCAGCAAAGTTCCGGCTCGCATTAACAACCAACCAATCATCGTCTTCACTACGCATGCCACTTGTACTGAAATATTCTTTGTCGCGACCGATAATGGGGACAACGGCAACCATCACCGTGCTCGCTGAACACCCAGAATCACATGTTGAGTTCGGCGTGGAGATGTTGAATGATCTGCACAATTTGTGGTCACGATTTCTGTCAACCTCGGATATTTCACGAATCAACACTGCTGATGGGGAGCCAACATTTGTATCCCCACGCACGATTCATCTCATTCGTTGTATGCGTGCAGCACATGTGGCAACCCAAGGGTTCTACAACCCCACCTTGTTGCCTATCCAACATCAGTTAGGTGACAACAAGTCTCTTCACTCAAGCGACATCTGCCAAATCTCGCCGACCGCCCGACCCTATGACACGCTGGACGCGATTGACATCATCGACACACAACACGTGCGAATCCCCACCGACATGAGTCTCGATGCTGGAGGAATTGGCAAAGGCTTGGCAGCAGACCTCGTGGTGAACCAAATACTTCTTGATGGAGCACTTTCGGTGTCTGTCAACATTGGTGGAGACATCCGCGTCGGCTGCAGTTCTGACTACGACCACGACTGGATTATCGACGTCTTGGATTACAACAAGACAGTAGTTAGCTCTGTGTCGTTGCGAAATGGCGCGATTGCTGCATCGTCTAGCAATGCGCGCTCTGGTGCGCCAAGCCACATCAGTTCACATGTGTTGCATCTTTTCGTCACAGACATCGCACGTATGAAGTCTGCATCGGTGATTTCATCGGAGGCTATGTGGGCTGAAGCGTGGACAAAATATGTGTTACTTGCACCACAACCATTTGGAGATCTTGAAGAGACTGGTCAATCAGCAATGATTGCAGTAGAGGGAGAAGGTCCTCGACACAGTCAACATTGGAAAGAATTTGAATTGTGATTAGTTCGATTTGGTGGAATTTGACGCGCGCATCAGCAAACGTTGCTTGGGTTCTTGTGTTAGCAACGATTCTGTGGGGCGTCCTATTGACCACTCGGGTAATGCGCGGTCTTGACCGCCCTGCATGGTTGCTTGATCTTCATCGTTGGATGGGCGGGCTCACCATCTTGTTCACGATTGTTCATATGGCGAGCCTCATTGCAGACTCCTACGTCGAATTCACTCCCCTCTCCGTTCTTGTCCCATTCACCAGCGATTACAGATCATGGGAAGTGTCGCTTGGAGTCTTCGGATTTTGGTTGCTCGTTCTGATCCAAGGAACATCACTGATGAAAAAACACCTCAGTCAGAGAATCTGGCGAGGCATACACATGACGTCTTACCCGCTCTATGCCGTCATTGTCGTGCATGCACTGACTGCAGGCAGTGACGTCGGAACTCCGTTGTATGCGGGATTTAGCACCGCACTCGCAATGACTGGTACTGCAGTTGCCGGTACCCGTTGGGTTGTGGGGCGTTCAGCATCGCGTCGCGGTGGCCGGTCAGACGCTGTCATTTCATGAATCACCCATTTCCGGCCGCCAGCTCCACGGCGATGGCTTGGGGCTAACGTCTCGCTGTGCCCTACGCCCGCAATCATCGTCTGTGGCGAATTGTCTGTGCTCTGATTGTTTTTCTTTCTGCTGGGTCACTCACCATTCCTCTTCGTGTCGCGAACGCCGAAAGCAACTCTCCTGACCCCACCACGACCACGACGACAGAACCACTTCAAACAGATGATGTTCGAGTTGTGTCTCGCGTGAAGACCAGAGACAAAGTCGTCTTTATCACCATTGATGATGGTTTTTCACCAACATCTGAACTTGCACGTATCTTGCGCACTAAAAAAGTTCCTGTAACGACGTTCGCAAAACCAAGTCAATTAAAAGACAATTATAGGTGGTTCAAAAAACAAAAGCGCATGACATTCGAAAATCACACGATCAATCACAGCAGCCTTACCTTTTTTAGTGTCCGTCGCCAAAACTACGAAATCTGTGGAGCCAATGACCGTATTGAACACTTAATGGGCGACCGACCACAATTGTTTCGACCACCAGGCGGCAACTGGAATCCACGAACCCTCAAAGCACTGGCGCAATGCAACATCAAGTATTTGGTGATGTGGAGCGGAATTGCAGAAAAAGGACGCCTCTATATTCCTGACGGAAAGCTGCAACGTGGTGACATTATCTTGATGCATTACATTCCGTCGGCTGCTCCGACTCTTGAACTTCTCTTAGCGCAAATGAAAAGTCAAGGATTAAAACCCGCGCTACTACGCGACTATTTGAATTGATAGTGACCTATGGCCGCTGAACACTTTGACTGGCGAAATGCATCGCACGAAGACGTTGCCTTTCAATACACTCCGGCACAGCATTCCAAGCGACCACTTCCGGAATATCTTGAGGAATACCACGAGATCAGTTCTCGCTTCGACCCCGCGTCACTCGTCAATCACGGGGCTCCGCTACTGATCTACATCCACGGCGGATACTGGCAACGTCTCTCTGCTGCTGATTCTTTATTTAACGCTGCCGATGCGCTTATCGAAAAGATCTCATTGCACGCGATTGAATACACAATCGCTCCTGCAGGCACCATCGAACAGATGATTGATGAATGCATCGATGATGTACTACGAGTTATCTCAGAGCTCTCCCCATCACATGTTGTGCTCGCGGGTTGTAGTGCTGGTGCTCACCTCTCTGCAATGTGTGCTCGAGATGAACGAATTGCACCACAACTATCTGGTGTCGCACTGCTCAGCGGTATCTATGACATTCGGCCCCTTGTGGTCACACCAATCAATAATCCACTGGGGCTAGATGAACAGCGTGCGACCACGCTCAGCCCCATTCTTCTTCCCTATGCAGCGAGACCACCACAAGCGCTCTTGGCAGTGGGGCGTCACGAGTCCGATGAATTCATTAGACAGAACACGGCATACGGCGAGCACCTTCGCCGCCAAGGAACAGAGGTAGAGACCATAGTCGTAGAGGGACGAGACCACTTTGATCTTCCCTACGACCTTCTGCGACGAGGAACACACGTCGGAGATTGGGTTTTGAACCGACTCGGCAAATAAATGGTGGGCGTTGAGGGACTCGAACCCCCGACCCTCTCCTTGTAAGGGAGATGCTC
>CAYVAV010000012.1:0-50432 GCA_964449085.1 uncultured Bifidobacterium sp.
TGTGTAACTGACCTTCACCGCGTGACGCTTTACCTTCACTGGGTGCAAGTGGTATAGCACCGAGTTCATGATCACGTATGAACGGTTACGTGGGCTATCGGTGTAGCCCTTACGGAAAATTGAACCAGGACGGAAAATCGAGTTCCATGCCTGACTGCCCTGTAATTGCTCGCCAACTTTTGCAGCGCGCTCTTTCAGTGTGGGCCGTGGGTTATCAATCACTTTTGCCATGACGTTTCTTCCTGATTCCTAAAGTCGCATTCCGTAGGCATAGCCGTGGTTATTGGTACGAGTGTGGCTATCGCCCTCAGGTGCTGGCGCACCAGCTTTTCCGAGGATGATGACACCAGTGGGGCATCGGTCAACACACAGTGCGCAACGCGTGCACACGTCGTCATCGATGATGAAAATCACATTGTCGTTTGGATCGTCGCCAGGCAATTCGGTGTTGTCTGCTTCAGCAACTGCATCAGGCGTAACCATGTGGATGCACTTCCACGGACAAATGTCGACACAACCCTCACACATGATGCATTCACTTTGGTCAATGTGAATGAACTGCTTGGGCTTGACAGCTTTGCCCAAGTAATCGGCGTCAACTTCAACCAATTGGTATTCGGTTGACCACTCAGGCATTGGTGGGTTTGCATCAGTACGTGCCATAACTAGTTATGCCTTTCGCACCAAAGGACGACCATACGAAGACTGTTCGAGTTCTTTGGTTTGCTTGGCGTCACGCTTTTGCCACCATGCGAACAGATAAATCATGATGCCAACAAGAACAACATGAATAAGCACAACGATCACGTCGCGCAACGACTGGTATGAGATCGTGAATGGGAAGTTTCCTCCCATTGCTTTTGGCTTCAAAATGTCACCAGGACCAAAAATAAGTTTGTCTGCACGCCATCCGAGATCTTTGTCTGCGTGGTCAATGAATTGGTGTGGAACAACACCGAACGCCAAGAACAAGACGAAAAACACATACACAGAGCCAAACATTGCCTCGCCCCACGAAAAAGACTTTCCAACGGGTCGGCGCTTGCCATACGGAATGACCACAAAGGACATAGCAAGAGTTACGAACAATGAGAACAGGAATGCTTGGTTCATTCCTGGCCATTCGAGGATGTCAATCGCGAGCATGTTCGTGCTGCTTCTCCGGTTCGAGGGTGGCTACTGTCGTCGAGTTAATCATGGAACCCACAACCAACTCAATGGCAAACACTAGCCACCAAGTACTGCAAACAACCCATTTCAATGAGGGAGTCCCAATAGGACGTTTGCCACGATGATCGGCCGTATCGCAGATACGTAGTCGGTCAAGTAGTGAGTCTCTGGTTGTGCTTTTGTGCAGCGGGCGATCAGGGTACGAGAGGGGTAACCACAACTGCTAATCACACCGGAACGAACGTCACAAGAATTTTGGTGCGATATGTGCCCGAATAATTGCAAGGGGTAAGGGCGCATTGTCTATCGTTAAGAAGTCGGCGACGCGACGAGTATTTGTGGTGTGCGAAAAGTGCGGCAGGGCACTCTCTCTCACCACATCGTTTTCGTTCAAGACAGCGCGAAAGGACTGCCGTGACTGAGATTCCCGAGCATCTGCTGAAGCGGTCAAAAGACCGAAAAAATGAACTTTCTGGTGGTGGTGAGAGCAGTGATGCCCCCGCATCGTCGACCCCTGCAACAACCGCGAGTGCAGCCCCTGCGCCGGCAGCAAAATCTGCCGCTCCCGCTCCCAAGCCGAAAAAAGTCGACCCGCCCTATGTGGTTGCAGCAAAGACCCGCCGCAAGATCCCGTTCTGGGCTATGGCGGGCCTGTCATCACTGCCGATTTGGGCATTGATGTACTTCGTCGCCCTCAAACCCGCCGACCAGGTAGTCGCCGGCCCAATTTCCACGGGAATTGAGTACTACAGCGGCTGCGCTGGATGTCACGGAGCTAATGGTGCGGGTGGCGCGGGGCGCCCTCTGTATCAGGGAGAGTCGCTCAAGACCTTCCCTCACATCGAAGACATGCTGAACTTCGTCTACAACGGCAGCGCCAAGTACGTGGCAGCTGGACTTGAGATCTACGGCAACCCCGACCGTGAGGGTGGGGCCCACGCGATGCTCTCATACAACGGCAACCCCATGCCCCAACAGGGTGAAAAGGCTGGCGGAGCATTGACTGAGTACCAGATTTTGGGTGTTGTCTGCCACATTCGCTACGACCTCTCGGGTGCAGACCCAGCTGGCGAGGAATGGGCAGCCGAGTACAACACATGGTGCTCACCAGATTCTGAGATCTTCAAGGCTTTGCAAGACGGTGCAACCTCGTTTGACACCCTTGACAAAGACTTTGCGATGCTCGAAAACGCCCCGCGCTTTGTGGGTACCGAGCCTCGTGCAATGGCTTCGGAGTAATCCGAAGACGTGCAATGGCTTCGGAGTAATCCGATCTAGGACAGCACAGCCCGGGGAGTAATCCGAGACTTTGTTCTCTGAGTCTCTGAGACTGTGTTCGCAGAGACTTTGCTCTCCGCGTCTCTGCTCGCAGAGACTTTGGCCACAGGTAGTGGCGTCTGGCAAACCGCGCCCCAGACTTGGCGACATGGCAACCCCCAGTTCCCCTAGCGGTCCTGTTGCACAGCGCGACACCGACGTATTGATTGTTGGTGGCGGCCCTGCGGGCGCGGCGGCTGGGTATTGGCTGGCGTCAGAAGGTCACGATGTCACCATCGTTGAAAAGAAAATGTTTCCGCGCGACAAGACATGCGGTGACGGTCTCACGCCTCGCGCGGTGAAACAAATCAATGACATGGGACTTGGTGACTCGTTGTCTCAGTTCCATCGTTACGAAGGTTTGCGCGCAACAGCTCATGGTCGCGCACTTGAATTGCAGTGGCCTGATCATCCGATTTATCCGCAACATGGTTATGTCGTAAAGCGTCGTGAACTTGATTCGATGGTTGCATTGAATGCTGAGAAATCTGGTGCACATTTATTGCAGGGAGTGGAAGCAACGACTCCTGTTATTGATCGTGGATTTGTACGTGGTGCGATTGTCACCAACAAATACGAAGATACGACAACCGAAATACGTGCGAAGTACGTCATTGTTGCTGATGGCGCAAACTCTCGCTTTGGTCGATCACTTGGAACATCGCGCACAAAAGAATGGCCATACGGCACCGCAATTCGCACGTACTGGGAAAGTCCGCGACATGCAGAACCATGGATCGAATCCGCACTCGACGTAAAAGACCGCAATGGAAATCCGATGCCTGGTTACGGATGGATCTTCCCTGTTGGAGATGGCACGGTCAATATTGGTGTTGGCTTGTTGTCAACATTCCGCGACTTCAAGAGCGTGAACACGACGCAGTTGCTTGATGCGTATGCGCACATGGTTGCTGACTCATGGGAAATTAATCCTGAACAACCAACCTGTCGCGCAACAAGTGGTCGAATTCCGATGGGTGGATCAGTTGGTCCGAAAGTGGGACCAAGCCACATTGTTATTGGCGATGCTGCCGGCAGTGTGAATCCGTTTAACGGAGAAGGAATTGACTATGCATACGAAACAGCGCGCATGGCAGCACAGTGTTTGCATGACGCACTGGTGAGCAATGACCCCGCAGCGTTACAACAATATTCAAAACTCATTGATGATGAATACGGTCAATACTTCAAAGTTGCGCGCTTGTTTGCACGCGTGATTGGACGTCCAGTTCTTATGCGTGAATTAACTCGTGCTGGCATGCACAGTCGCACACTTATGGAATGGGTATTGCGAATCATGGCAAACCTGTTGCGTCCCGATGAGATTGGTCCGGCTGAAGCTGCTTACAAAGCAGCTGCCAAGATCGTTCGTCTTGCGCCAAACGCGTAATTAATTAACGCACTGCACTCTGTCGATCTGATCTGTTAAGAGATTCACATAAGTCTTGCTTGCGCTGTCTGGGAAGCGATTAATGAAGTCACGCAACGATGTTGTTGACATCGTTGAACATTCGCGGATAACCGGAGTTGCCAATCGAACTACTAATCCGTTGCGCAACACACCCTCATCTCCGTTTTCCTGCATGTCAACAAGACCGGGAAGTGTCAGAACGGTATCTCCATCATTCGAGTCTGCAGGCACCAAAGTGAACCAAATCACCGATTGTCCGAGCATGTCTGCCACCAACACACACGCTTTTGGAGTGACATAGTCAGTACAAAATGGCAACATGCTGCCGTTATCAATCAGCGTGCCGTCTGGAACTGTCAATGTGCGGCCGTCGTCGAGCGTGAGACGCATGGTTGCTGTTGTTTTGCCCGACTGCGCCTCCCACCCAAGATCCGCTGTCAGCGATTCAACAACCGCGAATAAATTGACACGACGTTGATCGACCACATCTGTAGGGCCCGACGGAGATGTGGACACGTACAAGCCAAACACTGCAACTGCAGCAACGCATAAAACAGCAGCGGCCGCAAGAAGTCGTCGTGTCACGCGTTGACACCTGCCAATGCTGAATGAGCAATCTCGCCAATGCGATCAATGATGTCGTCAGTGTGTGCCACTCCGACAAATAATGCTTCGTATGCGCCCGGCGGTAGCGCGATACCGTGAGACAACAACGCGTGAAACACTCGCGCATATAACGCTTCATCGGTTGTCTTTGCTTCTTCAAAATTTTCTGGTGCACGACCACCTAAAGAAGTACCAAAGTGCATACCGATGAGAGTTCCCACCACTGGGAAATGTGCCGGGATGTTGTTATCGACGCACGCATCACGCAACAACGCTGCAACGCGACGTGCTCGAGCGGACAGCTCCATGTATACGTCATCGTTTAACTCTGACAACGCAGCGAGTCCGGCGGCTGTTGCAAGTGGATTACCAGCGAGCGTTCCCGCGTGAAACACGGTGCCAAGCGGAGTGAGATGTTCCATCACATCACGTCGACCACCAACAGCACCAATCGGTAGTCCGCCACCGATGACTTTTCCAAAACATGTGAGATCTGGTCTCACGTCATACTTCGCCTGAGCCCCGCCAAGTCCAAGTCGAAATCCGGTAATCACTTCATCAAAAATGAGGAGCGCTCCCACACGATCGCACTCTTTGCGCAATCCATCGAGAAACCCTTTCGCCGGTGCAACAACACCCATGTTTGCACCCACTGGTTCAACGATCACCGCGGCGACATCGCTATCAAGAGTTGGCACAACGTTGTAGGGCATTACCCAAGTATTTGCCACTGCTTCATCAGGAACACCCGCTGTGCCAGGAAGCCCCAACGTTGCAATGCCACTGCCACCAGCAGCGAGAAGTGCGTCCGTTGCGCCGTGAAAGTTGCCGTGAAACGTCACAATCCGTTTACGTCCCGTTGCGCCACGAGCCAACCGAACGGCCGTGCTTGTTGCTTCGGTTCCACTGTTCATGAAACGCACCCGCTCACAGGATGCAACGCGTTCACTTATTGCCTCAGCGAGTTTCATCTCGCGCGGGGTGGGTGCCCCATACGAGGTTCCGTCAACCACCGCTGCGGAAACTGCTGCTGTGACAGCGGGGTGTGCGTGTCCCAAAATGATCGCGCCATAACTTTGCACGAAGTCAATGAGTTGACGATTCTCCACATCCCACACATGTGCACCTTGTGCACGTGACACTAAATAGGGCGTTCCGCCGACCGAACGAAACGCACGAATTGATGAGTTAACTCCACCCGGAATCACCTGAGTTGAACGCGTGAATAATTGAGTGTTTGACGCAATACCTTCTCCGCGACAGACAGTAGGAGTACAACCCTTCTGTACGCACACATTTTCATCACAGTATGGAATAGGTCGTGGTGATGTTGATTGCATTGAGTGCCTACTAAATCAGATGACTATTGATGTTGTGTTTGGGTGCCGCGAGAAACTTCGGCGAACCAACGAGCAAGATACGTAAGGATGATGTCAGCGCCAGCACGCTTTATTGAAGTGAGATGTTCGAGCGCCGTTGCATCATGGTCGATCCATCCGCGTTCTGCTGCGGCTTTGATCATTGAGTACTCGCCGCTTACGTGATATGCAGCGACTGGTACATCAAAGGACGACCGAACTTCTCGAATGACATCGAGATATGCAAGTGCCGGTTTCACCATCACGATGTCTGCGCCTTGTTCGATATCCTCTGCCACTTCGCGCATGGATTCGCGAATGTTGCGTGCATCTTGTTGATAACCGCGGCGGTTGCCACCATTTGCGATCTCGACAGATACAGCATCGCGAAATGGTCCATACAGCGCTGACGCATACTTTGCGGAATAGGCCATGATTGGAACGTCTATGAATTGTTCAGTATCGAGCGCATTACGAATAGCTGCGACCTGTCCGTCCATCATTCCGCTTGGTGCAACCATGTGGGCTCCCGCGTGTGCTTGAGCAAGCGCGGCGCGTTGGTAGATCTCAAGCGTTCGATCGTTGTCGACGTTGCCACGATCATCAAGTACTCCACAGTGCCCATGTGATGTGTATTCGTCTACGCACAAATCAGCGATCAACACTGCTTCGTCGCCTACTTCTTTTCGAAGTGCACGAAGAGCCTGTTGCACAATACCCAATTCATCAAAGGCACCAGAACCGATCGCATCTTTCTTTGCCGGCACGCCAAACAAGATGACGCCCTTGATCCCCAAAGCGACAAGATCGTTCACTTCACGGGTTAAAGATTCAATCGTGTGTTGCACTACTCCAGGCAATGACGCGATCGGCTGAGGAGTGGAAATATCTTCGCGAACAAATAATGGCGCGATGAGATCATTGACGTTCACCGTTGTCTCAGCAACAAGGTCGCGCAGTGCGGGAGTCGTACGCAAACGACGGGGGCGAGACACTGGGAACATCGGCTTTGATGTTATTGGCAGAACCGACCGGTTAGTCAGCGCTATTTGAGGGTATGGGGTCTCTACCCAGCATTAATGATGACGAAATGCATTTTCTAATGCGTCAACAAGTGCAGTGAGCGACTGTTCTTGCGCCGTCACACTCACGTCAAGTCCCAGTCGTTCTGCAACCGCCGTCGTTGATGGTCCGATACTGATAACAACAGGTGGCGCATCAACTCCGAATGTGTCGTACCACGCGGTTGCTGCACTCCCCGAAGCAAGTAACAACGCGTCTGCAGCTAGCGCCAGCGACGCCATGTCTTCTGTTGGCCGCAACTGCACAGTGCGATATGCAACAACATTTGTTACATCCCAACCTTTTGCACGTAAGGCAACGGGTATGTCGTCAGGTGCGCGATCACCTTGAACGACGAGAACAGAACCGGAGCCAGTGGGAAACGCATCGGCTAACACCGCACCACGAGCGGGTTCTGCAACAAGATCAGCAGGACGACCAAGTGAACGCTCTGTCGCGGCACCAACTGCAGCAAGACGTGGAAACGGTGCAGTGTCGTCAGCCGCTATTGCCGCCTCAAGAAATGGTGCGACTCGATCTGCACCATTAGGAGATGTCACGACTACCCAAGAAAAAGAAGTGACGTCATGTAACACTTCATCTCGTTCACGACCTTCATCTTCTGGTTCTTCAATCGCGATGAGCGGAACTTCCAACACTTGGGCGCCGCGTTCTCTCAACATCTCACTGAGTTCACTGTTTTGGGTGACAGCTCGAGTAACGACGACGACTTTGTCTTCGATTGAATTCGACATCGTGATCAGTGTCCGTGTTCCAAACGTCGTTTGCACTCTCGTGCAACCGCGACGCCCATCAACTTGTGCTCTGTGGTGTCTTCCATCGAACCACTCACTTGAACCACGATGTCGCCTTCTGCCATGAACGCTCGAAATATTCCATCAGAAGAGACATGTGCAGCAATCGGTAATGAACAACCAGCACCGAGTTCTCGTAGAAATGCACGTTCAGTTTCCACTGCACGTCGGGTTGCCGCATGGTCGATTGCAGACAACATCTCGTGAATGTCTTGATCCCCACGACGCGCTTCTACCGCTACACATCCTTGTCCAACCATTGGTACCGCAAGATCAAGGTCCAAGGTTTCCGCTATGTGATTCGTAAGACCAACAATCTCTAATGCTGCAACCGCCATCACCAACGCTCCGTTGTCGGGAACTTTTGAAAGCCGAGTGTGGATGTTGCCCCGTAATTCCACGAAGTTCAGATCGGGACGAACTGTACGTAATTGTGCTTGTCGACGAACTGAACCAGTTGCAACAGTGCCACCGTGTGGGATCTGATTCAGTGCGCAGCCAACCAGCGCATCGTTGGGCGTGCGACGTTCGGTAAACGCCGCGATCATGAGTCCGTCGGTCAACTCAGATGGCAGATCCTTTGCTGAGTGCACTGCGATATCAGCACGATTGTCAAGCACCGCGCGTTGCACTTCTTTCACAAAGACTCCCTGACCACCCATGAGGTGAATCGGTGTCTCGGTGTTCTTGTCACCAGCTGTGTCCACAAAAACCAGTTCAGTGCGAAGTCCAGAGTGAGCCTGTTCCAAGGCGCTCGCCACAGCAGTTGCCTGTGTACGTGCTTGAACACTCGAACGAGTTGCAATACGAATGGTTGGCATAGGAGTTGTTAGTGCAGATTAAACAAATCTCGCACAGCGGCCGCCAAACGCTCACCCTGTGGGGTTCCGGCAGCCTGCTTCAAATGCACCGATGGCGTATGAAGAATTTTGGCAACGATGCCACTCGTCAACGATTCAACAATCTCGCGCTCTTCTGGAGTAAGAGACGACAAACGCTGAGCGAAACGATCCAACTCGGATTGACGAATGCCTTCAATGCTCTCGCGAAGCTGTGCAACAAGTGGTGCTGCTTGACGCGAGGCACTATCGAGTGTGAACCGTTCAACCTCTTCAGAAACAATGCGACGAACTTCCGAAGCTTCAACTGCGCGCTGTTCAGCGCCCCGTGCAGCCCATTCACCGAGATCATGCATGTCACGCAACACGATGCCATCGAGTTCGACAACAGAGGCATCAACATCACGTGGCATTGCAATGTCAACAATCAAAAGTGGCGATGTCATAGATACTTGTGCTCGTGCATTTGCCAACAGGTCTTTGGTGATAATCACATCGCCAGAACCGGTGCACGAAACCACGACGTCACTTTGAGCTAATTGCTGCGCCAACTCCTCAAACGCCACAACATGGGCGCCTACTTTTTCGGCGAGATGAACACCACGATCATGCGTACGGTTTACAACAGTCACATCAGTGGCACCAGCGCGTGAGAGTGCTGTCGCTACTCCGTCACCCATCACTCCTGCTCCAACAACAAGAACTCGTTTACCTGTGACGGTGCCGAGAATTTCGGTAGCCATCTCAACTGCGGCATGTGAAACAGATGCGGTCGAACGACTGATACCCGTCTCAGTGCGTGCACGCTTTCCGGCCTCAAGTGCGTGGCGGAACAACAAGTTCAATGTGGAACGTGATGCACCTTCGGCAAGTGCAACATTCCATGCATCACGTACCTGTCCGAGAATTTCGGTCTCACCCAAAACAGCTGAATCAAGACCTGCGGTGACATCAAACAAATGAGTGATGGCAGCGTCATCATGCTGGCTGTACAGGTGAGGGTGCAGATCATCAGGATCAAGACCACTCAATTCAGCAAAGAAGTCACGAATGTCGCCGTATGCGCCGTGAAACTTCTCTGCCACCGCGTAGACCTCGGTGCGGTTACACGTTGACAACAAGACAACTTCGCGGATGTTGTCACGTACCGACAAACCATGAAGCGCCTTCGGCAACATCGGCTCGGCCACTGACACCTTCTCGAGAAGGCTCAGCGGGCTGGTGCGATGATTGATGCCAATGACGACGATGGACATGCGATCTCTACCCTATTGCGACCTACGCGCTAGCGGACTGTTCGCTAGGGCTGTCTCCACGTGCCTCTCGTCGCAATTGCTCGTAATAGCTCAAAATCTGCAACTCCAAGGCCATATCCACCTTCCGAACATGGACCGTCCGGGGTACCGACAACACCATGGGGGCGAAATTCAAGATCGAACCGATCCCGGCCTTCACCAAGACATCGGCAGCGGCCTGGGCGTGCTGAGCCGGAGTGGCGATGATGCCGATGTTGATGTCCTTGGATTGAGCGAGTTGGGCAAGCTCATCAACATGGCGCACACGCACACCACCAACTTCAGTGCCAACTTTTGATTGATCATTGTCAACAACAGCAGCGACGGTGAATCCTCGCTGGATGATGCCACCGTAATTAGCAAGGGCCTGACCAAGATTGCCTGCGCCAACGATGACAACATTCCACGTTTGGTTTAATCCAAGTTCACGTTGTATTTGATAGGTGAGAAATTTCACTTCGTAGCCAACGCCACGAGTTCCGAAACTGCCGAGATACGACAAGTCTTTTCGCACCTTCGCAGCGTTCACGCCAGCGAGATCCGCCAGTTCATCTGATGAAACGCGAGCGACCTCCGCGACTTCAAGTTCACTGAGAATACGCAAGTACACAGGGAGCCGCGAGACAGCCGCTTCCGGTATACGACGACGAGGGGTAGTTGCCATACACCAACAACCTATTGGCTAGTACAAACGTTCACGAAACCCATTCGCAATAACCCGTAGCCTGAGAGCGTGACTTTGAACACTGCTCTAGCGGGCGCCTCAGCACTTGTTGCGCTTGCATTTGCACTCAGCACGTGGGACCGCTGGTTACGTCGTCGTCGCCCGCATGAACTTGCATGGACCATTGCAATGGTGCTTTTCGCTGTCGCATCGATCGCTTTGTGGTGGGCCGAAGCGCGTGGATGGTCGGAACCGTCATTTCGTATCTTTTTTGCATTCGGGGCCGTCATCAATGTGCCGTGGCTTGGACTTGGCACGGTGTACCTGCTTGCGGGAGAACGCATCGGCAACATCGTCACACGTTGGTTAATCGGATTCAGCGGTTTTGCACTGGGTGTGATCTGGGTTGCCCCACTGTCACAAGCGGTGGATCCAAACACGTTTCCAACAGCAAAAGAACTGTTTGGTGCACTTCCACGCGTGTTAGCGGCAGTGGGCTCGGCGGTGCCCGCAGTGGTAATTTTTGCTGGCGCGATTTGGTCGGCGTGGCGTGTGATTCGAGGTCGTATTCCTGCGGTGACAAGTGCGGCTACACGTAACGTCCAATCAGCACGCCTACTCGCATTCGGCAACGTGTTGATTGCGCTCGGAACCGTCATCTTGTCCATGAGTGGAACGTTTTCTGGACGCCTGGGCAAGGACACCGCGTTTGCAGTGACGCTGCTTGCGGGAGTTGTGGTGCTGTTTGCAGGCTTTTTGGTTGCGAGTAACGCGACGCGACCAGTTAAAAAATCAACTCATCTTCACGTACGCGAGATGCTCACATCTGTAACAAGCTGATTAATCCAGCGGCAAAAATAACAATGATAAGAAGTGCAATTGTCAGTGTTGTTGCTGGCCGCATGCAATCACTCTACTCATCTGATTTCGAACGCAACGAAACATTTGTTGCCACCTGATCAGAACCGCCGCCAGCATAAATTTCCACACCATCGGTGACACCGAGGCGTAAATGTTGTGCTGCTGATGATTGATCCATGCAGATTGACACCATTCCGTAGGAGTCAATGACGGCTCCCAGCGCACCAGGTGAGATCGCGGCATAGTGCGTCACGATCGACACGCTACGAACTTCGTCACCAACGACTAGTCGCAGGACGGGCCCTAAGTGTTCGACTTCTTCTGGCCCGATGTTGAGTTGACAATTGCCGAAGCGATCAATCCAAATCACTTCACATTTGACTCCGTCGCCGTACTTGTCATGCACAGTGTCTGTTGACAATGGGATCACACTCGGCATGATCGATGCGGGGTCAAGTTGCTCACCAACTTCTTCAATTGACCCGCCGTTACACAAAAACGCTGCAACTGCTGCAAACACGTCTCGACCAGCAAACGTTGCACCAGGAGCTTGCAAATGAAGTTCGGTGTTTGAAAGTGCAAATACTCGCTCTGCTCCACCCGCCGTTGCTACAGCAGACGCGAGAAGTCCGTTATCTGGTCCGATAATCACTCCGCGACCTTGTGCAACTTCTACCGCAATTGCTTTACGTTCGGAACCAACACCTGGATCAACAACAGCAATCACAACTCCTGCAGGTACGTATTGAATAGATCGGGCAAGTGCGAGTGCTCCTGCACGAACATCAAAAGGCGGAATGCCGTGAGTGATGTCGGTGACATGAACATGTGGTGCCATGTCGAAGATGACTGACTTCATCACACCAACAAATTCGTCTTCTGTTCCGTAATCAGTAAGTAATGAAATGTGGTTGTGCATCAGAAATAACTCCGACTATGTGACGCGACAAATACGAAAGGGGCCGGTGCCAACCCCCCGATGGCACCGGCCCCTTCGGCGCTGCCTACTGTGAGGCGCGACTCCCGCAGTGAACAAGTTCCCTGCGGTGACCTGATACTGGAAGAGTGTAGACATACAAGTGCCCGTGTGGAAAATGTCACAAGGGGTTTTTTCAAAAACTTTTTGTTAGTTTTCGCGTGCACAAACTCACGAAAAAGGCCCATCTCAGCCCCGCATTTCGCGACTTCTCGTGGCCGCGGCATGTACCACTTTGTTCACAATTTCACGAAAGCCCGCACCATCAAAAACCGCTAGCCCCGCTGCTGTTGTTCCACCTGGGGATGTCACTTGCTCGCGCAACGTGCCCGCGTCAAGTGACGACGATGCGAGCAGCGCTCCCGATCCTTTGAACAACTGTCGTACAAGTGCAGTCGCGACATCTCGCGATAACCCTTCTGACACTCCTGCGTCGATGAGAGCTTCCGCCATCAAAAACACATAACCAGGGCCAGACCCTGCCACAGCAGTGACTGCATCAATGTCGTCTTCTTCTACTCGAATGACGATGCCTACCGACTGCAAAATTGCTTCTGCCCACGCAAGATCATCATCACCACACGCATTACTACCGGAAATAACGGATGCACCTTCACCAACTAGTGCGGGAGTGTTCGGCATTGCACGCACAGCAACTGCGATGTCCCCAAGCGCATCTTGCATGGCAGACGTAGTGACACCGGCGGCAATGGAAAGTACGCGCGACACGCCCACTTCTCGCAAGCGTCGACACACATCAATAACACCAGCAGGTTTGACCGCGACTACCGCTCCATCACAGGCAACGATGTCAGCCACACACACAACGCCAAAACGTTTGGTGAGGTCACTGCGCTTTCCTTCGTCAACCTCAACCACGACAACGTCAGATGCCGACCAGCCGGCGTTTAACAACCCACCCAACAACGCAGATCCCATGTTGCCACCACCGATAATCGACAAGGCAACACGTTCTGTTGTGTTGGATGCTGATTGCGCCATGGATGTGAGGCTAACGGTTCAGTCTTTGTCAGCGAAATGACTTGCGAATCCGATACGGATGATGGTGGGAAACACCAGTTCAACCGTGGCATACAGCGTCCCGATGGCTCGGTCAAGTTCTTCCTCCGACAACATCGCCAGTGGCATCTCTCCACGCAAAAAGATTGCGTCCTCAATACCGACGGAAAAATGCGCACCGACCAATTTGTCATTGCGTCGCAATACATGTTCGTAAAGAACCTCAGCATTTTCAGCTGGTGCGGGCATCACGTATGTCTCATACTTCAGTGTGCGCTGACCCAACCACAACCAAATAGTGGTGAATTCTTTTTCCTCGCCTCGCATTCGCACATACCAGCGACGGTCAGGGCCTTCGTCGCGTTGCACCGCGATGATCGCGGAATTATTGCCAGCAATAGTTGCCAACCACTCGTCGATACAACGAGCAAAGGTGGACAATGTTTGCTCACCAAAGATCTCGCTCATGGCTTCTAGCGACACTCCACTCGATCACGAGCCACCAAGTCCGCATAAACACGGCGCAAACGCGCGCCCGCGAAACTCCATGTATATCGACGCGCACGCACCGCAGCCTCGTACGACATCTGATTTGCCAACACGGGGTTATCGATAATGTCGCGGATGTGGCGCGCAAATTCTGATGGCTGACGATCTGGCACCAAGTAACCGTTGCGTCCATGATCAACAAGTGTGAGCAATCCTCCAACAGCACTTGCCACAACTGGAGTTCCACACGCAGCAGCTTCAAGTGCAACAAGCCCAAAACTCTCGCTACGGCTGGGAACAACAACAACATCAGCCGCGCGGTAATACGTAGACAACATGTGGTGAGGTTGTGGCTCGACAAATCGAACCTGATCTGTCACACCACAGTCACTGATGAGGTTGTGTAGGCGCTGCAATTCAGAATCACCCTCATCACCACTTGCTCCACCAACAATGATCAATGTTGCATCGGACCGTCGCAGTTCAGCGAGTGCCTGTACCGCAACATCAACGCCCTTCAACGGTTGAATGCGTCCCACAAACAACAACACAGGACCACCGTCGAGTCCCAATGCGTGTCGCGCTCCGCCTTTATCACCAGGTGCAAAAAAGGCGTGCTCTACGCCCGGCGCAACAATTTCCAAGTTGCCGGGTGGGCGTCCGTATAACGAAACAAACTGTCGCTCTTCTTCTGTGCAACTCACACAAATAGCGTCAGAACAACCGATCACTTCTGCTTCAGCTGCTTCACGGAATTGTGATTCAGGATCACCACCGAGTGCCTTCACACGCGCAAACGTATGAAAGGTGCTGACAAGCGGCACATTTAACGAGTGCTTCAACGAATGACCAGCAAGCCCTGAGAGCCAATAGTTCGCGTGAATGATGTCGGTACCACCGTTTGCAACGATGTGATTACGAACATTCCCGGTGAACTCATCGACCACCAAGTGCAACTCGCCTTTCGGAAGGTCGCAATCACCAGCGTCGATGTGGACCACTTTGTGATTGGGTTCCACCAGAATCTCCGCAGGTGCCAACGGATCCACCCGACGCGTGTACGTGGTGCAATCAACACCGGCGTGGGCAAGAGCAGAGACCAGTTCACGGACATAGACGTTCATCCCACCGCCGTCACCAACGCCAGGCTGAGCCAGCGGCGAGGTATGGAGAGAAAGAATCGTCACCCGTTGCACGCGGGCTCAACTTATCTCTCGATAACGCCCTCTACACCTTGCTCTTTAATCCCCTGTACCAGTTGGGTTGTGAGCGCATCGATCTGTTCAAACAGTGCATGTCGCTGCTGCGAGCATGACTGCTCAAATAGTTGGAGCGCGTCGCGCAATTGACGAAGATCTGAATCCGACAATGTGTCGAGTTGAGCGAACTGGAACTGGTCACATAACTCGTCGAGTTGCTGCATCAGTGGGTGATCACTTGGAACAACCGTTTCGCGTGGAGGTCGTGCACTGCCACCTCCTTGTTGTTGCCCAAAGACTTCGGCAAGTCGCTCAGTAACGCTGCCAACTGGTTCGTCATCACCGCGTTGACGACGTCGTTCTTCATCAAGAACAAGATCGAGACGGCCTTGTGTGAGTCGACGAACATATGACACAGCATCTTCTTGTTGTTGCAGTGCGCGACGCTGTGCACGTAACACTCCAACAGATACGGGAGCGTTCATAACGACCCACCCGAGACTGGGGGAAGAACCGCAACTTCGTCCACGTCAGTGACTAACGACGACATGTCGCACTCCTCTCCGTTCAACCACACTTTGCTAGATCGCACAATATCAGCGAAGGTCGGGCCATATCGTCTTTCCGCCTCTGCTAACACTTCCGCAACAGTGGATCCACTCACAACATCATCACCTGTTCCGGCAGCTTCACGAGCGGCGGCGAACAAACGAAGACGTGCCATCGGTGAAATCGTATCTGAGGCACTACCGTTGTCTCTGTGCCCCCCACAACGCGCATTCTTGTTTTACGCCACGGTCAAAGTGAATGGAACGCACTTGGCAAGTGGCAAGGTCAGGCAGATCCGCCGTTGACTGATGCCGGTCGAGAGCAGGCATATCGTGCAGCGGAATTGTTAGGACAGTTTGATCTCATCGCAACAAGCGACTTGCAACGCGCCCACGAAACAGCGGCGATCATCTCGAACACTCTCGGAATTGGTCCCGTCATTGTCGATGAACGACTCCGTGAAACTCATGTTGGTGAATGGGAAGGGCTCACCCATGATGACATTGAGCGCGACTATCCCGGATTTCTCGCGGCTCACAAACGACCACCATCATTTGAAACTGAAGAATCGCTTATCACACGTTTTACTGCCGCAATCTCTGATATTGCATTGCAGTGTCAAGGCGGTGAAGCACTGTGTGTTGCACATGCGGGCGTTATTCGTGTGATGCGTCGCGCACTCGGTGTTCCGGACCCGCGCATTCCCAATCTCGGTGGTTGTCACTTCATCATTTCGCCGAATTCAGGACGTGACACACTGCGCGCTGGAGACATCGTTGACCTCATCGAACACGGACCTATCGGAGACAATCTGTAGTTGTTTCTGCGCGAGCAGAAAAATTACTGAGAGCGGTAACCGTTAGTGATCGGCATACGTCGGTCCTTGCCGAATGCCTTTGTTGAAATACGCACTCCTGGTGCACATTGACGTCGTTTGTATTCGTTCAGATCAACAAGTCGCGCAATACGTCGCACAACATCAGCATTAAATCCCTCAGCGATAATTTCTGAGACCGACTTATCACCATCAACGTACGAACGAAGGATGGGGTCAAGTTCTTCATACGGAGGTAGCGATTGATCATCACGCTGGTCTGGACGCAACTCTGCTGACGGTGGTTTGGTGAGAACACTCTCAGGAATGATTTCTCGCCCGGCGCGTTCATTCACATAACGGCTAAGTGCAAACACCTGCAACTTGAACACATCTTTGATCACCGCATATCCGCCGGCGGAGTCACCGTAGATGGTGAAGTAGCCAACAGCCATCTCGCTCTTGTTGCCAGTTGTCAACACCATCCAATTGAATTTGTTGGACAGTCCCATGAGTGTCATACCGCGACAGCGACTTTGCAGATTCTCTTCCGTTAAATCAGAATCGCGACCGACAAACGACGGCGCCAACATTTCTAAGTAACTAGAAAACGCCGGCTCTATGGAGATCACTCGGTAGTCAATACCGAGGTTCTTTGCAAGACGTTCTGCGTCATCGAGCGAGCCTTGCGACGAATACCGAGATGGCATCGCTACTCCGTGCACATGATCAACACCTAGTGCGTCAACGGCAATTGCTGCAACGATCGAGGAGTCAATGCCACCCGACAGACCGATAACCACATCCGAGAAACCGTTTTTGCGCAAGTAATCACGTGTTCCAAGTACGAGCGCCTCGTACACACGGTCAATGTCATCGCTGAAGGGAAATACTTCGCCTCTAACAACTTTTCCATCGAGTGAAATATCAACGGCCTGAAAGTGGGAGACAAATGATGGAAAACGTGCCGCAACTTTGCCATCTGCATCAATCACCACAGATGAACCATCAAAAACTAATTCGTCTTGTCCACCGACTTGATTGACGTAGACAATCGCACAATTACCTTCACGTGCGCGCTCAACCAACATCGCTTCTCGATTCAGATGTTTGCCATCGTGGAAAGGTGAACCGTTGATGTTGAAGTTGATGCGTGCTCCTGCTTGTGCTTGACGAGCAACCGGTCCGTCGCTCCACCAAACGTCTTCGCAAATCGACATCGCAAATGTTGCGTCACCCAAAGTAAAAACACCTGCAACTCGACCATTTATGTCGCGCGGACCAGGTTCGAAATACCGCTCTTCATCAAACACTGCATAGTTCGGAAGCAACTGTTTGTGATACACGTCAATTACGGCGCCGTTCTTGCACAACGCGACAGCATTAAACAACTTGCCATTCACTTCATCGACAAAACCGATGAGTGCCGCGCACTCTTTTGTTTCCTTTGCAAGGTCGTTCATTGCGGCGATGTTGTCGCGCACAAATTGCGACTTGAGAACGAGATCCTCCGGTGGATATCCGGTCACGGCAAGTTCGGGAAATAGAACAATGTGACAACCAGCGGAGATGGCAGCCTCATAATCGGCTCGGATTCGGGCGCAGTTGCCCGCAAGGTCACCCACTTTTTGATTGAGTTGGGCCATTCCAACACGCACAAAACCATCCTGCGGTGGTGTCAAAGAGGCAACGGCCATGGGGCGAGGCTACCTAAACGCCTTGTGAAATAAGGGTCTGGATTACTTCACACAGTGTTTACATTCGGGCAACGGATGTGAAATCGCGCCCTGCCATCATTTCTTCACATACATCGCGGGGAAGGACCCCGCACGAAGAGAAGGAAACCGCTGTGGCTATTCAGGCTGAATACATCTGGATTGACGGAACAGAGCCAACCCCCTTGTTGCGCTCCAAGACAAAGGTCCTCCCCGACTATGCCGGTGCGTTGTCCGACATGCCGATTGATGAATGGGGCTTTGACGGCTCATCCACCGAACAGGCAACTGGCGATTCATCAGACTGCATCTTGAAGCCAGTCTTCCACTGCCCGGACCCCATCCGCGGTGGCAAGAACATCTTGGTGATGTGTGAAGTGTTGCTTGCAAAGGACGGTTCACCACATCCCACTAACACCCGCGCCGCGTGCGCTGAAGTTGCTGCTCGTCACAAAGACGCAGAAATGATCTACGGCATCGAGCAGGAATACACCATGATGCGTTTGGATGGTTCACCGCTTGGTTTCCCAGTTGGTGGATTTCCAAAACCACAGGGACCGTACTACTGCGGTGTTGGTGCAGGTCGCGTTGTCGGACGTGAGATCGTCGAAGAACACACACAAGCTTGCATCGACGCAGGTCTCCGCATTTCTGGAACAAACGCAGAAGTGATGCCTGGTCAGTGGGAATTTCAAATTGGACCACTTGATGCATTATCAGTAAGCGACCACATGTACGTTGCTCGCTGGTTGTTGCATCGTGTTGCAGAACAGTACGACGTTGTTATTTCATTTGATGCCAAACCGATGAAGGGCGACTGGAACGGAGCTGGAGCACACACCAACTTCTCAACACGTGCAATGCGCGAAGGGTACGACCCAATCATCGACGCATGCGAGAAGCTTGGAACTCGAGTGATGGAACATGTTGAGAACTACGGTCACGACATCCAAAGCCGTCTCACAGGCAAGCATGAAACTGCACCATGGAACAAGTACTCCTATGGCGTATCAAACCGTGGCGCATCCGTACGTATCCCTTGGCAGGTTGCACGTGACCGTCGTGGTTATGCAGAAGACCGTCGTCCAAACGCGAACTGTGATCCGTACTTGGTCACTCGTCTGATTCTTGAAACGGTGTGCGGCTGAGCATCCACGAAAGACTCCATAAAACAACGGGACGGGGGGCTTTGCTCCCCGTCTTGTCGTTTCAGGCCACTAACACGGCAGACTTAGAAGGTGGCAGACATGCTTGATCAAAAGCGCGACTACGTGTTGCGAACAGTTGAGGAACGTGGTGTGCGACTTGTACGCCTGTGGTTCACTGATGTGCTTGGAACACTGAAGAGCTTTGCAATTACACCAGCTGAGTTGGAAAATGCTCTTGCCGACGGGATGACATGTGACGGATCATCGATTGATGGCTTTAGCCGTGTCCAAGAAAGTGATGTTCTTGCTATTCCCGACCCGAACACCTTCGAAGTGATGCCATGGGTGGATGTAAAAGCCGCTGAAGCGCGCGTATTTTGCGACATTCATAATCTTGATGCAACACCGTTTGAAGGAGACCCGCGTCGTGTCTTGCGACGCAATCTTGACGCCGCGCGTGCACAGGGTTTTGAGTTTCTGATCGCACCCGACATCGAGTATTTCTATTTTGCTCCTCCTGTTCGCGGAGAAGCACCACAGCCTCTCGATGAGGGTGGATTCTTTGATCTCACCACTACTGACATCGCATCATCACTGCGAAAAGAAACAATTCGCACCTTGGAGACAATGGGTATTCCCGTCGAGTATTCATTCCATGAAGATGCGCCAAGTCAGCACGAGATTGATTTGCGTCATACCGATGCATTGTCAATGGCCGACAGTGTGATGACATTCCGTGTGGTAGTGAAAGAAATCGCTGCTGCTCACAATGTGCACGCCACTTTTATGCCAAAGCCACTTGAAGGCATGCAAGGTTCGGGGATGCACCTTCATATGTCGTTGTTCTCTGGTGATCAGAACGCGTTTTATGACGAGTCCGATCCGTACAACCTCTCAAAGGTCGCGAAGCACTTCATGGCTGGTCTGTTACGCCACGCTGCGGAGATCACCGCAATCACCAACCAAACAGTGAACAGTTACAAGCGACTGGTTCCTGGCTTTGAAGCACCTGTCCACATTTCATGGGCACGCAACAACCGCAGTGGTCTGATTCGTGTACCGGTACCAAAGAAAGGCAACGCAAGTGCCACGCGTATCGAATACCGCTCACCAGATCCGGCCACTAATCCGTACCTTGCATTCTCTGTGATCTTGGCTGCCGGAATGAAGGGCATCACGGAGGAATACACATTGCCCGTTGAAGCCGACGCGAACTTGTTTGAAATGACCGATGCTGATCTGGCAAAGCTCGGCATCTCACAATTGCCGCAATCACTTTCCGATGCACTGTCGGTGATGGAATCTTCAACGCTGGTCAAAGAAGCGCTTGGCGACCACATCTTTGAATGGTTTCTCCGCAATAAGAAGATTGAGTGGCGCGGTTACAAGACACAAGTAACTCCATTTGAACTTGATCGTTATCTGAGGTCGATGTAGTCACCGTTATGACACCTTCTGGCTCTCTCGTTGTATTTCCAGATCCGCCAACCGCTGATCTTGCGCGCACGCTCGACCTTGCTGGTTACAAGTGGAAAGCAGTAAACAGCGTTAGTGAAGCGTCATCATGCGAGCCCACCGCCGGATGGGCAGGAGCAATCGTCGCCTGTGATGAGGACCCAGAAGCTGGTTGGGCATTTGTTCGCGCACTGCGCAAACGCGACACCCCGGTCTCTGCGGTGATAGTTCTGGTGAATGGTGCACAACTCGTAGATCTTGAACTACGTGATGAATTATTCGACGATTTTATTTTGAGTCCTTTTCATCCTCGCGAAATGGAAGCACGACTTCGTCACCTGTTCTGGTCAACAATGGGAACAACTCGCGCCGAAATGATCGAGACCAGTGGTTTGGTGCTCAACCTTGAAACATACCAAGCATCTTTTGAAGGCAAACCACTTGATCTCACGTACATGGAATACGAATTGCTCAAGTTTCTCGCACAAAATCCCGGGAAGGTGTTTACTCGCGAAACATTGTTGTCGCGAGTGTGGGGTTATGAGTATTACGGCGGTGCACGAACAGTTGATGTTCATATCCGCCGTCTTCGCGCAAAATTGGGCGAAGAGCACGCGAACCTCATCCAAACAGTGCGTAGCGTCGGCTACAGCTTTGGACAAGTACGTCGCGGAGCGTAAGTGAAAACACAGTACGTCGCGGAGCGTAAATAGACGTTGTTAACGAAGCGCGTCGATAAACAACACGATTGCGAAAATAAAAAACGACACTGCGGCACCGATACGAATTGTCTTTTCTGGTAGCCGCTTGCCCATTGCACGCCCGACAACTATCGCGAGTGCATCAGCTACAACCATGCCGACAGTTGATCCAAGCCACGTACCAAAAATGCCCTCACGAGTTGCGAGGGTCACCGTCGCCAACATCGTCTTGTCACCCAACTCCGCAAGAAAAAAGACCGTGGTGACTGCCACCAAGACACTTCGAGTTGACTGCGTGGCACGACGTTCATCACCTTCAGTTAGTTCGTCCCCCCGAAGAGTCCACAGACCAAACACCACGAATGCGATCGCCGCAGCAATGCCAATTTGTGTCGTTGGCAAAGACGCACCCAATGCACCACCAAGAGCGACGGAAAAGAGATGAGTAGCAGCAGTAGCAATTGAAATTCCCGCAAGCACCGGCCACGGCTTGTAACGCGTAGCAAAAGCCAGTGCCATTAATTGGCTTTTGTCACCCAATTCGGCGACAAAAATGACACCAAAACTAATGAGAGTGGCTTCGAGCACGGTTGATCAGTATATGGGACTTAAAGGTTGTTTATCCCGCAAATTGCTGCATGTGCGCTGACAATTCACGGTGTTGTGACAACATCTCGCTCACTTCGTTGCTTACAAGTTGTCCATCACGCACAACAGCACGTCCATGCACGATGGTGTCGCGAGATCCGACTGGACCACACCGTAACCAGGCTTCAATCGGATCAGCAATAGCTCCGGCAAATTGCACCGACTCAAGTGACCACACGGCGATGTCACCGACGGCTCCTACAGTCAGAGTGCCGATCTCACCAATGCGCCCTAAACATCCCGCACCGCCAACCGTTGCAATCTCTAGAGCCATTCGCGCATCTGATGCGTCGGCACCGTTACGTAACTTTGCGAGCAACATTGCTTGACGAGCCTCTAACCATAACGACGCACTGTCGGCAGACGATGAGCCATCAACCCCGAGTCCAACATGCACACCGGCTTTGCGTAGATCAACAACAGGTGCAATACCCGAAGCCAAAATCAAGTTGCTACTAGGACAATGCGCGGCACCGATACCTGCCTTGCCAAGTTGTACTACTTCATCAGCGTTAGGCATCACGCAGTGAGCAACCCATGTGCGATCACTGCACCAACCAACATCTTTCAAATACTCAAAAGGTCGACATCCAAACACTTGCAATGAAAACTCATCATCTTCAGCATTTTCTGCAAAATGTGTATGCAAACGAACATCTAGCTTCTCAGCGAGTTCGGCCGAACGGATCATTAATTCTTTGGTGACGCTAAATGGCGAACATGGCGCGAGTGCTATGCGCACCATCGCTCCAAATGAACGATCATGATGTTTTGCCACTGCCGTTTCCGAATCAGCAAGAATTTCATCATCTTCTTGCACGACATCGTCAGGTGGTAATCCACCATCTTTTTCAGACAGTGACATAGAGCCACGGGTCGGATGGAAACGCATTCCCAAATCACGAGCTGCAGCAATTTCCGCAGATAACAAATCACCACCGTTGCGCGGATGCAAATACAAATGGTCCGTTGACGTGGTGCAACCCGATAATGCGAGCTCAGCAAGACCCACCCATGCAGATACGTACGCTGACTCTTCATTAAGTGCACGCCACAATGGGTACAAGGTCTGCAACCAGCCGAACAACGGCTTGGTGGTCATTGGCGGAAACGCACGCGTCAGGTTTTGATACAGATGGTGATGAGTGTTGATAAGACCTGGTGTTACGAGACAACCGGAAGCATCAATAACCGTCTTCGCTTCAGGCTCTGGATCAGAAGATGATCCAACTCCCGAAATAAAACCGTTAGTGACTGCAACCCATCCACCGGGAAGTTCTCGTCGATTGCTGTCAACTGTCGCAACGAGTAGGGCGTTACGAACGAGGAGATCAGTAGTTGGTGTCAATGAGTTCACTGCCTTCGTGACGCACTTCCGCATCCTTGTACAACAAGTGACCAAGAAGCGCAGCGATGCCAGCAGTGGAAAGTCCGACAATTATCGGAAATGCAAGCAACACAAGAGTGATAATGATGGCGCCAGGCATGTCTCTACCGTACTGGCTTATAGGCCCAGGCTTCGATCTCTACCTCGCCACCAAAGGGAAGTGCTGCAACACCAATAGTGCTGCGTGCTGGTCGAGAATCGCCAAAGCCTGCGACGTAGGCGTCGTTAAATGTCGCAAACGTGTCCATGTCGGTGAGAAAGCACAGAGTTTTTGACACGTCGGACAACTTCGCACCAACTGATGCGAGTTGAGTTTTCAAGTTTTCCACGGCTTGCTTTGTCTGAGCAGCAACGCCACCCGCGACTAGTTCTCCGTCCTTGATGCCAAGTTGACCAGAGACGATGATCCAATCACCGGCGCGAACAACAGGGGTATATGGTCCAACAGCTTTTGCCATGTATGTGACTGTATGTCACGAGAGGCGCCCGTACCATATTCCTATGACCCCTCGTTCCCAGCGCGTAGTTTCTCGTCGTCAATTCCTTGCAACCACCGGGTCATTAGCCGCGGGTGCAGTTGCCATTAGTGCGTGTGGCGGTTCGTCTTCGGGTGGTGGATCAGCAACCAATGAATACGTTGTTGTTACTCGGTTCCCTAACACCAACTTGGTTCCTGGGTCAGTGCGTCTACCAATCTCACTGGCAGATGCACAAGGAACGCTCCTCACTGATGCATCATTGCCCTCCACATTGGTGTCTCGCATTGTCGCAGACGCAACAGGAGAAACGATTGTCGACAACATCACCACAACGAAACACGGTGTGAATTTGCCACAACCGTATTGGCCCGTGATTGCAGAAATTAGCGACGTAGGTATCTATCGATTGATCGTCGAAGGCGGTCCGAAAGACGGCGCTGCATTCCAAGTGTTTGACCCATCACAAGTGTCAGTGCCACTCGTTGGCACACCAATGCCTCCGTTTGACACACCAACTGTCGATAACGCCGGCGGCCTTGATCCAATTTGCACATACACAAGTGGAGCATGTCCATTTCACTCAATCACACTGAGTGATGCACTGAACTCCGGAAAGCCAGTTGCGTATCTCATCGGTACACCCGCGTACTGCAAAACAGGAACGTGCGCACCCGCACTCGACACGTTGGTTGACGCACAAAAAACATTTGGTGATGACATTGTGTTTGTTCACGCCGAGGTGTACACAGACCGCACAGCAACAGAGGTTGCACCCGCAGTACGCGCGTATTACATGGACTTTGAACCAGCGCTATTCATCGCCGACTCGGACGGCGTTATACGTCATCGCCTTGACGCAATTTTTGACCAAGACGAAGTGCAAGGAGCGTTAGCTGCGATCAGCTAAATGACTTGCCACAACCACATGAACGCTGTGCGTTCGGGTTGGTGATGGCAAAACCAGCTTCGTTGAGACCGTTCTTGTAATCAAGGCTCGCGCCCTCAAGGAGAGGTGCCGATGCGGGGTCAACAACAACCTTCACTGAGCCGTACACAGTCGTGATGTCATCTGTTGCGATGTCGCCATCGAAGTACATGTCGTATGAGTAACCAGAGCATCCACCAGATTTCACTGCAACGCGAAGTGCAAGTTCTTCGGAACCTTCTTCTTTCAACAATTCCTCAACTTTGGCTGCTGCTGCTTCTGTGAGTGTGATCATGTTGTTGCCTCATTTTCACTTGTGATTTTCACTGGTGTGTATTGCCCAAAATCTATCGTGCCCGTACACTGCGCGCTATGGGTACCACCCACATTTCTCCGCCGTCGGTGGACCAAATTCGCGACATGCTGAAAGCAGTCATCGACCCTGAACTCGGTGACAACGTGGTCGACCTTGGGATGGTTGGAGACATCACCGTCGTTGATGGTTTGGTCAGCATTGGCTTCAAACTGACCATTCGCGGGTGCCCACTGCGATCACAAATCAAAAAAGACATCGAGTCACGACTGCTTGTTCACCCAGCAGTTGAAAAGGTCTCGATTGACTGGGGCGAGATGACCGCCGAAGAGCGCACGGCCGTGATGACTCGGGCGCGGTGGAATGCACGCGAAAATGCAAGCGACACCGCCGTGCCCCCCTTCACCCGGGTCATCGCAGTCGCAAGTGGCAAAGGTGGCGTCGGGAAAAGCTCGGTCACTGTCAACCTCGCGGCCGCCATCGCATCGGCTGGCAAAGTCGTGGGCGTGTTAGACGCCGACATCTGGGGTTTTTCAATTCCGCGCATGTTGGGTATCCCTGATCGTCTCGAAGCTCACGCGGTCGAAGGTCGCGAAAAGCCAATGATCATTCCGAACGAGCGCAAAGTTGGAAACGGATTGTTGCGCGTTGTCTCCACCGGCATGTTGGTGGAAGACGAAGGCACTGCACTTATGTGGCGTGGCCTGATGTTGACCAAAGCAGTCGAACAATTCTTGAACGATGTTGACTGGGGCAACATCGAGTATCTCCTCATCGACATGCCACCTGGAACAGGTGACGTGCAAATGGGGCTTGCACGCATGTTGCCACGTACTGATCTTGTAATCGTCACAACACCTGCGGTATCTGCTCAGAAAGTAGCTATTCGCGCGGCAGACATGGCACGTCGCAGTTTCTTGCGAGTTGCTGGCGTCATCGAAAACATGAGCTCTTTCACCTGCGATCACGGGTCTGAATATGAATTGTTTGGCTCAGGTGGTGGACAAGCACTTGCAGACGAAATTGGCGTTCCACTTCTTGGAAAAGTTCCAATCGAACCAACGGTTGCAGCCGGAAGTGACGCTGGTGAACCAGTAGTGCTTTCTCGTGCGGGCATCGCAGCAGAAGTGTTTTCTGATATCGCACGTCAAATCATCGAGGCAACGCCATCAGCTCCAGAGATGGCTGGCTGTTCTGCGCGAACAGAAGATATTGCCGTCGTTACTCTTCGACGAAACCCGGATCGCCAGGCATAAGAATCGCTACAACGCGACCATCTTCGTCAATTTTTATTTGTGGTTGAATGCGCGGTGGCACTCCAACCTTGCGGGCAGCATCCAGAATTTCGTCGGCGCGCGAGTGCGGTAACAGAAATTCGAGATTTGAAATTGTTGGTGGCAACATCGCTAACTCACCACGTTGATGTCGTTCGATGGCGGCATGCGGTTTCACCCACAAACTGTCGATAGTTTCGGAATCGTCGTGCAAAGGATCTTGTCCGACTGGTGCGCGTGCAACAAAGAAGCGAGTGTCGAAGCGACGACGTTCACCGACGGGCGTGACCCAGTGACTGACGTAATGAATCGAATCAGTAATGAGGTGCAAATTCTCACGATGACACAGTTCGATAAGGCTCATCTCACCGTCATGAATACGATGGCGTGCTTCTGAAAAAAACTGTGCCGTATACGGATCGTCGAACTTGATTAACTCTCCTGTTGGTGCGTGACGCGCAAGCAACACCCCAGCTTCCTCAAAACACTCGCGAATTGCTGCTACCCAATATGCGAGTCCGCCGCTAGGAATCTGCAACAGACCACTTGCCTCTTCGTCTGTCAAACCATCGCAGAGATCGCTTAACTCATCATGACCATCAACATCATCAACACGGCCTCCAGGAAACACATACATTCCGCTCGCAAACGCCGCATTCATCGTGCGTTGCAACATAAAGACGTCAATGCCTGATTGTTCTTCGTCGTCACGTACTAGCAACACGGTTGCAGCCGGACGGACAGGCACGGTTGCCGGATCAAATGGCTCATTTGCTTTGGGATGCGACGCGCGCGAGTCAGACATCAGTGCCCCGATCTCTTGTCATCGTCATTTTCGTCATCATTGTTGCCCGTGCGTGGTGGACGCAGTTCCCCTTGCGTCTCGACAATAGGTCCAGAATACGTGGCGGTTATAACTGTGGTTCGTGCATTAGAGCGACGCAACACCAAGGACACGATGACAGCACGCACTGGCGGCAACAACAACAAAAGCCCAAGTGCGTCACCGATAAATCCGGGAATGAACAATAAAACACCGGCAACGAGAACGCATACGCCATGCACCATCTCTCGCGTTGGTACTTCACCTTTGCGACTCGTTTCAATGAAGGAGCGGAAAACTCGAAAACCTTCGCGTTTTGCGAGCCATGTTCCCACCACGCTCACACCAATCAAAGTGGCGATGGTCCACAGCACGCCGATTTCTGAACCAACTTGGATCAGGACATACAACTCAAGAAGTGGCGCAACAACAAACAGCAACAGCGCGATGAGAAGTCCCACTATTCCGACTTCTTCCGTGCCTCACGGTAATCACGTGCGCCACCTTCAAGCGGTTCGACTTCCAATGTGATTCCATCAATCGCCACAACTCTCATTGGTTGACGATCATCAAGTGGTGTTGCGCGATTCACACGAGCGTGCCAACGAGCACCGTTGATCTCCACAGTTCCCTCAGGTGAAATCGATCCAACCGCGAAACCTTCTGCGCCAATCAAGTTGTCGCGACCAATTGTTGGTGTTGCAAAGCGTGTGCGCGTCATCGATGGCATGCCGACGATGTACGTCAGAGCAATGCCGATAATGCCAACGGACAACGTAATCCACGAAGGTCGCAGCGTTAGGCCGTCGGTGGATCTGAACAATGTGAACGAAGAGATGACATACAAGGCCATACCGACACCCGTCCAAAAGCGTGGCACTCCGACCTGGACATCGATGGCAAACGCCACAAATGCGAGGAGAAAAAGAATCAACGCCAACCCTGAAATGGGCAATGCTCCCAAACCAAAACTTCCAAGTATCAGTGCGATGGCACCAACAAGACCGGCAACGCCAATTCCAGCTGTGAAGAATTCAAAGATGATTAGTGCAACGCCCGCACTCATTAACAAATACGTTGAGGCGGGACTTGCCACAGTGTGCATCAAGCGTGGCATGAGACCCAGTTTGAAAAAGCGAACTGTCGTAGCTTCACGCGTGATTTGACCGCCGTCGTCAAGACCGTCTACAACCGTGTCAAGAACGACACCGCGAACAGATAAGCCATCGAGTGCGTACAACATGTTGCGAAGTACTGGCACGCCGCGGTCGTCATTGCTGAAACGCAACACTCCTTGCTCACGCGCTTCAAGAAAACCAAGAGTGCCTTTGGCTAAAACGGAGTCTGCTTCACCAAATGTGATGCGTTCGCCGTCAACTTGCAACGCCAATCCAATACGACCTACTCGTGCGCCAGGAGCCATAGCTGTTACATCTGCAACGGCAAGAAGTTGTGCTGGTTGACCGTATGCACGTGAACCACTTGGACCCACCCAAATTGCAACGGGTACTGGAGAGTTCTTTACATCGCGCAAGAGGTCTTCCATTTGTGAGCGTTCCAATACGCTGCCACGAGAGTTCAATTGCAAAATCACCGCTTGCGAACCATCTCTTTGGGCGCGCTCCAATGAAGAGGAAATAAAGTCAGCGTTGATCTCGTCGAGGAGCCCACTTACTTCAATGACATCAACTGGCTTCAGATCTGTCGTGGAAGTGGTAACAATTGCTTCCCCCGATGTGACCTCAATGGGAGTTGTGTCAGATGACGCGAGATCAGAAGTGGTATCCGATGTTGTATCGGTAGCGTTCACCACTGATGCTTGTGCAACGTGCCCAGACACCATCGCTACTGCAGGGCCGACCAGCATGAGTGAAGCACCCAACCACACACGCGCTTTCGAGATTGGTTTGCGTGCTCGTAGGTTCACATCTTCTCCTTCACGCCTGAATGCGGTGGCGTCATGACCGTTGACCAGTTTCTCACTCAGACTCGGGTTCTCATTGTGGCGGGAAAAGGCGGCGTCGGGAAATCAACGGTGTCGGTTGCCATCGCACAACTCGCCAAACAACGCGCGGTTTCGGTTGCCCACATTGAATTGGACGGCAAACCATTGCCAGCGGGCCTCGATGCCAGTGTGACCCAGTTCTCACTCACCCCAGGGGAGGCACTTCGCGAATATCTCGCGACCCATGGTCTTGCACGAGTTGGTCAACGATTGGAAAGCACCGGCATCCTGGACCTCGTTGCATCCACTGCCCCAGGTATCGACGACTTGTTAGTGCTCGGGAAAATCAAGCAGATGGAACAATCTCGAGAGCACGATCTCATCGTGGTTGACGGACCTGCTGCTGGACAAGCAATTGGACTACTACGTGCCGCAGCCACTATGCAGTCAACGGTGTCATCGGGACCGATTAGTCAACAAGCACAAGAAGTACGCAACATGGTGAGTGATCCAACGCGTTGTCAAGTGATTCTGGTGACAACACCGGCGCACACACCCGTTATCGAATTACTTGAAACACGACAACAACTTATTGACGAAGTGGGAGTTGCACTCGGGCCAATCATTGTTAATGGTGTTGACCATGCACCACTTGGCAACTTTGACGCCAGTGGAAATGACAACGCTGACCTTGTAGCCGCATGGCAGTACAGACAATCGCGACGTAATGCACAACGAGAAGCAATCGAGTTATTGCGATCACGCACTGATCAACAAGTGATTTTGTTACCACGATACATATCCGATGTAGGTGTTGTTTCTCAGATGGCAAATGACTTATCTGTTGCTTTAGAGGTGACGCAATGAACGACAATGCGGTCTCCTCACATGAAGAGCTCCTGCAAAAATGCCGCGTTGCAAAAATCATGGTGTGTTGTGGAACAGGTGGTGTTGGAAAGACATCTGTTGCTGCGGCACTGGCCGTTGTGTGTGCCCAACTTGGTCGTAAGGCAGTAGTTGTCACAATTGATCCGGCACGACGGTTAGTTGACGCGATGGGGCTAGCCGACAAAGTTGGTAATGAACCCGTACGAGTACAACTGGATGCTCCCGGTGAGATGTGGGTGACCATGCTGAATGTTCGTGAAACATTTGATGGACTAATTCGCGAAGTTGCGCCAACACCACAAAAAGCTGATGAAGTAATCAACAATTCGTTTTACGCAAACATTGCAGAGTCAATATCGGGGACACGCGACTACATGGCGGCGGCTCGATTGTATTCATTGCACTACGACGACCGTTTTGATGTGGTCATCGTTGACACACCGCCAACTCGTAACGCACTTGATTTTCTTGATGCACCAGAACGTCTTGCACGTTTCTTGAATCACCCAATCGTGCGATTTCTCTCCACTCCTGCACGTGGAGGATTCAAGGTTGTGAGTTTTGCCCTAACTCCAGTGGTGAAGATCATTGGCCGAGTTGTGGGGTCTGACGCACTTGAAAGTGCCATATCGTTCTTACGCGCATTTGATGGTATGCAAGATGTGTTGCGAGATCGCGCGCTCGAAGTCGCGAAGTTGTTACGAGCTGACCACACCACTTTTGCAGTGGTGACAGCCCCACAAAAAGAAGCACTGGAAGAGGCACGATTCTTTATTTCGGAACTGATGCGTCTGTCGTTACCTCTTCGCATCATGATTGCTAATCGAATGCCCCCAAGGTTCGGAAACTTCTCTGCCGACGTTGCTCTCGCGCGTTCACGAGAGCCAGGTCCGCTGTCCGATGCATACGCAAATCTGGCGGTCCTCCTCCACGAAGCTGATGTGGCCGATGCAGTTATCGACACATTCGTCGGTCCATACAGGGAAAACATTGTCCTATCCCGCGCCAACGAACGTGCAGATGACATCCACGACATGGCGGGGATCAAACAGTTGGCAAGTGAACTCACTCGTTCACCCAACTAGGATGCGGTTGTGCATATTTTGGTTGCAACCGATGCCCAGTGGGTACTTGATGATGTGATGGCAGCGCTCAGTTCCCCATCCACATCGTTCACGGTCGTCACAAACGGACGCGAAGTAGTGAAAGCCGTGAAGGAACGCACACCCGACTTAGCCATTCTTGATTTACAAGTAGGGACGATGGGTGGCATGGCAATAACCATGGACTTGCGTCTCGACCACAGCAGTGGCGCATTGCCACATGTTCCAGTATTGATGTTGCTTGATCGCAAAGCCGATATTCATTTAGCTCGCCGAAGTGGTGCAAATGGTTGGCTCATCAAGCCGTTGAACGCATTGAAGTTGCGCAAAGCCGCACAAGAAATCGCAGCAGGTGGCTGTTTTGCTGAAGGTCTCGTGCAACCGGCACCGACTGACGCTAGTGCGGACACTACTGAAGATATCTCAACAGACGAATCTGCGAACGCAGATAGCCTGACGCATTAGTTCCACGGGAACTGCCACCGGGGTGTGGCGCAGCTTGGTAGCGCGCGTCGTTCGGGACGACGAGGCCGCAGGTTCAAATCCTGTCACCCCGACTCTTGTTAACGAACGAGTAATTCAGCGATCTGTACCGCGTTGAGTGCGGCACCTTTGCGCAAGTTGTCATTTGACAGAAACAATGCAAGCCCACGATTGCCGTCGACAGAAGAATCCTGGCGAATACGACCAACATAACTTGGATCTTTACCTGCTGCTTGAAGAGGGGTTGGGATATCTGACAACTCGACACCTGGTGCGTTTGACAACAATTCGATTGCTCGCGCGGCAGTAATCGCACGTTCAAATTCAAGATTGAGCGACAATGAGTGCCCAGTGAAAACAGGAACACGCACACACGTACCAGACACGCGCAAGTTTGGAATATTCAAGATCTTGCGTGATTCGTTACGCAATTTCTTTTCTTCGTCTGTTTCGCCTTCGCCATCTTCCACTAATGAACCAGCAAATGGCAACACATTGAAAGCAATGGGGCGTGCGAACTTCTTTGCTTCTGGAATGCGTACGGCCTCGCCGTTAAACGTAAGTTGCGCTGCATCTCCTGCAACGGCTTGTACTTGAGTCGACAATTCGTCAACACCCACGAGACCCGCACCACTCACCGCCTGATATGTGCTGGCGATCATGCGAACAAGACCAGCTTCAGCATGCAGAGGCTTTAACACCGGCATAGCCGCCATCGTTGTGCAGTTTGGATTAGCGATGATTCCCTTTTTTGCGTCAGCGATCGCTTCAGGATTCACTTCGCTCACAACAAGAGGTACCTCAGGGTCCATGCGCCACGCGCTGGAGTTATCGATCACTGTCACACCAGCAGCCGCAAACTTTGGCGCTAGGGCTTTTGATGACGCGCCGCCTGCAGAAAACAATGCGATGTCGAGACCTGCTGGGTCAGCTGTCTCTGCATCTTCGACAACAATGTCGATCCCTTTCCACGGCAAAGTCTTTCCAGCTGACCGGGCTGATGCGAAAAATCGCATCTCAGTGACAGGAAAACTACGTTCGGCAAGCAGCGTCCTCATGACACTGCCAACTTGACCTGTTGCTCCAACTACTCCAACGCGCATGGGGCACAACGCTAACCGCGAGTTGCTACCAACCACCAATGACTTTTGTTGGCTTTGTCCAACTTCCGCTTTTCCACCGCCGAGCCCTTGTATGTGACATTTGACAGCGAGCGCGACTTGTGATGGCGAAGGACGATGTTGGTTAGCGGGATGCCGGTCGTCTCAACAGATGACAACACTGCAGATGGCGACAATCGGTTCGCCTGCCAGCCAAGACGCGTTGACCATCGCCACTTGGCTAGACGCGCACGAAGAAACGGTGCACGCCATAGCTGACGCATCAATCCACCAGCAGGAACCAAGATCACGTCAGCTGGGACCCATGTTCGATAATTCAACACAATGCGTCCACCCGGCTTCACCACTCGCATGGCTTCTTTTGTTAACGCAATGGCATCATCACTTTTGCAGTGTTGCAGGGTGATGTAAGAGAACACGACATCAACAGATTGGTCTGCGACTGGAATTGTGCGTCCATCAGCTATGTGTGCGGTACGCAAATGCATGACGTTCCCGAACTCTGCCACTGTTTCTCGACAACGCTCAAGAAATGCCGCATCAACATCAGTTGCAACAACAGCCTCAAAGTTCTTGGTGAAGGCAGCTGTCATGCGACCAATGCCAGAACCAATTTCTAGCAACGTTGAATTTCCGGCTATTTCCAGTAGTTGAAAACGACGCATGTACACATCGACTTCTTTATTTCCTTGCTCAACAAATTGAGCGAGCGTCAGTGCACTGCCGGTTTCGTTGTTGAATACCCAGCCCGTCTCGCGAACCACTTCATCAGCACTTTGTGGCCCCTCAGCACGTTCGCCAGCAGTGCGCCAAGGAGTGAGTTGAGGTCGCCGACGAGTCATGCAGTCGATATTGGCAGGTGTAACTACTTGCGCTCGGGCAAAGGAGCGGAATATGTACTGCCGCTGTCCAGATCAAAAGCAGTGTGAAGTGCTCGCACGGCATTTTCCATGTCGGCAAAAGAAATCACCACTGAAATTCGAATAGTGCTGGTGGAAATCATGTGAATGTTCACATCATTGTCCGACAACACGCGGAACATCTTCGCGGCTACTCCTGGGCTGGTTTTCATACCAGCACCAACGAGTGACACTTTGGCGATTTCTGTTTCGTGCGAAACACCCTCGGCCGCAATCTCTTTTGCGACACGCGACACGATTTCTTCCGCCACCTTCATATCGGCTTTTGGAACGGTGAATGAAATGTCTGTATGACCCGCCTTCGAGGTGTTCTGCACGATCATGTCAACGTTGACGTTGGAATTGGCCAACGGTTCAAACAACGCTGCAGAGATACCAGGGCGATCAGGCACACCAGCGACTGTCACCTTGGATTCGGATGCGTCATGAACCACACCAGAAATAATTGGCTCTTCCATGGATGAATCTCCTTCGGTGGGGTCAGCGGTCACCATCGTGCCGTGTTCCCAAGTGAAACTGGATCGAACATGCAACGGCACGTTGTGATTACGTGCAAATTCAACAGAGCGAAGTGCTAGTACTTTGCTTCCCGCACCCGCCATCTCAAGCATTTCTTCAAAATTGAGGCGCGCGAGTTTTCGCGCTTGCGGAACAATACGTGGATCGGCTGAGAACACACCTGTCACGTCGGTATAAATCTCACACACATCAGCATTAAGTGCAGCTGCGAGAGCAACAGCAGTGGTATCGCTGCCTCCACGACCAAGCGTGGTGATTTCATGATCTGTCGACACGCCTTGAAAACCTGCAACAACCGCCACTTTGCCTTCCTGCAAAGCTTCTCGTACACGATCACCTTGCACTTCAAGAATCTTTGCCTTGGTATGCACTGTGTCGGTGATGATTCCCACCTGTGATCCGGTGAAACTCACCGCATCAACACCGACCCCTGCTAACGCCATACACAAGAGCGACATCGAGATTCGCTCGCCTGTTGTGAGCAACATATCCATCTCGCGACCGGGGTGCACGTCTGATACTTGTTGTGCAAGAGACAACAAATTGTCCGTGGTCTTCCCCATCGCAGACACCACGACCACCACCTGATTGCCATGTTTTTGGGTGTACGCCACATGATCAGCAACTGCCCGGATGCGCTCTGGGTCAGCGACCGAGGTCCCACCAAACTTTTGAACAATCAAAGCCACAGGCGCACAACGCTACCTGCCATGTAGAGAGGTAGCCTGCACATTTTGTGGGTACCAGCAAACGAGAACGCCAAAAAGCCAACCGCGCGATGGGTCGCGTACAAGCCGAGCGGATGCAGGCACGTAACAAGACTCGCAAGCGCGCGATCCAGTTCGGTGTCGGAATTCCCGTCCTCATCCTTGGTCTCTTCTTGCTCGTCAATCTCGTCGTAGACGACGATGAATCGACAACTCCTGCCGCATCAGACACAACGGCTGCAACAGCGGATACCACATGTCCGGCCACCGATGGCATGCAAACACAGGTGACATCGTTTAGTTCGCCTCCACCAATGTGTATCGATCCAGACAAGACCTACACAGCCACATTCGACACGTCGCAAGGTGTCGTTGAAGTGGAACTTGATACTGCGAACACCCCAGCGACAGTGAACAACTTCGTGGTGTTGTCGCGATACAAGTATTACGACGGATCACTGTTGTTCCGCACTGACACCAGCCTTGACATCATTCAAGGTGGCGGTAAAACAAATGCCGATACACCTGGTTACACCATTCAAGACGAGGGAAGTGGTTACACCTATCAAGAAGGTGACTTCATGATGGCACGGACCAATGCACCGAATAGTGCTGGTGCGCAGTTCTTCTTCGCAACAGGTCCGAAAGTATCCGTGTTAGACGGTCAAGGCACGTACGTGAAGTTTGGCAAAGTCACCGCCGGACTTGACGTTCTGAAGAAAATCATGGGCTTACATCAAGACGATGAAAGTGGTCTAGGAAACGGCGCTCCAAACCCAGAAGTTGTCGTTGAATCAGTCGTTATCACTGAGAGCTAATAACTCGCTCACGTCAACATAAAAGAGTGCAGTCGCTCTACCGAGTCTTCTGGGATGCCATAGGCGATTACTGCTTCTGCAAAATCATTGTGACCTGTTAAGAAATCATCAATCACTGCGTGCATCGCGCGTGGGTCCGCTGCTAAGAAAAAAGCTGGTGCGTCTTTGATCGCATGAGCACGTTCCGGATATGTGCGCTCAGCCCATTCACGCATTCGCTTCATTGCTTCGGCAGATAACGCATAGTCGTGAACAATGTCATCACGTGACACACCAAGTGCACCGAGAATCAACATCGTCAAAAGACCGGTGCGGTCCTTCCCCGCTGCGCAGTGATACACAAGTGGTGGCGCTTGATGTTGCGCGACAATGTCGAATGCGCGCGCGAAACGATCATGAGCATCGGTCAGAATGTCGCGATAACCCCACACTAAGAAATCAGCGACATCATCAAAATGCGGAATCTCTGACTTTTCCCACACCACATCCATCAGCGGAACGTTGTGAAAATCCACGGGATGTTCATCAGTGGGGAATGTTCCGTGCTCCTGCAGCTCGGCCTCGGTACGAAGATCAATCACGGTTTTGATGTCAAGGCGACGAATCGTATCCATGTCGGCGGGAGCAAGGCGATAGAGCCCATCGGCTCGATAGACAAGGCCGTGCTTCACAAATGCCCCATCTCGGGCGCGATACCCACCAATGTCACGGAAATTATGTACGGCTTCAAGGGGGATGTGTCGGGGCGCGTTATTCATAGACCATCTGTGACGATACGTGGTGAACATGGCTGTGTTGTTACCCTCAGATGAATGAACGGTACTTCTATCTCACATGTTGGTATCTGTGGCTCGGGAATCATGGGCTCTGGTCTCGCCGAAGTTGCGGCCAAGGCCGGATACACAGTTGTTGTGCGCTCTCGCTCGAATGATTCAGCACAAGCAATGATCACATCAATCGACAAAGGCCTGTCAAAGCAGGTGGAGCGAGAGAAAATCAGCGCTGATGACAAAGGAGCGATCATGTCGCGCTTGTCAGCGACATCATCGCTGGCCGATCTTGCTGATTGCGATCTCGTCATCGAATCTGTTGTTGAAGATCTTGATGTGAAAAAACAACTCTTTGGTGAGCTCGACAAGATCGTGAAGCCATCTGCGATTCTCGCAACAAATACAAGCACCCTGCCTGTTGTTGAAATGGCAATGTCCACATCGCGCCCCGACAAAGTGTGCGGAATTCACTTCTTCAACCCAGCACCTGCGATGCCACTTGTTGAAGTGGTTCGCCCCATCACGGCGTCGGATGACACCATCACGGCCGCTCACGCTTTTGTTGACCAGTGCGGCAAGAACGGCGTGGCAGTAAAAGACCGCGCTGGCTTTATTGTGAACGCGCTGTTGTTCCCATACTTGAATAATGCAATTCGTATTTGGGAAACCGGCACAGCATCGATGGAAGACATTGACACCGCAATGAAGGGTGGGTGCAACTTCCCAATGGGCCCATTCGCTCTGCTTGACCTTGTTGGTCTCGACACGTCGCTGTCAATTCTTGATGCGCTCTACAAAGAGTTTGCTGATCCGAATTATGCGGCAGTTCCTACATTGCGTCGTTTGGTTGCCGCAGGAAAACTCGGGCGAAAGTCTGGCGAAGGTTTCTACAACTACGCGAAGTAAATGTCGTTTTTCGACACAACTGATTGGTCGTTTCCTCCTGTTGAACAGTGGCCCGATGACGATGTCATCGCGGTTGGTGCTGACTTAGCTCCCGAGACATTGTTGTATGCGTACGCGCACGGATTTTTTCCAATGTATCTCGATCACAAATCACGCTTGCTTGGTTGGTGGTCACCGCAACAACGGGGAGTATTGCCACTCGAGTCACTAGTTGTGTCGCGTTCACTTCGTCAGAGTGCACGCAAGTACACAACAACATTTAACGTGGCCTTTCGAGAAGTGATGCTTGGCTGTGCCTCACAACGCGAAGACGGTAATTGGATCACAGACGATTTTGTTGATGCCTACTACACATTGCACTCCATGGGCTGGGCCCACAGCGTCGAGACGTGGGATAGCGATGGTCAACTCGTAGGCGGTTTGTATGGCGTGCGCATCAATCGTTTCTTTGCTGGAGAATCAATGTTCCACCACAAGACAGATGCGTCAAAAGTGGCGTTAATGACTCTTGTTGGCGCAATGCGAGCCGACAACATGTTGCTGCTCGATACCCAATGGCAAACAGATCACCTTGCATCCCTTGGTGTGATTGAGGTTCCGCGCCTGCGATATCTCGAACTATTGGCCGAGGCTGTACGCCCGCAATAGACCCGAGCAGTAGGGATACTCCGACACGATTGCCATACTTGAGGCGTGGCAACAACCAACGACACCCCGCGCCGAGACGATCCATGGATGATGCGAACCTATTCGGGTCACTCCACCGCTAAGGCATCAAACGAGCTCTATCGCACCAACCTTGCGAAGGGTCAAACCGGATTGTCGATTGCCTTCGACCTTCCAACACAAACGGGCTACGACCCTGATCATCTCCTTGCACGTGGCGAAGTTGGAAAAGTCGGTGTACCGGTTGCCCATCTTGGCCACATGCGTACATTGCTCGATTCGATTCCGCCCGGAAAAATGAATACGTCGATGACGATCAACGCAACTGCTGCATGGTTGCTCGCGCTGTACGTAGCGAACGCCCAAGAACAAGGAGTCTCAAGTCAGGAACTTCGTGGCACGACACAAAATGACATTGTCAAGGAATATTTGTCCCGTGGCACGTACATCTTTCCGCCTGCACCATCAAAGCGATTGATTGTCGACATGGTCGCATGGTGTGCAAAGAATGCGCCGAAGTGGAACCCCATGAACGTGTGTTCCTATCACTTGCAAGAAGCAGGTGCTACACCGGTTCAAGAAATTGCATTCTCTCTTGCAACTGCGATTGACGTTCTTGACGCAGTGAAAGAAAGTGGCCAAGTTAACGACGAAGAGTTTGATCAAGTATTTGGTTCGATTTCATTCTTTGTGAATGCTGGCATTCGTTTTGTTGAAGAAATCTGCAAGATGCGAGCATTCACTGAACTGTGGGATCGCATTGGTCAAGAGCGTTACAACGTGAAAGACCCGAAGGCACGTCGTTTCCGTTACGGCGTACAGGTGAACTCTCTTGGTCTCACTGAAGCGCAACCAGAAAACAACGTTCAGCGCATTGTTTTAGAGATGCTGGCGGTGACGTTGTCAAAGAAAGCACGCGCCCGCAGTGTGCAGCTTCCCGCATGGAACGAAGCCCTCGGTCTTCCCCGTCCATGGGATCAGCAGTGGTCACTTCGTATGCAACAAGTCCTCGCTTTTGAAACCGATCTTCTCGAATACGGCGACATCTTTGATGGCTCACACGTCATCGAAAAGCGCACCAGTGAATTGCGTGATGAGGCGTGGGCCGAGTTGCAGGACGTCTTGTCACTCGGTGGCGCATTCAACGCGGTGGACGAGTTGAAGGGGCGTCTTGTTCGATCAATGGCAGAGCGCACGCGCCGCATCGAAACTGGCGATCAAAAGGTGGTCGGAGTCAACAGTTTCCAGGAAACAGAAGAATCGCCACTTGGTGGAGACGACAAGATCCTCATTGTTGACCCCCGCGTTGAAGAAGAAACAATCGCTGACGTCAACGCTTGGCGCTCACAACGTGACAATGCAGCGGTGGAAAAGGCACTTGCCGAGTTACGTCGTGCCGCTGAAAATGGCGACAACATCATGGATGCCTCCATCGAATTGGCAAAAGTTGGTGGCACCACCGGCGAATGGGCAGGAACACTTCGTGAGATCTTTGGTGAATTCCGCGCTCCCACCGGAGTAGGAGCAGCAGTCGGTCGGCGCACATCAGAGTTGTCCGACGTCGCCGACTTTGTGAAGTCGCTTGCTGGTGGTCCCCCACGATTCCTCGTTGCCAAACCCGGTCTTGATGGCCACTCCAATGGTGCCGAACAAATTGCAGTCGCAGCCCGCGATGCCGGCATGGAAGTGGTCTATAGCGGTATTCGCCTCACCCCCGAACAAATTGTCGCAAGCGCCCGTGACGAAGACCCCGATGTTGTGGGCTTGTCAATCTTGTCGGGATCGCACATGCAACTTGTTCCTGAAGTTGTTCGCAAACTTCGCAGTGAAGGTGTTGATGCACCCGTGATCGTTGGTGGAATTATTCCTGAAGAAGATCGCACTCGTCTTCAAGCCGAAGGTGTTGCAGCGGTGTACACACCAAAGGATTTCGACATTGCACGCATCATGCGTGAAGTTGCAGAACTTGCTGCATCACATCGCGGTAACTGAACTACTGCGACAACAATTAAAAGTTAAGCGCGTTCTTTTGCGATAAACGTATCGAGCGCCGGACCACTTTCAAAACTCGTGATCAACGCGTAACGCGGAAAATTATGATTGTGCACAACAACATGCCACAAGCGTTGTGTGTCGACAACAAACCGTGAACCCTTTGCGAGCGGAACTCGACGTTCTGTTAATGGATCTGGCAGACCGTCTTTGTCATTATCCATCAACAACATGTAACTGTCGGGGCTGTCGGTGAGTTCAACCCATGAACGCACAACCCAACCCTCGTTTTCAGGATTGAAGCGGTTGTTGTCGTCACGGTGAATGCTGCGCATCGCAGTTTCACGATCTTGCGGCTCGAGTTTGATGATGCGAACGCGTCCAAAATTTGCTCCGACACTTTCCACATAGCGCTTCAAAGTGGGTGTTTTATTGGCGTTTACAGTCCATAACGCGTCTTTGTCGGTCTTGCCTTTGTCCCAAAAACCACGACAATCAAGTTCGCCGTCAGCTGATGCAAGCGGTGCAAAATTGGTGTCGCCACCACTCTTCCATGGCATGTACTCAAGGGTTTCAAATTCTTCGCGAGGTACATCAAACGGCACTGGCTTCAGTGAAACAAATCCGGTGTCAGCCAGACACTGCAAACGAACGTGAGGGCTGTGCAGAGGAATCTGCACCGACCAGTGTTCTTTCGTTGGCCAAAACGTTGCGGTCATGCTTTTAGTTTATGCCTCTTTATTAACGACATGCGTGTCATCTGAATTAGGCACCCTGATACCCAATGTTTGCAATGAGAAGAAGTGATCACGGTGGCATTGTTGTCGTCGCACCGATCGGCACAAAACCAGTACTCGGTGGCAACTTCAAGACTGTGCCTGCAGGCACGTTGTCGGGATTCTTGATTTCATTGAGTTCCACTAACGCGGGTGCGCTGAGATTGAATTGTTCGGCAATTGAATACAAAGAATCACCTGGTTGAACAATGTATGTCTCAGGAATGTACGAACTTGTTGTGATGCGTTGTGTTGTATCCGTTGAATCTTGTGATGCGTTGTCACTTCCGTCAGCATCGTTGTTGTTACCAATAAACATTGCGCTGACCAGAGCGAGAACGGCGAACACAAAGGTGCTCCACAGCAAATATCGCTGCAATCTGGTACGCAAGAACATTCATCTATGCTAGTTCGTCCCCGTAACCTTGTATCGATGACTGACGAACGCTCATACCCCGGAGCACGAGTTCCCGATCGAATCCGAATCCACGATGCAAATGGTGTTGGCATCGCGACGTATGAGTGGGGTAAAGAAATTAACCCGCCTCTTTTTCTGGTACATGGCGGCAATGACTTTGCGCGAACGTTCGACGTTTTTGCTCCGATACTCGCTGACGCTGGTTACCGAGTGGTTACGTGGGACCATCGTGGTCACGGCAATAGCGACCGAACAGCTCTGTACAGCTGGGACGCCGACATCCGTGACGCGCTGTCAGTGATGTCATCAGTCACGGATGAACCCGCACCCGTTGTGGCTCACTCCAAAGGTGGCGCCATCATGTTGCTATTGGCGGAGTCTTCTCCCTATCGCGTCGAGTCACTTGTCAACATTGACGGCATGCCTGCCAAGCGTCGTATGCCTGATGCTCCCGACCACGACCAATCTCGATTAATGGCAGAAGAGATCACAACCTGGTTGCGTTATCGACATGAGGCAGCAACTGCGACTCGTAAACCAGGCACAATCGAAGATCTCGCTCGTCGCCGTGGAGCAATGAACCCTCGACTATCGACTGAATGGCTTGAGTATCTCGTCACGGTTGGTGCACAAAAAGATGAAGATGGTTGGCGTTGGAAACTTGATCCGACTATGCGCTTTGTTGGTTTTGGTCCGTGGCGACCTGAATGGTCACTGTTGCGCATGGTGAGTTTGTCCATTCCGTTTCTTGGCATGCTTGGAACAGTTGATGAACCGATGGGTTGGGGAGTGAACGAAAGAGATGTGCGTCCGTGGTTACCACGCAACGGACGCCTTCATGTGTTCAACGACATCGGCCACTTCATTCACATCGAACAACCACGTGCAGTTGCTGACATGGTGTTGGAGTTCATCTCATGAGCACGAATACATATCTCGAAACAACATTTCTCACGCACAGCAAAGTGACGTTGGCAGTCCACAAGATGCGTGAAGGGTCGGGGCGTCCTCTTCTTGTACTGCATGGTCTGGGAGAAGACTCACGCCGCATTCCACTGTCTGACATTGATTGGGATGGTCCCGTGTGGGGCCTTGATTTCACTGGACACGGTCAATCAAGTGTTCCTTTGGGTGGCGGGTACTCGAGCGAGATTCTGATGGCGGATGTTGATTTTGCCCTTACCCACATTGGGCCAGCAACGATCTTGGGGTACGGGCTCGGGGCTTATGTAGCTCTCCTTGCAGCTGGTGCTCGCCCGGATCTTGTCCATGGTGCAGTGCTCACAGATGGTCCTGGTCTTGCCGGCGGTGCGGTTCATGTGAGTGCACACGCTGAGATCACGAGTGCAGGACAACGCGAAGGCACCAACACCACTCCCGATCCTTGGGCCCTTATTGAATTGTCTCGTGACGCTCGACCCGAATCATACGTAGCGACATTTATTCGCCTCGCTACTGCAACGTCACCATTGCCTGAACCAATAGCGATGTGTTGTCGTGTACGCCCACCATGGGTGATCGCGGCAGAAGATGCACCCGGTGTGATGACAAATGTGACAGTAAATGAAGCATTATCTATTTACGCGACTGAATGACACCATTGTCGCCAAAAATATATTCGTTCAACAAGTAATTGATCTCTTGCAACGACAACGCTTGCGTGTACGCGGTGTGATTGAAAAAGCGGGAATAATCAACATGTTGAAGCGCTTCAAGTGCACGCGGATGACACAACTTAAGAAACATTTGTGTCGTATTGGGAACTCGTGGAAATTCGGTGCGAACGGTGCCACACGAGAAACCAAAAATTGTCAGTGCAACATCTGCTTCTTCGGGACCACATTTTTTGACAATTCCATTGTCAGCGATACGAACAACGTCGCGTGAATCATCACGCCGTTCCCATGTTTGTACACACGTGCGTAGATGAGAATTGTCGCTCAGTGTGTCTCCAACAACATTCACATAATTGATGTCCAAGTCGTAGTCATCAACGAGGTGAAACGAGAGATCCAAGCGATTCGTTACCGACCACTTGCGCCACGAACACGGAACAATAAAACAGATCACAGAACTCACCTGTGCGCATTTGTTGAAAAAAGGAACCGACAGTGCGTTATTACGGCCAAACGGTGGGTTACCAATTGCAACATAGTTCTTGTTCATCAAAGTGTGTTCAAGGAAGTTGCCTTTGCGTACATCGTCGTGATGTGGCTCTATGTCATAACTTTCGATATCTGTAACGCCACGTTGTTTCAATACTTCGATAAATGTTCCTGTTCCACCAGCTGGTTCCAGCCATGGAAAATTAACAAGATGAGGATTGCGACCAAGCAATCGATCAATCACGAGGGCAGCAGTGCTTGGTGGCGTGTAATACTGCTCTTTCCCAGTTACTCGAGTATTGCCAGCCATAACGTTGTGAACTTCACGCGCGCGTTAATCAACGCGATCCGTGACATAGTGCGCTAATTGTTCCAGTGCTTCGATTGTTGATGCATTGAAATCTGACTTCTTTAGCGCAGAGACGGCTTCATCGTGCAAAGTCGTGATTTGCGTTTCAATATCGCGGAGTGCATTTGTGTCAGCAATGACCGTCTGCATTTGTGCGATCTCATCATCACTAAGTTCGGCGGAGCCCACACGATCAAGAATTTTTCGTTGCGATTCATTCGCCATTTCATACGCATATGCCAGCAACAATGTGGGCTTTCCTTCGCGAAGGTCATCTCCCACCGGTTTTCCGGTGATAGCGGTGTCTCCAAAAACACCTAGTACATCATCGCGTAATTGAAATGCGTCCCCCAATGGCAATCCAAATTGCGATAGTGCAGGAAGTAATTGTGTGCCACGCTCAACATCGGCTGTGAGTGCACCGAGATGAAGTGGACGCTCGATGGTGTACTTCGAACTCTTGTACCGACAAATACGTTGTGCTATCTCTCGACTACGTTCACGTCGAGCCGAACCCAACATATCGAGGTATTGACCAACGTTTACTTCCAATCGCATCTCATGCCATACATTTCGAGCTGCATTAGGAATGTCACCGAGAAGTTGGTCAGAAATAACGTGTGTGAGGTCACCAATCAAGATCGCAGCACCCTCGCCAAAACGTCTTGATTCTCCCGCCCACTGTGATCTGTTGTGCAATTCAGCGAGCGATGTATGCGATGTCACTTGCCCGCGACGCGTGAGGGCTCCATCCATAATGTCGTCATGAAACAATGCGAAAACGTGCAGTAATTCAATTGCAGCCCCAACGCGAATTGGAGTTGGTGACTGTGGATCACCACCAGCTGCACGAAAACCCCAATAACAAAATGCGGGCCGAATACGCTTGCCGCCACTCAACACCAACCGCTTTATCTCGGTAAGTGGCAACTCAAGATCAGGGTCAACCGCGGTCCAATGAGTCTGTTGCTTGACCACCGTCTCCGCCAATTGAGCATTCACCAGTTGAATAATCGCGGTCAACGACTCGGGCGCCTGCGGTGTCACATAGTCAGGATACGACTAGTCCTCGTCTTCTTCATCATCAATGTCGTCTTCGTCATCAAAATCATCATCCTCGTCGTCATCTTCTTCGTCATCTTCATCAAAGTCTTCGTCAAAGTCTTCGTCATCATCATGGTCACCCAACGATGCCACGATTTCATTGACCGAAAATTGGGCGGCGTCAATTCGTTCCTTGCACCACGAAATGAGGAACGAGGCGCGTGCCACACGATCTGACAACACGTCTACATCTACCTTGGGATTGTCGATCTCTGACAGAATCGCCTCTAACTCGCTGAGTGCCTCTGCATACCCTTGTGGTTCTTTCGGCGTTGAAGATTTCTTTGAACTCATTGCTGCACCTCGGTAGTTGTGCTGGTGACGGAACCGTCGGCCAAGCTTGTGGTTAGGACATCGCCTACTGCGACATCCGAGATAGATCGAACGACATTTCCCTTTGCATCGCGAGTGATGCTCCAACCTCGTGACATAGTCATGACGGGATCCAATAATTTCACTTTTGTTTCAATCACTTCAATACGATTACTTTGTGCAAGAAGCGCGGCGGTCGAACGAGTTTTCACTCGTTCGGTGCTTAATGAAATAACTCTTCGCGCACTTTCTAATGCGGTTTGTGTATGCGAACGCACAAGACGTGCGATTGAATCAACACTGTCGACAAAGTCTGCGACATATTCGATGACTTCATCAGCACACGCTGTAGGTGTCTTGCACGATGTGTGTGCAACAATGTCTGCCACGCTTGTGTCAATCTCATGTCCAACTCCAACGAACACGGGTATTGGACATTTCACGATGGCCATGGCGACCTTTTCTTCATCAAATGCGGCAAGATCAGATTTTGACCCTCCACCACGCATCACCAAAATCACATCGACGTCAGAACGTTTTCCAAGTGCGGTGATCGCGGCTGCAATTTGTGGTGGTGCAGTGGTTCCTTGCACAGTGACATTGGCAAACATCACCGTGAAACCAAAACCAGATTCCACAAGATGCTTTTGTGCATCGGCCCAGCCTGCCGCACCCGCACTACTCACAACTCCAATGTGCAGAGGAACAAGGGGAACTTCACACATCTTGTTGCGATTCGCCATGCCACTATCCATCAAACGCTTGATGAGCTCTTCGCGTTTCTTTGCGATGTCCCCAACAGCAAACTGCGCGTCGACGTCTTCGACAACCAGACTCAGTGAGCTGTTCTTTTTCAATGTCGGCTTACCAAAGAAACGAATACGCATGCCAGCTTTGAGCGCTATGCCATGAGCATCAAGTTTCCTTTTGATCCGTACCACAGATGATTGCCACAGAGTGCAGTCGAGTTTGATGCGGTCACTTTTTCCACCGTCAATGATCTCAACAAACAAATGGCCATTCCAGTTGTTGATTTTTTCAATTTCGCCCTCTACCCATACGCCGTCATAGAAAACCTCGTCGAGCGTGGCGTTAATGATTTTCGCGAATTGATGAACTGTAAGAACGTCGGAGTCATCAACGGTTGGAGCGGTGGTTTTTTTTTCAGCCATGGTTCTGGCTGTGACTCTATATCAGGGGTGCGCAGATTCGAAGGTGCCACCGGCGCGTATCTGCGAGGCATACACACCATCTACAGCAAGGAGTTGCTCATGCGTGCCTTCTTCAACGATATGGCCTTTGTCCAGTACGACGATGCGATCAGCATCACGAATAGTCGACAACCTGTGGGCAATAACTATGGCAGTGCGACCCTGTAGCGCTTCATCAAGTGCTGCCTGCACAAGCATCTCATTTTCGTTATCAAGATGACTGGTGGCCTCATCAAGAATCATCACCGCCGGATTTTTCAGCAACAAACGCGCAATGGCTACTCGCTGCTTTTCTCCACCTGACAATCGATATCCGCGCTCTCCCACCACTGTTTTGTAACCGTCTGGCAATGCGGCAATGGTGTCGTGAATGCGCGCAGCGCGGCAGGCTTCAATCACTTCGTTATCTGTTGCATTTGGGCGGGCGTATCGCAGGTTCTCAATAATTGACTCGTGGAACAAGTGCGGATCTTGAGATACAACACCAATGGCATCACGCAATGAATCACCGGTGAGATCACGTACATCATGTCCATCAATTCGCACTGAACCGCCTGTGACGTCGTATAAACGCGGAATGAGAGACGCCATTGTCGTCTTGCCTGAACCACTAGCACCAACAAGTGCGACGGTCTCGCCTGCTTTGACTGACAACGACACGTCACGTAACACATCAGTGTCCGGATCAGATCCCTGCAAAACACCTTCGCTTTCCAGGGACGCGATTGACACACTCGCTGCTGGTGGATAACGGAATGTGACGTGGTCAAACTGCACGTCTCCTCGTGGTTGTACTAAGTCGTATGCGCCAGGCTTGTCTTGAATAGCAACCGGTGCGTCAAGAACTTCAAACACTCGTTCAAAACTCACAAATGCTGTCACCACTTCAACACGCGCGTTGGTCAGCCCGGTTAGTGGTTGATAAATACGCTGCACCAACGCAGCCATCGCAACAAGTGTTCCGCTACTGATGTCACCCCACACCACCATGTAAGCGCCAACTCCATAAATTGCAGCTGCGCCTAGTGCACCCACTAAACCAAGTGCTACAAAAAAGATGCGACTGTATAGCGCGCTCTTTACACCAGCATCGCGTACACCTTTTGCTCGACCACCAAATGTGTCGACCTCTCGTTGGCGTTTTCCAAATAACTTCACCAAGATCGCACCCGACACATTGAAACGCTCGGTCATCTGTGTGTTCATCTCAGCATTGAGTTCCATTTGATGACGCGTGATCTCGCCAAGTTTGCGACCTACGCGCTTTGATGGTGCGATGAATAGTGGCAACACGATGAGAGACAGCAATGTGAGACGCCACTCCAACACAACCATCGCGGCAAGTGTGGTGATGAGCACAATGATGTTCGAAACAACACTTCCCAACGTGGTGGTCACCGCAGTTTGGGCGCCAATGACATCGTTATTCAGTCGACTAACTAATGCGCCAGTTTGAGTGCGCGTGAAAAACGCAATCGGCATTTGCTGCACTTTGTCGAACAATGCCACGCGTAAGTCATAGATAAGACCCTCACCGATGTTTGCACTCAACCATCGCTGCACAATGGCCAGTACTGCATCTCCCAATGCAGCAAAGACGAGAACGATAGCAAGGACCGTGATTTGCCCTTTGTCACCCGCGGGAATCGCAGTGTCGAGAATCGAGCGGAACAAAAATGGCGGAGCGAGTGCGAGGAGCGCAGCTACCAAGATTGCAGTAAGAAATCCATAGATCTTCCACCGATATGGGTACGCAAAATCACGCACTCGGCGCAGCAAATGTCGCTGCAATTTCGCACCACGAACAGCCGAAGCATCTCCTGGCAACATCATGTGGGGGCCCATGCGCACGTGTGAAAGGCTACGGCGATATTCGCCGTGAACCCCCTAGTGTGAACGTGATGCGCCGACGACTTGTTGCTTTATGCGTTGCGATTCCCATTCTCATTTCGGCATGTTCGTCAAATTCCGCAAGCAATAGTGATTCTTCAACAACAACTCCACCGTCTGACACTGTCTCGCCCGTCACAACTCTGTATCCACCTGCGACGGGAGGGACCATCGATTGGAAGAAATGTGACGACATCGAATGCGGCGCACTTGAGGTGCCGTTTGACTACGACAATCCATCTCTAGGCACATTTTCACTGAACTTACATCGACGTGTTGCTAGTAACTCTGACAAGCGAATCGGGTCGTTATTAGTGAATCCGGGTGGGCCTGGTTTTGGTGGTGCAACACTTGCTCGTGACGCTGAGTTCTACTTTTCTGAAGACCTACTCGAGCACTTTGACATTGTTGGCTGGGATCCACGTGGTACTGGCAATTCCACTCCTGCCGTTGACTGCATTGACGACTACGACCCGTACTTTGCGTTCGACCCATCGCCTGATACTCCCGAGGAACAACAAGAAATTGAGGACTCAAGCCGAGGTTTTGTTGAAGAATGCGTCCTTCGTAACGAAAAGATTTTGCCGTACATATCCACCACCGCATCTGCACGCGACATGGATCGCATCCGTGCTGCATTGGGTGAAGAACAAATTTCATACTTTGGTTTTTCATACGGAAGTGAACTCGGAGCGACATGGGCAACAATGTTTCCCACAACAGTGCGCGCCGCCGTACTTGATGGCGCAACGGATCCGACAGTTGAATATGTAGAAGAAGGCCTGCAACAGGCACGCGGATTTGAACAACAACTCACTGCTTTTCTGGCCGACTGTAGTAAGCGCTCTAAGTGCACATTTCACAACAATGGAAATGCCGAAGAAGCATTCGACGCGTTGATGATTGAACTTGATCGCACACCGCTTGTTGTTCGTTCCTCACGTCCTTCCGTGAATCAAGGGGTGGCTCTCATTGCAGTGAGTTACTCGCTGTACTCCGAATCATCATGGCCAGGACTTGCTGATGCACTATCAGATGCACAACAAGGCAACGGTGCGCGACTTCTCGGACTATTTGATGCGTATTACCAACGCAACACTGACGGCACTTTTGGCGATGAATTAGAAGCTTTCTATGCGATTTCTTGTGTTGATGATCCGGGGCCAAAATCAATTGCTGAAGTCGACGCGTTGCGCCCACAATTTCAAGCCACTGCGCCGCGATTAGGTGATTCATTTGCTACCGGATATGTATGTGCGCTGTGGCCGCAATACGACGTTCTTCAGGTTCCAGTCACTGGCAAGGGCGCTGGACCCATCGTTGTTGTGGGAACAACCGGAGATGCAGCCACGCCACTTGAATCAAGTCGTGCGATGGCAACGGCGTTACAACAGGGACAGCTGATTACGGTCACCGCTGAGCGTCACACTGGTTATGGAGTAAACGAATGTGTCGTCGGCGCAGTTGATGAATATCTCATAGAACGCACAATGCCCCCGCGCGATCTCATTTGCTGAGACCAGACGGGGGCACTGACAAAGAAGAATTACTTCAACGCGATCTTCCAGTTAGATGGAATGTCCTGACGGATAAATGTGATGGTTCCATCTGCATTCTTGACCTCACTTAATGTGATCAACATCGGATCGAATGTCATCGATGTACTAGGTGAGAATGGACCAAAACCCGAAGATTGGTGGAATCTCATTCTTTTCTTCGTCAATGCAATGTTCCCATCGCAACATGACAGTTGATGCGGCACCGCATCACATCAACAGAAGTCAAAGTGCAATCCGTAATGGCGGAAGAGGTGGGATTTGAACCCACGGTGGCTATTCACCACAACGGTTTTCGAGACCGTCCTATTCGGCCGCTCTAGCACCCTTCCGTCTTCGATTCTAACGGCGACTCAGCGCAGACGGCCGAAAAAATCCTGCAGCAACGATGCGCACTCCTGGCCGAGGACACCGTGTTCCACGGGCGGATTGTGGTTGACCCGCGGATCAGCCATCACGTTGTACAAACTTGCTGTTGCTCCGGCTTCGAAGTTCGCTGCGCCAGAGACAAGACGGCCAATACGAGCAGATTGCGTTGCACCGGCGCACATGACGCATGG
>CAYVAV010000013.1:0-46115 GCA_964449085.1 uncultured Bifidobacterium sp.
GAGACCGTCCCATTCGGCCGCTCTGGCACCCTTCCGTCTGGCGAGGCTATCGGCGGAAAGAGCGGCTTATACGTCGTCTGTTAAGCGATCAAGTTGTGCTGGAGTTCCAGCAATCAAAATCAATTCACCACGTTCGAGCACAGTGTTTGCATCAGTATGGCGAAACACACCACCTGGTGGTTTCACGCTGACAATCGTGATTCCATATTCATTGCGAATTCCAGATTGACCAAGTGGTTTGCCAATAAATGACTCCGGCGTTTCCATTTCAACCAGCGCGAAGTCTTCTTCAATACGAATGTAGTCAGTAACACCTTGTGCAAGCCCCTGAGCTGTTCGCACACCCATTTCATGTTCAGGTTGGATCACTCGATCTGTTCCCATTCGTTCAAGGATTTTTGCGTGTTCTTTGGAAATTGCTTTGGTCCACACTTGTGGAATCTTGAGATCATCTTTCAACGCAAGAGTTGCAAGTACGGAGGATTCAATGTTTGTTGCAATTGCAACCACAGCGCGCTCAAATTGTTCTGCACCAATTTGACGCAGTGCACGACTCGACGTCGCATCAGCTTGGACGATGTTTGGAATTTCTGCCGATAAACGTTGAACAATTTCAGGATCGAAGTCGACAGCAAGCACGTCAATACCTTGTTCACACAACGTTCGCGCGACCGCTTCCCCAAAACGTCCCAGGCCAATCACTAACACTCCACGATGTGGATTTTTTCTGTCACTCATGATTTGTCCTCATGTTTAATTTTGGAAACTCCATGTCACGGCCGTTATCCGATGAGCGGTCGATCTTCAGGGTAACGGAACAAATTCGGTTGTGCCCGTAACGCCAAAGCAGCTGCCAACGTGATTGGACCCAGACGCCCGATGTACATCAGTGCTATGAGAATGAGTTCCGCGAAAGTGTTGTCTGCACTAGAAACCCCAACAGATAATCCCACCGTGCTGAGTGCGGAGATCGCCTCAAATGCACTATTCACGAGACCAAAATCTCCAGCAACCGACAACGCAAGTGTTGACACCGCCACGACGCCGACGCCCGCGAGTGCAACAGTAACGGCCTGACGAACCACGGCCGATGGAACACGACGTTTAAATACCGTGACGTCACTATCTCCACGAATTTCTGCCCACATCACATAAGCCAGTAAGGCAAACGTCGCAACTTTTACACCGCCCGCAGTTGATGCACTACCTCCACCAATAAACATCAATGCAAGTGTTACAAGGGTTGATTCATCCGTGAGGCTTTGAGTGTCAATTGAATTGAACCCTGCAGTACGTGGTTGGACACTTTGAAAAAATGCGGCATTTGTCTTGTCAACAACCGACAAAGATCCAAAAGTCTTGGTATTCGTCCATTCAAATACGAGATACCCGAAGAACCCAATCACCAATAGAACTCCGGTTGCTAACACTGTGAGGCGCATATGCAACGACCACCGTTGAACCTGAAAACGATGTTGCCAAAAACCTCGGAGTACAGGAAGACCGATACCACCCAAAATCACGGCAATAGAAATTGCAATGCTGATGATGGGATCAGTAACAAACTGAATCATGTTGTCGCTATACAACGCAAAGCCTGCATTGTTCCACGCCGAAATCGCGTGAAACACTCCGTGATACAGACCGGTGTCAAATGGCATGTCGTATGCAGTCCAAAATCGTAACGACAGCACCAGTGCAATTACTGCTTCACATGCGAGCGTGACTCCAACGACTATTCGTACAAGCCCACGCACTCCCGCCAATGTGTCCGTGCCAGTTTCTGCCGCGAGTGTTTTCATGTGAAAGATGCCTAGGCGATCGGACAACAACATGAACGCAAGCGTTGCCAACGTTACGATTCCCAATCCACCAAGTTGAATCAGCAACATGATGACGAGTTGTCCAAATCCTGACCAATACGTGATTGTGTCGACAACGGTCAATCCCGTCACACACACCGCACTTGTTGACGTGAATAATGCGGTCACAAAATTCGCGTCGCTACCCTCGGCACGCGAGATAGGTAACAGCAAAATCACTGTTCCAACCAAGATGAGAGCACCAAAGGCGATCAGCAAGAGCCGCAGAGGGTTGGCCGTCGGAGAGAAGTTCTTGATTCGGGCGCTTAGGCGACTCATGCGTATTTCAGTCTCGCATGGGCGGGAATACGCAGACTGCCTGTAGTGTTATATTAGTTGCGAGCGCAAGTAATTATCCGGAATCCTTGCGCCGCACCGAGATAAGGAGACCCCCATGCCAGCAGTACACGCCGATCCACTCACTCTCCCCCGCTTGGGACAGACACCCGTTGAGGCCCGCGACCGTGCCGTTCGCTCCATTACTACTGCACCCGAAGGATTCGAAGGCGAAGGCTTCCCCGTGCGTCGAGCATTTGCCAGAGTGAGTCACGCCGATCTTGATCCCTTCATTCACATGGACCAAATGGGTGAAGTCAACTACGCACCATATGAACCGCGCGGCACTGACTGGCATCCGCATCGCGGATTTGAAACCGTCACCTACATCATGGATGGCACGTTCATCCACCAAGACAGCCACGGTGGTGGCGGCATCATTAGCAATGGTGCAACACAATGGATGACAGCTGGCTCAGGCATCCTGCACATCGAAACTCCGCCTGAAGAACTTGTGATTTCCGGTGGATTGTTTCACGGCGTTCAGTTATGGGTGAACTTGCCCGCAAAAGACAAGATGTTGCCACCTGCGTATCAAAGTCTTGAAGCAGAACACGTACGACTGTTTGCATCACAAGATGGCGCGACACTTGTGCGCTTGATTGCTGGCGATGTTGGTGAGTTCCACGGTCCGGCATCGACACACACTCCCATTGCGTTAGCACACGCTTCATTGCCACCAGGTGCACAACTTGTGCTGCCATGGAACCCACACTTCAATGCATTGGTGTATGTGCTTGACGGTCACGGCACTGTTGGTGCGGAACGTCGTCCGATTGGCACAGGACAATTGGCGGTGATGGGACAAGGTGATGTCATCACACTTGAAGGTGTTGGTGGTAACAGTGAATCGACATCAACATTTGAAGTGCTGATTCTTGGTGGTCAACCGATTCGTGAACCAATCGCTGTGTACGGACCATTCGTGATGAACACACGTGAGGAACTCATCAAAGCGTTTGAAGATTTTCAGTCTGGACGACTCGGCCGCGTTCCTGATGATGGCATTCGTCCGTTCCGCGGATAAGCGATTGTCTCATCGTCGCTCGGCAAAAAAATCTTGCAGTAACTGCGCTGACTCCTCGGCAAGCACTCCGTGAACAACGGAGAAATTGTGGGACAACCTCGGATCACAACTGACGTTGTACAAAGTTGATGTAGCACCACCTTTTGGATCTGCGGCACCGAACACCAATGTGTCGATTCGTGAATTGAGCAGCGCACCTGCGCACATCACACAGGGCTCAAGCGTGACTACCAATGTGCAGTCATCAAGTCGCCAGCGTCCAAGTACATTCGCCGCATCACGCAGAGCCAACACTTCAGCATGGGCGGTGGGATCAAGAGTTGTCTCACGTTCGTTGTGTCGACTCGCGATTACTTTTCCGTCACACACAACCACGGCTCCAACTGGCACATCACCAGACTCCAGTGCCACCATCGCTTCGTTGAGGGCAAGGCGCATCCACTGCGCATGTTCGGTTGACATATCGCGACCAGAGGCCATGGCGGAAGGGGTGGGATTCGAACCCACGGAAGCTTTCACTTCACACGCTTTCCAAGCGTGCCGATTCGGCCGCTCTCGCACCCTTCCAAGTGCTGTTACGCAGAAAAGGCAGGCTACCTCGTTGGTATGGTGAAAGCCTCTTCGTTGACGAGTGCGTGAACGGTGAGGTGCCGGTCGGGTCCTGTGCGACGGTCGCCCGTGAAACAGGTCAGGGTCGGAAGACAGCAGCCTTCAGCGGTCACGATTGTGTGCCGCAGATCGCCTGGCCGTCACCTCACTGTTCATGCGCGCGGGGCGCGACACTGTTCATGCGCGCGGGGCGCGACACTTTTCATGCGTTATTGAATGCGGGATGCAATCTCGTCTGCGCGATCAACAAGTCGAGGATTTCCCACTTGTTGTGCGATCGACGTGAGTCCTGACGTTGGTCCTTGCCATTTCCAATCCTCAACGCTGCCAATTTTCACATCGTCTGTCACATCAGTGACAAGGGTTGCCAACTTCTTGAACAGCAGTGCGTTGTCGTAATTGTCAGCAAGTGTGGATGCCAGTTTCGCGGCGCCTCGAACAGTGACTGAATCTTTTGTCCATTCGTTCGCATCGTGTGGAATATTTTCAATGTGTTCATACACCGACAACACTGCTGACGCTGACTTTGCACCCCATCCACTAAGACCTGGAAATCCATCGGCAGAATCACCAACTAATCCGAGCCAATCCGTGATGCTCCTGGGCGACACCGAGTACTTCTCGCGCACCGCGTCTTCATTAATAATCACATCGTTACGACGATCAAACTGCACCACGCGATTACCACGCACACACTGACCAAGATCCTTATCAGGTGTCAGTATTTGCACTTGTTGCACTTGATTGTGCTGATCTGCGAGTAGTGCCGCAGCAGCTAGCGCGTCATCTGCTTCGTACTTGACCATTGGCCAAACAGCCACACCTAACGCGTTTAATGCTTCTTCTAAGAATGGAAGTTGTTCAAACAACACTGGTTCCATACCAGAGGAGTCTTTATATCCGTCCCACAAGTCGTTACGAAAACTCTCGATGACCTTGTCGATAGATACGGCGACATGCGTCGCGCCATTTGCCAATAGTTGAAGAGTGGAGTTCAGGACACCGCCTGTTGCTGCGACCGGCGACGACGAACTATGCCGAGCAACTTGTCCAAAGTGCTGGCGATACAACTCATATGTGCCGTCGATGAGATGAACAATCACACTTCTTCCTCCGTAGATAACCGACGTAGTTTCGACCCAATTGATGGAGTCCACGACTCGATCACTAATTCATCGCTATCCACTGTCAGGATTCGAATCGCGCGAATCTGAAGCAGAAATACAACTGCGTCCTTCGGCTGGCCAACAGAAGATAAGAGTTCACTGGTCATGTCTTCATCTGCCCGCTGTGCAACTGCATCAATCTGAATGTCTGGCCGAACAAGATGTTCATCTATTGGCGCGGAGTACAACGCACAACGAGAGTCTCGAATTAAATCTTTGGCACGAAATGAATCTAATTTTGTACCGATCCACAAATGTTCATCGGTTACAAATACATTCGTACCACCGAGTCTCGGTGAACCGTCCTTGCGAATGGTTGCGATGACGTGATGTGGATGAGTACGAAACACATCGCTAACTACTACGGCGTTAGCGAGATGTGCACGCGTGTAATCGCCCCACGTTGCAGTTTCATTTTCCGAAAGAGTCACCAACTCAGCCAACTTGCGTAAAGCCACCGTCAACAACCATCACATGGCCAGTGACGTACTTGCTGCGCACAAGTGCAAGCACTGCTTCAGCACAATCTTCTGCTGTGGCTGAGCGATGAAGTGGTGCCACTTGTTTGATCGCCTCGTGTTGTGCATCCCAGTCCTTTGTCCACGGCGTTGCAACGAGACCCGGTGCAACAGCGTTGAAACGAACGGGGCCGTGGCTTTTTGCCAACAAATAAGTCATCTGGTTGAGAGCAGCTTTAGTCATCGAATACGCAATTGACGACCCCACCGGACGAACACCAGCAATAGAAGTGACATTCACTACGTGACCGTCATCTGACTTGCGCAAATGTGGCAACGCAGCTTTGGTGAGCCACCACGTGCCATACACATTCACATTGAACGTCTTCATAAAGATTTCATCAGTAAGTGCATCCAAATCGGTGTGTGGGACAACCGTGGTCCAACCAGCGTTGTTCACTAACAGATCAAGCTGTCCAAACTTCGCGATTGTCTCATCAAGAAGCTTTTGACCTTGCTCTTTGTCAGCAATGTCAGCCTGCACGTACAACGATTCACCAGGAAGCGATTCGGCAACCTTTTTTCCCGCCTCAACAGATGATGCTGAGTTGACAACAACCTTTGCACCCAACTCTGACAAACGATGTGCGGTTGCTTCTCCAATACCGCTTGAAGATCCCGTCACAATCGCAACTTTGCCTGCTAACTCACTCATGAATGCCTCCAAAAATCGTGCGACGCTTTGTCACCACATCGCGGTGTAGGAGCTCCATGGTAGGCGTCAATAAGTGGTCGTCCACAAAGGGTCGGTAGTGATCATCACGATGACCGCACCGGTAATAAGAAACGGCCCAAAAGCAAATGTCGTTCGTGCACGAAACCCGGATAAGGCCATGACTCCCAGTGCGAATACCGCAGCACACACGATGGCATACACCAATGCGTTCATCACCGCAGAAGCGCCAAACCAGCCAAGCACTGCAGCAAGAACACTTGTCAACACAACGTCTCCACCACCAAGATCTCCCCGCGACATCCATTCAATGAATCGAAATACGCACCAAGTGATTACTCCACTTGCAATCATCACTGCGATGACATTGTTCTCTGATCGAAGCACTGCATCGATAAAGAGCAGTAAACATGACGCGACACCAATAACGATCGAATCACTCCACGGCAAGAGATGAGTGTCGATATCGATGAGCGCAAGATAAGCACAACCGACGATTGCTACAACAAGACCAATCAATGCAACAGAAAGACCAACATTGTGTGCGACCAACGTACTTACGCCAGTGACTACGAAGACAACAACTACTAATGCTGAAAACGAACTTGACACGTCACGTTGTGCGAATGTCACACCAGTTCGACGTAAGTGTTCAATGCGATGGCGCGCAAAATAAATAGCGACGACACCAAGAAACGCAGCAACAACTGCAGTTGCGATAAGAAATGGATTCGACATCAGTGGGTTGTACCCACTTTGTGTCGCGATGTGTAGTCGGGCTTACTCCTGAACGAGTTCGATCAGGGTTCCGTAACTGCCCTTCGGGTGAATGAACGCAACGGTGGTACCGCGGCTTCCCGGACGTGGAGCCTTGTCGATTGGTGTTGCACCGGCATCGATCATTGACTGAAGGGCCTTTGCACAGTCATCAACGCGGTAGCCAACGTGGTGCAGACCTTCGCCACGCTTTTCAATTGCCTTTGCAACCGGTGAGTCATCACGAGTTGGGGTGAGCAACTGGATGTAGCTTTCGGCAACCTTCAACAGCGCCTCTTCCACTCCATCACTATCAACAACTTCGCGGTGCTCAACTTCAGCACCAAAGGCACGCTGGTAGTAGTCGATCGCTGCTTCAAGATCTTTCACTGCGATTGCTACGTGGTCAATTTCGGTGAGCAACATGTGGGTCCTCCGATGTGAACTTCTGTCTGATTGTTTATCTGCAAATGGTCTGTTCGCCACCAATGATTACGAACGGCGGAAAAGATTGAGGTTTTTCTCTCCAACTTTTGCGCGCAATTCGTGGTCATCAACACCAAGGCCAGTCTCGGGAGCCAGACAGGTCACACCCAACTTGCCCTCGTGCATGTTGTGGTGCACTTGGTAGGCCGCCTCGCCAACTTGGTCGAGGCTAAACACTTGTGACATCACCGGGTGAATCATGCCCTTGCAAATGAGACGGTTTGCTTCCCATGCTTCTTTGTAGTTAGCGAAGTGACTACCAACGAGACGCTTGAGACGCATCCAGAAGTAGCGGTTGTCGAATTCCATCATGAATCCACTAGTAGCAGCACACGTAACAACCGTGCCACCTTTTTTCACCACGTACATAGACGCACCAAAAGTGGAGCGACCAGGGTGTTCAAACACGATGTCCGGATCTTCGCCAACAAGTGCGCGAATATCACTACCCAAGCGACGCCACTCTGATTCATTGTGTGTGTTGTCGTCGTTCCAGAACTTGTAGTTCGCTGCGCGACGATCGATGATTGCTTCACATCCCATGTCGCGAAGAATTTGTGCTTTGTCTTCGGAACTCACAACACCAACAGGAATGCCTCCACCGTTCAATACATATTGTGTTGCGTATGCGCCAATGCCACCAGTTGCTCCCCAAATAAGAACAACATCTCCTTGTTTCATTGCCGCACCGTTTGGACTCACCAACATGCGGTAACTGGTGCTGTTGCACAATGCGTTGACTGCTGCTTCTTCCCATGTGAGGTGAGCGGGCTTTGGCATCAACTGGTTTGCCTTCACGATTGAAAGATCGGCGAGACCACCAAAGTTTGTTTCATATCCCCAAATGCGCTGGTTTGAACCCATCATCGAGTCGTCATGTGATGTGGGGTCTTGATCATCGACGTGATTGCAATGCACAGTGATCTTGTCGCCAGGCTTCCACGTGCGCACTGCACTTCCCACCTTCAATACCACGCCCGATGCATCACTGCCCATTACTTGGTAGTCACGATCGTGACGCTTTGCCCATTCGCTCTCGCGTCCGAGACGCGCCATGGGTCCAAACGTGCTCACTGGTTCAAAGATGCTGCTCCACACTGTGTTGAAGTTGATGGACGATGCCATCACCGCAATCGCCACTTCATCGGGGGCAAGTTCGGGGGTCGGCACATTGCCAACATGAATGCTCTTGCGAGGATCTTTGTCATTGCTCGCAACGCCTTTGAACATTTCCTGTTCAGATTTGAGAACATACGCACCGCGATATTCCTTGGGGAGTGGGATGGACGCCAACTGGTCTCCAGTGGCGCCGTTCATGATGGCTTCGAGCACCTTTTCCATTCGTACGACGATAGCGATAGGCCGCCAATTAGCCCCTAGTCTTAATGCCTACCCTCGCAGAGGGATTGGATCGAGGAGGCAGACATGGCCGGTTCATACATCGTTGCGGGAGCCCGTACACCCATCGGCAAGATGAGTGGCGCACTCTCATCATTTAGCGCAGCGCAACTTGGTGGCTTCGCAATCAAAGACGCGCTTCTTCGCGCAGGCGTGAAGCCAGAAGAAGTTGACCATGTGATCATGGGGCAAGTGTTGATGGCTGGTCAGGGACAGGTGCCATCACGACAAGCGGCAGTGAATGCTGGAATTCCGATGAATGTTCCTGCAGTGAACGTCAACAAAGTGTGTCTGTCTGGTCTGAATACCATCTACTTGGCTGACCAAATGATTCAGTCAGGCGATGCCGACATCGTTGTTGCCGGTGGCATGGAAAGCATGACTAATGCTCCATACATCGCAGCTGGTGCACGCGGTGGTTTCCGTTATGGACACACCGAACTTGCTGACGCGATCATCAAGGACGGTCTGTTCTGTGCATTCGATGCATGCCTCATGGGTCTTGGCACTGAGCGTTACACCGAAGGTGGCATCACTCGTGAACAACAAGATGATCTTGCGATGAAGAGCAACCAACGTGCAGCTGCCGCAATTCAGTCGGGCAAGCTTGCAGAAGAAATCGTGAACATCGAAATTCCACAACGTAAGGGCGACCCCGTTGTTGTGAAGAACGACGAGGGTGTGCGTGCGGAGACAACAATGGACACTCTTGCAACACTGAAGCCAGCATTTGATAAAGACGGAACAATCACTGCGGCAAACGCAAGTCAAATCAGTGACGGCGGTTCTGCCGTCATCGTCATGTCAAAGAAAGCTGCGGAAGCACGCGGCGTGAAGCCACTTGGTGAAGTGTTGTCATACGGCATGGTGTCTGGTCCGGATAATGCATCTCTCTTGCACCAACCAAGCAACGCGATTATGAAGGCGCTCGACAAGATCGGCAAGAAAGTTTCTGACATTGATTTGTTCGAGATCAATGAAGCATTTGCAGCTGTTGGTATTGCGTCAATGAAGCACCTTGGCATCCCCGCTGACCGCCTGAATGTGAATGGTGGTGCGATTGCGCTTGGTCACCCAATTGGTATGAGCGGCAACCGCCTTGCACTCACACTTCTCCACGAACTTCGTCGTCGTGGTGGCGGTGTTGGTGCAGCGTCACTATGTGGTGGTGGCGGTCAGGGTGACGCGATCATCGTTCGCGCGCTCTAATTCTTCGCACATCTCACGACATTTCCTGACATAGCACTACTGTCAGGTGGTGCATGTCGCGGGTCATTGATCGAGCACTATTTCTACTGCGCTGGCTTGCACTCGCATGTCTCGTCGGAGTGATTGCCGGTATTGGCTCAGCAGTATTCATTGGTGGTCTTAACTGGGCGACAACAACACGTTCAGACAACAACTGGTTGATCTGGCTCTTGCCGTTTGCTGGTCTTGCGATCGGTTTGATGTACCACTACGGAGGCAAAGGGCTTGAGCGCGGGAGCAACCTTGTTATAGATCAAATTCATTCACGCACGGAATGGATTGGTCCACGAATGTCAATTCTCGTGTACGTGGCCAGTGTTATCACTCACACATTCGGCGGTTCTGCTGGTCGTGAGGGTGGTGCAATTCAGATTGCAGTGGGGTTAACCGACCCGATCAGCAAACGGTTGCGGTTCAGTCACGAAGACCGTTCAATCATGCTTGTCACTGCGATTGCGGGTGCGTTTGGTGGGGCATTTGGAGTTCCATTTGCGGGAACAATTTTTGCACTCGAAGTACAGCGAGTCGGCAGAGTGAAATACGAGGCCCTCATCCCCGCATTTGCGGCAGCTGTTGTTAGTGATGCTGTTGTGCGCGAGATGGATGTAAAACATACGGATTACCCCGTGATCCCCCGTTTTGATTGGGATCTTGAAACTGCGTGGAAACTCGTGGTGTTGGGACTTGCAGCAGGTGTCGTCGCATATCTCTTTGTTCATGGAACACATCTCATTCAGAGAGCAATCGGGCGACTCATGAAGTGGTATCCGCTCCGACCAGCGGTAGGTGGTGTTGTCGTAGCTGCGATGGTGCTCACGTTTGGATGGCGCGACTATCAAGGTTTATCAACACCACTCGCCCTTGACGCATTCGCCGGCGATGATGCACGCAGTTGGATACCAAAACTGATTCTTACTGCAGTAACGATTGGTTGCGGCTTTATTGGTGGCGAAGTGATTCCCCTGTTTGTCATGGGCGCGTTACTTGGTGCAAACATGAGCGACGTGTTGGGGATAGATCCCACCCTGTTTGCAGTTATGGGTTCAGTTGCAGTGCTTGGTGCTGCAGCAAACGTGCCACTGGCCTGCATTGTTCTTGGCATCGAATTATTTGGTGGTGCTAACGCGCTGATGTTCGCAGTGGTGTGCATCGTTGCATACGCACTCAGTGGTCATCGTGGCGTGTATCACGCCCAACAGGTTGACGTACCGAAATGGCGATCAATCAGGAATCGATGACGTGACGATGACCAAGTGCGCGACCAAGCGTCACTTCATCTGCAAATTCCAAGTCGCCACCCACAGGAAGTCCGCTGGCCAAACGAGTTACCGTGATTTCTAATGGGCTGAGCGCACGCGACAAATACATCGCGGTGACGTCACCTTCAGTGTTGTTATTCGTGCACACGATGATCTCGGTGATGCCTTCAGGTTTGATACGAGCAATCAACTCACGCACTTTCAGTTGATCGGGACCAATCCCTTGAAGTGGATCAATCAAGCCGAGCAGCACGTGGTAACGACCGCGAAATTCGCCCGTTTTTTCAATAGCGACAATGTCGCGTGATTCCTCAACAACACACACAATGGAACTGTCGCGTCGAGTGTCTCGACAAATTCCACATAATTCTTCATCAGACAAGTTGAAGCACCGTTCGCAAAAACGCACGCGTACACGTGCGTTGATCAATGCTTGCGATAAACGCTCAACGTCTTCTAGAGGTGATTTGATGAGATGCAAGGCGAGACGTTGCGCACTACGTGGTCCGATGCCCGGCAGCCGACCAAGTTCATCAATCAACGCTTGTACAGGAGGTGTGTATGGAGATGCCACTGTTATGAATCCTGCACACTTCCACCAGGAAACGCTTTAAACAACTCGTCAACAGAATCAACCTTTGGAATCTCTACCGAGTCTTCAAGATCACTTAGATCACCGTCATCGATCACATCATCGGCAACATCTGGAACAGCAGCGGGACGCTCAATTCCACGTGATGCAGTGGGATCTTGAGTGAACACCAAGGAAAATTTCGTGCCACACACTTTCTGAATCGCCGCCTGCAATTTGGCAGTGTGTTCTTCCACCTTCGACATTGGTGTGTTGCTGGGCACTGACACAGTGATTGTTGTTCCTTCAACTGACACGACTGATGCAGGTTTGAAAATTGCTTTCGGAAAACCATTGAGCGACTCAATGATCTGTGGCCACAATTGTGCCGGATCACCTGAAGACACCGGTGCTGAAGTTGCGACCGGCTCCGGTGCGGGAGTGGAAACCGTTGGTGCGGTGTCATCTGATTTTGCAGACGAAGATGACTGTTTTACAGGAGTAGCAGGAGTCGCAGCACGACCACCAACTCGCGCCTTACCAGTAGAGGGATCGCGTGGGGCCGGCGGCAACGATGCGGCAACACCTTTTTCTTTTAGCGTCTTGATTGCATCTTCAAGTTGCTGAATGCGCGCAACCAAATTGTCGAACGAATCATCAAACGATGGCGCAGACAATTTTACTGTCGCCACTTCAAGCAATAGTCGTGGATCTGGTGCGTTGCGCATATCAATAAGAGTGGTTCCAAGAACTTCCATCACTCGCACGATTGTCTGAGCTCCGAGATCGCGCGCCAGCGAAGCGATCTTTTCCGTGCGCTGAGGTGGCAGTTGCACCAACTCTGGAGCCATTAACGACAAGAATGCGTCGCGCATCGCGCGCACGATGTCTTCGGTAAGGGCGCGCGCTTCACGACCTTGTTGCATTGCGGTTGCAATCGCGGCAAGTGCTCGCGCCTGATCTTTGGTGCTGAGCGCAACGAATACTTCATCAATAGAGGCAGGAGCGTCAAAGTCACCGCCACCTGCTGCAACTATCTCTAGTGCCGACAATGTGTCACGTGCACTACCTCCGCCTTGTTGCAACACTTGCTCAATCGCGTCGTCAGATATGTCGAGGTCTGCCTGATCAATGACCCACCGCACGTATTTTTCCAACTCATCAAGTGGAATGAGATGAAACTGAAAATGCTGCACACGACTGCGAATGGTTTCGCTGACTTTTTGTGGGTCTGTGGTCGCCAACACAAACACCACTTGATCCGGTGGTTCTTCCAACGTCTTTAATAGTGCTGCCTCAGCCCCACGTGAGAGCATGTGCACTTCGTCAAGAATGAACACTCGATGACGGCCCGGTGTTGCAAGCGCTGCTGACTCAATGAGATCGCGGATCTCTTGCACTCCGTTGTTGCTTGCAGCATCCAACTCAAGAACATCAAAACTTGCACCAGACTCCACTGCTTTGCACGACGTACATTCACAACATGGCTCACCATCAATTGGAGACTCACAATTAAGAACCTTGGCCAAAATTCGCGCAGTTGACGTTTTGCCGGTGCCACGAGGGCCAGAGAACAAATAGGCCTGACCTTCACGATGGTGAATCACCGCATTGCGCAAAGCCTTGACGACGTGGTCCTGTCCGTACAGTTCGGAGAATTTCCGTGGACGAAAACGTCGATAGAGGGACTGCGTAGCCATCGCTTCGACCCTAGCAATGCGGTGTGAATGAGGGAGATGAGGGGTGGGAGGAACCGCTATTGACTACCGTTTTCACAGCGCATGAAACGTCTCGTCTTTTTTTTCGCCGTTCTTGCGGCTGTTCTCTTTTCTGGTGGCACAACTCATGCCGCTGGACAGAACACGCTCGAGTCCTCAAAACCGGCACCCGGCGAGACCATCACCATTGCTCCCACGCAATTGCAACTGGTGTTTGCGAGCCCAGTCGGTGGCGCCGAAGCCGTCGCAAACATGGGACTGTCGCTGTCATGTGAAGGAAATCTCGTCGGCCTCGGTTCCCCAGTACTTGGTGATGACGGAGTCACCGTGTCGGCTCCCCTCACACAAATTCCAGACAACGGCACGTGCACTGTCTCGTGGGAGTTACCCGATGGCAGTTCGGGATCATTCAGTTTTATATCGGCGGTGAATGCGCCCACAACAACGGTGCCACCGACCGACAACACCACCGAACCAACCATTCCGGGAGACGACACACCGCAAGCGATCTCTGGTCCCCCCGAACGACTTGGTGGACCCATCGGACTTGCACGACTCGCGAGCTTCATCTTGATGGGTGCGCTCGTTGGTGGTTTGTTCTTCCTGCAACGACGTTGGTTTGAAGGGGTTGAATACGCAATCACCGAACGGTATTTCAGAATTATTGGCATTCTCGCGGCCGTGTCGATGTATGTGCTCGTGTCATTGATGGCTGCAAGTGAAGGCGAACTGTCTGCAGGTTCCGGATTCATTCCCACAAATTGGTCGTCACTGTTTGACTCCGCCGAAGGTGCGGCGTTATTTGCGCGATTTGTATTGACGTTGGTGGTCGCATGGTTTGCGTGGATTCCCATTCGTGTAATTGACCCCAGCTCGGCACCGATCGCCTACGCAACACTTTTCGCCACCACAGTCACGTACGGCTTTGATCGCACAGGCGGTCGTCTCTCCACACTCGGTATCGCACTAGGAATTATTCACATGGCACTCACGTTGTATTGGGTGGGTGCCGTCGGAGTGACGTGGCGAGTGATCTTGCGTGGACCAGGTGATCGTGACTTGATAGAGGCACTACGTGGTTGGTCACAACACGCAACATGGGTCGGCATTGGTTTAGTTGCGAGTGGCGCGGTGCAAACGTGGCGAATAGATGGTTGGAGCTACATCAATAGTGGTCACGGGCGCGTCGTGTTGTTTAAAACAGTTGTTGTCGCTGGCTTGTTATTCCTTGATGCAGTCATTCGTCAATTCATCGTGCACAAATTGCGTCGTGCGCGAATGTTGAATCAGCGCGCCGTTTACCGATTACAGAGACCATTTGCATTAAGCGCTGGCCTCAGTGTCACCGTGCTCGCGTTGTCATCATGGATGATGTCGATGCGACCACCAAACATCTTGCCGAAAGACGCTGGCCCAACTGTTCAATACGCGATCGTTCGCGACATGACGGGTGCTGATGATTTCCATGTGCGGGTCTCTATTGATCCGGGCAACGTCGGTGTTAATCAAGTCCTTGTTGAATTGTTTGGGCCAAAACGCATCCAACAATTCACTATTGACTTAGTGCCATCGAACCCTGCGTTCTCTGGATATTCGATCACTGTTCCGATCACTCGACCCGGTGGTGCGTATGTTGCGCCCGAAGCAGGTCTCACATTGCGCGCACCCGGCGAGTGGACGATGACGGTGCGAGGCACCACCACAACGGGAGACCTCGAACCTCTCACCGCGACGTTCATCATCGCCGATGGGACAACGGTCACGACTCTGCCAACAAGCGAGACCACGCTGCTATTACGTCCCACAGACTCAACCCCAATTCCCGCAACAGGCGACACCACAACGACCACATCCGCCCCGCCGGGCTGAGCCGAGATAGGTCGCATTGGGGCGTTTCCCACTAGCGTTTCACCCGTGACTGATACCGCCGGCGCGTCCATGCAAGACAAAATCGAAGATCTTCGCCAACGTCGGGAGCAAGCCCTCAATGCAGGAAGCCCCCGCGCTGTTGAGCGTCAACATGAAAAGGGCAAAATGCTCGCCCGCGAGCGCATCGAGTATTTGCTCGACCCGGGCTCATTCCATGAACTCGATCTTCTCGCCCGTCATCGTGCGCACGCAGCCGGTCTTGAAGAGCGCCCCTACACCGACGGCGTACTCACCGGTTGGGGAACAATTGATGGTCGCAAGGTGTTCGTGTTCAGCCAAGACTTCACCGTTTTCGGTGGTGCTCTCGGTGAAGTGTTCGCCGAAAAAATTCACAAGTTGATGGACTTGGCGCTCAAAGTGGGAGCACCCGTCATTGGATTGAACGACGGTGCGGGTGCACGTATTCAAGAAGGCGTTGTATCGCTTGCGTCATACGGCGGCATCTTCTATCGCAACGTGTTGTCATCAGGCGTTGTGCCACAGATTTCCGTGATTCTTGGACCATGTGCAGGTGGTGCTGTGTATTCACCAGCAATGACCGACTTCATTTTCATGGTGCGCGAAACAAGCCACATGTTTATTACTGGTCCAGACGTTGTAAAGACAGTGACCGGTGAAGACGTGACACTTGAAGAACTCGGCGGTGCAATGAGCCACGCGTCAAAGAGTGGTGTTGCAACATTTGTCTCAAATGATGAAAAAGCATGTCTTGATGATGTGCGTTTCCTCATGTCGTTCTTGCCACAAAACAACTTGGAAGAAGCACCTGCTGTTGAACCAAGTGACGATCCCAATCGTTCATGTGAAGCATTGCGCACCATTCTTCCCGCATCGCCAAACCAGCCGTATGACATGAAGAAAGTGATCGCCGAAGTTGTTGACGATGGCGAGTTCTTCGAATACTTCCCACATTGGGCAAAAAGTATCGTGTGTGGTTTCTCACGTCTTGACGGAATCCCCGTCGGCATTGTAGGTAACCAGCCGATGGCGTTCGCTGGTGTTCTCGACATTGAAAGCAGTGAAAAAGCTGCGCGATTCGTGCGTACTTGCGATGCGTTCAATATTCCACTCATCACTTTTGTTGACGTGCCAGGTTTCTTGCCCGGCGTCAATCAAGAGCATGAGGGAATTATTCGTCACGGTGCGAAATTGCTGTATGCGTTCTGTGAAGCAACAGTTCCGCGCATTCAGATCATCACGCGTAAGGCATATGGCGGTGCGTATGTGGTGATGAACTCAAAGTCGATCGGTGCAGACCTCGCTTACGCATGGCCGACAGCAGAACTTGCTGTGATGGGCCCGCAAGGTGCCGTTGAAATTGTGTACCGCCGTGAACTGCAGCAATCAGCAGACCCAGTTGCGCGTCGTGCAGAACTTGTTGCCGAATACACCGAGAAGTACGCGAATCCGTACGCAGCTGCTGAGCGTGGCTATGTCGATGACGTGATTGACCCAGCTGATACTCGCGCAAAGACAATCGCGGGTCTTCGTATGCTTCTCACCAAGCGCGAGGAATTACCACGCCGTAAGCACGGCAACATGCCTCTCTAACCCTCTCGGAAAAGTAATGACTAACGACATCAGCGGATCAGATTTCGCATCACCAAACATTCAGAACGAGCCAAAGGCCACGTTCGGTATTCGTTTGGTTGCTCACATCTTTGATGCAGTCATGGTGATGTTGGTGAGTTTTCCATTTGCCATCATCAGCACGATCGTTGAAGAGAACGGCAGCTCCAGCGGAGCTGATGCGGTGACAGTTCTGGGAATCGTCGCGTGTCTTGGCGTGTATAGCTGGTGGATTGGTAACCAAGGTGGTTCGCCACTTCGTCGCACCATCGGTGTTCTCGTTCTCGATGAACGCACTGGTGCCTTCATCGGCACAAAGCGTGGAGTGAAGTGGGTTCTGATGAGCCAAGTTTCAGGACTTGTGCTGTTTCTCGGATACTTTGCAATGCTGTGGCATCCAAACAAGCAAACATGGCACGACCGTGTGGCTAATGCAGTGGTGGTAAAGCGATGAGTGAAAACAACATCTCTGTATCTTCGATTCATCCTGCCCCAACTGAGGAAGAAGCAGTTGCAATCACCGCGGCGCTTGAGTTTGGCTGGCCACGCGCTGTTGTATCTACTCCAACAAACACTCGCCCCAACACCTCATGGCGCTTTAGTGGTAGGTGGTGGGCATCGCACGGCACTTTGCGTCGTGCGCGTCCCGGATTATGAGTAACGCGCGCGGACCACTTCATGGTCTGCGTGTCATTGATCTGTCCACAGTTATCGCAGGGCCCAACTGCGCGCGCTATCTCGCCGACTTTGGTGCAGAAGTCATCAAAGTAGAAAACCCTGACACTGGCGACAGTCTGCGTGGCATGGGGTGGGAAGACCCTCGTGACAACAAAGGGCTGTGGTGGAAACTCGTCGCTCGAAACAAACGCACTATCGCACTCAACCTCAAAGATGACGCTGACAAAGAAGTGTTCTTACATCTCGCAGATGATGCACACGTGTTGATTGAAAATTTCCGTCCGGGAACACTTGAACGACTTGGTCTTGGTCCCGACGTTTTGATGAAACGCAACAACAAAATCGTGATCACTCGCATCACCGGGTTCGGACAAACAGGTCCGTATGCATCAAGACCAGGATTCGCCTCCATCGCAGAAGCGATGTCAGGGCTTGCATCAATCACGGGCATGCCAAACGGCGAACCAATGCTTCCCGCTTTCGCAATGACAGATGAGGTAACAGGACTCTCAGCAGCGTTCGCAACAATGGTCGCGTTGTATTCGGGAGAATCACAAGTTGTTGATGTCTCACTTCTTGAGACGGTGTTTCAAATCTTGGGACCACTTATTTCTGTGTGGAAAGTACGCGGTGAATTACAAGAGCGCATGGGGTCTTCGCTTCCCTTCACCGTTCCCCGTGGAGTGTTCCAGTGTGGTGATGGCGAGTGGATTGCAGTATCTGCGTCAAGTGATTCTGTTGCACTACGCGTTGTGAAATTGCTCGGATTCGAAGGCGATGAGCGTTTCGCCACTTTCCAGAATCGCGTCACCAATCGTGCAGTGCTTGATGAAGCAATGGCCACATGGTGCAAACAACGCACACGCCCTGAAGCACTGCAAGCGTTTGAAGATGCAGAAGCGGCAGCGGGACCTGTGTTGTCAATGAAAGACATCGCCAATGATCCTCACTATGCAGCACGCGAGGCGATCGTGGAACTCGATGGCACACCAATGCAAGGTCTCATTGCCAAGTTGTCGCAAACTCCAGGAGTGTTGAATTGGAGTGGCAAACCAATTGATGCTGACGGCGCTGAGATCCGCAAAAACGGCTGGACAACAAGCGGCTAGAACGCCTCAACAACTGGCGCTGGCGTACGCCGACGAAATAACCCCATCAGTTGATTATGAACTCACCAAACCAACGGGGCACGAAATACCAGTACCGCCGATACCGCAGTAACCATTTGGATTTTTCGCCAGATACTGCTGGTGGTAATCCTCTGCGTAATAGAAATCGGTGAGTGGTGCAATCTCAGTGGTAATCGTCTTGTAGTGCGCTTCAGTCAATAGCGGTTGATATGCATCACGAGTTTTGATTGCCAACGCTTTTTGATCTTCGTCAATGTAATAAATGGTGCTGCGATACTGTGTGCCCACATCAGCACCTTGACGATTACCTTGCGTCGGATCGTGGTTTTCCCAGAAAATCTTGAGTAACTGTTCGAACGAGATCACTGTTGGATCAAACACAACAAGCACAACTTCCGCGTGGTTTGTACGACCCGAACACACTTCGCGATACGTCGGATGAGCAATGTCTCCGCCCGCGTAACCAGCAGCTGTTGAATACACACCATCTGCTTCCCAAAACTTTCTCTCTGCACCCCAGAAACAACCCAATCCAAAGACGGCTGTCTGCATGCCATCGGGCCAAGGACCAACGAGTGGATGACCATTCACGAAATGTGTTTCGGGGACTGCAATTGGATCTCGCATACCCCTTAATCTAGACCGCTTTTCTAGGGTTGCAGGGCTGACACTCTTGGGTAGGCGAGGCTATTTTTCACAAACTGTGCCGTCTTTATCCCGGTCCATCTTGATGTTTGCTTTATAGATTTTTGCGGAGACCGTGGGTGTCGTTTTTTGCTTTGCCGCAGCTGCTGCCGACTTTGCCACGCCGTAAGGGTATTTCTTGTTAAGTGCTGTGCAGTTCTTGAACGACTTTGCTTCCACGCTCGTTGCAACGAAGAGTGTTCCAAAAATCACGCATACAGAGACCAGTCGTTTCATGTTTTGAGTCTATATCGCAATCAAAGTACGTTGCACCAGATTGAGGCATGCCGGGCTGCACCGGTGATTTGTCTTAGTTTGAATCGTATTTGCTCGTTTGAATGGCAGTTCGGAATTACCAGTCAGCCCGTAACCTTGAGGGCGATGTCAACAATTCCCGACGTGCTCCCCACATCAAACGAACCGTGTTGGTGTGGCAGCGGACGCAAGTACAAGCGTTGCTGTAAAGGAACAGAAGGACGTATTCGTCCTGGTGTTGTCAGTCCTATGCGGACAGTTCCTTCGCATATCGCGCGTCCGCCTTACGCAGACACCGGAATTGTTCCCCATTCAAACGAAGGTCGCATCAAGACACCCGACGTGATTGAGCGCATGAGACACGCGGGTGCAGTTGCCAAAGAGGTGTTGCGACTTGCTGGTGAAGCGGTGAAACCCGGTGTCACCACTGACGAAATTGATGTGTACGTGCACGACTTGTGTATTGAGCGCAATGCGTATCCGAGCCCACTTAACTACCACGGCTATCCAAAGAGTGTGTGTTCAAGTGTCAACGAAGTGATCTGTCATGGCATTCCCGACTCACGTGTGTTGCAAGACGGCGATATTTGCAATTTGGATGTCACCGTGTACATCGACGGTGTTCACGGAGATACCAATGCAACATTTCCAGTGGGCACTATTTCGCAAGAAGATGCAGACCTTATTCGCGTGACGGAAGAATGCATGTGGCACGGCATTGAGGTTGTGAAACCAGGTGTTGCAATCAATGAAATAGGTCGCGCAATTGAAACACACGCAAAGAAACACAAATACGGTGTGGTGCGTGCATTCATCGGGCACGGAATTGGTGAGAACTTTCACACTGACATCCAAGTACTGCACTATTACGACCCGCGCAACAACATGATCTTGCACGAGGGAATGACCTTCACCATCGAACCGATGATCACCTTGGGTTCATGGCAACACAAGATGTGGGATGACGACTGGACTGCTGTCACCGCCGATGGAAAGCGCACTGCGCAGTTTGAGCACACGCTTGTAGTCACAGCGAATGGATTTGAAGTACTCACTGGCGGAGATGGTGCTGCCTCACCACGTGCGCCCTGGCTTCGGTAAAGCTGGCGTTTGCCTCTAGCGTGACACTAATGAACGACTTGCAAGGCGACGATCGGTATCTGTCGTTCACTCGTGATGAATGGGCGGTGCTTCGTGCTGCTACACCACTCACTATTCGTGAGAAAGACCTCGAACAACTACGAGGCATCAACGAAAACATCGAATTGGATGAGGTGGCAGCTGTTCATCTCCCGTTGACACGACTTCTCAACTTGTACGTGAGCGCAACACAGAATCTCCACAAAGTGTCAGCGACATTTCTTGGTGCAATGGCACCCAAGGTTCCGTATGTCATTGGTATTGCAGGCAGTGTGGCCGTCGGCAAGAGCACGTTTGCTCGTATCTTGCAGGCGCTTCTTGCTCGTTGGCCAGAGCACCCGAAGGTTGACCTAGTCACAACCGACGGTTTCTTATTTCCCAACCAAGTGCTGGAAGACCGCGGCATTATGAACCGCAAGGGCTTCCCAGAAAGCTACGACACCAAGCGATTGCTCCAGTTCTTGCGTGAGCTCAAAGCGGGCTCCCCCGTCGTACAGGCACCGGTGTATAGCCACGTGGTCTATGACATTGTCCCCGACGATCACATTGAGGTGCGCCAGCCAGACATTTTGATTCTGGAGGGACTCAACGTGTTGCAGGTGGGTGGGGAGTACGACGAATTTGTGTCTGACTATTTCGACTTCTCAATTTATGTCGATGCTGAAGAGACCGACATTCAACAGTGGTATGTCGAGCGCTTCTTGACCTTGCGAGAGACGGTATTCAAAAACCCCGACAGTTTTTTCAAGAACTATGCGCACCTCACTCATGAGGAGGCAGTTCAAACAGCACAAGGTATTTGGCAACACATCAACGGGAAGAACTTGGTCGAAAACATTGCGCCCACACGCGATCGTGCATCATTGATTGTGGAAAAGGGCAACGACCACCGCGTGAATAACGTTTTCTTGAAGCGTTTATGATTGCAACATGCGCAAAATCGCAATCGTCATCGCAGCATTAGCACTTGCTTCGTGCTCGTCTGGTTCATCCTCACCGACAGATTCGATTCCTACCGCCACAGAATCAACCTGGACGGTCGTTCCAAGTGCAACAATGCCATCAACAACTCAAGATGTTCCATCACAAGAGGGAATTGAGAGCAAAGTTCCAGCGAATGGTCAGTACTGGGGTTCAATGTCGATTATTCATGGATCATCGTCTTCTACTGCGGTCGCAACCTTGGTGAAGTTGTATTCCGGCGATGCGTGTTACGAATATGCCGAACAAACATTTCAAGCACCTGAAGACATGTGCACGAATGATTACGGAGTTGTCGATTATCCGCGCGCACTCGCAGTGTTAGCTAACGACGCCTACGTCAGCGTGATTACCGAATACGGATCAGAGTCGTGGCCCACAGAGTCATACGAGATCTCTGCAGGTGATTTACAGAAGCTTGTCAACGATGAATCTGTTGACGGCAAGCCCAGTACATACGACTACGTGCCCTATCCGTACCTCTTCACAATTACTGACGGAAAAGTAACGCGTGCAGAACAGGTCTGGGTGCCCTAGACCGTTACCTATGGAGAGCGTTGAGGTAGTTGTACACGGTGATTCGTGACACTGCCATTGCATCAGCAACGTCTTCAACAGCACGACGCAATATGAACGCACCGTTTTGATCCAATAAGCGAATCGCGCGTTGCTTGTCGTGACGTGACAACTTGTCGAGCGGCGCACCAAGTTCGTGCTCCACTTGTTCAATCAATCGATCGAGCGCTCCGTGAAGACGGGGCAAACGAACGGCAGCGATGATCTCGCCCTCCCACTCAAGTGCGATGTCCATCACTTGGGCATCGTCAACAGACACCAAGGTGGCACCAACGGCACTCAAGATCGGCTCAACGGCCCGGATCAATGGATGATCGGGGATGTCATTCACGAACGAGGCTCCACATGAACATTCACGTGCGTTGCGCCATTGCTGTAGGCGGCATCAAGAAGTGCCTTCACCGCATTACCCACCGTTTCCGTTGGCACGGCAAAAGATGAGCCAAAAGGACCCACATCCACGGTTAACCCCAGCGCTTCCACGGCCGCGATCGCAGCGGTGACGTGACGGCCTGGTTCACCTTCAATAAATGGCTCGATGGTGAACTCAACAACGGTGGTTGTGCTCATGGCACGATTCTTACGAACTGACGGAGACGGGGCAAAACCAGAGCGACACTGTCGGGCAGGAAAGGCTTAGCCGAGAGCCAAATATCGAGTTCTTCGGCAGTGACCCAGTGGGCTTCAGTGATCTCATCATCTGTGAATTGGAATGGCCCGTTGTCCACGACCACATAACACGACGCCACCAATTTCACTGTGTTGTCGGCGTATGCACCGGTGCCAATGTGCTCAATCGGACCCGCGTCGATGCCAAGTTCCTCACGAAGTTCACGTCGAGCTGCGGCGTCATAGTCCTCGCCCACTCCGACAACTCCCCCAACTGCAACATCCCACCAACCAGGCCACACATCTTTGTGGTCAGCACGGCGATGGACCAGCAGATCTCCGTCGTCATTGATTACCGCAATGAAAACCGAACGGTGACGTAATTTCTCGGATCGCATCTGTTTGCGCGAGACAACGTCAATGACATTGCCATCAAGGTCAACAACTTCAACCTGTTCGAGGCCTGCCTGATCGCTTGTCATCGCACTGTGCCTACCATGTGGCATGGCTAAATCCTCGTCGTCATCATCGAGTACCGCTGCATTGCGCGAGGAGCATGGTGATCCACGCGGTGTCCTCGAACAGGCAGAGGCATTGTTTGACGACACAGTTGCCTTACGTCGCGACTTACACCAGTGGCCTGAGTTGGGCAATGAATTGCCGCGAACACGCGAACAGATTCTGCACGCACTCGATGGCCTACCGCTTGACATCACCTTGCACAAAACAACGAGTGGGTTTGCTGCACTACTGACCGGTGACAAACCAGGACCAACGATGTTGTTACGTGGCGATATGGATGCATTGCCAATGCCAGAAGACACCGGGGTTGAGTTTTCTTCAAAAGTGGAAAACGCGATGCACGCGTGCGGTCACGACACACACACCGCAATGTTGGTGGGAGCCGCAAAGGCATTGTCAGAACGCAAAGGTGACATCGCTGGTCGCGTGTTGTTCATGTTTCAGTCCGGTGAAGAAGGACACGGCGGCGCAGAGCTGATGTTGGAAGAAGGTTTGCTTGATGTGCCAGCTCATGCCAAAGGTGGAGACTCACCTGTGTCTGGCGCATTTGCGATGCACATATCTTCGAATCTGCCAAATGGTGTTGTTGCAATTAAAAGCGGGCCAATCATGGCATCAAGCGATCAACTCACGATCACAGTGAAGGGTCGCGGTGGTCACGGTAGTTCGCCACATTTTGCACTTGATCCCATTCCTGTTGCGTGTGAGATCGTGCAGGCAATTCAAACGTTAGTGACACGCCGTATAGATGTGTTTGATCCAGGTGTGATCACAGTGACAAGCATTCACTCAGGAACTGCGTACAACGTGATTCCCGAGCACGCCACCATTCTTGGCACCATGCGCGCAATGAGTGAAAAGACGCGCACAAAAATCCATGAAGGATTGCGTCGTGTTGCGGAAGGTATCGCAGCAGCACATGAGATGGACATCGATATTGATTTGGAATACGGCTATCCCGTCACCGTAAACGACAAGGACTTCTCAGATTTTTCCGTATCGATTGCGAACACTGTTCTCGGCGACAAGCGGGTCATTACGTTGCCGAACCCTGTCATGGGAGCAGAAGATTTCAGTTATGTGTTGCACAAACTGCCCGGCGCGATGATGTTTCTCGGTGCCACCCCACCCGGGGAAAACCCCGCGACCGCCGCTCCCAATCATTCAAACCGTGTGATGTTTGATGAAGAGGCAATGAAAACAGGCATCGCTGTCTACACATCGGTCGCGTTACGCCATCTCGGCGTACCATTGAGCTAATGACTACCGCTCCATTATCTGGCATTCGCGTCCTTGATCTCACCCGAGTGTTGTCGGGTCCGCACTGCACGCGCATGTTGTGTGACCTCGGCGCGGAGGTCATCAAACTGGAGCCACCAGAAGGAGACCTCACGCGGTTTTCCTATCCCCGTGTTGGGTCAATGGCCACATATTTCGCCCAGCAAAATGCAGGCAAAGAAGACATCTCTTTCGACTTGTCAAAACCCGAAGCGCAAGAGTTGACACGGCAATTGGCTGACACGTGCGACGTGTTGGTGGAAAACTTTCGGCCCGGCGTGATGGCCAAGTTGGGTCTTGATTACGACGAGTTGATGAAACGCAATCCGCGTCTTGTGATTGGAAGCATCACCGGTTATGGAAGCACCGGTCCTTGGGTGCATCGTCGTGCGTACGCACCATTGGTGGGTGCTGAAACCGGTTTCACGTTGATGCAGTCACGTTCGCACAACGGACACATCGCAAACGATTGGTTCAGTCATGCGGATGTGTACACAGGTATCGAATGTTGTGTCGCGATTCTTGCCGCATTGGTGCATCGCTCACAGACCGGCAAAGGTCAACACGTCGAAGTGTCAATGGCCCAAACAATGTTGTATGTGAATGAACACGCACACGACCAAATGTTTGAAGGCGAAGTACCAGATGGTGTGATTCGTTCATTTGAGCCAGGTGCGTATCCCGTCTACAAAGTGGGTAACGGAGTGTCGGTGATTATCGGTGGACACCCCGCAGAAAACGGTGTATTCGCTAGCTACATGAAAGCAATGAACCAACCAGAACTTGCTGATGATCCGCGATTCAAAACACAACAAGATCGTCTCGCGAACCTTCAACAACTTGGTGAAGTGATTGGTGCTTGGGCACTCACATTCCCCGATGCGGAGTCGTTGGAAATTGTTCTTGACAAAGTTGGACTTGTTCTCGGTGCTATTCGCACGGTGAATGAACTTTCACATACTGATTGGGCAAAAGAACGAAACGTTGTTGTTGAGGTCAGCGATCGTCGTGATGGAAAGATTCGTATACCGAATGCTCCATGGACATTCTCTGCTGCTGAGGTGCGCACCAAAGGTGAACCGAAGTTCCGCGGCGAAGATAACCATTCAGTATTAACGCGATTGCTTGGTGTAACACCAGAACAACTTGCAACGTGGGATGAGCAGGGAGTGTTATCTTCCCGAATGCCCAAACCCCCCACCGCGGTCGAATGAGTCAAGCGCGTCCACTTCGCGCCACATAACCTGTTCAACTTTTTGCACCACTAACTGTGCGATGCGATCTCCGCGCGACACTGCATACGATGTTGTCGGATCAGTGTTCAACAACACCACTTTTAATTCTCCGCGGTATCCGCTGTCGATAAGACCAGGTGCATTCACAACACTGATGCCGTGTTTCAACGCGAGACCACTGCGTGGCAAAACAAATCCCGCATATCCGATAGGCAATGCAATTGCTATTCCAGTGGGCATCAACAACCGACCACCAGCTGGTGCAATCACTGCATCCTCGCGAGCGAACAAATCAATCCCCGCATCGCCCTCATGGGCATACGCAGGCAATGGAAGCCCCGTATCTAAACGCGTAATGGGGATGTCGACCACGACCCAACGCTAGGTCAGCGAATAGATTGACAAGGTGCTGATTTGGATGGATTTAGAGATGACAGGCCTTGATCCGGCCACAGAAGTCATCGTCGAAATCGCCACCATCGTCACCGATGATGAACTGAACATCGTGGAAGAGGGTCCAGATCTTGTGATTTCTCAGCCCGACGATGTGCTCGAGCGCATGGATCCATTCGTCATCAACATGCACACCACCTCTGGTCTCCTTGATCTCATCAAAACCTCCACCATCACCAATGACGAAGCCGCTGCCCAGACCCTCGCCTTCATTCAGAAGTACTCGCCGGAGGCAAAAAAGATTCCGCTGTGCGGAAATTCGATTGGCACTGACCGTCGCTTTCTCGCCAAGTACATGCCCGACATTGAGAACTGGTTGCACTATCGATGCGTCGATGTGTCGAGTGTGAAAGAGCTTGTGAAGCGTTGGTACCCCGGTCTTGAACACGCCCGTCCAAACAAGATCAACACCCACCGCGCACTAGATGATGTTCGGGAAAGCATCAATGAACTTCGTTTTTACCGTGAACACATTTTTCGCGACAAGAAGCCACCCGCTGACGCTCAATAGTTGCTAATGAACCATGAGTGAACCAACGACTGACACGACTGCACCGCGACCCAAAAAGTCCGAGCAGATGCCCGCAACTGATGAGATCGTCGAAGTTGCCCCTGGCATCTTGCGCACGCAGTTACCCATTGACTTCACCGGTCTTGGTCACGTCAACATGTACGTATTGGAAGACGAACGTGGAGTTGCAGTTGTTGATCCCGGTCTCCCGACACGTGAGTCATGGAACGCAATCACGCAACGTCTGAAAGCAATCGGCGTGCCGATGAAGCGCGTGCATTCTGTGATTGTCACCCACAGCCATCCTGATCACTATGGCGGTGCCGCGCGACTACGCGCACACAGTGGTGCAGAACTAGTGGGACACAAGATGTTTCGCACGTGGTGGGATCCGCAAGAACCACCAGACGTTGATGTGGAAGACATGCCCAGTCGCTTCCGTAATCCATTTCAGTCACCTCCATGGGGTGGACCTGTTCTTGATTTTTCGTGGACATACAAGATGCGATATCGCTTCGCGTCAATGGCGCCACGTTTGTTTCGCGTGCCACGTCCAACCGTGAGACTCGCGGAAAACGACCGCATCCGATTTGCGCGTCGCGAATGGCTCGCTATTCACACTCCTGGACACACCGAAGATCATCTGTGTCTGTTTGATCCCGAAGAGGGAACCCTCATCACTGGTGACCACATCTTGCCCTCAATTACCCCACATATTTCGGGTTTAACAGGCCACGGTGACCCGCTCACATTGTTCTTTGCATCACTCGACAAAGTTGACAATCTCTCATCACAGGTGAAGATTGCACTTCCCGCTCATGGTGTGCCTTTCACAAATTTGCACGAGCGTGTTGAACACATCAAGGTGCACCACGACGAACGTTTACAAAAACTGCGTGATACCAGTGCGTCTTTTGGTCGTCCTGCAAGTGTGATGGAGTTTGCACAGCACTTGTTTTCTGCGCGTGTGCAAGGCCCAATGGCAGACAGTGAAACGTTTGCGCATCTTGAACATCTTCGATTATCTGGCGAATTCGAACAACGCAACAATAACGGCGTTCTTGAATACGTGATGGATTAAAGCAGTCGTCGAACGTTCGCAACGCTCACAACATGCCGATCCACGCTTGTGCGTGCACCACGTCCTCCACTAACAATCTAATGCTGATGCCATCATTGCGGTCGTCATATTGCTGAATCAAATGATGTTGTGGTTCTACCTGCACGATATGTTCCACCACTGCACGCAAACCATTACGTAGTTCGCGTCGATACTTCAAGTGATCTTCGAGGATCTCCCAATACGCAGCGTTGTTCATGTGTTTTAGGAAATCAAAATCGGAATAGCGCAATGTCCATTGTTGTGTCACCACATCAAGTGGATACTCATCAAATCGATCTGTTTTCAAAATCAATTTGGCACTCACTGATCTGTCATTTGCTGCTTCAACTAAATCCGCTGCAACTTCATCAGGCACACGTGACGGGCGCATTGATGTCAGATCAACATGCACCCATAGCGCCGCGGTATCAATCAATGTTTCGCCATCAATTGATGAAATGCGCGTACGACGTTCCGCCCAATGTGGCGATAACGCACCACACCACGTGGTGAGATCTACTTCCTGCAGATATTGGGGAAACTTCACTACATCAACAACGCTGCGGCGCACCACCCAACCGGGGTCATCCCAACCTGCATCCCGCGCATCATCATTTGCGACATCTTGCAGATAACGCAAGGTGGCATCCAGACGGAGACGACCGCCGGGGCTCACATCTCCAAGTCGTACACGGCGACGCCGAGTGAGAGCACGTCCCTTGCCAGTGGGCGCAACCATCTCAAACGCGCGTGCAGCCTCGGCAAATGACATCACCGAGACGCTAGTGGGTCGCTGCTTGTTCCCTTGTCCCACAAGGGTTTGCGCATAAGTTCCAAAAAGAAGTTGACGAAGCGCGATTCACATGGTTTCCTATACAACTCATGCGTTCAGTAACGACCACCGCGACACGACAGTACACAGCATCAGCTGTGTCTTTTGCTGTGCCCGCGGTAGCCGTAGCGGTTCGTTATGCGAATTGGTTTACCGCTCCAATGACAGGGAAGCATTCGCATAAGCGTTCCACCCGGCTCAACCTGATCGCTCCGATGTAAATCACATCGATAGCAACCACTCAGGCCGCCGGGTTCAGAACCCGAGCGGCCTTTTTTGTTGCCCCAACCCACACCCACCTGAAAGGAAAACCACCATGTTGACAGTTCTCGAAGACCAAATGATCCTGAACCCCAAGCGTTGTAGCGATGGCAACGGCACCTTGTCGTACCTGTTCTTCTCTGACGAACACGTCGACATCTTGCGCGCCAAGGCCATCTGCGCACGCTGCTCCAGCCGTGATGACTGCCTATCGGGCGCTCTCGAGAGAGAGGAGCCCTGGGGTGTCTGGGGAGGTGAACTTCTCGAGATGGGCCGCGTAGTTGCGGTGCGTCGTCCACGCGGACGGCCTTCCACAAAAGTGCGGCCTGTCACGGTGGTCTCGGAGGTTCCGATTCCGGCCCACCTCGTAGCCTGAGAGCATGAGGATTGCCCGAACACGACTGTTTGTGGGTTCGATCCTCGTCGCTCTATTAGTCAGCGTCATTGGAGGGTGGCTGCTTAGTCGCTCGCCATCTTCTAATGACGTTGACGCCAAACTCACCGGCGACCTCGCCGGCGGGGTCCAAGACCCCACAATCGGCACCAATGCTCCTGTGCAAGGCACCCCCTTCCCATCGGTTTCACTGACGGAGGCCTCATCTGGAGAAATGGTGCCGATTGTCGTATCTGGACAACCAGCTGTTGTGAACTTTTGGTACTCAACATGTGAACCATGTCGACGTGAAATGCCAGTGCTTGCACGTTCATCGCAAGACTTTGCTGGACAAGTGAATTTCATTGGAATCAACCCGCTTGATTCATCAAAAGAAGCACTCGAATTTGCCGCACGATACAACGTGACGTATCCCACCTATCTGGATCCGGATGGCACACTCGTTGCTGCCGCAGGTGTTGGCACAATGCCAGTCACATTGTTCGTTGATGCAAACGGCGTCATTGTGAAACAGCATGGTGGCGAAATTGACTACTCCACGTTGAACTCAACAATTGAGGAAGTGTTCGGGATTACAGAGGGAGCGCAACTGTGATCTCGCTTGAGGGCAACTTCGCGTACAGCTTCATCTTGGGAGTGCTCGCAGCAGTTAATCCATGCGGTTTTGTACTGTTGCCCACGTACCTCATGTACTTCTTAGGACTTGAAGGCTCGCGACCTGATTCGTCACAACGTGCATCGCTAATACGAGCACTAAAAGTAAGTGCTGCGGTGTCAAGTGGTTTCATTGCAGTGTTTTTGGTGGTCGGCATCATCACCCGTGCCTTCACATCAGTGATTGCCGACAATGCAAAATATGCGGGATTTGTTGTTGGCATCATTCTCATCATCATGGGTATCGCGATGTTCTTTGGTTGGAAACCAACCATTACCACTCCGCAGATCACCGCAAAGCGCGACAACACTGTGCCAGCCATGTTTGTGTTTGGTATCGGTTACGCGGTCGCATCCATTGGCTGCACCATCGGTTTTTTAACCACCGTCATCTTGTCTTCAGTTGGAAAACATGGTTACGCATCTGGCGTGTTGAGCATCGTGTTGTATGGCGCAGGAATGGGCTTATTGGTGTCGTCTCTCACCGTCACCCTCGCCTTGGCAAAGGGCGGTTTGTTACGGGTCCTTCGTAACGGACTGAAATACATGGATCGCATCGCAGCCGTGTTCTTGTTCTTCACCGGCCTATATCTCACGAGGTATTGGTATGGCGCAATCACCGAACGCGCGACTGCAGACCGCATCACTGCTCGAATTGAAGGTTGGCAGTCAGACATTGCGATGTTTTTACAAGAACAAGGTGCATGGCGATTGGCGACTGTCTTTTTGATTGTTCTTGCGATTGCTGCTGGCGTCATATGGACAACACGACGTCGTGGTGGCAATCAAACACAATCAGCCGACGTCACGTCAGATGAAGTCATTGCCCGATAGTGCGCAAAGAACGCTCTGATGTCACTGTTTGCTGATCTTCTGGCTCATGAGGGTGTGCGCGAAGAGTGTGTGTTGCGTAGCCGATTTGGTTTCATGGCTTTCCACGGTGGCAACTTAGAAAAAGGAACCGATGTTGTTGCTTCACTTGCCGCTGAGCGTGCGGGGGCGTCGTATTACGGAATTATTCAGCCAGAAGGCCTTGAGTGGCACATTCCCTCACACGAATTTTCCCGAGGCGTATCAGCCACGTGCGACGAGTTCTTGAACCACTGCGACATTGTGGTGACAGTCCATGGGTACGGCAAAGCCGGCTATTGGACGCATCTATTACTTGGTGGACAAAATCGTCGACTTGCCCGACACATTGGTGCGCACCTACGAGCACATCTTCCCTATTACACAATCGTCGACAACATCGACGCGATTCCCAAGCACTTGCGCGGTCAACATCACAACAATCCGGTCAATGCACCGACGCATGCGGGTGTGCAAATAGAACTGCCACCACGTGTACGTGGATACAGCCCGATTTGGAATGAGTGGACAGGTCCTGGACTTGTTCCTCACACTGAGTCCCTGATCAATGGACTTGTGATCGCTGCTCAAACGTGGGATCACAGTTTCAGTCGATAGGTAAACGCGAAAGAAGTATTCGTGTGATTACGGATACAAACGCTCGATGCGCCACGAACCATTTGGTTGTTTCGTGTACGCAAAGCGATCATGCAATCGACTTGGTCGTCCTTGCCAAAACTCAAATGATTGAGGAATGATGCGCCATCCGCCCCAATGAGGTGGCCGTGGCACATCCACACCTGCAAATTGAGTTTCAAAATCCTGCACACGTTGTTCAAGCGTGTCACGGTCGTTCAGTGACTCAGACTGAAGAGAAGCCCACGCTCCAATTTGTGATCCGCGTGGACGGGAAGCGAAATATTCATCGCTCTCTACCGCAGAGACCTGCTCCACTGCACCGCGTAGACGCACTTGTCGATGCAGAACAAACCACGGAAACAACGCTGCTGCTACTGGATGTGAGATGAGATGTGCGCTCTTTGTACTCTCATAATTGGTAAAGAAAGTGAATCCGCTCGCATCCATGCTGCGCGCTAGTACCGCGCGCGAGTCGGGCATGCCATCACCATCAACCGTACTCACCACCATCGCGTGTGGTTCTGCGATGCCTGCTTCATCTGCTTGTTGGTACCACAGTGCAAATTGTGCAAAGGGATCATCAAAAAGATCGCCGCGATCAAGACCAGCGGTCTCATACTGAATGCGCTTATCGCGGATGTTCATGACGCAGGAATTGCAGTTGCGCCGCGCATGTATGGCTTCAACACTTCAGGAATGAGTACTGAGCCATCTGGTTGACGATAGTTTTCACAAATCGCCGCCCACACACGTGGTACCGCAAGTGCCGAGCCATTCAGTGTGTGTGCGATTTCGGTTCCCTTTTGTCCGGTCTTGCGATAACGAATATCAGCGCGACGCGCCTGATAGTCAGAGAACCAACTCACCGAACTCACTTCCAACCACATGTCACAACCTGGTGCGTACACCTCGATGTCGTAACTGCGGTGATGACTTCCACCCATGTCACCGGTGCAAATTTCGATGATGCGATATGGAAGTCCCAATGCGCGAATGAGATTTTCGGCGCGATCACGCAGTTCGATTAACAATGCTGGTGCTTCTTCCGGCATTGATATTGCGAGAATCTCTACTTTGTCGAACTCATGACTACGCAACATGCCGCGCGTATCACGACCCGCAGATCCAGCTTCACGGCGGTAGCACGGCGTGTACGCCATGTAACGAAGAGGCAACGATGCCTCATCCAAAATTTCTTGCGCGTGTAGCGATGTCAATGGAACTTCGGCAGTAGGAATCGCCCATAAATCGTCACGTTCAATTGCATATGCATCATCAGCGAACTTTGGCAAATGTCCTGTTGCAGTAAGAGTCGCAGTAGTGACAAACGTTGGCGGTCGAATTTCTTCGAACGCATCTGCGTTGGCATCAAGTGCGTATTGGCACAACGCGCGCGCCATGGTGGCACCGAGACCACGTTGCATGGTGAACATTGCGCCAGCGATCTTTGTTGCGCGCTCGTTGTCCAAAATGCCAAGAGTCGATGCCGTCTCCCAGTGCGGCACACGCTGATGGTCGGCAAATGACGCCGGCATCTGCTCAGGGCCCTTCACCACCGGATTGTCATGATCACCGCCACCGTCGGGAGCATCCTCATGAGGGATATTCGGAATGCCCAGGAGCACAAGGCGTAATTGCTCGGCAACAGCGTCATAGTCACCCTGCAGTGTGCGCTCGCGCTCGCCGAGCTCACGGCTTTCGTCCATGATTGCCTCGGCCTCAGCGGTTTTGCCATCGCGACGCAAGGTCCCAACTTCTTTGGACAGCCCATTGACCCGGCTACGGATGGAGTCTCGTTCAGCGGCGATATCACGCAATCGGGTGTCAAGTGTCAATGCCTCATCGAGTTGGGTGAGAAAATCAGGCTTGCCACGGCGAGCCATTGCCTTGCGAACAGCGTCCATGTCGGTTCGAAGCAGGCGAATGTCAATCACAGAACGTTCAGGCTAGCGGTGGAGATAGTGAGGAGCCGAGTTCCTTTCGTAGTGTGGAAGCCGTGTCGGGCGTTGTTATCTCCAATCTGGTCGTGAAATATGACGACCTCGTTGCGGTGAACGACATCTCATTTGTGGCTCCAGAGGGAGCGGTCACCGCGGTGATTGGCCCGAATGGCGCAGGAAAAACCAGCACCATCGAAGTATGTGAAGGCTTTCGTCGCGCGACAAGCGGAAGCGTGTCGGTGCTTGGTCTTGACCCAGTGCGCGATCATCATCAACTCACCACTGTCATGGGCGTGATGTTGCAAGGTGGCGGTGTGTATCCGAGCGCACGTGTGATTGATGTGATCAATCTTTTTTGCGCATTACATGAACGCGGTGCGGATTCTCGCGAACTTGTTGACCTCGTCGGCTTATCTCATCGATCACGTAGCACATGGCGACAACTCTCTGGCGGTGAACAACAACGTTTGTCACTAGCACTTGCGCTTGCAGCGAAACCACGTGTCGCGTTTCTTGATGAACCCACTTCGGGTGTCGACATAGATGGTCGCGACACAATTCGTGCGATTATTAAAGATCTTGCAGCTGACGGAACAACGGTTGTTCTCGCATCACATGAATTAGACGAAGCCGAACGCGTTGCAGATTATGTGGTGATGTTCCGCGGTGGTCGCGTAGTTGCATCTGGATCATTACAACAACTACGCGCCGCAGTCGAGAGCATTCGATTTACCTCATCACAATCAATTGATATCACAGTGTTATCGAGCGCACTTGGTGCGCCGGTGAAAGTCGTAGCCGAAACAAGTTACGTGATTGAGTCATCGTCCAACCCGCAAGTGTTGGCACTTCTTGCACAGTGGATGTCAGAACGTGGTTTGCCTCTCACCGATGTGCGAACCGGACACGAGACCCTCATTGAGATGTATCGCCGTATCACTGGGAGCGAGTCGTGAACGCGGCTCTTCGCGCACAACTACGCGCCGAACTGCAGTTAGTGATACGAAATGGCGAGCAAATTCTGCTCACGCTCGGTATTCCCATTCTGTTACTCGTGTTTTTCGGCACAGTTGATGTGTTACCCACCAATGATGTGGAAGACACCGCAGATTTCTTGCTACCTGGTGTATTGGCTCTTGCGATCATGTCGACGTCAATGGTGAGCCTTGGCATCGCCACTGGTTTTGAACGCTCGTATCAAGTATTGAAACGATTGGGCGCTACTCCCCTTGGTCGCGGTCGGCTGGTGGTTGCGAAAATTCTCACCGTTTTTGTGGTCGAAATCATTCAACTCGCGGTCCTCATTCCCATTGGTCTGGCAATTGGTTGGCGACCAGAGGGTGCGTTGTGGGCCTTGTCATTGTTGGTGATTCTTGGTGGCACCGCCGCCTTTGCCGGCATTGGCCTGACGATGGCGGGAAGGCTTCGCGGAGAAATCAACCTTGCAGCACAAAATGGCTTGTACCTGTTGTTATTGCTACTTGGTGGCATGATCATTCCACTTGATGAGCTACCCGGCCCCCTCGCTGCTATCGGTCGAGTCTTGCCCTCTGGTGCGCTCGCCGATCTCATGCATGAAACATTGAATAACGCAGGTGACAAACCACTGTTATCAGCAATTGTGTTGGCGGTGTGGGCACTTGTTGCACCACTCGTGGCCACGCGCACATTCCGTTGGAGTTAATGCAACATCGTCCACGTCGGGCGATGTGAAGCGACAAACTATCGCTGTGGTTCCTCAACCGGTGGAGTCTTTTCAAACTCCTCCGTCACCTGTTCAAAGGTGAGGGTGTCGTCTTTTGGCGCATACGAATTTGTCTGTGCTTCATGGAAGCCCTTCGTGAAGCGATTGAAAAACAAGAAGATCATGACAAACCACATGAACACCGAACCACCAAGTTTCATGATGGCGCCGGCTGCTTGTTGATCAGACAACACTGAGATTCCACCAACACGCACTATGTGGTCATAGTGGTTATACACCGAGCCTTCAGCAAACGTCAGCCATCCGGCAGGAATAGTCGGCAAGATAGACATAGCAAACACGTACACCATCTGGGCGCCATAACTAATACGCCAGTCTTTGCGCGGACTACACAATGGCATCCATAGCAACAACGATGAGAACACCAACACCACGTGAATCGAATAGTGAAGTGGGCCACCATCTGCGCTGCGATTAACTAGTGCAGGCGTATGGCTTCCCATCACCACCGCGTTGTAAATAACAGCAGCTGTCACCGGTTTTGAAAGGAAGCGAGCGGTACGCATCACTTTTCCGTCGCCAATGAGCAAACGGAAGAACCATTCAGGCGTCGCAATCAGTGCCAGCGGTGGCACAAAATACGACAGCGACATGTGTTGCAACATGTGCATTGAGTAGAGGTATTCCTCAGCGATGTCGTGCATCGGCCAGTCGGTTGACAGCCACAGCAGGACAATCATGATGATGAAAGCCCGACGCTGTCCTTTGGTGACAATCTCTCCGTCGGTGATGACACGCGGTCCAAGAACTCGTGTCATGTAGACGTACGCACCAATGAGGAAGGCCATAAGTAGCCACACCTCAATGTGCAACTGGAAACGCCAGGGGTCAGTGTTAATTTCTTGGGCTGCTGCGAGGAACATCACAACCCTCCTTCGTTGCTGTTAGCCGAAGAACTTGAACGTCAGAAGTGCCCAGAGGTACACAAAGAGGCACAAACCAAGACCGGTGTAAAACAAGAATGCGAAGATTCGACTATCGAACTTCAAATGCATGAAGTAGGACACGACCATCACGAACTTCACAACCATCATGATGATGAGCGACGGCATAAACAACGGACCAAAGTCGATATAATACGTTGATACCTCAAGCGCCGTGATCAGCGCCAAGATCAACGCAATCTTGATGTATCCGGCATCGGTCATGCCATGTTCGTGGCTGTCACCGTGTGCTTGAGTGTGTTGGTCTGTATCAGTACTCATGACGACTTCCTCAGGATCAAGATGGGATCAGGTACACAAGCGTGAAGATAACAATCCACACGATGTCAACAAAGTGCCAATACAAACCAACGAGTTCAACTGACTCAGCCTTGTTTCCTACTACTCGGTTCTTCTTAATGATGCCAACAGTGACGAGCAACATGATGATGCCCACCGACACGTGAACACCGTGGAAACCAGTGAGTGTGTAGAAACTGGAGCTAAACAAACTGGTGGTGAAGCCCAATCCCTCGCGATAGAACGCGGTGAATTCGTAAATCTGGCCACCAACGAATGTTGCTCCAAGAATCGCTGTGACAGTCAGCCACAAGTTGGTACGACGATCATCGTTACGCTGCGCTGCGGTAACAGCCAACACCATTGTGAGCGATGACATCAACAGAACAAAGCTGCTGACCGAAGTAAACGGGATGTCGTAGATCTGGTGTGGATGCGGGCCGTCTTTTACACGACCGCGGTACAGCATGTAGGTGGAGATAAGGCCACCGAACAACAAACATTCAGATCCGAGAAACAGCCACATCGCCAACTTGTTGTTTGACAAGCCGGTCGAGCCCTGGTGGGCAGAGTGACCGCTGGAGTGATCTGCGTGAACTGCTACATCAGCCATGAGTCGTCAACTCCTTTGATGGACCATCGTCATGCGATGTTCCCTCATAATCGAAATCTTCGGCCACTGATGGCTCAAGAACCCATCCGAAGATGGCGACAAGAACAACTGATGCGCCGATGATCATTGTCGGTACGCCGTAAATGACACCGAGGCCAAGAATGCCCACACCGGCAGCCAAGACAAGTGGCCAGTACGACGGTGACGGCAAGTGAATGTGCGATTCACCGTTTGCTTCCTCTTCAGCCAAGATCTCTTCAGCGGTCTTGATTGGAGTCATCGTCTCGGTTGCATGATCTTCTTGATACTTACGGTGGAAGAACTCATCCAAGTGAGTCACCGTAGGAATGCGATCAAAGTTGTGTTCTTTCGGTGGGCTTGCAGTAATCCACTCAAGTGTGCGTGCATCCCACGGATCAAGAGGAGCTTTGGGCTCTTTCTTCGAAGTCCACAAAACGTTGATGAAGAAGACCAAGACACCGATCGCGAGAACAAATGAACCGACTGACGCAATCATGTTCCAGAAACCGAGGTCAAAGAAACCTTCTCCTGCGCGATTCTCTGTCCACTGGTACATACGACGTGGCTGGCCTTGCAGACCAAGAATGTGCATCGGGCCAAAGGTCATGTTCATACCGATGAACATGAGCCAGAAGTTCCAGGAGCCAAGGCGTTCGTTGAGACGCTTGCCGAATATCTTTGGCCACCAGTAGTAGAAGCCTGCGAACAAACCAAACACCATTCCACCAAACAGCACATAGTGGAAGTGCGCGACGATGTAGTAGGTGTCAGTTTGTTGGGTGTCAGATGGTGCGACTGAGTGAGTTACACCTGAAAGACCACCGAAAGTGAACAACACAACGAGTCCGATCGCGAACTTCATTGGCGCGGCGAACCAAATCTTTCCGCCCCACATTGTGAGCGTCCAGTTGAAGATCTTCACACCGGTTGGAATTGCAATCGCCATGGTTGCCACAGAGAACACCGCGACGGATACCGGTCCGAGACCAGAGGCGAACATGTGGTGAGCCCACACACCGAAACCAACGAGACCAATTGCAGCACCAGAGAACACCACGAATGGATATCCGAACAGAGGTTTTCGAGAGAACGTCGGCAATATTTCAGACACGATTCCAAACGCCGGTAGCACCAAGATGTAGACCTCCGGGTGACCGAAAATCCAGAACAAGTGCTGCCAGAGCAGTGGGTCTGCTCCTTGTGCAACGTCAAAGAACGTGGCTCCAAACGATCGTTGGAACATCAACAACGCAAGAGCGACTGTGATCACTGGGAGTGAGAACACGAGAAGGAACTGCACAACCAGCATCATCCATGAGAACACAGGCATCTTCATGAGTGACAGACCGGGTGCACGCATGTTCAACACGGTGACAATCAGGTTGATTGAACCGATCAGCGAACCAATACCTGCGATCTGAAGACCGATTACCCAGAAGTCAACACCATTGCTTGGCGAAAAGATTGGACCTGAGTTCGGCGCATACATGAACCAACCACCGTCAGCGGCGCCGCCCAAGAACCATGCAAGGTTCAAGATGATGCCACCAGTGAGAGTGAGCCACACGGCAAGTGCGTTCATGCGAGGGAACGCAACGTCTCGTGCGCCCAACTGCAATGGCAAGAAGTAGTTCGCAAAGGCGTTCGCCGTTGGCATTGCAAACAAGAACACCATGGTGGTGCCGTGCATTGTGAACATCTGGTTGTAAACGCTTGCGTTTAAGACCTTGCCTTCTGCACCAGCAAGTTGCAAACGAATGAGAAGTGCTTCCACGCCACCGACGACCAGGAAGAACATTCCCATGACACCGTAGATAATGCCGATCTTCTTGTGGTCAACGGTAAACAACCATGACTTCCATCCCGTGGAAGTAACTGGTCGTTTCAGAGCACCAAGGCTGCTTGCAGGTGTCACCGTGGCGGGAACCGATGGTGCACCCGGTACTGCCGGCGTAGCTTCTGGTCTTTCAATGATCGCCATAACGTTCTCCGATCACCTCAGGGTTAGTAGGTAGGCAACAAGCTTGTCGATGTCATCCTCAGTGAGATTCAAATTGGGCATTCCGCGGTACTTACCGTCGGTTGGTTCCAACTTCTCGGGATTGGCATACATCGGTTTCATGACGGGCGCGTTTCGCAGCCATGCACGTAGATCAGTTGTGTTGAGACATTCATCTGACACGCCGGCGAGATACTTCGCACCAAATTCGCTAGACGATGCACTCCACACATCTTCTCGACACTTTTTGTTTACGAGATCAAACATTGCTCCAGCAAAAGTGTTGCGGGTCATGAGCTTTGACAAGTTTGGTGCCGCACCTGCATACACGTTGTCTTCTGGAGCTGCAATTGCAGGCGTACCATCAGCGCGCTTCAGACCATTGACTTGGTGACAACGCACGCACTGGTTGAGGAACACTTCCTCACCCTGCTTTTCAAGGGTGTTTGCAGCTGGCGCCTTGTAATCCGCCAACTGGTTCTTCACCCACGCAGCAAAGTCTTCTTTGGAAAGTGCGATCACTTCCATGCGCATGTTGGCATGTGACAAACCGCAGAACTCTGCACATTGACCAGCGTAAATGCCCGGCTCATCTGCTTCCATACGCAAAGTGTGAATACGACCTGGTACGGCATCTTTCTTACCATTCAACGCAGGTACCCAGAATGAGTGAATAACGTCGCGACTTGTCTCACGTAACAACACTTTTGTTCCAGCCGGCATCACCATCTGGCCAGACGTAATGATCGGCTGTGTAATTCCGTACTCTTCCTGAATTGGATAGTCGTATTCCCACCACCACTGTTGACCAGTTACGTTGATGATCATTTCGGTGTCTTTATCTTCAGCCAGATCAAAGATGCCTCGAACTGTAAATACACCTACGACACTCAAAATCAGAGCAGGAATAATTGTCAGCGTTACTTCCAATGCGGGCTTACCGTGTGTTTGTTTTGGAATTGGCTGACCACGGTCACGGAACTTCAGCATGACAACCGCAAAAAGAGCCAGCATGATGACACCCACAACACCAGCGATGGGGAACACCAACCAGTTCAGATTGTCAATCTTTTCAGCGTTCGGACCTTTTGGCTGCCAAGTGTCTTGTGGTGCGTTCTTTGCACAACCGGCCAAGAATGCAACACCCAACACTCCAGCAAGTGCAGCAAGACGGCGAGGAGACATCATCTTTTTCATCACGGCACCACCACTTCAATCGCATCATCAATGCCGGGAACGACAAGTTCAAACGGACCGGCAACTGATGATTGTTTCTTAATGTTCACCACGAGCACATTTTCCTGATCTTCACCTGTCATCTGTGTACAGGTGTAGAGCTTCTCTTCCACGCCTGTTTCCGCCACCACTTCTGTGCCAAGTGTCAACTTCAATCGACGATCTTCAGCATCTTTGTTGCGGAACAAGATGGACACATCGTTTGCCTTCGGAATGGTGATGTATCGGGTTGGCTCGGGGAAACCAATCATTTCTGCACGCAATTTGCCGTCTTCAAGAATGATCGTTGCAGTGACACCGCTGCGAAGCGGTACGCGGTTGTTCGCGAGTTTGTCGAAATACTTTGACTTTTCTTCACCACATTCTTTGTGCGCGAAGTGATCTTCTGCACTCGCCTCAGCAAGTTGACTGCGCTCGCCACTGAGTGCTGTTGCAACACCGCCGGCAATCAACGCAACACCAGCGAATGCCGCCAGCACAGCGACGATCTTTCCACGGAAGTTTGGTTTGAAAGCAACCAGAAATCCAACGAGCAATACCGCAGACGCGATGATAATAAACAAGATGGCACCGGCAGATTTATCCATCGCCAACATGATTCGTGAAAACGAAAATGCAATTACGCCCGCACCAATTGCAGCAAAAATTGGCAACTCAAGAGGGTTCAGTGCGCGTTCACGGATGAAGTTGTTGAACTTGTTATCTGCAGATGCACCTTCTGCCCAATCTTGAACAAGCCATTCGATTGCACCAAGTGCAAGAACGCCAAGACCAATGAGAAACACCATTGCCACCGACGCAAGACCAACGACCATGAGTGCAACACCAAGTGCACACACCATTGGCCACACACTGTTGGCCAGTGGTTGCGACGCTGCACCAGTTGCATCTTCGATCGTGTCGGCCTCTGCGTCACGGTTGAATAATGTGACGCCGGCGAGTGTGCCAGCAATGAGAACAACTGTTCCGAGTGCTATAGCGCCGAGATCATTCGGTGTTACAAACAACAGGTACAGCACGAGACTGACAGCTGCAGCTGCTGTCAGTCCGAGGAAGTATTTGGAAGCTCCAGTAAACATCGTTGCCCTACTTCTGTACGTACACAACAAACCACACTGCGGTGAAAATCACAGTGATCGCATACCAATACAACGCGTGCGATGAGAAGACGTCGGTACTAGTACCACGTCCACCAATCGAACGAAACAGCGCAACCGCAGTGAATACCATGCCAAGCGCTACTAACACGATCATCGTTCCGGTAATCGCATAGAACATGGCTTGATACGCACCGTCAGCCACGCCCACATCAAACTGCAAGTAAATAGCGATTTGCGCATTGATAATTGCGGCGCCGATGATGAAGCACACTGCCAATGCCAAGTTCGTGTGTGCTGTATCGCGACGCTTCGCTGCGTACACAGCCCACTGTGCCATAACGCAACCAATGAAGAATGTTGAAAACATGGTGTTGGCTGCAACTTCTGGAATGTGAAGATTTTCGGGCAACCAATCTTTGATGAGTTTCAAACCATCGGATGACTCGCGGACAGGCGCAGCTGCGCGGAAGCGCAACCACACTGCAAGCATTCCGGCCATCAGCATGGTGGCTACCGCAGATGCGACAGTAGTTGCCACCAACATCTGACGCTTTGGTGCTGGTGCGTGAGCTGCAGGCAATGCGATGGTCATGCTGATACCTCTTGTGAAGAAGGCTTGACGTCACGTAGCGGTTCGGGTGAACCAACAACGGACAATTCAACGAAGTTGTTAATGGGTGCAGGAGATGATGTTGCCCACTCAAGTGTGTTGCCGTCCCACGGATCGTCGCCAGCAACATCTCCATCACGGAAACTCTTTGCTGCAAGCAAGATGAAAGCAACAACTGACAAAGCGAACACGCCGTGACCAATCATTGCAAGGGTGTTCCACAATTCCGATGGTCCCTCGTATTCAAAGCGACCAAGAGCATTTGCTGGCTGATCAGCAAAACCTGCGATGTAATACGGGAACGAGGCAAGGACAGTGCCAATCAATGCCAAACCAGCAAGTGGCAACACCTTCTTCTCAGGAAGCATGCGACCCCACAATTTTGGTCCCCAATAAGAAACCGCGCCCATTCCGGCCATAACGGTTCCGTAAACGATGTAAGTGAGAACGCCTTCGTCAAACACGGTTCCGGCTAGACCTGCGTCGATGAAGCAATACAGTGCCTTACCAGCAAGTCCGACGAGAATCATGCCAACGCCGAGAAAGGCAAAAACAAATCCTGAACTGATCCGCGCCTTGCCGGTCTTCAATGCCAGAAGTGACAACGCAAGTGCGATGAATGCACCGAGCAGTGGCAGCACGTTGAAAAAGCCCCACAAAATGAGACTCTTAATTACGTCACCGGCAGAACCATCCCAACGCCACGGATGCTGACTCTGAGTCACCGCACCCAGCGCCGCAACAGAGATGAGACCAAGTCCGACTAACACGATTGGACGCAATGGCTGACGAGTACGCGCAACAACTGGCGCAATTTCTGTCAACAGACCAATAGCCATGATCGCGAACACGATGGTTTGTGGCTGCGTGAATGCCCAATCGATCCAATCCCATGTGCCATCGGCGCCGCCAAATGCAACTGATGCGTGCTCGTTATCCACATAGAGATAGATCAGCGTGCCAATAAGAACAGGCAACGAAAGAATGTTGGAAATTGCTCCAACCATCGCAGACCATGCAAATGTCGGGACACGCATCATGTCCATTCCGGGAGCGCGCGACGTGAGAATTGTTGTAGCCACTGGAATGCTCGCCGCAATAAGACCAACTGCTGTAAGTGTAAGACCCAGCAAATACATGGTGACAAAGTTCTGATCGCTACCTGTTGGACCACCGCCAGCAGATACAGAGATCACAACAAGTGCGACACCAAAAAACCAAGACCACACGCCAAACTGCGCAAGGCGTGGCAATGACAATGCGCGAGCACCAACTTGTAGTGGGACAACAGCGATTGCAATACCAATAAACAACGGTGCGAGAGCGATGTATACCAACACGAAACGGAACATCGAAATGAACTGAGTTTCTGCACCGGCAGAAATAATTGAACTTGAATCAGCACTGATGCGCTCAAGGCCTACAAGTACGCCAAGCACGCCAGCTGCAATTGCACCGATTCCAGACAGTGTCAAAAACAGACGACCGATCTTTTTGTGGTCGCTACTTGTCAACCAATCTGCAACGGCAACCAAAAAAGACGAACGCGCCAATGAACCGTCTCCCGTGCTGAGCGAAGCGCCCGCGTGCGTGTCAATGGTGGTCATCGAATAAAGCTCTCCTGCACCCGCCTGACAATCCACAGGGGATTCCCAGAAGGCCTACAAATACATCACAACACTAATCACCAGCCCCAGGAAAACAGGAAATCACAAGGGCCTACACGGCAGTTGTCACATGGCTCCCGTGGCCAAATTCGATTGATCAGTATGTGCGTTAGTTCACGTGAATTCGTGATGATCCGCTACGTGGCCCTAGCTGACCAGCACGTCGACGGTCAACATGATGAAGAGCAGCGACAAATAGGTGATGGAAAAGGTGAAGAGTTGCATCGATCCGCGATCCGATGGACGACGAGATAGTGCAATTGTGCCTACCAAGAACGCTGCCCCCAAGATTCCTGCCGAAATGCCGTAGACCCAGCCCAAGTCACTGACCGGGAACATCAGAAAACTGGTCGCCACCGTGATGACGGTGTAGGCAATCATCGAGCGAATCGCCTTGTGCTGTTCCACCACCACAGGGAGCATCGGTACCCCAGCGGCGCGGTAGTCATCAGCGTGGCGAATTGCGAGGGCCCAAAAATGAGGCGGAGTCCAGAAAAAGATGACCGCAAAGAGGATCCACGGGGCCCACTCCAGCGAATCGGTCACGGCCGCCCAGCCCACAAGAACCGGCATGGCACCCGCGGCACCACCAATGACGATGTTTTGCGTACTCGTGCGCTTCAACCACAAGGTGTAAATAAAGACATAGAACAGGGTGGCAGAAATCGCAAGGATGGCGGCCAAAAGATTGGCACCCGCCCACAGGACAGCAAATGCAGCGATTTCAAGAAATATCGCGAAAATCAGTCCGTTTCGTGGAGCAATTAACCCTGTGACGAGCGGGCGGTTCTTTGTTCGTTCCATCAACGCGTCGATGTCGCGATCGACGTACATGTTGATCGCATTCGCACCACCGGCCGCAAGAGTGCCACCGATCAGGGTGACAACTATCAGCCACCAGTCTGGCCAACCATCTTCTGCCAACACCATTGTGGGAACAGTGGTGACGAGGAGCAGTTCCACAACACGCAATTTCATAAGGGCGATGTAGCCCCCGAACACAGTGCGCGGTGCGCGTCCACCTGAATGAGAACCCACCTTCATCACCCGTGAGGGAACAAGAGGCCGAACATTCAGTGACACGGCTTCTCATCGTATGGGGGGTATGCAAAAACGACCAATCGCGAGAGAATGATTTCGTGAGTCCTTTGGCATCCCCTGCTGTGCGCCCGGTGGAAACCGAACAGCACGCGACCGATGAATCGTTGGACCAGGACAAACCGTGGATCGTGATTGTCTGGAATGACCCGATCAATCTCATGTCGTACGTGACATACGTGCTGCAAAAACTCTTTGGATACAGCCTGGAAAAGGCAACCGAATTGATGCTTGACGTGCACCACAAAGGTCGCGCAGTCGTGTCGTCTGGAACGCGAGAAAAAGCGGAAATGGATGTGTACCGCCTTCATGACCATGGGCTGTGGGCGACATTGGAACAGGAATCGTAAATGGGACGTCGACGCCGCTCGGGCGGCCCCATTCAACGCACTCGCGATGGTCAATATGAACTGTTGATCAGTTCAGATGAACGCGACGTGTTTCTTGATCTGTTGAATCAATTCGAGAACCTGGTCGCAGAACCAACAAACCCGGCGCTTCGGCGCCTCTTCCCAACGGCGTATGTCGATGATGTTGAGCGAAACGCCGAATACGTGAAGTACATGCATGATGAATTGTTGGCTTCAAAGCAAGCACAGATTGCAGTGGCTCGCGCGGTATTGACCAGCGAGGATCCGCTATCGGAGGCCGAGCTAATCGGATTCATGCAAACCGTCAACGCCTTGCGTTTGGTCCTTGGAACCCTTCTCGATGTGAGTGAAGGTGACGATCATCTGCCCGATGAGGATGAACCAAATTCGGCATCGTGGCATTTGTATGCCTATCTCGGCTGGTTGCTCGAGTGGATTGTTGACGAATTGGGGTCGCAGTTATAGGCAATGCGCTGGTAGCGTCATCTTGCTCTCAACCGGAGTCGTCCTGCCCCCATCGTCTAGCGGCCTAGGACACCACCCTTTCAAGGTGGCGGCACGGGT
>CAYVAV010000014.1:0-38578 GCA_964449085.1 uncultured Bifidobacterium sp.
CATCGTTCCAATATTCACATGAGGCTTATTACGCTCAAACTTTGCCTTACTCATGGGGATTCTCCTTAATGGTGGTTGTTAGTTGTTGAAATTTTCGATTTGGTAGCGACGATCGGGATCGAACCGATGACCTTCCGATTATGAGCCGGATGCTCTGACCAACTGAGCTACGTCGCCCTGGTCGGATGACCAAGTGATTGCTTCGCACTTTGCTTTTTTTATTTGGGCTTTTTTATTTGGACATCATGCGATGCAGCCAGATGGCTGAGCCCTCTGTGGGAATCGAACCCACGACCTTTTCCTTACCATGGAAATGCTCTGCCGACTGAGCTAAGAGGGCGTGCACGCGGAAGCAAAGCCCCCGAGAGCCGAAGGAAAAAGGATAGCGGTGAATCCCTGCAACGGGCATTAGGTTGTCAACGCGTGGAACCCATCACTATCCGCTTTGCCACTGAGGCCGACGCGCCTGCGATTGCTGAGATCTACAACCACGAGGTCGAAAATGAGACCTCGACCTTTGACCTTGTGCCCCGCTCGCTGGAAGATCAACGTGAATGGCAAGCCGCACGAAGTGGTGCCTTTACGGTGATTGTGGCGGAAATTGATGGGCTGGTCGTGGGCTTTGGGGCGCTGTCTCCATATAAAGAGCGCGCCGCCTACCGGTCGTCGGTGGAAGATTCGGTCTATGTTCGCCGCGACATGGCCCGGCGCGGAATCGGTCAGGCCCTGCTTCGCCATTTACTTACCACTGCCAAAGACGGCGGGTTTCATACTGTGCTTGCGCGAATTGCCACTGATAATGAGGCATCCATTGCACTACATCAAGCAATGGGATTTGACGTTGTTGGCATTGAAAAACAGGTTGGGCGTAAGTTCAACCGCTGGCTTGATGTGATGTTGCTCCAACACATGCTTGAGGACTCGCGCCTCTAACTCTGAAGGTAACTGCCTCCTCGCAACAGACAATCCGTGATCAGACAATCCGGATAGTGACCTTGGTACGCACAGTCTTTGGTTTTGGAGTCTTCGATGTTGCTTGAGGAGTCACCGAGATCGTGACGCTGCAATTTCCCACCTTGATCGCCTTTATCTTGCCCTTCACAACAGAACAATTCTTGCGGGAACTTTTCTTCACTTCGATTGATGTCTTGGCACCGCGTGTCGCAACAGTGTCAACTGTTGCCAGCGCAGCTTTCAGTGACATCGATTTTTTGACTTTTAACGTGCCGACATCACGAGTTACCGAAATCGTGTACGTGGTTGAAGTGGTGCCATCTTGAGCAACAACTTTCACCAGAACAGTGTTCACCCCAACCTTGAGAGCGACGTTTGATGCAACACCTGAAGTGGCAGTTACAGCATTAACAGTGATGGAGGCATTACGTTCAGCCACGGTGGGCGTGATTGAAAATACTTTTGTCGCATTAGTAACTGTTGCTGTATAGGACGTAGTTGATGATGAGAATGTGGTATTGAGTGGCGATGATGTTGACACAGATGCCAACGTCGACAATGTCGATGTCGCATTGAAGCGCGCAAGAGCAACAATCCACGTCACTGATAGTTGGGTGGATCCAACCCCAACAATTTTTCCATCACTTTGAATCGCAACTGCAAAAATCGCGTCGATATCATTCGAAAAATCAGTGACTCGTTTACCACCATTACCAAACGAGGTGTCTAGTTGTCCATTGTTGAGATAGCGAACAACTACGAAGTCAGGAGCGAGACCGGTCATGGATTCTCCCACTGCAACAATCTTGCCATCAGATTGCAAAGCACCGTCCCACGCAAAATCAGCCCCAGTACCAATAGGCGAAGTGACAAAACCATTGACACCAAAAGTCTCATCAACATCACCATTTTTGTGATAGCGAGCAATCAAAAAATCAGAATCACTACCGGTTCCTGTGTAACCAATGACAATCAGTTTTCCATCCGGCTGCACAAGTATCTGCCGGGCGAGACTGTCCGTGCCGACACTGGAGATCACTCTGCCTCCTATTCCAAACGTGTCATCCAATAATCCGTTTGAAGTCAAACGCAATAATCCGATATGGCTGTCTGTGTCTGTGGTTTCACCCACCACAAGAATCTTGTCGTCACTTTGGACCGCCAGTGAATACGCAAGGTCATCGTTCCCGCCGAAGTCAAGTACGGCCTCGCCGTCACTACCGAACGTATTATCAAGCACTCCATTTGCTGAGTAACGAACAACGGCAAAATCCCAATCCAAATTCGCTGTATAACCCGCAAGTAGAATCTTGCCGTCTGACTGAACAGCCATGTTGTACGCACGGTCGTCCCCAAACAAAATTGGAGTCATGACTTTGCCACCACTGCCAAATGTTGGATCTAAAGCGCCCGTGGCTGTTAATCGGACAAGCGCGACATCATTGTTCCCACCGTTAGAGGCAAAACCAGCCAATAAAATCTTGCCGTCAGGCTGAATCAACACGGAAGAGACGTAATCTCCACCTGACCCAACCGCGATCGTGACTTTTCCATCCTCGTCAAAAGTGTTGTCAAGACTTCCGTCGGTGTTGTAGCGAATAACTCCAAAATCATTATTCGTACCGTTGTATGTAATTACAGCAACAACAATTTTGCCATCAGATTGGATCACAACATCTCTAGCCTCGGACGAATTGCCAAGTGTCGTTGTTAACTTCCCATCGTTATCAAATGAGCGATCAAGGTCGCCGTCAGCAGCGTCGACATTTGAAGGCGTAAAACCCACAGCGACACTGGCAATCAACAACGCCATGGTGGCAAATTTTCGTAACATCGCTCGCCCTTCAATTCTGTGCGTGTGAATTCTTTCGAAATCGTAATCATGCTCCATACGCACCAATGACAGAAGCGCCAACCTGACCCGAACAGCACATGACCCCGCTGGCGAGCCAGCGAGGTCATGAACGGGTTGGGCTGTTTGGCTTTCGCCATTCAGTCACGGATTGCTCCGTGGTGGGCCGGGAAGGATTCGAACCTTCGTAGGCTGAGCCGGCAGATTTACAGTCTGCTCCCTTTGGCCGCTTGGGTACCGACCCCGGAGTCTTGCAGGCTATCGGATAGGTAGCCTCGCTTCCATGCCGTCGTTCGATGTTGTTTCAGAAGTTGACCGCCAAGAATTGCGTAACGCAGTTGATCAAGCTCAGCGAGAAATGTCGCAGCGTTTTGACTTCAAAGGCACAAACTCAGAGATTGAGCAAAATGAGTTAGTCATCACCATCCGCACCATCAGCGAAGACAAGGCCCGCGCCGTTCGCACCCTCCTTGAGGAAAAGTTCGTGAAGCGCGGCCTGTCACTAAAAGGTATGGAATGGGGCAAGTTTGAGCAGGCCTCTGGCGACACGGTTCGTCAGGTTGTGACCATCAAAGTTGGCATCTCGTCGGACAAGGCCAAAGAGATCAACAAGATGATCAAGGAAAAAGGTCCCAAGGGCGTGAGTAGTCAAACCCAAGGTGATCAAGTTCGTGTCACCAGCAAAAAGCGTGATGATTTACAAGCTGTGATGGCAATGCTGAAAGGTGCAGACCTTGGCATTCCGTTGCAGTTCGAAAACTTCCGCGATTAGTCCTCGGATGGTGTTTCAGAAGCACGCTTCTGCAACTCAGTGACCACGCTTGCATCAGCAAGTGTTGTGGTGTCACCCAAGTTGCGACCTTCTGCAACGTCACGCAACAAACGACGCATGATCTTTCCGGAACGAGTCTTGGGAAGATCAGGAGTGAAGTAAATCGTCTTTGGCTTTGCGATCGCACCAATTTCACCAGCAACGTGATTACGCAACACTTGTTCGTCAACTGTTTCGCCGCCACGCAATGTCACGAACGCAATGATTGCTTGACCAGTTGTCGCATCGTTTGCGCCAACAACTGCTGCTTCAGCAACGCTTGGGTGTGACACCAATGCTGATTCAACTTCAGTTGTTGAAATGCGGTGACCCGACACGTTCATCACGTCGTCAACGCGACCAAGGAGCCACAAGTAACCGTCGTCATCCAACTTGGCGCCGTCACCTGCGAAGTACTTGCCTTCGAAACGACTCCAATATGTTTCTTTGTAACGCTCGGGGTCTCCCCAAATACCACGCAACATTCCGGGCCATGGATGTGACAGCGTCAAGTAACCGCCACCTTTTTCGGTTGTCTTGCCAGCGTCGTCAACAAGTTCTGCACCAACACCAGGCAACGGGAACGTTGCTGAACCTGGCTTTGTGACAGTCACACCGGGAAGTGGGCTGATCATGATGCCACCCGTTTCGGTTTGCCACCATGTGTCAACGATTGGACAATTATTGCGACCAATGTGTTCGTGGTACCACATCCACGCTTCGGGGTTGATGGGCTCACCAACACTGCCAAGCAAACGAAGTGACGAAAGGTCATGTTTTGCAGGCTCTTCGATGCCCCACTTCATGAACGTACGAATCGCTGTGGGAGCGGTGTAGAAGATGGTGACCTTGTACTTTTCGACAATCGACCAGAAGCGATCATTGCCTGGGAAGTTGGGAACACCTTCATACATCACCTGTGTTGCGCCGTTTGAAAGCGGACCATACACGATGTAACTGTGACCGGTAATCCAGCCAACGTCGGTGGTGCACCAGTAGACATCTTTTTCTGGATTCAAATCGAACACGTACTTGTGTGTGTATGTCACGTGTGTGAGATATCCGCCAGTTGTGTGCATGATGCCTTTTGGCTTACCAGTTGTGCCTGATGTGTAGAGCAAGAACAACAGTTGTTCGCTGTCCATTGGCTCTGCTGAGCAATCACTTGATGCACTTGCCATGAGTTCGTGATACCAGTGATCGCGACCTGCTTGCATTGACACTTCGTTCTTACCGCGCTGTACGACAACAACGTGTTGGATGCTTGGTGTGTTTGCAAGTGCTTCGTCTGCTTGTGGCTTGAGTGCGAACACTTCACCTCGACGGTAACCGCCGTCAGCTGTGATCAAGACTTTTGCTTCAGCATCATTGATGCGGTCTGCAAGTGCTTGTGATGAGAAACCACCGAATACGACAGAGTGCGCAGCACCAATTCGCGCACATGCCAACATCGCTACCGCTGCTTCGGGGATCATCGGCAGATAAATGTTGATGCGATCACCTTTTTGCACACCAAGAGACTTCAGTGCATTCGCAAACTTCTTCACTTCATCAAGAAGTTGCGCATACGTGATGGTGCGGGTGTCACCAGGCTCACCTTCAAAGTGGATGGCGACCTTGTCGCCACGACCTGCTTCTACGTGTCGATCGAGACAGTTGTAAGACACGTTGAGCTGTCCCCCAACGAACCACTTGGCAAATGGAAGATCCCACTCGCAAACGGTGTCCCATGGCTTTGCCCACGACACCAACTCTTTTGCCTGACGCTCCCAAAAGGCTTTGTAGTCCTTCTTGGCCTCGTCATAAAGAGCATTGTTTGACACCAAAGCGTTACTGCTGAAGGCGCTTGATGGTGGAAACTTGCGCTGTTCGAGGAGCAGATCGTTAATTGCGGCGTTGTCGTTCTCGGCCATTTCCCCCCCTTAGGTTTGAAACTGAGACTAGTAAAGAGACTAGGAAATGGCCCACTCGCACACGCTAAACGAGCCCAAACCGGCGGGATCGGTGAGGGCTTCTGCCTCGCTCACCCGACTTCGCATCCGAATGGCCTCCAGATCGGGGCGAGAGGCTTTTTCGGCCCACACTTTTTTCCCCTCTTCAACGAGTTCGTCTATTCCCCATCGCGCAAGGAATTGGGCTTGGGTGCGAACGACATCTGGTTCACGCACCACGCTGAGTTGATCGATCAACACTTGGGCAGTGATGTCTTGTGTGCCAGGTTGCTGCAAATAATGCGCACCACGTTGATGACCAACATATGTACGAAGCCATTCGCGATACGGGCGACCAATTAGTTCTGCGGTGAACGCAGTGCAATAGTCAATCATGACGATGCTTCCACGTTGCAACGACGACAACGTTGAACGCAACCAATCTTGTGCATCACTTTGCCATGGCAGTCGTGTGCCATGTAGTGCAGTTGCAGGAAAAGTAACCGGCACATCCGCAGTGCGTAACACTTCCACACATTGATCACCGTTCATGTCGACGTGTGCGAGTCGCCATCCACCATCAAACACCCACAGATCAAATGGCATGTTGTCAAGTAACTCGTTTGCGATGACAACACCACATTCAATTGTCGTTGGCATCTCTGCGACACTTGTGATTCCTTCCGGATGCATCGCTCGTTGACGCGATGATGTTTCCACTGCCACATACGTCATCGCATCTTTGCATTGTGGTTGTACGGAGATAATTGCGCGTGCCAGTGTTCCTGGTCCTGCACCCGCGTCAACAATTGTGAACTGTGATGGACGACCCAGTCGTATCCATTGATCATCGATCATGCGCGCAAGTACGGCGCCAAACAATGGTCCTACTTCAGGAGATGTGATGAAGTCACCGCGACGTCCGGCTCGCCCCGTGTTGTCATCTCCTGAATAAAAACCGTGTTCCCCGTACAACGCCAATTGCATGAATTGACGAAAAGGAATGGGACCATCGTTGGCAGCGATTGCTGCCCGAATGTCGTCAGCCGCCGATGGCACTGGTCAATGATGCGAGATCGCCAAAGTGGAGAACAAAGCTCGGCAACACACCGAACACGAGAGTCGCAATACCGGTGATACCAAGCGCCACGATGATTGCTGGTTGTACACGCACTGGAGTCGTGTCACCGTCTGGCACTGGACGCATCCAGATTTCGCGCAACACGTTTCCGTAGTAACCAAATGCAATCATTGAGTTGACCGCACCGATTACTGCGATTGCATAACCCCAGTTATTGCCTGGTGAGATCACTGCTTGGAATGCGGCGAACTTACCGATCCAGCCACCAAGTGGTGGGATACCTGCAAGCGATGCCATAAAGATTGTCATGAGTGCTGCAAGACCAGGTGCGTACGAGAACAATCCACCAAAGGATGAAATTTCACCACTGCGTGTCTTGCGGCTGACTGCGATAACAATCGCAAACACACCCAAGTTGGTTGCCGCGTACACGAGCAAGTACGTGACCACTGCGCGCAGTGCATCGTCTGCTGCAGTGACACTTTCACCTGCGACAGCAAGTGGCATCAGGATGAATCCGCCTTGGCTGATTGATGAGTACGCAAGCATGCGAACGATGTTGGTCTGCTTGAGTGCGAGCAAGTTTCCAACGGTCATGGTGAGTGCGGCAAGGATCCAGAACACTGGCTGCCAGACTTCTTTTGAACCTGGGAAAGCTAGGAACACAACGATCACCATCGCCACAAAACCAGCGGCCTTCGATGCGACAGACAAGAACGCGGTAACGGGAGTTGGTGCACCCTGGTATGTGTCAGGTGCCCATGAGTGGAATGGCACTGCAGAGATCTTGAACGCAAAACCCAACACCACAAAGAGCACTGCAAGTGCTCGGAGGGCGGTGAGTTCCTCGCCAAGATAAATCGCAATGTCAGTCAACTTCGTGGAATTGGAAATGCCATATAGAAGTGACATGCCATAGAGCAAGATCGCTGATGCAAAGACTCCGAGGAGGAAGTACTTCACGCCTGCTTCATTGCTCTTCAAGTCACGCTTACGCCACGCGGCCATCATGTAGGCGGGGATGGACAAGAACTCAAGTGAGATGAAAATCGAAATGAGATCGCGACTGGATGCCATCATCACCATGCCAAGGAGGCTGGTGAGCATCAAGAACCAGTACTCACCTTCGTAATACTCACCTTCTCTGATGTAGTCAGATGACAACAAGATGATGACGTAACCCGCAAGCAGGAAGAGTCCCTTAAGTACAAAACTGAAATCGTCTACGACATATCGCCCATCAAAAAGACTTCGCGTACCTTCATCACTAAGTGCGAGGGTGAGAACGGGAATGAATGCACCGAGCAACGTGAAGCCGGTGATTGGAGCAAGCACCCACTTGTTGTGCTCCGCCAAAAACAAGTCGAGCAAGAGAACCACGACAATTCCACCAGCGAGAACAATCTCGGGTGCAATCGCGTGGTAGTCGACTGTTGGCGACACCCAGTCACTTGCGAGGAGCGATGCGAGCACTGGTCAGCCTCCGAACGCCTGCAAGGTATTGACCACTGCCGGGTCGATGACTTTAAAGAGAAGATGTGGGTACACACCGAACAACACGATTGAGATCAAAAGTGGTGACCATGCGATCCATTCGTAGATGTTGACGTCGTGCATGTCATCGTGATCACCATGTCCGTGACCATGACCAGAGAATTCTGCTGATGGTTCACCAAAAGCGGTGCGCTGGTAGAGCCACAATAAGTACGCGGCAGCGAGCACTGTTCCAAGAGCTGCAACAACCATGTATACACGGAACACTTCTTCTGACAGACCTGCTGCGGGCTGGTATGCCGACAAGATTGCGGGGAATTCACCCCAGAAACCTGCAAGGCCAGGCAAACCAAGAGACGCCATCGCGCAGAAGCCCATGATCCATCCAAGTTTTGGAAGTTGCTTGAGCAATCCGCTGAGTCGTGCAATCTCAAGCGTGTGATAACGCTCTTTCACGCTTCCTGCAACGAAGAACAACATGCCGGTGATGAGACCGTGAGCAACCATGCCGAACACGGCGGCATTCACACCAAACGGCGTGAGGGTTGAGATACCGAGCATGACGAAGCCCATGTGCGCAACTGATGAGAACGCGATGAGTCGCTTCATGTCGGTTTGCGCGAGACATCCGAGTGCACCGTAAATAATTCCGATCACAGCAAGAAGACCAATCCATGGCGCCCACTCACGAGCTGCCTCAGGAAGCACTGGAATTGCAATACGAATGAATCCGTACGTACCCAACTTCAGCAAGATCGCAGCAAGGATGACAGAACCTTGCGTTGGTGCTTGCGTGTGCGCATCGGGCAACCATGTGTGGAATGGGAACATCGGCACCTTGACGGCAAAACCGATGAACATTCCGGCAAAGATCCAGATCTGTGTGTTCTTTGCGATTGCACCACCGTTTTCCACGAGGTACGGAATAGCGAAACTTTCCGCACCTGTCTTGAAGAACAATGCGAGGAACGCAACCAACATAAGAGCTGATCCGAACATCGTGTACAGGAAGAACTTGAGCGATGCGTACTGGCGATTTTCACCACCCCACACACCGATCATGAAATACATCGGCAGGAGAACAAGTTCAAAGAACACGAAGAACAAGATGAGGTCTTGTGCCATAAAGCTGCCGGCCATACCGGTTTGCAAAACCAGCATCAAGATAAAGAACGCTTTGGGGTTACCCGGTTCTGGCACATGATTCCAGCTGTAAATCATCACCAATACGGTGATGACCATCGACAAGATGTAGAGCGGTAACGCAATGCCATCAATGCCAATGAAGTAGCTCGACTTGATGACTGAGATCCACTCAGTCTCAGCGACGAACTGCATGCTGCCGGCTTTGTCATAGTCGAACTGGAACAACGTAAAGATGCCCACTCCGAGAGTTGCCAATGCCGTCACAAGAGCAACTGTCTTGTGCAGTGTTTCTTCGCGCTTCGGAATGAAGAGCATGATGAGGACACCTGCCAGCGGCAAAAAAGTGCCAACTGATAGGACCCAGTTGTGGTCGCGGAGGACTTCCATTCCTACTTGCTCCCTCAGGTGTTGATGATGACTAGGACAAGAGCACCGATGGCGGCTGCGCCGAACAACAGTGCTCCGTATTGACTGACTTTTCCGGATTGAACGGGACGAAGCGCAGAACCAGCACCTTGTGCTGCAGCGCCCGATCCATTCACTGCTCCGTCGACCACTCGCTGGTCAACGTTGCGATATACCCACCGCGAGGTGTTGCGAACAGAAATTCCCGTTCCATTCACAATGCCGTCGAGGACTTTTTGGTTGATCCAGTACGCGCCGCGTGCAATTGGGTATGCAATCGCGCGAACGATCACCTTTTCATAAAGATGATCGAGGTAGTACTTGTTCACCAAGAACGAATGGCCGGCACCAAGCAACTTGTTGCGCTTTGTGAGACCAGCAAGTGCACGATTCTTTCTTTCGAACACTTGAACAGACAAGAACCAACTCACCAAAATGCCCGCGAAGACAATCGCAAGTGACAATGCACCTTTTGACCACTTGAACTTCGCGTGGCTAATTGAAGGTGCATAGCAAATGCCATCTTTGGGCGTTTCCTTGCCACAAGGAGAACTGTGTCCGCCCTCTTCTTCAGCTTGTGGCGTGAGATACACAATGCGCGATTCACCCGCGCCACCATGTGCTTCATCAATGCCAGTGGTGCTAACAACGGCACCGCTTGGCTCCACCCACTTCTTCATGTTTTCCCAACCAGCACCAAATGGTGTTGCGTTCAAGAAACCGGCACCAATAGCGAGCGTGGCCAAGATGATGAGCGGAATGGTGATGAGTGGACCAGACTCACGCGGTCCATGTGAAGCGTGCGCATCATGAGAATCATGTGAGTCGTGTGCACCGTGTGCATCATGAGTTGCGTGAACGTCGTGAGCGTGATCGCCATGACCATGATCAGTTGCGTGATCATCGTCGTGATGCTCACCTGCGGAAGCACCGCGTGGTGAACCAAAGAAGGTGAGGTATGTCGCACGCGTCATGTATGCGGCGGTCATAAACGCACCGATAAGACCGATGATCATGAACAGGTCGTAGCCATTGTGACCAACATTGTCGATGATTTCGTCTTTGGAGAAAAAGCCCGACAGTGGGAACACACCACATAACGCAAGAGTGCTGATGATCCATGTCGTAAATGTGATCGGCATGAATTTACGCAAACCGCCCATGTCTTTTTTCATGTCGAACGAATGGTGCGATGCACTGTGGCTGATTGAACCAGCAGCCAAGAACAAACACGCTTTAAAGAATGCGTGAGTAAAGATGTGGAACACTGCCGGCAACCATGCACCAGCGCCAAGACCCATCATCATGTAACCCAACTGGCTGACGGTTGAATACGCCAGAACTTTCTTGATGTCGTTCTGCACGAATGCAAGTGCAGCGGCAATAAGAATCGTGATGCCACCAATCACCACAATGAAGTTGAAACTGGAACCGGTGATATTCAGACCTTCCCAGAACACTGGGTAAAGGCGTGCCACCAAGAACACACCAGCAACAACCATTGTTGATGAGTGAAGGAGTGAACTGACTGGTGTTGGACCTGCCATTGCGTCTGGCAACCAGGTGTGCAATGGGAACTGACCCGACTTACCGATACATGCGATAAACAATGCAACCGCGGCAACCGTGATCGCTGCACTGCTCGGATCTCCTGACAGTGCCCATGCAGACAAACCACGAATTGAGAAGCCCGATACGCCGAGTGTCTTTTGTGTCCAGTCGTTTGCCGCAAAGAACAGAACTGAAGTGCCAACGAGAAGGCCAACGTCACCGGTACGCGTGGTGAAAAACGCCTTGAGTGCAGCGCGACTGTTCGCACCGTCTTCCCACCAATGTCCGATCAACATGAACGAACACAGTCCCATGATTTCCCATCCGAGGATGAGTTGCAACATGTTGTCGGCGATGACCATGTTCATCATGCCGGCAGAGAACAAAGTCAATGCCGCAAAGAAATGTGTGTAACGACGGTCGCCGTGTAAGTACTCAACTGAATAGATCTGTACGAGCGTGGAAATAAACGCGACAACGATAAGAACGGTGAGCGACAAACCGTCCATGTGTTGACCGATAGTGAAATCAAATCCACCAGTTGTCCACCACGTCCAGGTCTTGATGACTGGCGTCATCGACGCACCTTTTGGCGCAGAGTTAACAGCATCAATCCACTGCCATCCGGCCATGGCAGAGAAGAACAAGGTTGCGAGCATCGACAAGATGCCAAGCTCGGAACCTTTCATCGGCAACTTCTTGCCGAAGAAGATGATCAAGAAGAACGCAACAGCAGGGATGATCGGAATGATCCAGGCGTTCTCCAAGAACCACCCGGATGCCTGCACGACCTCAGCCACGCCTGATACTTCAGCACCAAACATCGGGTTAGCCCTTCATCTCTGCAAGTTCATCAAGTGCGATGGATCGACGGTTGCGATACACCAGCAAGACCATTGCCAAACCGACACCAACTTCTGCCGCCGCTACCGCGATGACATACAAGGCAAAAACATGTCCATCGACCGAACCATTTCGCAATGCGAAAGCGATGAGGTTGATATTGACCGAGTTCAAAATGAGCTCGATTGACATGAGCACCATGACGGCGTTGCGACGCGTAATAACGCCATACACACCAATACAAAACAAAACGGCACCAAGGAACAGGAACTGATTAAGAAGCATGCTCAGTCCTTCCGTGCCAAAACAATTGCGCCGATAACGGCAGCCAACAAAACGAATGACAGTGCCCAGAACGGCAACAGGTATGGCCCAAAGATGGAGTCAGACACCTGCTGAACACTCACTGGTGTGGTGTCTTGTGGCAACTTCTCATCACCAAAGCCATCACCAAGTGCGTACAACATCGCCACAAGCAAGATTGCTGCGACAGGAATGCTGATGTACCAGTTGCGGTTGTCGAGGTTTGCCTCACCACCAATTCGAGCACGAGTGAGCATGGTTCCGAACAAGAACAACACCATCACAGCACCGATGTAAACAAGCACCTGCGTGACGGCAACAAACTCAGCTGCCAACAAGATGTATTGCGCTGCAATTCCGGCAAGCACCAACACCAACCACAACGCAGCGTGCACCACGTTGCGTGACGTAACAACACGCAACGCAGCAACAATCATCACCGCAGCGATGATGCCAAACCCGATGTTTTGGGCAACGAGTACGTCAGATGCGACCATCTACTTCTTGCCCTTCTTGTCCGCGCCGGCTTCAAGATCTGGTGCTTCTGGAACTGTTTCCATCCACTCGCCCAACTTCACTTTGTCGTGCAACAGGTCAGCAATGCGTGGTTCCGAGTATTCATATTCAGGACTCCAGAACAGTGCATCAAACGGACACACTTCAACACAGATTCCGCAGTACATGCACAATGCGTAGTCAATGTCGAAACGATCAAGTTTGTTTACTTTGCGCGGTGCACCGCCGGCACGACGAGGTGGTGCCAACTCTTTATGACCTTCGATGTAAATGCACCAGTCAGGACATGAACGCGCACACAACATGCACGATGTGCAGTTGCCTTCGTGCAAGGCAATAACGCCACGAGCACGAATCGGTGGGCTCTCTTTTTCGTGCGGGTATTGCACGGTGTCGGCACCGTTTTGCACGGTGCGCTTGAAGGTGCCAAGCGTGACGCCAAGACCTTTGATGAGACCAGGAATTTTTGCCATCAGACTGCCACCTTCAGGATTGCCGTCACCATGATGTTGATGAGTGACACCGGAATGAGAACTTTCCACGCAAAGCGCTGCAATTGGTCTTCACGGAAGCGCGGGTAACTGAAACGCACCCACATCATGAAGAACGCAAGAACGATCATCTTGGTGAAGAGAATGAGTGGACCAACGATGTTCATCCAATTATCGATGTCATCAATTGATGTCCAACCAAACCATGCAAACGGAACGCCCCAACCACCCAAGAAGAGAATCGATGCGATCATTGCGAACACACCTGCAGTTGCGTATTCACTAATAAAGAAGATGAGGAATCGGAAGCCTGAGTATTCAGTCATGTAACCGGACACAAGTTCTGACTCAGCGATTGGCATGTCAAACGGTGGCTGTGTCAATTCCGCTTGCACCGCGATCATGAACACAATGAACGCCACGAACTGCGTGAGGATGTACGGATTGCCAAGGCCATCCCAACCAAACATTGAGCCGGCATTCTGTGCAACCACAATCTGCTGCAAGTTCATGGTTCCTGCCTGAATGACAACACCAATTACTGCGAGAACCATTGGCAATTCGTATGCGATCAACTGACCAGCAGCGCGCAAACCACCAAGCAATGAGTACTTGTTTGCACTCGCCCAACCCGCCATCAAGATTCCGAGTACTGAAATGGATCCAACCGCAAGTGCGTAGAACAATCCGGCTTCAAAGTTTGTGAACCAAGCGTCAGGACCGAATGGAACAACCGCGACCAGCAAGAACGTTGAAGCCAACACAATGAGCGGCGCGATGCGGAAGATGAATTTGTCAGCACGTTCCGGATGAATGTCTTCTTTTTGCAGCCACTTGCCAACTTCAGCAAACAACTGCAATGAACCATATGGGCCAGCTTCCATTGGCCCAAGACGGCTCTGCATAAACGACATCATCTTGAACAAGAACAGGTAAACGATGGTTCCTGCTGGCAAGAGCACAGCAACAAGTCCTCCAACAACGCGGAGAATTGACTGCACCCAATACGGCAAATCAGAAGCGAGAAGCGCTGCGTTCATTAACGATCAATGTCTCCAAGAATGAAGTACAGCGACGCCAAGATGGTGATGATGTCGGGCACGTACACGCCCTTCAACGCCCATGGCGTGATTGAAATGTTGTTGAACGACGCGCTACGAATCTTCACACGGAATGGGCCAAGGTCACCTTTAGAGACCACGTAATAACCCATTTCGCCGAGTGGGTTCTCCGTTGACACCCATGCTTCACCTTCTGGAACTTTGATGATCTTTGGAACTTTTGTCATCACTGGACCGGACGGAATGGTCTCAATGAGTTGTTCAACGATCTTGCATGACTCACGTGTTTCTTGCAGACGCACCCAACAACGTGCAAATGAGTCACCGTCTGGGTGAGTCCACACTTTCCAGTCAGCTTTGTTCCATGCCATCGGCAATGTTTGATCGCGACGCAAGTCCCAATCAACACCGCTGGCACGAAGGTTTGCACCTGACAATCCGTATTGCAACGCAACATCTTTTGGAATGACACCGATTCCACGCGTACGTGACTGGAAGATCTCGTTACCAAACAACAAGTCTTCAATTTCGTCACAGAATTGACGCATCTTGCGAACAACAGTGCGTGTTTCTTCAATCCAGCCTGCTGGCAAGTCGTCTTTCAAACCGCCGATGCGGTCAAAGTTCGGATGGAATCGTCCACCGGTTGCACCCTCAATGAGGTTCAACACATATTCGCGGTCGCGGAATGCAAGGAACACTGGAGTTACAGCACCCATCTGCACACCAAGGTCACCCAAGAAGAGCGACACGTTCGCAATGCGTGAAAGTTCAAACAGAATTGTGCGGATATGTTGTGCACGAGCAGGTGCTTCAACGCCCATCAACTTTTCTGCTGCCAAAATGAATGGCACTTCGTTAGCGAAACTTCCGAGCCAGTCAATGCGGTTAATCAACGCAGTGACTTGTGGGAAGGTGCGTACTTCGGTGAGTTTTTCGTAACCGCGGTGCATGTAACCAGCTGATGGTTCAGCCCACACAACTTGCTCTCCATCGAGGCGCGCGATGATGCGCAACGTTCCATGCGTTGCAGGGTGTTGCGGTCCGATGTTGAGGGTCATGCCCTCTGTTTCAAGTTCAACATTGACTCGCGCATCAGCAGCTTGCGATGCGATGTAAGCCAATTGTTGACGGTCTCCGAGCATCGTCATGATTCACTCTCCTCGTCGTCGCCATCGCCAGGCAATGGTTCAACGTCGACAATTCCCGGCCAAGGCTTCACAATGCGTGCAAGCAATGGGAAATCTTTGCGCAATGGAAAACCTTCGAAATCCATTGGCAAATACATATGGCGAAGATCGGGATGACCGGCAAACGAAATACCGAACATCTCCCATGTTTCGCGCTCGTGCCAGTTGGCACCCGCAAACACCGGCACCCATGACTCAACAACTTCTGCATTGTCGGGAACATCACACTTGAAGTTCACGCCAATGGATGTGTGAGGTTCGGTTAAACGCGCAAGCATTTGAATTCGCGTGTCGCCACCGGTGTATCCCTGGCGAATTGTGGGGTCAATCTCAACAGCTGGTTGTGTGGGATCGTCTTCGCCTTTTCCGAATGGTGATGGCTTCCAGTCGATTGCAGACACGTAACAGAAATAGGTAAAACCAGCATCTTTCGCGACTTCGGCAGCACGACGCCACGCATCGGTGCGCACGCGGATCCAAATATCATCACCTGGCTTCATGAGTGAATCAACAACAGCGTCACCAAGTGCGTTCAACAAACGCGCGAGTGCTTCCTCGCGAGCGGTGTCAACAATCGGTGTTGCTTCGGTGTCAGTGGTTGACGACAACAGGAACACCTCCCTGCTCTGCAGACGCACCATCTACTTGTGATGCTTTTGCGACCATTGGCTTGCTGCCTTCACCGCGCCAACGCGCACCCATGTCTTCGTTCTTAATGCGCTGTTGCAACATCACAACACCTTCAAGCAATGCTTCAGGACGTGGAGGACAACCTGGTACGTAGACGTCTACGGGAATGATTTGGTCAACACCTTTTGTTACTGAGTAACTGTCCCAGTACGGGCCGCCGCAGTTTGCGCAACTTCCCATTGAGATGACGTACTTTGGTTCTGGCATTTGTTCGTACAAGCGCTTGATTGCAGGAGCCATCTTGTCGGTGACAGTTCCAGAGATCACAACAAGGTCGGCTTGACGTGGTGATGCGGGCAACGGAATAACGCCGAGACGCATGACGTCATAACGCGGTGAGCCAAAAGCTGCACCCATTTCGATTGCGCAACATGCGAGTCCCCATTGGTACACCCACATGCTGTATGAACGCCCGAGGTTGAACAGCGATGTCAACGGCTTGGGTAAGCGACCACGATCTACAAGGCCCATGACTTCTCCTGCACTACACCCAACGCAAGACGCGCTTGCGCCATGCGTAAATCAAACCAAGGAACAAAATTGCGACGAACACGCCCATCTCGATGAGGCCAAAGCCGGCATAACGCTCAAGCTGTGTGGCCCACGGGAAGATGAACACTGCTTCCACGTCGAAGATCACGAACAACAATGCGAAGACGTAGTAACGCACCTGACTTTGCGACCAGCCGTCACCAACCGGATCCACACCACTTTCGTATGGCAGAAGTTTTTCCGGCGTCGGCTTATTGGGTCGCAATAACGCGGACACACCGAGCAACAAAGAGGCAATAAGAAATGCCGCCAGTGCGAACCACACGACCGTGAGATATGACCGTAGGAAGTCAGACATCGGGACAAAACTACTACGGGGCCTTATCTGGCCCCCAACTTCACGGACGCCTGCAACAACAACAATTCGTAATCGTCACAACGATTCGCTCGTGCTCTTGTGACGTGTTATCTCAGTTACCTGATGACATCACAGAACCAATCGATGAGACCGGCGCATCGCGACGCGGCGGTCGCCATTTCGGATCGGGTGCGATCAAGTAATTCGACAGGGTCAATCCCCCGAGCAGCGAGTTCGTCTCGACCTGTCCCCTCGCACCATCTAGTAACGATGGATTCGGTAGCTTCCGGGTGAAATTGAACCCCCACCGAGCGGTCTCGATACATCACTTGGGATCCAGCTGCGGACTCAGCGAGCAGGGAAAAGCCATCAGGTACGGAAAAACGGTCGTAATGCCACTGCATCCAAGGCCCAGTGAGCCCATCTGGCAACGTGGACCCAGCAACTGGGGCAATGTCGTGCCAGCCAATCTCGGGATGAAGGGTCTTGTCCACAGTTCCCCCAAGGGCTGTGGACAACATCTGGGCGCCGAAACAGATGCCCAAAATAGGGATTTCTCGGCGATGGGCTTCCCGTAAGAGAGTGGCCTCGGCCGCGACCGGCTCAGATACCCCAGGCCAATAGGTTGACCAGCCAGAGCCCATCGCCACGATGAGGTCCGATCCTTTCAGGGCATTGGCGATTGCCTCCCCCGACGAATCGGGCAACCAATTGCCATGATCTTCCCGCAGGTACTCGGTAAAGGCATAGCCGCGGGCGCGCAGTGCTATTCCAACAAGGCCGGGATCGCAATCACTCTTATTTGCAAGAAGCAGTGCACGCACGACAAGTACCGTAGGCGATGCATGGCTGACAAGAAAACAAGTGGAACAGATGTCTCTGTTGCCGACATCGTTTCCGCTCGCGCAGCCGGACTGGGGATCGTCAAGCACACCCCCATCACCGAATCTGCCGCCCTATCTGATCGATTCGGCGCACCCATCGTGTTCAAGGCCGAAAACTTGCAGCGCACGGGATCATTCAAGATTCGCGGTGCGATGAACAAGTTGCACCACCTCGGCGACCTCGCAAAGAACGGCGTCACTGCGGGAAGCGCTGGCAACCATGCGCAAGCACTTGCATTTGCCGCACAACATTTCGGCGTGCGCTGCGAAATTTTTGTTCCCGCCGGTGCGTCATTATCGAAAATGGAAGCGTGTCGCGGATACGGCGCGGAGTTGATCGAAGGTGGCGATTCGCTCGATGATGCGATTGTTTCAGCGCAACGTCGTGCAGAAGAAGCAAACATGGTGTTTTGTCACCCATTCGATGACGTTGATGTCATCGCCGGACAAGGAACACTTGGTTTAGAACTTCTAGAAGACATTGCTGATCTTTCATTAGTTCTGATTCCTCTTGGTGGTGGTGGTCTTACTTCTGGTACCGCGATCGCATTGAAGTCAGTACGACCAGACATCGTTATTGTCGGCGTACAAGTTGCTAGCTGCGCACCGTATGCAGGTTCACCGCCGGCATCGGGACCAATCGTCACCCTTGCTGACGGCATTGCGGTGAAAAAACCTGGACAAATAACAAAACCACTTATCGAAAAGTGGGTCGATCATGTGGTGACTGTTGATGAAGATTCTGTCGCAGACGCAATGGTGTTTCTCATGGATCGCTCAAAGTTGTACGTCGAGGGCGGCGGCGCAGTGGGCGTTTCTGCATTGCTCACCGGAGCAATAAAGCCAGACGCTGATGGCACAACGTGTGTTGTGTTGTCAGGTGGCAATGTTGACCTTGGTCTTGTGCCCAATCTCATTCGTCGTCATGAAACACAACGCGGTCGCAGGTTGATTGTGTTCTGTCGTATTTCTGACCGACCAGGTGGTCTGGCGCGATTACTCACAATTTTTGCTGACAGTGGCGCAAACCTCATCGAAGTAGAACATGTACGCGAAGGTGTTGATCTGCATGTACGAGAAACAGGCGTACAAGTGGTGTTAGAAGTACGCGGTGCAGATCACAGTGAAACTGTGATGGCCGCTGCGCGTGCTGCGGGATATGAAGTGGCTCCGGTGCGACTAACCGGAATACACGGCGGTTACTAGGCCATTAACCGCTGTACACAGCGGTGACTGTGCTCTAACCGCTGTATACAGCGGTGACTAAATCAGTCGCGTCGAGTAGCCAGCTAGGGAATACTCCCACAAACAATGTGAACAACATCGCAGCAGCGATTACTACTCCACTTGCAAGTGGAATACGCACCTTCGGAGTGTCGTCTGCGTCTTCCAACCACATCGACACGATGATGCGCAGATACACAAATGCTCCTACTACCGCAGACAACATCGCGATGATTGCAATCGCATACGAATCAACTTTCACGGCGGCCTGAATCACACCAAACTTCGCAATGAAACCACTTGTGAGTGGCACACCAGCTTGGGCAAGCAAGAACACTGTGAATGCAAGCGCAAGCGCGGGACTGTTCTTGCCAACACCGCGAAGGTCGGCAAGCGATGTTCCACCGTTTCGCTCAGCGGACACGACTGTGACTACAGCAAATGATCCAATAACCATCACGGTGTACAGCATGAGATACGTCATGGTTGACGGAAGACCATTGGTGTCCCCGATGTGACCCGCGGCTTCCACACCAATCAACAAGAAACCAGCATGGCTGATTGATGAGAACGCAAGCATGCGCTTTACGTCTGTTTGCACCACCGCAAGAATTGAACCCACGACCATTGTCAAGACAGCGAGCACCCAAATCACCGGGCGCCAATCATCGACGCGACGCTCAAGTGCTGCCACCAAAATGCGTAACAATGCAGCGAATGCCGCAACTTTGCCCGCTGATGCCATAAAGGCAGTAATTGGTGATGGAGAACCTTGATACACATCAGGGGTCCACACGTGGAATGGAACCGCAGCGATCTTGAACGCCAGTCCCACGAGAAGCAACGCGATGCCAATGAGCAAGAACGCATCAACACGTTGAAGTGAGACTGTCTCGTTCAATACGGCTGCAATTCCGGACAACTTCGTAGTACCTGTTGCGCCGTAGAGAAGTGCGATGCCGTACAACAAGAACGCTGATGAGAATCCACCAAGGATGAAGTACTTGAGACCTGCCTCCTGGCTTTCTTCGCGACGACGATTGCTCGCAGCAAGGATGTAGAGCGACAAACTCAAGATTTCAAGACCCAGGAACAGCACAATGAGATCGCCAGCAGCCGTCATCACATAACCACCAATTGCAGCCGTGAGATACAACGCGTACACCTCTGGACCATCTTGATCTCCGCGAACGAGATAGTCGTGGGTGATTAATGAAACAAGAACGATGGCGATGGAGATCGTGATCCAACCAAATACTGCAAAGCGGTCGATGTTGATCGCACCGGAGAGCACAGATTCAGCCGGGTCATATCCAAGGTTGTTCCACTTGACCATTGACATGATCGCCGCGACGATCGCCGAACCTGATGCAACAACGGCATAACCACCACGTGGCCAACGGGGAATGAGCGCACCGAATAGCAATAGGAATGACGCGCCACCCAACAAAATAAGAAGTGGTGTGAGGTCAACCCAGGGAATGCTCGGGGCAACAAGTGTTTCAGCAATCACGGCATTCATTAGTGATCACCTTCTTTGCTGTCGCTGCTCTTCTCTTCATCGTGCGATTTATCTTCACCGTGTCCAGTGTCTTTCATTTCGTACACAACTGGTTCGGGACGTGAGTAATCCGAACGTTCTTCAACATGAGTGATGAGTTTGTCGACAGCGGGATTAATGCGATCAAGCATTGGCTTTGGATACACACCATTGAAAATGATGCCTGCGATAAAGACGAGCAAGAGTGTTGCTTCCTTCGGACGCAATTCGGCGAACGTGGAGTTTGCTTCATCAGGCTCGCCGTGGAACACACGCTGGTATGCCCACAACAAGTACAGCGCCGCCAAGATCACTCCAGTTGCAGCAATAACCGTCCACCAACGCGCTGTTTCAAATGATCCGATTAGCACGAGGAATTCACCAACGAAACCGTTCAGTCCGGGAACACCGATTGACGACAGCATCACGATCATGAAGGCCGCCGAGAAAATCGGTGCCACAGATTGGATGCCACGCAACTCGGCAATCGCGCGAGTGTGACGACGTTCGTAGATCATGCCGACAAGCAAGAACAAGGCACCAGTCGAAATACCGTGGTTGATCATCTGCAACACACCGCCACTGACCGCTTGATCTGTGAGCGCGAATGTTCCCAACACGATGAAACCAAGGTGAGCGACTGAAGAATACGCAACAAGGCGCTTTAAGTCGGTTTGCATCGTTGCCGCGATCGCGCCATAAATAATGCCGATCGTTGCCAGCGTAAACATCACGGGTTTGAACCACGTTGATGCTTCGGGGAACAAGTACAAACCAAAACGCAAGAAGCCATATGTTCCGAGCTTCAGCAAGACACCAGCGAGGATGACCGAACCACCAGTTGGAGCTTGGGTGTGCGCATCAGGCAACCAGGTGTGCAATGGGAACAACGGAACCTTTACCGCAAACGCGATGGCAAATGCGAGGAACAACCAGCGTCCGGTGTTCACTGCGAAATTGGAATTCTCCGCGATATCTATGAGATCAAACGTGAGATACCCAAGGTCACGACGTGCGAGCACGGCTGTTGCGATGATGCCCACCAACATGAAGGCCGAGCCAAACATCGTGTACAGGAAGAACTTCGTCGCAGCGTAAATGCGCTTGTCGTAACCCCAACCACCGATGAGGAAATACATCGGGACAAGAACAATCTCAAAGAAAATGAAGAACAAGAAGAGGTCAAGACTGAGGAAACTGCCCATGACGCCCGCTTCGAGGAGCAACATCCATCCCAAGTAGCGCTTCTCATCATGGTGCGGGTCAACACCCAAGATGACGAGTGGGAACAACAAGCCGGTGAGAACAACAAGGAACAATGAAATTCCGTCAACACCAACGTGCCACGAGATGCCCCAACTCTCAATCCAGTCGTGCTTCGATACGAATTGGAAGCCAGCATCGTTTGTGGTGAATTTGGCAAGAAGCCAAATGGACATGCCGGCTGTTGCAACACTGAACAGCGCAGCGGTCAACTTCACCCATTCCGGACGACGGTTACTGATGAAAATGGTGACAAAAGCACCAACCATCGGCACCAGAATCAGCGCAGTGAGAATAGGAAATGACATTGACTGATGTGTTGATGATTCAGCAGCTTGGAGGAGCATCAGATCACTCCCCTCACGAAGAACCACACAAGTATTGCGATCACGCCGACACCGATGATCAAGGCGTATGACCGAACAAGACCTGTCTGCAGTTTGCGCATAAAGCCACTGAGTGTGCGAACGTTGATTCCGCTGCCGTTAACAGCGCCATCAACGACTTTTGCATCAAATGCAGTGATTGCAGAGAATGCAACTTTTCCAGGCCCGCCAACAAATGACGAGATCGCTTTGTCGTAGTACCAACCCTGCTCAAGAACAGCTGGCTCAATTGCTTTGATCTTTTTCTTGGAATACACAAGAACCGACAAGATGATTCCGGTTGCTGCCACCACGATCGCAACACCCATGAGCAACCACTTGTTGTCATATGCCCACGTGCCGTCGATGTGCACTTCGCTGTCTTTGATCACCGGATGTAGCCAGTGCTCAAGGAAATGCGTTGACTTACTAAACGGCAACTGCAACACTCCGCCAGCAATCGACAACACAGACAACACAATGAGTGGTGTGAGCATTGTGAACGGACTTTCATGCGGAGTGTGATCACCGTGTGCACCGTGTTCCTCACTCTGATCGTGCCAGCGTGCTTCACCAAAGAACACCATGATCACCTGACGAGTCATGTAGTACGCAGTGAGCAACGCTGTGACAAGACCGATGATGTACAAGAAACGATTGTTTGCGAACGCGAACAAGAGCACTTCGTCTTTTGACCAAAAACCGGCAAACGGAGGTACTCCAGCAATTGCAAGCCAACCGATGATGAATGTGAAGGCGGTGATCGGCATCAACTTGCGCAATGCACCCATGCGACGCATGTCTTGCTCATGATGCATGCCGTGGATCACCGAACCTGAACCCAAGAACAAAAGCGCCTTGAAGAACGCGTGTGTGATCATGTGGAAGATCGCTGCAACATACGCACCCGAACCAATGGCCAAAAACATGAAACCAAGTTGCGAGACCGTGCTGTACGCCAAAACTTTCTTGATATCGGTTTGTGCAACCGCAATTGTTGCCGCATACAAAGCAGTCAATGCACCAACAACAGCAATGATTGTTGGTGCCCACTCATAGGCAACGGCGAGGATTGGGCTTGTACGTGTGAGCAAGAAGACACCTGAGGTCACCATCGTTGCAGCGTGGATAAGCGCCGACACTGGCGTGGGCCCTTCCATTGCATCGGGAAGCCAGAAATACAGAGGCAACTGCGCGCTCTTACCGACTGCGCCGATGAACAACATGAGCGCAATCGCTGTTGCAGTAACCGGCGCTAATGCACCTGTTGTGGCTGCGTTATTCATGGCTTGATACGACAATGTTCCAACGGCGCCAAAGCCGAGGAACATCGCCATCATGACGCCCCAGTCACCCACACGGTTTGTCACAAACGCCTTTTTGCCCGCTGTTGCTGCGGAGTCACGGTTGTGCCAGAAAGAAATGAGGAAGTACGAACATGCACCCACGCCTTCCCAACCGAGGAAGGTGACGAGCAAGTTTTCACCCATCACGAGCATCAACATCGAGAACACAAACAAGTTCAAATACAAGAAGAACTTGGAGAACTTTGGATCACCATGCATGTAGCCGATGGCATACAAATGGATAAGCGAACCAATGCCCGTGATGAACAATGCCATCGTGATGCTGAGCGGATCAACAAGGAAAGCAAGATCAACCTGCAAGTTGGCAACGGGCACCCATGAGAAAAGATTGATCACACTGGTGCGTTCTTCTTCGGGGCTTGTCACCATGTCGAGATACACGGCTGCAGTGACGACGAAGGCAGCGGCCGTCATCAACGTGGCAACTACGCCAGCGAATGGTTCGCCAAGTTTGCGACCAAACAGGAAAATCAGCAGAAATCCGGCCAGCGGAAATGCAGGGATGAGCCAAGCGATGTCCATCATGAGAGTTATCCCTTCAACACCGATAAGTCATCGACGCTGGCACCGGTACGGCGACGCATGATTGAAACAATGATTCCGAGACCCACCACAACTTCAGCTGCGGCCACAACTAACACAAAGAACACTGCAGTTTGACCATCAATGTTGCCAATTGATGTGGCGAGAGCAACAAACGTCAGGTTGACCGCATTCAACATCAATTCGATGCACATGAAGATGATGAGTGGGTTGCGACGTACCAAAACACCGAGTGTTCCGATACCGAACAATGCAGCTGCAAGTAGCAGATACCACGTTGTGGTTGGCTCAACGGCGGCGATGAGACTGGTCACTTCGCTACCTCGGCATCGGTCTTTTTCATACGACGAGACATCATGACAGTCGCGACGACCGCAACCAGAAGCAGAACTGACGCCAACTCGAAGGCGAATACATAGTCACCGAAAATTGATCGGGCAATCTCTCGAACGTTCGCATCCGGGTTCTCGACATCAGGAATCGCGATCCCGTTGCCACGCATCTGTACCGCATCCTCTGCTTGCACGATCGCTGCTGCGACAAGACCAACGATGGCCGCACTGACAATCACTGCAAGAGGACGTTGAACACGAATGGGCTCGATGCTCAGGTTTTCTGCCTGATCAACGCCCAACAACATGATCACAAAAAGGAATAGGACGACAATTGCTCCGGCATACACAATCACCTGCACAGCCGCGAGAAAATGTGCGCTTTGAGCAACAAACAACACAGCGATGCCGAATAAAGACAACACCATGCTGAGTGCGGCATGAACCGGATTACTACGCACAACCACACCGATTGCGCCAGCGAGAATCATGATTGCAGCGCCAATGAAAACAACCAGCTCCATCAGTGATGTCCTCCGCTACCGTGCGCGTTGTCACCGTTGCTGTCTTCACTGCGATCACGTTCTGACTGGTTTGGTTCCGGTGCACGAACGCCGTACCCCAACTCACCACTCCATGACACCACGCCTTCAAAGGTGGCATCACCAGAAGGCGCAGTTGCGCGCATCCAACCGGAAGTGTTCATGTCTTCACCAGGACGCCAGTCTTCCCACGGCAAATACTGTGGCATGCCGTTATCACCAACAAGCAATTCGTTCTTCGTATAGATGGCATCTTGGCGGTTGGTGAATGAGAACTCAAACAACTTTGTTTCAGTGATCGCTTCAGTGGGGCATGCCTCAACACACAAATCACAGTGAATACAACGCAAGTAGTTGATCTCATAGATGAAACCGAAGCGTTCTCCCGGCGATGTGGGGTTCATGGGGTCGTTGTCTTTACCGCGCACATAAATGCATCGGGCCGGACAAACACCTGCACACAACTCACAGCCGATGCACTTCTCCATGCCGTCTTCATAACGATTGAGGACATGGCGACCATGAAGGCGCTCTGGCTTTTCAATCTTTTGGTCTTTCGTATCCTTCTTCTTGCGACGAAAAACACGACCACCTGAATATTCGGTGGTGACTTTGTTGCGTGCACCGTGCTGGCGCAAGGTGACGAGAAAACCGCCGAAGTAACCCATGGTTAGAACCTCGCCCCGTATTTGGCTCGCTCTTCACGCGCAGTCTTTGATGCCCATGCGAGCAAGGCATATCCAACGATTAACACCAAGGCTGTCACGATTGTTACAACCACCGTGTCCCAACCAGCCGCGTCACCCACGCGTTGTGCTGCCAACAACATGAACCACCCGAGTGATGCCGGAATCAACAACTTCCAACCAAGATTCATCAATTGGTCGTAACGGAATCGCGGCAATGACGCGCGCAACCATACGTAGATGTAGAGGAAGACGAGAACTTTCAACAACAACCAGACGGTTCCCTCAAGAGCATTTGGAATGATCGGAATGTCAAGAGTGGTGTCACCGATTGCGATGGGTTGCGGACCACCGAAGAACAATGTGACGATGAGAGCCGACATTGTGATGGTGTTCATGAATTCCGCCAAGAAAAATAGGGCGAAACGTAATGATGCGTATTCAGTGCTGAAACCACCTACAAGTTCTTGTTCAGCTTCCACCAAGTCAAATGGCGGACGATTCAACTCAGCGGTTGCCGCGATCATGAAGATGAAAAACGGAATGACACCGGTGGCGAGCAAGTTCCAGTCACCAAGTGTCTGCTGACCAGCCACGATTCCACTAGTGGACAACGTGCCACCCACGAGAACAACTGCGGCAACGGACAAACCAAGTGCAGCTCCATAACTCACCATCTGTGCGGATGCACGAACAGATCCGAGCAGTGGATATTTCGAACCGCTGGACCAGCCGGCGAGCATGATTCCGTAGACGGCCAGTGAAGAAATTGCAAGCGCGAACAAAATGCCCATTGACGGGTCAGCAAGTTGCACACGCGTTTCATGTCCGAACCATGTGACCATGCCGTCATTTCCATCACGGAAGTCACCACCAAGTGGAATGATCGCAAAAGCCAAGAATGCCGGAACAAGAGCGAGGTACGGTGCAAGACGAAACACCAAGCGATCGGCTTTGTTCGGAATGAGATCTTCCTTCAGCAACAACTTGGTGCCATCGGCGAGTGTTTGCAGTAAACCAAATGGGCCAGCTTTGTTAGGTCCAATGCGGTTTTGCATGCCTGCAACAACCTTGCGCTCAAACCACACCATCAACATGGTCGCAACCAACCCGACAACGAACACCACCAACACCTTGAGCACCACAATAAAAAGTGGCATGCCCCAGATGTATCCGGTGAGCAATGGATCAAGTCCAACAAGTGCTGATTGCAGTGCACCTGTCATGACATCGTCTCAATTCGAACGTCTGTAACTGATTGGTTGTGACGAACTAATTCGCGCACATCAACGCCAGGCTGATTGAACGGAACAAACACTGTTCCGCGAGTGACCCATCCGGCGGCCTGAATTGGCAACACAACAGTGCTGACATCGTTACCAACGCGCACTGTTGCACCGTCGTGAGTACCGATGCGCTCAAGATCAAGCGGGTGCACAAATGCAGCTGCACCAGGAGCAAGGTTCACAAGCGACGGACTTGTTGCTGTGCTCACCGCGTTGTCGTACATTTTGCGACCAATAACCAAGCGGTATTCGTACGCTTTCTTCTCAGCCACTGATGGTGCACTAGCAGGTTGACTTGCAACTGGTAGCGACACAATCACACCGTCACGACGCACTTGTACAGAAGTTGCAACGGCTGCAAAAGCAGGCATCTGCTTCTTCATCTGTTGCTGAATCTCCTCAAGCGACATCACTCCGAAGTCATGACCCAACATGTACGCAAGTTCAACCGCAATCATCCAGTCAGGACGCGAGGTGCCACGTGCTGTGATCTGCTGTACTACGTCTGTCACGCGACCCTCGAGGTTTGTCGTGGTGCCGTCTTTTTCAGCAAACGCCGCTGCCGGCAACACAACATCCGCGTGTTGAGTGGACGTCGACAAAGTGGTATCAATCGCAACGACAAAACGCGCACCGGCGATACCACGACGCGCAAGGTCCGTATCGGGGACATCGTTCATTGGGTCGGCACCAAGCAAAATGAGACAATCAACTTTGCCGTTTGCTGAGGCTTCAAGAATGCTTGCCGTGTCTGTGCCAGATTGTGGTGCAAGTCCAAGTGACAACGCGCCACGCACGTTTCCACGACGCAACACTGGAAGAACTTTTGCGTTTGGCACCGCAGTCAACAACGCGTCAATACCAGCAGTTGCAAGTTCGCTGTTTTCAGCGAGATTTGCACGACCTGCAACTAACGTCACTTCTCCCGATGCAAGTTGCGCTGTGATTTCTGCGTCACTCATCATCGCGCGAACCGCATCTGTGCTGTGACCGGGTTCGTAACGCAATGTCTTCCACGTATACGGCGTCATTCCAGTGTCATGTGTTGACAACTCAATGATCTTGACGCCCTTCTTTTCTGCTGCGTCACGCAAACGCAAGTACAGCACCGGAAGTTCCTCTTTGATATCGGGAGACATCAATACAATGGTGCGAGAAGCACACGTTGAATCAATCGTCGCGCCCGGATACGAGAAGACGCGTGCAGGCAAGCCGTCATCCATTTGCGCATCGCGCATGGTGACACCTAGAGCATCAGCAAGCTTTGCCCATGCAAACGCATCTTCATTGGTCCCACGAGCACCACCAAGAATTGCAATGGACGAACCAGATGCCATACGCAATGTTCGTGCGACCGCATCAAGTGCCTCGGACCAAGACGTTTCTTCAAAAGTGTCACCACGACGTATCAACGGAGTCGACAGGCGATCCGTTGAGTTCACAGACTGAAAGTTGAAACGGCCGCGGTCGCACAACCAACCCCAGTTCACAGGATCACTGTCGACGCCTTGATAGCGCAAAACTTCGTCGCGACTTGCTTGCACAACAATGCGACAACCAACCGAACACGAGGTGCATGTGCTCTCTCGTTGCTCAAGGTCCCACGGACGAGCTTTAAAGCGATATGGCTGTGCAGTAAGTGCACCCACTGGACAAATCTGCACCGTGTTACCAGAGAAGTATGAAGCAAATGGTTCGTCTGGGAATGTCAGCACCTGCGTGTTGTTGCCGCGATGTGTGAAACTGATCAACGGGTCTCCCGCGACATCACTTGCAAAACGAGTACAACGGTCACACAAAATGCACCGTTCGCGATCCAAAAACACAAGGTCACTGATCGGAATTGGCTTTTCGTAGTGACGCTTTTCTTCAACGTAACGACTCTCACCAGGACCATGACTGAATGCTTGGTCCTGTAACGGACATTCACCACCTTTGTCACACACAGGGCAATCAAGTGGATGATTTGCAAGAAGCAGTTCAATCATTCCTTCTTGTGCGCGCTTCACCTGATCTGTTGCAGTGCGAACAACTTGTCCCTCTGCAACCGGTGTCATACACGACACAACCATCATCGGACCGCGAGGTGTGTCGATCTCAACGAGACATTGACGACACATACCTACTGGTTTCATGCGCGGGTGATAACAAAAACGTGGAATGAAATCGTCGGTGCGATCGGCAGCAGCGATGATCATCTCGCCTTTGCGTGCAACTACCGGTGCGTCATTAATGGTGATGTTCACCGCGTTGGGATCTACTTGTGCTTCGTTTTCTGGGTGTGATTCGGTAGTACTCATTCACCCACCCCCACTGCGGTCACGGGAATGGAAATGCGACGTGTCACGCGCGATTCAAATTCCTCGGGGAACAATGTCAGTGCTGAATGCACAGGCACATACGCCGACGGACCAACAAAACAAATGGTGTTCATCTTGTACGGGAACGGCGTTGCCGACAATCCGAGACGCTCGCTGGAGGCGTGCGGGAAATCACCAGGACAAATTGACTCGCCCACTTCTTTCAACTGTGCCAAGTCGGCATCGGTGCCGTTGCCATCGACAATGCGCGTGAGAATTCGCTCAAGCCATGTGCCACCTTCACGACATGGAGTGCATTTTCCACATGACTCGTGCGCATAAAAACGCGTGAGCGTCAGTGCTGCATACGGAATGTCAGTCGTGTCATCCATCACCATGACCGCTCCCGAACCAAGCATTGAGCCAGCCGGACCTACTTGACTTGCTTCAAATGGAAGATCTAGTTGATCTTCGGTAAACCACGGAGCTGATCCACCACCGGGAACAAACGCCTTTAGTTTGCGACCCTCTTTCATGCCGCCACAGAACTCTTCACCAAACAACAAATCACGGAATGTTGTGGTTCCGTTGACAATCTCGAAAACTCCAGGACGACGAACATCACCAGACACTGCGACCATGCGCGTACCAGGAGATGTGGGCGTTCCAATAGCGGTGTACGCATCGGCACTATTGCGCATGATCCACGGCAGGTTTGCGAGTGTCTCCACGTTGTTCACGATTGTTGGCTGACCATACAAACCGTTTGCAGCAGGGAAATATGGCGGCTTGAGACGTGGCATGCCACGGTTACCTTCGAGACTTTCGATGAGAGCGGTTTCTTCACCAACCACGTACGCACCAGCACCCCAGTGCAACACGATGTCAAGTGAAAAACGTGAACCCAAAATGTTTTTGCCAACGTAACCAGCGGCATACGCTTCGTTCAACGCTGCAGCAACACGCTCTTGTGCGAGAGCCATCTCACCGCGGATGTACAAGAAACATTGTGAGAGACCAGCTGCGTAACAAGCGATCAAACAACCTTCAATCAATTGATGAGGGTCGCGCTCCATGAGCAACCGGTCTTTGTACGTGCCTGGCTCACTCTCATCACCGTTCACAACGAGATAACGCGGCCACACTTCTTGTGGAGTGAGTCCCCACTTTGTTCCAGCCGGGAAACCCGCACCACCGCGACCAAGAACAGTTGCCTTGCGCACTTCTTCATGAACATCACCAGACGGACGCGACAGAGCGGCGCGAATTCCTTTGTAACCATCAGTGGCGAGGAAGCGCTCGAGCGTGTACGAATCTTCGTACTCAAATCGTGATGTGACGATTTTTGGACGATCGCCCTCTACGAAACCTGCTGCATACGGAAATGTGCGTGTCATAGTGCCGGCTTTCCGTCAAACCATTCGGGTGCTTGATTCACTTGCTCAGGTGGGACAACACCAACTGCTCGATCAGCCGGGATGTGTTGACGCACACGCGCCAAGGTTCCATGTTGCGGAATTTCATCTGCAAATTTTCCGGCGCGCAGATCATCGATTAGTTGATCGAACTTTTCTGGCGTCATACGGAAGCGAAAACGATAATTCACCTGCAACGACGGTGCTTCGGTGCATGCTGCCTGACACTCAGCATGCTCAATCGTAAACATGCCATCCTCAGTGGTGCTTCCGGCTTTGATTCCGAGTTTCTCTTCCGCGTGATGAATAAGTTCGCCAGACCCGTTACGTGCGCACGACAACGTGTCACAAATGTTGATCACGTAACGACCAACGGGTTCAAACTTGAACATTTCATAGAACGTTGCGGTTCCAAGAACTTCTGCCGGAGTAATGCCAACAAGTTCAGCAATGTGTTTCATTGCATCACGCGCAACATATCCGTCTTGTTCTTGCGCCAAATGCAACAACGGTACGAGTGCCGACTTTGGACGCGGATAACGAGAAATGATCTCGTTAGCGAGCGTGACGTTTGCATCAGTAAGTCTGCTCATCGGTCCACCTCTCCAAGAACTGGGTCAACAGATGAAATCACAGCGACAGCGTCTGCGACTAACCCGCCACGCATCATGTGCGGAAGAGTCTGAATATTCACAAATGACGGTGGTCGGATGCGCATGCGGTATGGATGTGAAGAGCCATCGCTCACGATGTAGCAACCAATTTCGCCGCGAGGGCTTTCAATGCTCACATACACTTCGCCCTCTGGCACTTTGAAGCCCTCGGTAAAAATCTTGAAATGATGAATGAGCGCTTCCATTGATTCATCAATACGTGCACGTGGTGGTGGCGTTACTTTTTTGTCTTGAATGCGGTAATCACCAGAGGGCATCTTTTCCAAGATTTGGTGAACAATACGAATTGATTCGCGAATCTCATTCAAGCGAATGGAATAGCGATCATAAGCATCACCATACGAACCAACGATGACATCGAACTCCACTTGGTCGTAATTCAGATACGGCATGTCACGACGTAAGTCCCATGCAACTCCGGTTGAACGCAAGATGGGCCCTGTAGCTCCGAGGGCAAGCGCCTCTTTGGTGGTGATAACGCCAACACCTTGCAAACGCTCACGGAAAATGGGTTGTCCGGTGAGCAACACTTCGTATTCGTCAAGTCGCGTCGGCAACATCTCAAGAATCTCGAGAACATCGTCGCGCCAACCCGGTGGCAAGTCTGCGGCCAGACCACCAGGGCGAATGAAGTTGTGATTCATCCGCAAACCAGTGACCTTCTGGAAAAAGCGCAACACTTCTTCACGTTCACGGAATCCGTACAGCATCATGGACACCGCGCCGATGTCCATGCCGTTTGTAGCCAAGAACAACAGATGGCTACTCATACGATTCATCTCGGATAGCAACATGCGCATCCACTTGGCACGCTCAGGAATATCACCATCGATACCGAGCAACTTCTCAACTGCAAGTGAAAAAACAAGTTCGTTGTTCAACGGTGACGCGTAGTCCATGCGCGTGACGTTGGTGCCACCTTGCATGTACGACAACTCTTCCCCGGTTTTTTCCATACCGGTATGCAAGTAACCAATGATCGGCTTGCAACGAAGAACTGTTTCGCCTTGTAACTCGAGCATAAGACGCAACACACCGTGTGTACTTGGGTGTTGAGGGCCCATGTTGATGATCATCGTCTGATCTTCATCTGGGTCTTCCTGGACGTCTGCGAGTGCAGCAGCTTCGGCTTCACTCATACGCAACACAGCGCCAACTTCGCGCAACAACTCTTTCGCAGTCTGCTGACTGCGTGATGTCATCTCCTGGTCACCTTCATTGGTGCCAGCGGCGATCACAGGGCGTTCTTCAGTGGTGCTCACGATGGTGAACCTTTGAATTGCACAGGGATACGAGCGGTTGCGTAGTCCTTACGCAGCGGATGTCCATCCCAATCTTCTGGCATCAAAATACGAGTGAGATCCGGATGGCCGTTGAAACGAATACCGAACATGTCAAACACTTCGCGTTCCAATGCTTCTGCACCCGGGTGAATATCAAACAATGAGTCGATTTCGCAATTGTCTTCTGGCACCTGGACTCGAAGACGAATGCGTTCACGCTTTTCAAGAGACAACAAGTTGACAACGACTTCAAAGCGTTCTAGTACAATACCAGCGCCAACTTCACGATTTGGCATCAATAAGTAATCAACTGCGGTGAGATCGATGCATACATCAAATGATTCATCAAGAAGTGCTTTGACTGTCTTTACGTATGCGTCACGCGGCACAAGCAATACTTTTTGACCACGTGAATACACCACGGGGCACCCATGCAATTGCTCGGCGGGAACCTGCGTAATGGCAGTCGTGTCCATTTGCTCGTCTGACATGGTCAGCGACTTCCGATAGTGAGCGGAAATGATGAAGCGCCTGAAGGAACCTCGTGAATGTGAACGTTTGCGCCTTGGCCAGTTGCGGCACGACGCTTCATGATCTCGCCATCTTCAATCAATTGATGCAACGTCTCAATTGCGTGAATCAATGTCTCAGGCGTCGGAGGACAACCCGGTGCGTATACGTCGACGGGAACGATCTGGTCAACACCTTGCACAATTGCGTAGTTGTTGAACATGCCACCAGACGATGCGCACACTCCCATGGAGATAACCCACTTGGGCTCCATCATTTGGTCGTATACCTGGCGAAGTACCGGCGCCATTTTCTGACTCACACGACCAGCAACAATCATGATGTCGGCCTGTCGTGGAGATGCGCGGAACACTTCCATACCAAAACGCGCAAGGTCGTAATGCGCGGTACCTGTTGCCATCATTTCAAGAGCACAACATGCAAGACCAAACGTCGCACCCCAACTGGAACGCGAACGTGCCCACTTCACCAAGTCTTCAATACGGCCCGTCAGAAAGTTGTGGTTGAGGCCTGCCAACCCGTCATCAAGAACATTGCGTACAACAGTCATTGTTATGCCGCCTCGTTGGTGTCTAGTTCACGTCCTTCACGGCCAACAACGCGTACCGATTCACGTTGTGTGCTTTGGGCAACTAGAGGTTGCGATGGACGAACGGCTTTCTGAATGGGACCCCACTCAAGTGCACCACGCGCAACCATGTAGACGAAGGCAACAAAGAAAACAGCGCTGAAAGCAACCATTTCAAAAAACCCGAACGTTCCAAGGAATTCGTTATCGACCGCGTATGGAAAAGCGAAGATCAGTTCAATGTCGAACATGATGAACAACATCGCCACCACATAGAAACTGACAGGGAATCGCTCGGGATTATCGCGACTAGGAACGATGCCACATTCATATGGCGCCTCTTTCGCACTGCTCGGACGACGAGGTGCGATGAGGTGTGACAACACGAAACTAACTACAGCAAACAGGATGGCCAGTACGGTCAATGCGAGAATTGGTAAGTACTGGCCCATGGCTCAGCTCTTTGCGGCAGTGAGTTGACGATTTTCGGCAACGATGCGATCGCGACGATGCAACAAAACACAAAACAGTGCGAAGATAACGCCTGATCCAAGAGTAATGAACATTGCAGGCTGACGCTTGCTTCCAAGATCGCGGATCATCACGACATAGCGACGTGGTTGGGTTTCATCAATTACTGGACGAGCAGGTGCACGACCGGGTTCGGCACGCTGTGGCACGACTGGCGCTACTTCAACGACTGAATAATGCGGCTTGTGCCAGAACGCGATGAAGTCGAGCGACTCGTTGATCTTGGGATAACGCTCCCCACCTTTGTCGAAGACGTCAACAGCCACGTACTCACCAGCATCAAATTCTTCGGCCTCGAACTGCAGGATCTCATCAGCAGAAGAAATTGCTTGTGCACGCTTCGGATTAGCTTCGTCAAGTTTCAGCCAACCTTCGGATTGCAATGCTTCTGACACAGCGGCAGAAGATTCCGCGCTTGACATGCCATCAACTTTGACAGGCGCCTCTAATACTTCAGCATCATCCATGAAGTTCGCATCACGAACTATCGCAATTGGATCGTTTGGCTGCCATGAAGGCTCTTCGCCCTTCAAACCAATTCCGTACACCCACCAAATGCCACCCATTGACATCATCCAGCCAGCTAATCCGGCCATCACAACCATGAAACCAAGACGTGCACCGAGGTTGGTTCCAACGATGAGATACGTACCACCAATGAGCACGCCCACCATGACAAGAACAACGAGAATTCCGCGGAGTTCAGGTTGCCAACTAACTGCTAACAAAGACGTAAGCATTACAAACTCCGCACGTAGTCGACGATGGCTTCAAGTTGCTCGTCGGTGTAGACATTTCCGAAACCAGGCATCTTGCCACTGCCTTGGCCTTGTTCTCCATAGCGCTTACCAAGCTCTGAACCATTCTTCAAGAACGCGATCATTTCGGCTTTGCTGGGGAACTGACGAATCGACGAACCACCAGTGAGGTTTGGTCCGAGCGCGCCGCCACCGGTGACTTGTGGGTCACCGTATGACCAACCCTTGGTGTGGCAACGAGCGCACGAGTACGCGCCACCAGCAGTGTCAAGGTTGAACAATGCTTCTCCGAGTGAACCATACGTTCCGTTGGCAACAAGGCGTTCTGCCTCACCAACAATTTCTTTGTTGACTTCCGCAGGCAAAGAACCGTCGCTACAAGTACGCGCATCTGCAGTGGGATCTCCACAGTTTTCGCGTGGAATCTGAATTGACTTCATGTAGTCAATGAGAGTCTGCACCGCTTGATCGTTGAGTGGACCACCACCAATTGTTCCCCATGCAGACATTGGCGAGAACGGACGGCCGTAGTTCAAGATGAAACGCACTTCTTCTTCACTGAAGCGATACAGAACTGTGTTGAGTGAAGGTGCTTTCCAGTTCACTGCTTTCACTTCGCCAGTCTTTGGATCAGTCACTGAATACGCAGCAACACCACCAATTGCATTCATGCCACCGTGACAACCTGCGCAGTTAAAACCACCATCTGCAGTTGCAGCAAACTTCTTGCCACCCCACGATGCAAAGCGCTTTTCCCAACCAAACTCGGCTTCCGCCTGACGATTTGGTTCAAGCACCCAATACAAAGGCAATGAAATGGTGATGATCGCAAGGAACAACAAACCAATCAATTGCACGCGCTCGAGACGTGGGCCTTCGAGTGTTTCGTCGTCGTAATATTCTTTGCGGTTCGCAGCGAGTTCGATCTCTGAACCAATCTCTGCACGCGATTGACGCAAATTGAAGTAGGCGTAGACAGCCCACCCTGTAATAAACAGTAAGACGACAAACGCCGCTACCGAACCTGTACTGACAGCAAGCATCTCAGTGAGCTCCTCCTGCACCGACGCAGTGCGGTCCTTCGGCTTCTTGTCCGGTCGTGTTCACACCAATTGATGCACCTGCAAACACTGTGCCTGTATCAATTACGAGTACACCGTTAGCAACTGACACACCAAAAAGATCCATACCACGTGGCGCTGGTCCACCTTTTTTCTCGCCAACTCGGTTGTATTGCGAACCGTGACAAGGGCATTCAAACCACTGAGATGTTTTGCACTCTGGCACTTTGCATCCAAGGTGCGGACACTTTTGGTACAACGCGACAACGCCGGCTTCCATACCTGAATACACAGGTGCTTGGCTTCCATACACAGCTTTTGCTTTTGCAAGTGATGCCTTTGGATATTCGGTCACCCATGCACGCGCTTCAGACAAGTACAAGAAACCTTTGTTAGAGCGAATTGACGCGATCACGTCATCCAACTTGCCGGCCGTGATCTTTGAACCAAACCCACCTTCGGCGCCTTTCCACAAGAACGCAAGAAGTGATGCACCAAATGCACCAAGGCTTGCGCTCATCAATGTGATGGCGGAGCGGTTGAAGAACATACGACGCGATACGCCAACTGCTTCAGGATCTGGCGCAACAAAAGGTGCTACTTCGACTGATGGCTTGACCAATTCAGTTGAACGTGCAGCACGTTCAACTTCACGACCTGTTGTGGTTGGTGCCTCGGAAACATTTGCCTTGCGATCACTCTTTCGTGTTTCGCGTGACAGCGCACCTGCACCACGCACGTCAGTACGACGTGCGGTTGTCAGCACAACGATTGCACCCAGCACAACGACTGCGGCGATCACAATTGCGATGATTGCACCTGTACTCATGGCTTCGTCCTTTTGTCCTTACTTAACTTCTGTACTTACGTCTTCGTCTTCAACTATTTGTTTTTGGTTTACAACTCAAAGAAGATGCCATCACGCCACGGGAAGATGAAGTTGAACCCAGGACCGCGGAAGAACGATCCGATGATCACCAACACTGCCCAGAACATAAGGAACATCGTCATCATGCCGGTCATGAACTTGCGGTCTTCTGGTTTCACAGATGGATTGCGATCCAAGTACGGAGCAAGCATCAACGCGACCAATCCAATTCCTGGAAGAGTCACACCAGCAATCATTGGGTGGAACATCGTGAGAAGTTCCTGAAGACCCAAGAAGTACCACGGTGCTTTCGATGGGTTTGGAGTTGCGTTGAAGTCAGCAGCTTGCAACAGCGGTGCGTTCACAACCCAGGAGAAAACAAACAAGAACGCTGTACAAGCAAGGGCTGCTACAAACTCAACTGCAAGAAGATGCGGCCAAGTGTGCACCTTGTCAACTGGTGCAGCTTTTGCTTCTTGGATAGAACCTGACTTCACAACAGTCAACAAACGTTGTGTGTGCCCACCCGGACCTGCACCAACTGGTACCTGTCCTGCAGGTGCTGCAGCTACAACTGCTGTTGCACTTGCCGCCTTGGTGCGATCAAGCATCGCATCGGGGATGCGGTCTCCACCAGCCGCATCGCCACCACTGGCGTCTCCGCCAGCAGCTTTTTCTCGAGCAGCTTGCGCTCTCTTTAAGAGGTGCTCAGGAATTTCAGTCATTGTGTCATCCCTCCGATCACAGTGGTCCTGAGATGCCGCCGTCCTTACGGACGCGCCAGAAGTGAATTGCCATGAAAATTACGATTACGAACGGAAGCATGAGAACGTGCAACACGTACCAACGCAACAATGTTTCGGAACCGATTTCGACACCGCCTAATAGAACAAATCGCACTTGATTACCAAACACTGGCGTGTAGCCCATCATGTTTGTACCCACCGCAACAGCCCATAGCGCCAACTGGTCCCATGGCAACAAGTAGCCGGTGAATGACAAGAGTAATGTGAGTGTGAGTAACACAACACCAATCACCCAGTTGAATTCACGTGGTGGTTTATACGCGCCGTGATAAAACACGCGCGCCATGTGCAAGAACACCGACAACACCATGAGGTGCGCACCCCATCGGTGCATGTTTCTGACTAACAATCCAAACGTCACTGATGTTTGCAATGTTTGAATGTCTTGCCATGCGTTTGCCGCAGTAGGGCGATAGAAGAACATCAAGAAGATGCCAGTCACTGTTAAGAGGATGAACAAGAAGAAACTCAGTCCACCAAGACACAGTGTGTAACTGACTTTGACCGCGTGACGCTTTACCTTCACTGGGTGCAAGTGGTACAGCACCGAGTTCATGATCACGTACGAACGGTTACGCGGTG
>CAYVAV010000015.1:0-5375 GCA_964449085.1 uncultured Bifidobacterium sp.
GCCAAGTGATATGGCGGACATGCAGCGGTGCCGAGAGTTTGCATCTTTTCAAAGACCCACGGCAGTAGTGATTTTTCATTGAGAAGTGCCTTGGTCTCTTGGAACAGGTAACTCTTGTTCGCCGAACCGCCACCTTTTGCCATAAACAAAAACTTGTACGCATCGCCATCAACTGCGGAGATCTTTATTTCGGCCGGAAGATTGTTGCCCGTATTCACTTCTTCATACATCGATACTGGAGCCATCTGGCTGTATCGCAGATTGCTTTTTAAGTATGTGTTGTAGACGCCACGAGCAATTGCTTCTTCGTCTCCTCCGCCGGTGAGTACGTACTGACCTTTCTTGCCTTTCACGATTGCAGTTCCCGTGTCTTGGCACATCGGCAACACTCCGCCGGCGGCGATGCTTGCATTTTGTAGAAGGTCGAGAGCGACGAATCGATCGTTTGAGCTTGCTTCTGGATCTTTCAAAATGTTGGCGAGTTGTTGAAGATGTCCCGGGCGCAAGAGATGTGCGATGTCACGCATTGCTTCTTCGGTGAGAAGAGTGAGTGCGGCTGGATCAACTTTGAGAAAACGACCAGCACTGGTGTCGATCGTCGACACACCCTCTGTGGTGATGAGGCGGTAGGGAGTCTCATCGGGTCCGAGTGGGAGAAGTTCAGTGAAAACGAAATCGGCCATGCCCTGAGGCTAGAAGGTCGACGGCGCGCACGGGTCCTCGGGCCACGAATGTTTCGGATATCGTCCCGCCATCTCGCGCCGCACATCACGCCATGAGCCATTCCAGAATTCTGGAAGATGTGACGTGACTTGTATGGGGTATTCGGCGGGCGAGAGCAACACAATCTTGAGTGGAAGGGACCCGTTTAGAACATGTGGATGTGATGTAACCCCAAACATTCTCTGTACACGTACGTCAATCGACGGCGCTGATACGTCGGTGTAATCGATGTCAACTGGTTTGCCAGTTGGAGGCTGATACCGCGCGGGGGCAAGCGCGTCCAGTTGCTCACTTTGATCCCACGACAACATTGAACGCAACAACATCGTCATGTCGAGACGTTCGAGGTCAGAGCGTGAAGTGGCGCCAGCAAGAAATGGACGTAACCAAGAGTCGACAGTTGCGAGAAGTGTTTTGCGTGACACATCGGGCCATTCTTCGCCACGGTGATGTCGGAGAAACAACATGCGCTGACGAAGAGACTCTGCGTCATCAGACCAATTCAAAATATCTAATTGCGTCACACGGACACGGTCGATCAGTGCCTCAACAGTGTCGTCGCATGGAAGAGGCTCCGATGTGTACTCGCCAAGTCGTAGTGACCCCACTCGACGCACTTCACGTTGCACAAGATCATTTCGTGATTTATCCCAGACGGTGTCTCGCTCGATAATGAGATCATCGCCAAGCGTTGCTGCCACTTGATCAGCGTCTAACGCGGCAGCTCTTCGGATTCGCGAGGATTTGCGGTCAGCGTCAAGATCGGCCGCCACGAGGAATTGCTCTTGCGCAAGAATATCTTTTGTGTCACACCATGCACCAGATCCGTCATAGGTGATGAATTGCCCCGGAGTTGATCGACGCATCGCAAGACGGTCAGGATAAGCACGCAGTAATAATGCGCCACAGTAGTGATCGATGAGATCAGCGCTTACGAACACATCCGATGAAATACGCGCTCGTCGAGCAAGATCTTTTGCGCGTTCACGAACGCGAGCCACGCCACCTCTATCGGCCGTATCGTGCGAATCCAGTCCCAGAACAATGCGCACACGTAAAGCGATGTCAATAGGGGTTGTCTTGTCGCTGCGGAGAACATCACGTTCCTCAAGGAGGGCAGCAACAACACATGCCAGCCATGCCTGTTCTGGCTGATCGCGTACGTGCAACACCATCACAGCAAGTCGTGGATGTATTGGTAATGACAATGCGTCTCGACCTAATTCGGTGATTGTTGGTAGCGCGTGAGGAGAGACCGACTCACTGTCCACAAGTTGCGGCACGTCAACAAGATGGAGCGTTTGCAATAGATCAATCGCTCGCGACAAAGACTTTGCTGGGGGTGCATCAAGGAAGTGCAATTGGTCTGCAGGTGTTCCCCAGGCGCATAACTCAAGAGCCACATTGGTGAGATCAGTTTGCGTGATTTCCGCCGGAAGATGCCCAAGACGAGTGGCATCATCGATCTTTCCCCACAGTCGGTACGCGACACCTTCACGAACACGTCCGGCACGTCCGGATCGTTGCTCTGCCGACGCTCGTGATGAAGTCACAGTCGTCAATTCCGTGAGTCCTGTACGCACATCAAGCCGCGGTACTCGTGACAAACCAGCGTCGATCACGATGTGAATCCCATCGACGGTCAGCGATGTCTCTGCGATGTCGGTGCTTAACACAACTCTTCGTTGACCCGGGGGAGATGGAGCCAATGCCATGTCCTGTTCGGCAAAAGGAAGTGCACCAGCCAAACGATGAACGGCAATGCCAGTGGGCAATTGTGATTCAAGTGCATTCTTTGCACGGTTTATTTCGCCGATGCCAGGAAGAAAAACGAGAACGTCACCTTCGTCTTCACGAAGTGCACGCATGACTGTGCTTGCAACGACATGTTCAAGGCGATCATTTCGTTGTCTCGGCACATAACGGATCTCAACATCAAACATTCGACCCTGTGATGTGATGATTGGCGCAGGCGTGTCAAGCGATCCGATGACACGAGCAAACACGTCGGCTTCTGGCGTCGCCGACATCGCAAGGATGCGGATATCGAGAGAAAGTTGTGCGCGGGCATCAAGCAAAAACGCAAGTCCCAGATCAGTCGGCACGTTGCGTTCGTGGATTTCATCAAAGATCACAAGGCCAACGCCATCCAGCGAAGGATCATTTTGAAGACGTCGTGTTAGTACGCCCTCTGTGACGACTTCAATACGTGTGAGCGGTCCGACTTTTCGTTCATCACGAGTGACGAAGCCCACTGTTTCACCAACGTCTTCACCGAGGAGATGAGCCATTCGGCGTGCCGCAGAACGCGCGGCAAGACGACGGGGTTCCAGCATGACGATTTTTTTGCCGCCAAGCCATGGTTCATCGAGGAGACGAAGTGGAACCGATGTTGTCTTTCCCGCACCTGGAGGAGCGACGAGAACTGCGTTGCGATGAGTTGCTAGTGCCGACGACAGAGATGTGATGACTTCACTGACGGGAAGATCATCAAACACATTGAGAAGCGATCAGCTAACAGCAGGTGTGCCGTGGAACGGACCCGGATCATTTGGGCCAGGAACAGTGGGCTTTGACCAACTGGTGAGATCAGCAATGGTGATACATACCTTGTCCCACTCTTTTCCTGACCAACCTTGTGCGGCTGCGGGAATTTCTCCGTTCATCTGCATGACGACAAATGCAGGAAGTTCGCTGAGACCAAGAGCTTTCACCGCAACGCGATCGGGATCGGCAAACACCAAGAACTCATCGGCGAGTGGTCCAAGAAATGCTTTCGCATCATCTTCACCACATGTGATGATGAAATTCACTCGCACGGCAGCGCCAGAAAAGTGGCGCATGATGCGCACTGCAGAGTTGAGCACCCACGAACTTTCGTTGGTGTAGGGGTCGAGCACAACTGACGCCAGATGGAACGTGGTGAGCCATTCGCGAAGTGGGCGTCCCTTTTTGCCCAGCGGGGTGAGAACGAGATCCTGATTAGGGAGCGAAAGTTGGGTCATGGTCACGGATGAAACGCTAGTGCAGCGGCAGTAGCGTTTTGAAGGTGCATCCCATTGAGCACCTGCGATATGTGGCACGGACGAGCCATCCAGATCCCCTTGTGGTGGCACAAGAGGCTGCTTTCGCGTTGCTAGCGCTATCTCACGATGCCAACGGTCTACTCGTTGGCTGTCGCCTCGTCATTGATTACCACCCTGATAATGCCCCGTTGTGGTGGGTGTGTGCAAAGGCCGTCACCTCATTTGAACCCCGGCGTACATTGCGCGAATGCATGGAGACGATGCATGAATACGACCGCCGTTGGTCATTTGACGACACCGACGAATACATGGATGACGAGATGGGGGATGAGCCAGTAAAAGTCCCAAGTCCTGCCACTGCGCCGTGGGAAGTATCCATAGAAGAGTTGCAACGCCGATTTCCTGAAGCTGTGCACTTACTGAAGAATGCGCACACCATATAGGTTGTTCAGATGGCAAGTAAGCGTTCGCAAATTGAAATGAGTCCTGAAGAAATCGCTGGCTTTCTTGATGGACGCCACGTGATGAACATTGCGACAAACGGCCATAACGGATATCCACATCTTGTTGCGATGTGGTACGCGATGATCGGTGAATCGCCTGCATTTTGGACATTCGGCAAGTCACAAAAAATGATGAATTTGGCCCGTGACCCACGCATCACTGCATTGGTGGAAGACGGTGAGCAATACAGCGAACTCCGCGGCGTAGAAATTCAAGGCAGGGCGCGCATCATTACTGACGTTGAAGAAATTGTTGACATTGCGGCCAAGGTCGCTGTTCGGTACAACGGACCGGCTGCGGCAAGCGAACAAGGAATGGCGTTCATTCGCAAACAAGCGGAGAAACGAGTGGGTGTCATTATTGATGTAGAAAACATTGTGAGTTGGGACCACACCAAACTAGGAGGCAAGTACTAATGGGCGAGATGATTGAATTTGCAAGCAATGGCGGGAAAGCAACCGGATACGTTTCAGGTACGTCTGGTCCTGGAGTCATCGTTATTCAAGAGTGGTGGGGGCTCGTTCCTCACATCAAAGATGTAGCTGATCGTTTAGCGGCTGCTGGATATGTTGCACTTGCACCGGACCTATATCGCGGTGAATCAAGCGAAGAGCCAGATGGTGCGGGCAAGTTGATGATGGGATTGAATCTTGCACAAGCTGCCAAAGATATGAGCGGCGCAGTCGATGAACTTATTCGTCGCACTGGTCGGAACAAAGTGGGTGTCGTTGGTTTCTGCATGGGTGGTGGACTCACGCTTGCACTGGCGTGTCAACGTCCAGATGCAGTCGCCGCAGCTGCACCGTTTTATGGAGTTATCCCGTGGCCAAGTGCGCAACCAGATTGGGACCAGTTGACTGCAGCTGTGGAAGGTCACTACGCCGAGCACGATGACTTCGCATCGCCCGAGATGTCACGCGCACTTGAAACAGATCTCACATCGCGTGGGAAGAACGCGAAGATTCACGTGTACGCGGGAACGCACCACGCGTTTTTTAATGACACGCGATCTGATGTGTTTGATGCAAGTGCGGCACAAACAGCGTGGGATCGCACGCTCGCGCTTTTCAAAGCAAATCTGTAGTTACAACGACGCAATCGAATCAGCAATCGACAGCGTGC
>CAYVAV010000015.1:5475-37454 GCA_964449085.1 uncultured Bifidobacterium sp.
GTCGAGCTTATTTCAACGCTTCGATTGCAGATGCAATCGACAGCGTGCGTCGAGCTTATTTCAACGCTTCGATTGCAGATGCAATCGACAGCGTGCGTCGAGCATTGTCGACGTGCAGATTCTCAATCATCCGACCATCGAGTTGAACGACACCCTTACCGCTAGCAAGTGCTTCGTCGAATGCTGCGATCACTTTGCGAGCGTGTTCCACTTCAGCCTCTGATGGAGCCCATACATCATTTGCGATTGTTACTTGGTCGGGGTGAATGAGGGTTTTGCCGTCAAAACCCATTTGCGCACCTTGTTCGCACTCGGCGCGGAAACCGTCGACGTTCTTGATGTCGTTGTACACGCCATCAAGAATCGGTTTTCCGGCTTCGCGAGCAGCCAACAGTGCGGTAGCAAGATGGGGAACAAGCGGATGACGACCAGGAAGTTGCGCTGCACGCAACTCTTTTGCAAGGTCATTTGTTCCCATCACCAATACTGCAACTCGCGGGTGAGCAGCAATCTGGCGTGCGTCAAAAATTGCAGCGGGTGTTTCCACCATTGCCCAAATGCCAACTGAGGACGGAGCACCAGCAGCATCAAGTTGACGAGACACTTCATTCAACGTCGCAACATCATTTACTTTCGGAATGACTACTGCGGAGATATTCGCTTTTGCGACAGCCGCAATGTCGAGTTGTCCCCATGGAGTGTCGAGACCATTGCACCGAATAGTTATTTCCCGATTGCCATAGGCGCCAGAGTTGGCGGCTGCGACGGCGTTATCACGGGCTGGACCTTTCGCATCAGGCGATACCGCGTCCTCAAGGTCAAAAATCAGAGCATCAGAGGAGATGGTCTTTGCTTTCTCGAGTGCTCGTTCGTTTGCTGCTGGCATGTAGAGAACGGAGCGACGTGGACGAAGTTCAGACATGGTGTGTTCCTTTGTTGGTTCAGTTGAATGGTGTTGCGTGATTAGAAGCCGTAGGCCTCAGCAAGATGCGGGTCACGCGCTGCAAGTTGTCGTGCAAGTTCGACCACAACTTTGCACTGCTTCACCGAAGCATCATCTTCCATCTTGCCGTCAAGCATGATTGCTCCGGTGCCATCTCCCATTGCTTCAATAACTCGTTGTGCTTGACGCACGTCTTCTGGACGTGGGCTGAAGACGCGCTTGGCTATGTCGATCTGCACGGGGTGCAAACTCCATGCACCAACACATCCAAGCAGGTACGCATTACGGAATTGATCCTCACAAGCAACGGTGTCTTTGATGTCACCAAATGGACCGTAAAAAGGAAAGATTCCGTGAGTGACGCACGCATCAACCATGCGTGCGATGGTGTAATGCCATAAGTCTTGTTGGAAAGTGTCACGTGGAGCTTCAATGTCGTCGCCTTCAGGATCGCGTCGCACGATGTAGTCGGGGTGTCCACCACCAACACGTGTTGTTTTCATTCGACGGTTTGCTGCGAGGTCTGCTGGCCCCAATGACAGACCCTGCATGCGCGGAGAAGCGCCACAAATTTCTTCGACGTTTGCAACTCCGCGGGCAGTTTCCAAAATCGCGTGCACCAAGATTGGGTGGGATAAATTCGCGCGGGCCTCGAGTTGAGCAAGCAAGCGATCGACATAATGAATGTCTTCAGGTCCTTCAACTTTTGGAACCATGATCACGTCAACTTTTTCGCCAGCCTTTGTCACAATTTCGGTGACGTCATCTAAGAACCATGGTGAGTCGAGGCTGTTCACGCGGGTCCATAACTGAGTGGTACCCATGTCAAGGGTTGTGGCAACTTTGATGAACCCGGCGCGAGCATTTTCCTTCTCACCCATGGGGATTGCATCTTCCAAGTTGCCGAGCAAGATGTCGACGTTTGGAATGGTCTCTGGCAACTTCGCCACCATCTTTTCGATTTGTGGCGGGAAGAAGTGGATGACACGACTAGGACGGAAGGGAATCTCACGCACTGGCTCGGGAGCACCGGCGGCAAGAGGTTTGAAAAAATCACGGGCTGAACGCACGGCTCTTAGCGTAGGGGCAACAACTGGTTGAGCGAAAAGCCGACGCTCGCATGTATGTGGATGCCCGTAGTCTCAGAGCAATGACGCAAGATTTTGACGCGGTCCTGTTCGATGCAGGGGGAGTGCTCGTGGTTCCTGATCCCACTGTGTTGGCACCGTTGTTGTCTTTTTATGGGGCAACCAACGATCTCAATACATACATTCGTGCGCATTATCGGTCGATGGCCGTGAAGTCGGAGAATCAGTCAGAGGAAAATGACTGGTCGAAATACAACGACGCGTACGTCGAAGTAGTTGGTGTCGATGAACATCATCGACAGGAAGCCTCGTACGTGCTGAACCGAACGCGTTCTGCGCATCTGTGGCGTTATCGCTTGCCAGGTGCGCGTGAGACATTGCAGGCATTACATGATGCCGGTGTTCCGATTGGCATTGTCAGTAACGCAACCGGACAGATCGAACAGATTCTCAGCCACGCTGGTGTCTGCCAAGTAGGACATGGTCAGCATGCGCCTGTGCGCTGCATCGTTGATAGTCATAACGTTGGCGTTGCAAAACCAGATCCGCGTATTTTTGATTTTGCTCTGCCGCATTTCGACGGTATTGACAGGAGTCGCATCGCATACGTTGGCGACTCACTCGTCATGGACGTTGGTGGTTCACGGGCAGCAGGCCTTCGTCCTATGTTGCTGGACCCGTTCGACGACGCATCACATCACGATGTGGAACGAATCTCTTCGCTCGACCAACTGTTGACATTGATCAAGTAACACTTGATCAAATATTGACAACGATCAAGTAACACTTGATCAAATATTGACATTGATCAACCAGTTGTAGTGTCAGTTACGCGGACTGATCAACGAGTTTGCGCGCAATCACTTTGAGGCACAAAGTCTCATCTGCACCTTCAAAGATCGACAAAACTCGTGCGTCAACATACAGACGGCTGACGCTGTATTCCTCGGCGTATCCGTAGCCACCGTGAATTTGCAGTGCTTCACGGGTCACCCATTCAGCTGCTTTACACACGTATGCCTTCACCATGCTGGCTTCCATCGCGCCTTCACCCTTGCCCATAAGACGAGCGACTTGATAGGCGAATTGCCGTGATGCCTGAATAAGGACTGCCATACGACCCAACTTCACGCGAGTGAGTTCGTACTCGGCGATGTTCTTGCCAAACACGGCGCGGTTGTTTGCATAATCCACGGCTGATTCATATGCGGCTTGCATCACACCAACAGCGCGGGCTGCGGTTTGCAGGCGACCATTTTCAAAGCCTTCCATCTGCAAGTAGAAACCTTTGCCAAGGCCGTCGCGTCCACCGATCAAATGTGTTTCCGGTACCCACCAGTTTTCAATCGCGATTTCGTATGAATGCATACCGCGATATCCGATGGTGTCAATGGGGCGACCTTCCATCTTTCCGCCATCGTCTTGAGTGAACACGAAGCCGTGTCCGTCGGCGATGGGTTTTGGAACGATGAACAAACTGAGACCACGGTGCGTCTTTGAACGATCAGGGTCGGTGCGAGCGAGCAACATCAGTACGTTCGCGCGAGCACCAAATGTGCACCATGTTTTTACGCCGTTGATGACCCAGCCGTCTTCTCCGTTAGGTCCCTTGCCCTCAACAGCGGTTGTCTTCAGATTTGCAACGTCGCTTCCGTAGTCAGGCTCGGTGACAGCAACAGCGGCCATAACTTCTGTCGTTGCCAACTTTGGAAGCCATTCGTGTTTCTGTTCTTCTGTTCCACCTTTTACAAGTGCACGGGTGAGAATTTCGGGACGAGTGATGAGTGACCCGCCAATTCCAAGAGAAGCGCGTGACAATTCCTCTGTGGCAACCACTGACGCGAGGTATTCACCCTCGCCACCTTCACTGAAGCCGCCGTATTCAGATGGCACGCTGAGGCCGAACGCACCAATTTCTGCAAGACCACTAATGATCTCTTCTGGCACGTCTTCGTTATAGCGATGCACATGTTCGGCTTTTGGTGCAACAACCTTGTTTGCGAATGAGCGGAAGGTGTCTTGCACCATTTCAAAGTCGTCATCTAAGTGGCGTGGACCCTGCATGTCTGCAAGCGAAGCCAAAAACTCCGGCGCGCGGAAACGTTCAACAAAGTCGTCTGCTGTCGACAACTGTGATGCACGCACCCCCCACAACTTTTCGCGGCCAACAAGACGAGTAGCGAAATCGTGGACCATATCGGCAGTGAATGCGCACGTGATCTGTGCTTCTTGGTCACCCTTTGCGCCATAGTCAAGAAGTGACGCTGCAGTTTCAACTGCTGCTGAAACGTGAGCAATGTCGTATGCAAGAACTTGTTGCACATCAGGCCCACCATTTGCCTTCAACGTGGCGATAGCGGTGTTCACCATGTCGCGAGCGGTGCTGATAACAGTGGCTGCGGTCTGCAACTCGGAAGAGAACGTGGTCGTCATGGTGTCCTACTCTATTGGGGTGAAGAAACGAAGTCCCTTTCTGAAGCGGGGGATCAAGGTCATGCTGGCCTTGGCAGCCATTTACTTCTTTGTCTTCCCACTTATCCCCGGATTTAACCGCGCACTCAAGGATTTAAGCGAAGTACAGCCTGGCTTGCTGGTCGTCGGGTTAGCGCTTCAGGCGGTAGCCCTGCTCTCATACTCGTTGTTGACACACGGCACACTCGACGAGATGGGTCAACACGTGAGTGTCATGCGTATGTGGCGCATTCAGTTGTCCACCCGCGCGCTTGGCAACATCATGCCGGCAGGTAGTGCGGCGAGTTCGGCCCTTGGGTTCCGACTCCTCACGATGAGTGGTGTATCTCGACCCGACGCGGCGTTCGCACTCGCTACTGCGGGAATTGGCTCGGCGATCATTTTGAACTTCATCTTGTGGATCGGTCTCATCATCTCCATTCCTATTCGTGGAGTTAATGCGATTTACGGTGCAGCAGCCATTGTTGGAGTCATCTTGATGGCGTTCGCTGGATTTATCGCCTTCGGTTTGATGGAAGGGCAGGGACGTTCTAAGCGAATGGTGTATCGCATCGCTAAACGTTTTCGATTCAACGGCGACAACGCGGTGAGGACACTTGAGCATCTAGCAATTCGAATTGAGAGCCTGTTGAAAGACAAGGTGCTACTTCGACGAGTCATTATCTGGGCAACGTTGAATTGGGTGTTCGACATGCTCTCGTTGTGGGTCTTCGTCAGGGCGTTTGGCGGAACACTGCAAGCTGATGCTTTGATTGTCGCATTTGGTATCGCGAACATCCTTGCGTTTGTTCCAATCACACCCGGTGGACTCGGAATTGTTGAAGGTGTGTATATCCCGATGCTCGTTGGATTTGGTCTCACTCGATCAACGGCAACTGTTTCAGTCTTGTCATATCGCGTTGCGCAGTACTGGTTGCCGATCGTTGTTGGTTGGGCGTGCTATCTATCGTTGCGGGTTGGGCCATTCTCCATTGATCGACGAAAGGGGTTACGTCCGTTGCCGTCTGTGGCTTTGTCTCAGGCAGAGCGAGGATTGACGCGAGCTGAATGGGTGGAGCAATTCGCGCCACGGGATCGCACCGGACAATTCACCATGCCCACTTTGCGTCCAGAAGATTTGGAGTTCACAGAAGACGACACCGGTGGTACACGAGCGCCCTGAGTAGCGTGTGAGGCATGACAAGTCACGAACGCCCCTTTGGTCGATGTCTCGAAGATTTCACGGTTGGCGACATTTACCGCCACTGGCCAGGTAAGACGATCACCGAATACGACGATCATCTCTTTTGCATGATCACGATGAACCATCATCCATTACACACCAATGATTGGTTTGCAAAGGAGAGCGTGCAGGGTCGCAATGTGGTTGTGGGCAATCTCGTGTATTCACTTGTTCTTGGCATGAGCGTTCCTGATGTCAGTGGTGCGGCAATCGCCAACCTCGAAGTTGAAACATTGCAACACAAGTTCCCAACGTTTCACGGCGACACAATTCATGCCGAAACTCGAGTACTTGATGTGCAAGAGAGCAAATCAAAAAATGATCGCGGCATCGTCACTGTGGAGACAAAAGGTTTCAATCAAGACGGTAAAGAAGTGTGTTACTTCAAACGCCGCGTCATGGTGTGGAAGCGCGAGTTTGCTCCACAACGCCGTCGTCCGTACGACGGTCAGGACGTGTGGGCCGACTAAAACACTCAGATCACATCACCGCGGCGTTATTGCGGTGGGGAAGCAGTGAACTGCGTGATCTGCCGTGGCGACGCGCGTCTAACGCTTGGCACGTTCTTGTATCTGAAGTGATGTTGCAACAGACATCAGTTGCACGCGTGTTGCCGAAATTTGAAACATTTGTCGAGACGTTTCCCACTCCACAGTCACTCGCTGCTGCGCCACTAGGTAACGCGCTGGTTTTGTGGCAGGGACTGGGGTATCCACGGCGATGCAGGAATTTGCGTGAAGCGGCAGCAGTGATTACGAGCGATCACGGCGGTGTCGTGCCAGATGATCTCGAAGCACTGTTGTCGTTGCCGGGTGTCGGCGCATACACCGCGCGAGCTGTACTCGCATTTGCATATCGCCGAGATGTTGCCGTCGTCGATGTGAATGTGTCCCGAGTGTTTTCCCGTCTGCGTGGCGAACCAATGAAAGCGAAAGCCCTACAACAAATGGCTGATTCATTGGTGCCACTTGGTTTGTCTTGGGAATGGAATCAAGTATTGATGGAACTCGGTGGGCGAGTGTGTACTGCGCGATCACCACGTTGTTCTGAGTGCCCGATAAAGCAATGGTGTGTGTATGCCGCAGATGAGGGTGGCGTCGATCCTGCGTCGTTATCTGCAGGTGCCAGCAAACCTCAGCCACATTTTGAAGGCTCCGACCGGCAACTGCGTGGAGTGGTGTTGCGAATCGTGCTGGATTCATCGTCTGACTCAAGATTGCACGACATAGATGATGTGTTGTTGTATTTTTCAGACGTTGAGCAAAGATCTCGCGTCGAAAGACTCATCGATGATCTTGTGGCTGAAGGATTACTTGTTCGATCAGGGAATGCGATTAGTTCACCGTGAGCAGATGGGTTTGTAATTAACGAGTAGTAACCCATTCAACAATGAGCCGATTCACAACTTCTGGTTGCTCGAGTTGAAGGAAATGTCCTGCATCTTTCACGAGGTGCAGTTTTAAGCCTGGGTACATCTCGTGAGCCATGCGCGCAACCTCATTACCGATGCATCCATCTTCTTCACCATGTAGGTACATAGTTGGTTGTGGAGGAGGCGCAGCCGCAGCAGCTGCTTGTATCGCATCGTAACGTGGGTCTTTCTTGCCCGCGCCCAATGTCGCTCTGTAATAGCCAAGAGTCGCTTCTAAATGCTCTGGTGTCGACATGCAATCTTTTGCGTGTTGCACATCGGTTTTATTGTGATAATTCGGTGACCAGTCCCGCCAGATCATGTCGATAAAAGCGAGATCATTTGCTGGCACGACAATGTCAGACAGTGGATGTTGAAAAAAGAACATGTACCAGCTGCGCTTCAACTGATCGAGGTTCGACATAAAGGCCATTCCCATTGCAGCACCTGGTGGCACTGCCATTCCGACAACTCGCTTCCAACGCTGTGGTTGATCTACTGCTGCACCGTATGCACTCGGCGCTCCCCAGTCATGGCCGATAATGACAGCGTTCTCGTCGGCTCCGAGAACGTCATGCAACACGTTCGCATCATCTGACAACGCTCCCGTTTGGTACATGCCGTCGGGGGGAACTGTTGTGGGGGCGTATCCACGAGTAAATGGCGCAACCGCTCGAAAGCCAGCTTCTGCCAGTGCGGGTAACAAATAACGCCATGTGTGTGCGCTGTCAGGGAAACCGTGGAGACACAGAGCGAGAGGGCCGCTGCCACATTCGAGAAAACTCATGGTCATCCCGTTGACCGAGGCAGTGGAAGTAGAAATGCGCGAGTCCATGAAAGCACCGTACCCGCTGTTTGCGACACAGGTCACGAGCGTCGGGTTTACAGCAATCGGCATGCGGGCGTAACGTAAGTGGCTATTCGGGGGAATACAAAAGTCCATGTGTCGTTTCATGGAGTGCGGGGCTCAACTCCGTGTCCAGGTCCAGACACCGCTCGTTACGGGGGTAATACCTCGTGTGTTGTGTTGCGCGCGGGCGAAGGTGAGCCACTGATTCTTGATCTCGGCACCGGTCTGCGCACGTTTGGAAACGCACATCGTCATTCGTTTGAAAACGCTGGTGAACCGATGCATGCACGTGCATTACTCACACATTTGCATTGGGACCATGTGATGGGTTTGCCATTTTTCTCGCCGATGTTGAATCCGGGTGCGACTCTTGATGTGTATGGTCCGGTTCAACAAGACGGCACTTCGTTTGACACCGCAATGCGCGAGATGATCAAACCACCAATGTTTCCGGTTCGTCTGACAGATTTTCCTGGTGAGTTCCGTTTTCATTCGATTGTCGACATGGATTTTGATCTCGGTGATTTTCGTGTCAGCGCACGTCCGATACCCCACATTGGTGAGACTTTGGGTTTTCGAATTTCTTATGACGATGTTGTCGTGGCCTACCTACCAGATGTGCAGCAACCAACTGATGGGTCGCATGTGGTTGATGAATCAATTTTGGAACTTGCGGCGGACGCAGACTTGCTGATTCATGATTCGCAGTACACACCAAAGGAGTTTGAACAACGTGCTCACTGGGGTCACTGCACATCAGAATTTGCTATCGCTACCGCGCAAAAATGCGGTGTGAAATCATTGGCATTGTTTCACCATGATCCGTCACGCACTGACCACGATCTTGATCATTCTCCATACGTTTCCCATGATCACGATGATTCGGGTTTGCGCACCCTTATTGCTCGTGAGGGAATGACTCTTTGTCTCTGAGTGCGCCTCGTTTAGTGTTGCACTATGTCCTCCTCTGTTGATCCAAGTCATTTCCGATTGGTGATGGGTCACGTACCCACATCTGTTGTTGTTGTCACAGGTTTTGATGCAGCTGGAGAGCCACACGGAATCACAATTGGTTCGTTTGTGTCGGTATCTCTGCAACCTCCAATGGTCGGATTTTTCCCAGCGCTGGATTCGGTGACTTGGGCTGCAATTGAGCCAAGCGGAACGTTTTGTGTGAATGTGTTGCGCGCAGATCAGGCCGAACTCTGTTGGCAGTTTGCAAAAGAAGCCGAGCATCGTTTCCAAGGAGTTGCATGGACACCTGCACCCAATGGATCACCGATTATTGACGGATGTGTTGCATGGATCGACTGCACAGTTGGTTCTGTTAGTGAAGTGGGGGATCATTATTTCGTCGTTGGTGATGTTGCGCACATGGCTCACCATGACGCCGAACTTGGTCCCGATGTGAACGCGATGGTGTTCTACCGCGGCAAAGTCTCAGGTGTTGAACGCCCCGCTTAGTAGGTAGTCACGTACGTATGGTCAGTCGTCTTGCCGCGGCGTGTGTTGGAGTGGTGTTTCTCCTTGCCGGAGCCTCAAAAGTTGTCAACATGACTCAGTGGTTGCGCGATGCCCGATCACAGGCTGTATCGAGACCAATTGCAATTGTCATTCCATTTGTTGAGTTGATTCTGGGTGGGTGTCTTGTCGGTCTTCCTGTATCGCCAGTCATCCTTGGATTATCCACCGCTCTACTTCTCGTGTTCACAGCTTTTCTTATTGCCCAAATTCGTGTTTCAAGTGAAGTTCCATGTGCATGCTTTGGTTCGTTCTTACGAAGACCACCGTCAGGTAAAGATGTTCTCCGAAACCTTTTATTGATGGCGCTTCTTTTTCTGTCGGCCGCACTGGCCTAGCGCGCTTTATTTGCTCACACTTTTGATGGCAAAAGCAAGCGTTCGCGCTTCATCACGCCATCTGTCGTAACGCCCTGACGGTCCGCCGTGACCAGCTCCCATCTCACAACGGAACACAACAGTGGTTTGCGGGGATATGGAGCGAAGTTTTGCCACCCACTTTGCAGGTTCGTGATAACTAACACGCGGGTCATTCAGCCCCGCGGTGACATACAACGACGGATATGAGGTGGCGACTGTGTTGTCATACGGTGAATAACTCGCGATGTATGACGCATACGGTTCACTTCGCGGATCGCCCCACTCTTCCCATTCAGTCACTGTCAGTGGAAGAGAAGGATCGCTCATCGTGTTGACGACATCGACGAAGGGAACTTCGGCGATAGCTCCTGTAAAGACTTCGGGTGCAATAGTGATACATGCGCCAACGAGCAAGCCTCCGGCGCTACCACCGCGAATCACAAGTTTGTCGCTGGCAGAAACATTGGCGGTCACCAAATGTCGCGCACACGAGATTGTGTCGGTAAACGTGTTGCGTTTGTTCAGCAACTTCCCGTTGTCGTACCAACTGCGACCCATTTCGCCACCACCACGAGGATGAACAAGCGCCCACACCCATCCGCGGTCAAGAAGAGATAATCGTGCTGCGGAAAACCAGGGTGGAAGTGACACCTCGTATGAACCGTATCCGTAGACCAATGTTGGCGCGGTGCCATCGAGCGGTGTCGAGCGATGATGTGCGATGTCGATGGGAACCATCACGCCATCATCGGCCGTTGCCCAAATACGTGATGAGGTGTATTGCATCAAATCTGTATTCGGCACTTCGGTTTGTTTGAGAATTGTGATTGATTTGTGCTCAATGGAATACCACGCAACAGAAGCCGGTGTAGTGAGAGATTGGAACGTGAAACGAACTCCATTTGTAGAGAAGTTGGGATTGGCGTCTAAATCCGCTTCGTGTGGTTCATCACTAATTGCAATCGGCGATATGGCTCCATCGCGCGACACGACGGAGATGATTTGCTGTCCTTTGCTCCACCGTTGCATGACTGCGTGGTTGGCAAAACAATCGAATTGAACAATTCGATCACCAGCAACATGAGAAATGAAAGCATTCCATTGAGAGGTGTCGTGTTCGAGAGCGGTCATCACTGCAAAGTCAATGCCGGCTTTGTTGGTGAGTACCACGAATTGATCACCCCAGTGATCAATCGAGTACTCAATGTTGTCTTGGCGTGTCGTAAAACAACGGGGAGAGGTCGTGGGATCATCAGCAGGAATAATCCATGCTTCACTTGATGTGCGACTTGATGTTTCGATCACAATCCATTTGTCGGATCGAGTGCGATCAATTCCCACAAAAAAGCGTTCGTCAGGCTCTTCAAATACTTTGATGTCTTCTGATTCGGGGGTTCCGATACGGTGTCGCCAAACCTGCCACGGCCGCATCGCATCGTCCGGCCGTACATAATAAATCCATTGGTCATCAAGTGACCATGCGGTTCCACCCCACGAGGTTTCGTGGACGACGTCATCCAGATCTTTGCCGGTTGCAATATCGCGAATGCGTAGGTCATACAGTTCGCTTCCATTTGTATCCGATGACCACGCAAGTAGTTGTTCATTAGTACTGATGTCAAAAGCACTAACTGCAAAGTATTCCTGTGAGTTTGCTTCTGCATTTTCATCAAGAATGACGTGTTCGGTTGCTGTCTCTGAAGTATGGCCTCGCGTGTGAATCGCATAACTCTGGCCAGTTTGTGTTTTGGTCGTGTACCACCAGTTGCCTTTTTGTACTGGCGGTGCAACATCATCTTCTTTAATGCGTGATTTTATTTCTTGAAACAATTCTTCGATGTGTTCCGCGTATGGATTGAACCAGTCATCGGCGTACGCATTTTCTGATTCCAAATACGTGATTGTTTCAGGGTCATCTTTGTCGATGAGCCATGCGTAGGGATCAGGCACAGAACCCGTTGGTCGTGCCCATTGGTGATCGCGTCGTGGCGCTATGGGGATTGCATCAGGCATCACGGTTGAGGTTATGGCAGACAGCCATGTACCGTGTGGGTGTGCGTGTATGGATTGACCAAGACCTTTGCACGGGCGATGGATTATGTGTTGATCATTGCCCCGACGTCTTTGGTCAATTAGAAGACGGAATTGCCTACGTCATCGAAAAGGGCACTCCCTTGAATGACCCTGGTGGGTCGGGTTCACTTGCTGAGGTTCCTCATCGTCATCTTGATGCTGTGGTCATGGCCGCTGACGTATGCCCGGGTGAGTGCATATTCATTGAGATTGAAGACGATGCCGTCAGTGTTGCATATGGCACACCAACGAACTCCGCACTTGCTGGCGAATAACAATTTTCAGCAACGTGGCGTGTCCTGCCACGGAGAAATGATGGGCCGTTTGCGTGGGCGAGCGGGGTGATTTCATCGGTAGATAGCAAAATGCAACCTGTTGTCAATACGGGGTTTTGTTGTCTTGGTGAGAGAAAGACAGCATTGTTGTTTGCAAAGTGCAAACGCAAAGAAACGTATTCGATGAACACTTTTTCATAACACATAATCGAATTGTTATTGCGCGGTGACGAAACGTTATTGCAAAACATGTAACGCGAATCAATGATTGATGTAGCGATGTAAGTGTTTGTAAATCCGCGACACATGTGTGCTTTAACATTGCTTCCATCATGAAACGTTCAAGTGTGTCTCATCTCAACTCTGGAATTGCGCGAGCTCTAGAAGTTGTAGGTGAGTGGTGGACCCCACTGATTATTCGTGAAGTATTTCTTGGACGCACGCGCTATGACGAAATACAAGGTCAACTCGGCATTGCACGCAATGTCTTGTCGGATCGTTTGAATTCACTTGTTGATGCTGGTGTTCTTATGAGAGTGCAGTACTCCGAACGCCCTCAAAGATTTGAATACCGACTCACTGACATGGGTCGTGATTTGTTTGGCACTCTTGTCATGTTGAAGGCGTGGGGAGACAAGTGGCTGTCGGGTGACAATTCCACAACACCCATCACGCACGCCTCATGCGGAACTACTGTGTCCCCAATAGTTTTTTGTGAGCGCTGTAATACAGTCGTCAATCATGACGACTACGCGCTGGGCGACGCGCCCACAATTTCTGACCAGATTCTGTAGTCCACTATCAACTGTGAAGTCCTCACAACGCGTTCTTGCACTATTTGTCACCACACAATTTGCATTCTCAGCATGTGCCGACATCAATACTGGTTCACAACAATTTGCAACGAGTTCTGTAGCGCAATCGTCGGAATCCACTTCACTACCGAACGATCCGCCTGCAACTGCGTCGCCTGCTGTTACCGCCAAACCGTCGACAACTACGCCACCTAAAGCAGAGGCCAGCCCGCCAACGAGTGAACCTCCAAAAGGTGGCCAGTCAGACAATTCATTCGCAGCAACCGACGTACTTGCCCAATTAACCGTTGCCAATGAAGTAAGTGCCGGATACGACAGGGATCTTTTTCGGCATTGGATCGATGCTGATGGTGACGACTGCGACACACGCCAAGAGGTGCTGATTCGTGACAGTCGAAGCTCTCCACAGATTGACCCATATCGCTGCAAAGTGATTGCAGGAAACTGGTATTCACCGTACGACGGTGCCGTGTGGGAAGACCCGAGTGACGTCGATATTGATCACGTGATCGCACTCAAAGAAGCATGGGACTCAGGTGCTTGGCAGTGGAGCGGTGAGCAACGGCGAGCATTCGCAAACGATCTGTCTGATTCACGATCACTCATGGCAGTGACAGATTCTGTGAACCAAAGCAAGGGAGACCGCGACCCGTCTCAGTGGATGCCGCCTCGTCGCGATTATCGCTGCACCTATATCTCACTGTGGTTATCGGTTAAGGCTCGGTGGTCGTTGTCGGTTGACCCCAGTGAGGCCGGCATGATTAGAGTGCTTCTTGACGACGAATGTCGTGGATTACGGGTGGCTAAATGGGCTCCCGCCCCGATAGCGTGACACGCCTATGTCGAAGAAGACCAAGAAGCGCAAAGCACGGCTTCGCCGCTCGAAAGCCAATCACGGCAAGCGCCCGAACCTCGGTCGCGGCTGAACTGATTTATTCGAATCATTTTTTGCCTCACTTGTAATTGAGGTGGGCTGTCGCATGGTGCGATTGACGGAACTTGTTGTGGGCGGGGGCCCCGAGGCCTGGACGAAGATCGGGCTACGGCAGCAATCCGCTCACTTCTTTGTCTCCGATGTCGCAATCAGCGTTCACGGTGATGAAAAGGGTTTGTTGTCGTGTTCGTTTTCTCATGAACGGGTCACAGACCGTCAACCTCCGATTCATTTGATTGACGGCCTACCAATCCAGTTGCATCGAGTCTTGCCCCCCTCGTCGCTACCGACATCTGCTGGGGCAAGCACGTTAGAAGATGTTGAGTTCATCGGGATCGACCACATCGTGATCACCACTGATGACCTTGGCCGAACAAGCGAAGCTATTGAGGACGTTCTTGGTGTTGCGTGCGCCCGTGCTCGTGATGCGGGACATTCGGTGACGCAGGCGTTTCACAAGTTGGATAACACAATTTTGGAATTAGTCGCAGGTCCGCAGGTCAAACACTTTGGTGCAAGGTGGTGGGGATTTGTGTTGACGGTAAATGACATTGATAGTTGGTGGAGTCAAGTGGGCGAGGGTGTTGCAACGCCACCTCGCGATGCGGTGCAACAAGGACGCAAGATTTCCACTATTCATTCCTCAGTTGGTCTTGGAATTGCAACTGCTGTGATGTCACCACACGTTCGAGTGAGTTAAGGGCACCATCTAAAGCGCTGTCGATTAGTTGCTGTCGTAATCGTCATCGGTTGTTCCATCATCGCGTTGACGCAAAAACCGCTGACCGTCTTCACATGATTCATTGAGTGGACACCAATAACACTGAGTTCCGGCGCGTCGAGTTGGTGGGCGAGTAACCGTAATAAGTTCGGCCATGGTGCGAATGCCGTCCGCAGTGCGTCGTACCGCTGCCATTAACAGAGATTCCGTGACTTCTTCATGATCAAGACGCGCGGCATCTAATGAATAGGTGCCAAGTTGTCGTGGAGGTTGACGTGATCGCAATGTTTCGACCAATGCATAAAAACGTAAGTCGTCGCGGTGCGTAGAAGTGATACGACCTGTCTTTAGGTCAATAATGACCTTGCGACCAACTGCTCCGAGTACCAAGTCCATACGAGCAGTGAGAATGATTGAACGATTGAACAGTTCGTAGCGTGCGGTGTATTCGACAAGTGGTCGCCATGTTGTCTTGATCGGGGGAAAACATTCGACAAAGTTGGACACCGCGCCAACGACTGCGCCCCGAAGTTCGGCCATCTCGTGTGCTGATAGTTGCGAGAGAAACTCAGACGCGCTCTCACGTGGGTTGTCGGCAACGCTTGTGATTGCCGCATCAACAACGTCACCTGGAACAACAGGTGTCCGCCAATTCAGTAATAACTCAATTGCCTTGTGGACAATGGTGCCGCGCACAGTATTGATGTTCCACGCAAACGGTTCGGCACGAATTGCCATGTGGTGACTTTCGCAACCGTGAACAGTGGACAGATAGTGCTTGTTCACACGCAAAGGAGATTCTGGGTTGAAAGTGTCACTTAGGTCCGAGAGTGCGGCAATCAGATGAGATTCGACAGTGTCGACAACGTCATGGGGTAGTGGTTGCCAGCCCTCGGGTAAGCCCAACGTGTCGAGCACCTCGGACTGAAGCGGGTTGAGTTGACTGTCGGTCACGCTTGTCACCTTGCCACACCCCTCTGACACAGTGTGGGACATGCGGGCGACGGCACCACCTCTTACTACTTTCACGTCAACTTTTGCCGATGCTGCTCGCGTGCTTGCTGATGCCGCCCACGCACTGCAACTTGTTGTACCCGGTTTTCGCACTCCACCACGCATTGTTGGAATGGACCGCACTATTCGTCGATCACCCGATGGCGTTGGTGGGGTCGTGGCGGTGCGACTACGTGATCGACCCTTCACCGCGGTCGTGTCCGACATGATTGAAGGCGTCATTGTGATTAATAGGTTGCAACCACCCGATGCAGATCGCGTGCGCAACGCACTGTGGCCCACAATGTTGCAATTCACGCTCCATGCCAGCACGTCTGAGTCCCCTGTCGCCCGCGTAGCCTGACATTTCCGGCCCGGATGGCGGAACAGGCAGACGCAGGGGGCTTAAACCCCCCGGGTGGCAACACCTTGTGGGTTCGATTCCCACTCCGGGCACGTCATTTGTCATTGTGGAGACTGGCCACAACAGGGGAAGGTGCCACATGAACATTGAGTCGCTATCGGTCTTTTCGATTCCGCTTGCGTTGAATGAACCATTGCGCACGGCAACAGGGACTCACGATTCACGCGACGCGGTGTTAGTGCGCGCACATAGTGGGGGAAAGTCTGGTTGGGGGGAAAACGTCGCACCGATTGGTGATTTTTACTGTGGTGAAAACGCCGCATCGTCTATTTCGATGATGATCGATCAGATGCTTCCAAAAGTTCTTTCCTGCGAAGACATCACTCCTGAAAAAGTTGCGCCACTTCTTTCTGACATCGACGGATTCAACATGGCAAAGTACGCAGTCGAAATGGCTGTTACCGACTTATGGCTACGTCACCAGTTTCGTTCACTCGCTGCATATATCGGCGCGATTCGTACGCGCATTCAGGCCGGCGTCGTGATGGGGTTGTACGACTCGCAAGCTGATTTAGAGCGAATGACTGAGTACTTCATGTCACTCGGGTACACGCGCATCAAAGTAAAGATTGCTCCTGGTCGTGACATTGATGTCGTGCGAACGGTTCGTAACAAAGTGGGAAGTGCCTTTACTTTGCAGGTTGACGCAAACGGTGCATACACAGCAAATGATATTGCACATCTAGCCCAACTTGACGAATTTGGTCTGCAATTCATCGAACAGCCGTTTGCCGCAGATGCGATAGCAGAACACGCACAGCTCGCAGCGGCGATATCGACGCCGATATGTCTTGATGAATCCATAATCACAATGGCTGATCTCGATGCCGCGATCGCAGCGAAAGCATGTTCATTCGTCAATTTGAAACCCTCGCGCGTGGGCAGTTTGTTCACCGCCGTTGAGATGTACAAACGCTCGGTAGCTGCGGGTCTAACGCCGTGGTGTGGTGGCATGTTGGAATCCGGTGTCGGCCGTGCAGCACTACTTGCCTTCGCGGCTCTTCCCGACTTCACCATCACCCATGACATCTCGGCCTCTCATCGCTATTTCCAATACGACGTCACAAGCCCATTTGAGATTGAAGAGGGGATGCTGCGAGTGCCACAGGGTCTCGGAATTGGTGTGATTCCGTGGAAAGAAGAAATTGAGACAGCAACTCAGTTGGCTCACGTGACACGATAACGATCATGACTTTTTCGCCAGCGACCTTCTCTGCCGATGAAATGCTGGCCGACATTCAAGCGCTGGTTTCAATAGAGTCTCCGTCGCGCGACATTGCACAACTCACAACGCACGCTCACGCGATTGCAGACCTGATGACAAAGCATTTGGGGTCTGCGCCAACGCTGATTGATTCGCCTGTTGGTCCGCATATTCATTGGCGAGGTGGGGAGAATCCGCGCACCCTCATTCTTGGCCACCACGACACAGTGCATCCCGTTGGCACACTCGCACAATTTCCTTTCACAATTGACGGCGATTGTGCGAGCGGACCCGGCATCTTCGATATGAAGACGGGAATTGTGCAGGCGATACATGCAGTGGGAGCGCTACGACAAATCGATCCAGCGTTGCTTGAAGGTGTTGAGATATTGCTAACAGCTGATGAAGAAATTGGTTCTCATGCATCGCGCGCACTCTTAGAAGAGCGTGCACAAACTGCAGGTTCTACTCTTGTTCTTGAACCGTCAGCTGACGGTGGGGCGTTAAAGACGGGGCGTAAAGGAACGGGCACATTCACAGTTGAGGTTCACGGTCGTGCATCACATGCTGGGCTTGAGCCAGAAAAAGGAGTGAACGCACTTGCCGAACTTGCGACATTGTTGCCTCAAATCGTCGCACTTGCAGATGTTTCCCAAGGCACTACTGTGACCCCCACGCTTGCATCCGCTGGTACAGCCGACAACGTTGTGCCGGCACTTGCAACGTGCGCTGTCGATGTGCGTGTTCAAAACATGCATGAAAAAGCGCGGATTGAATCCGCTCTAGCGGCACTTCGGTGCTCACACCCTGAAGCGACACTTGAAATTCGTGGCTCCATTACGCGTCCCCCGATGCACTCGAGTGCGTCAACTTTGCTGATGGCCATTGCTCATGAGGTTGCCCGTGAGATTGGCATCAACGAGATACATGGTGTTGATGTGGGTGGTGGATCAGACGGGAACTTCACCGCTGCATGTGGAGTGCAGACATTAGACGGATTAGGTGCAGTAGGAGCAGGCGCCCACACATTGACCGAATTTATTTATGTGTCGTCCTTGCCAACACGCGCTGCCCTTATTGCTGGACTTTGTCAGCGACTCTGTTCGATGGACAAGATGCCGCCACTTTCCAGCGTTCCTGCGGATCGATAGACATCAAGTTTTGCGCGACTGTCATCAATGTCGAGGTTGCGCATCGTTAACTGCCCAATTCGATCAAGTGGACCAAATGCAGCATCATTAACACGCTCCATGCTGAGGCGGTCGGGTTCGTAGGTGAGATGCGGACCGGTGGTGTCCAAAATTGTGTAGTCGTCACCGCGACGGAGGCGCAATGTGACTTCACCAGTAATCGCGGTTCCCACCCAACGAATTAGTGGTTCGCGAAGCATCAGTGATTGTGGATCAAACCAGCGACCTTCGTACAGCAGGCGTCCGAGGCGACGTCCCATAGTTCGGTAATTTTCAATAGTTGCTTCGTTATGAATCGCGGTAACGAGACGCTCGTAGGCGATGTGCAAGAGGGCAAGTCCGGGTGATTCATAAATACCACGGCTTTTAGCTTCGATGATGCGGTTTTCAATTTGGTCGCTCATTCCTAAGCCATGACGACCACCAATTGTGTTTGCTTCGTTCACCAGATCAACACGTGACGCAAACTCTTTGCCGTTGATTGCAACTGGAAAACCTTCATGGAAGGTAATGGTGATGATTTCTGGTTCGATGATCACATCGTTTTGCCAGTGAGCAACGCCCATGATCGGCTCTACAAGTTCCATGCTTGCCGACAATTCTTCGAGCGCTTTCGCCTCATGCGTTGCACCCCAAATATTTGCATCTGTGCTGTAGGCCTTTTCCTTGCTCGCGCGGTATGGCAAATTACGTGCCTGCAGGAATTCGCTCATCTCCGTGCGGCCACCCATTTCTTCAACAAATGTTGGGTCAAGCCACGGTTTGTAAATGCGTAATGCAGGGTTCACCATGAGGCCGTATCGGTAGAAGCGTTCGATGTCGTTACCTTTGTATGTACTTCCATCTCCCCAAATATCAACAGAGTCTTCTTGCATCGCGCGCACCAGCAATGTTCCAGTAACAGCACGTCCAAGAGGAGTCGTGTTGAAGTACGTCTTGCCGGCCGTTGTGATGTGGAACGCTCCACATTGCAGGGCGATAAGTCCTTCGTGGACGAGTTCTTCACGGCAATCGATGAGTCGTGCAATTTCTGCGCCGTAGACCTTCGCGCGGTCGGGGACGGTACGTAATTCGGGCTCGTCGGGTTGTCCCAGGTCAGCGGTGTATGCACACGGAATGGCACCTTTTTCTCTCATCCATGCGACTGCAGCGGATGTGTCAAGACCACCAGAGAATGCGATGCCAACTTTTTCACCTGTTGGAAGGGAGGTCAGGACTTTTGACATGGCTCCACGGTACTGAACTCGCGGTGCAAGAACGTGGTGGATTCACTCACGACCAGCAAAGAGTGATGCAGATCCCATTGCTCCTGCGAGCGAGACAGCTAGTTCCACGACAGCAATGCCAGGAGAATTAGATATGTCGGGTAGTGCGCAGACGGCAATGCCAAGTGAGGCACCGATACCAACTGTTGGAGCCCATCGGGACCACCACAGCACCGTCACGATTGGCGCCGCCACAATTGCCGCGATAATCAGCACGTAGATGAGTGGAGCGGGATCAACCGATGGGCCAAGCCACCACGGGGCTTTTCCTACTGTGCGGCCAGTGACGCCCACTGCAATCATGCAGAACAAGACAGCTCCCCATGTTGTTAGCGCTACGTAACGCCAACTTTGCGTGAGACCCTTGACGGGGGAGGACGTCATTGCGTACACGGTAGTACCCCATGTCGCTCGTAGAAAGTCACGACTAGCCTGTCACGTGCATGGATCATTCGAGTTTCCGCAAACTCTCAGTTTTCTTCCCAATGTGGAACGAAGAGAATTACATTGAGCGTGCAATTGACGCTGCGCGTGAAGAGTGCGAAGAACTGATTGCCTCTCGCGAAATCGCTGACTATGAGTTGATCATCGTCAACGATGCTTCAACAGACGAGACGGGGAAAATCGCTGACAAGTTTGCGGCAAATGATCCACGTGTACGAGTTGTTCATCACGACACAAACCGCAAACTTGGTGGGTCAATGAAGTCGGGATTCTCAGCAGCAGATGGAGATCTCGTGTTGTACACGGATGCTGACTTGCCGTTTGACATGCATGATGTTCATCGCGCCATTCGATTGCTGCGCTATTACGACGCCGACATTGTGAGTGCGTATCGATTTGATCGAACAGGTGAAGGGTACGTGCGAACAGTGTATTCGTTTTTCTACAACATGCTGGTGAGAGTTCTGTTCGGTGTCCGTATGCGAGACATCAATTTTGCATTCAAAATTTGTCGGACGCGCATATTCGAACATGTAACCCTGAAAAGCGAAGGCTCATTTATCGATGCGGAATTAATGGTGCGAGCAAAGAAACTCGGCTACACCGTGATTCAGTTCGGCACGGATTACTTCCCACGTACCCGAGGAGTGTCAACGCTGAGTTCGCCTCGTGTCATCGTAAAGATCCTGCGCGAGGCATGGTCCCTGCGTAAGGAATTGCGTGGTCTATCGCCAGTCGTAGGTGATGGTGTGACCTCGGCGCACTAACACACGTGCATTAATTGCTGGGCGCTGACAGTCGCGATTACTCAGTTGGTAGCGTCTTGATTCTGTGAGCGACACCCCCATGCCTCCTCCATTTCCACCAGAGGGGGACGACGGCATTGAGGTCATTGAGTCACAGTCGCTTGTGCATTGGTATACGCGGTGGCGCCCAGCCCTTGTGGCTGCAGCAGTCTTTGCGACCGTCGTTGCCGCGATCGTGCTCACACGCAATGGTGACGACTCGAGTAGCGCGGTTGTCACGACAACCACGGTGACGGACACGACAATTGCCGAGGGTGAAGTGTCGCTTGCTCCCATCACCCGCATCGTGAAGCGTGGGGATCGTGGAGAGGATGTCCGCCGTATTCAACAGCGTCTGAAGGACCTGCGTTTTGATCCCGGCCCAATTGATGGTGTGTTCGGTGGCGACACTGCGATGGCGGTGTGGGCATTTCAGAAATTGGTGATGAAGTACCAACGCGACGAGATCGTCAGTCTTGTGACGCCCGAGATGTGGGATGTAATGCGTCAAGGTATTGAAGTTGTGCCACGTCGACCTGGTGCTCAAACTGCGACGCACGTCGAGATCTATCTTCCCGAACAGGCAATGGTTGTATTCAAAGATCGTGTGCCGATATTGATGACCCATATCTCATCTGGAGATGGTCAGGAATGGTGTGAGGAAGTCACTATCGACCCGGGTGAAGACGGCAACCGCAACGGTAAGGAACCAATCAAAAAAGGCGTATGTGGTGTGTCGTGGACGCCAGGTGGCATCTACTACTTCTATCGACGTGTCAATGGCCAACGCGATAGCCAACTCGGCGCTATGTGGAATCCGGTGTATTTCAATTACGGAATTGCTGTGCATGGCGCAATGCAGGTTCCCGAATACCCGGCATCACATGGCTGTATCCGAATTCCAATCTTCATCTCTGAGTATTTCCCGGCGATGGTTAACTACGGTGATCGTGTGTATGTGTTTGACGGCATCAAAGAACCTGAAGAGTATGGTTCACCGCCACCGATCTTCAACAAAGACGATCCGAATTACACGACGACAACGTCTACATCGACTACCACGACCACAACCGTGCCGCGTACTACGACAACTCGTCCGACGCCAACAACTACGCCTACGACCGTTGCGCCACCGCCACCCGCTGGTGGTTGATGTGGACGCTTTTCACTGGCGTTAGCTAGGCGAACTTGCGCGGATCTCAATTGGCATGTTGAGTGTGCGCTCGAGAAGATCAATACGTTCTTGAGTTGCGTACGTGTTGAGTGACAGGTCGACGTCATGGTTGCCGTACAACTTCAGCCGTAGAGAATCATTCTTTTTCTTTAGCTTTACATCGATGCACCGGCCGTCATGAGTGCGGTCAAGTCCGATAGCAACACGCAAAATACCTGCAAGCAATGAAACAGTTCTACGGTCTTCGTTGGTTAATGCCGCGAATTGCTCGTGCGCCATCTTGGGTTCACTTTTGCGGTGGTAGCGAGCAACTTGGGCAACAATTTCTAATTCGCGATCGTTGAAGCCGATGAGGTCAGCGTTTCGAATGATGTAGTACGAATGCAAATGATGTTTGCTGTGCGAGATCACAAGACCACAATTAGCCATGAGTGCCGCGGCTTCAAGATAGACACGGAGTCGGGGATCAAGGGAATGTATTTCGTTGACGTCATCAAATATTCTGGTTGCGAGTTGAGCAACATGAATGTTGTGTGCCATATCCGATGAACAACGACGCGCAAGTCGCATTGCGCTTTCTATGGCGATGTCTCTCAATTCACCGTGAAATTCGGGATGAGCGCGCCGAGATGCCTCGAGTAGTACACCTTCGCGAAGCGCGTAGTCACAGAAGGTGAAAGTCCTAACACCAAAGGAACTCGCCATCGTGTCGAGAATGAGTGCACCAGCCACGATGATGTCTGCACGGTTGCTGTCAAGGCCCGGAATGGCTAGGCGTGTTTGAGCACTTGGAGCGGCAATGAGTTGGTCTGTAATCTGGTGAAGTTCGGATGCGCTAAATGTTGCGCCGTTCATGATGCGGGGTAACTCGCCACGCTCGGCCATCCAACACATCTTTGCCAACGTCTCGGCGGTCCCTGAGGTGACGATCGCAATGTCATGGTGTGCATCTTTTATCTCGCGAACTGCAGGCTCGATGAGTGATCGGATAAAAGCCTGACACGCCAGTGGCGCTGCCGGATGCAGGGCAGTACCAGCAAAGAATCGATTGGTGAGACGAACAGCACCTAACTTAAAACTGCGTACGAAAGTTTCGATGCCGTGGTCGGCAACAGTGACTTCGGTGGAACCTCCACCGATATCGATGAGCAACGCTGTCGCATCCTCAAGTGGTAGTGCTTGTTGGACGCCTGCATGGATTAGTCGCGCTTCCTCGACACCGGAGATCACTTCGATGTTGATGCCTGTTTCTCTTGCAGCGCGAGCGACAAACTCTGCACTATTGATTGCTTCACGTACTGCACTCGTGGCAACAGCAACGATAGATGCCTTGTGAGCATCTGCGACTTTCTTCATGTGATGCAATGTTTCGATACCACGATTCATCGCATCATCACTCAGGATCTTCATGTCGCCACCGCCTTCGCCAAGGCGAACATTGCGTTTTTCTCGCGTGAGGACCTCGAATCCGTTTGCAGTATCTCGGGCGACAACTAAATGGAAACTGTTGGTTCCAACATCGAGTGCAGCAATCGTCGGGTAGTTCATGCGTTGTTAGCGATGGAGCGCAACTCGTTGATTTCGCCACTTTGTTCTCTAAACATCGCCTCAGCCATTTTCTTTACTTCGGGATGCTTCGCGTTTTCCATCGCGTACTCGGCCATGTGTATTCCGCCTAAGTGGTGGGCAATCATGAGGTCGCGAAACAACGCATCTGCTTCCTCGTCACGAGACTTCTGCAATTGTTCCATTTGTTCATCCGTTGCGTATCCGGGCATTCGGTCAATAGGGGTAGGTTCATTCATCCAGCCCATCACCTGATCAGTTTGATTCGCTTCAGATTCTTTGAACATTCGCAAAAGTTGAATCATGCGACCCGTTTCCATGGATTGAGTTAGCAGAATTTCACGCGCGATCATTCGCTGCACCGTGTCACCGTTCGGGGATGCCTCAAGATATGTCATTGCCATGATGGATGCCTGTTCGTGGTGGATGCGCATGTCTTGTAAGAACCCCACGTCGACAGAGTTGTGGCTGAGGTCGGACTCTTGGCTGCCGAGCAGGTAGCCGACCCCGAATGATGCGAGCAGACCCGCGACCGCCAGCAAAACGATGTTGAGTGGGTTCTTCCACCACGGGAGAACTTGAATCGTCGAAGAATTAGGCGTCTCTCTGTCTGAAGTGCCGTGTTTCATGTCCTCAGTAATTTCTGCCATATAACCCACGGTAGTAGTGTTTTGCTCCTATGAACTCAGCTACAGCCACTGTTCTTTCCGATCTCGTTCCCCTGCGTTTTATTCGTCGTAACACGATTGCACGTGATGCCGTACTCGTTGTCGGCTTTGCTTTGTTCACGGCACTTGCCGCTCAAGTGTCGATTCCACTCGGCTTCACGCCTGTTCCGTTGACTGGGCAGACGTTTGCTGTCCTGCTCGCAGGCAGTGTTCTTGGTGTGCGTCGTGGAGTTGCAAGTCAGGGTCTGTACTGGGCGATGGGTCTTGTTGGCATGCCGTTTTATGCAGGCGGCGAAGGCGGTTGGTCAAATGGCACCGGTGCCACCTTGGGTTACTTCATTGGTTTCATGGCGGCAGCTGCCATTGTCGGCTACTTGGCCGAGCGTCGCAATGACCGTAATTTCGTGTCGTCCATGTCGGCAATGGCAATGGCAACAGTGGCGATCTATGCATGTGGCGCTACATGGTTGTCGATGCACTTAAACATTCCCTTTGCTGCTGGAGAAACAAATGCGATTTCTCTTGGTGTCACTCCGTTCTTGGTGGGTGATGTCTTGAAAATGGCTTTGGCTGGGGCGATTGCACCTGCCGTATGGGCACTTGCCTCACGTCGCTAAAGCGGCGCATGTAGTTTCAATACGTGCCCATTATGTCTGGCGAGCCGCCGCAGTTCTTCACAGATCTCGCGAAGGTGCGATCCGGACTTGAGTCGTTGCGTCACCAAGGACTTGCATCGTTATTTGCTTACGATGAATGGCGCGCCCAAACACTGTCGTTGCAGTACGGGCATTTGTACGCAGACTTCTCAAAACAATTTGTCTCCACTGATTTGTTGAAGCAGTTATGTGATTTTGCGCGTCATTGCGGGCTGGAACAACGTCGTCACGACATGTTGACTGGTGTGACCGTCAATGTGACAGAGCAGCGTGCGGTGTTGCATACGGCATTACGAGATGAATCGTCATCTACCAACGAAGCGCAACTTGCACGTAGAGAGCTAGAGACCGCGATAGCGCTCGCCGGCAAAATGCGCGACGCTGGCTATACCGATGTCGTCAACATTGGAATAGGAGGTAGTGACCTTGGGCCGGCAATGGCGTATTCGGCACTTCGTCGATTCCGCCAGCCGGTTCGCGTTCACTTTGTATCCAATGTTGATCCGGCAGATCTCGATTCTGTGCTGGCATCTTGTACACCAGGAAAGACATTGTTTGTGGTGGTGTCGAAGACGTTCACCACCGCCGAGACCATGCGTAATGCAAATCGCGTGGTGCAATGGTTAGCAACTACCGGGATTACAAACCCTACGGATCACTTTGTCGCTTGTACGTCTGCTCCCGACGTTGCGGTGCGTTGGGGCGTTGATCCTGCACGTGTCCTCACCTTTTGGTCGTGGGTGGGAGGCAGATTCTCATTGAGTTCGGTTGCAGGATTTTCGTTACTCATGGGAATCGGTGCGGACAATTTTCAACAGATGTTGCATGGCATGCATGCGATGGATGTTCACTTCGCCACAGCGCCACTTGAACAAAACATGGCAGCCTTGCATGGATTGATTTCATTTATGAATGCATCAATTGCAGGTTGGAAATCTGTTGCGGTAATTCCATACAGCCACGACCTTGCTCGGTTGCCCGCGTACCTGCAACAACTCGTCATGGAAAGCAACGGCAAATCGGTGAGAGCAGATGGCTCGCCAGTGGTGTTGCCAACATCACCTGTTGTATGGGGTGAGGCGGGCACAAATGGCCAACACGCCTTCTTTCAACTTCTTCATCAGGGCACGCAGGTAGTTCCCGTTGACTTCATTGGTATTGCAGAGCCAACTGGCGACGATAAAGATGCTCATGAAGAACTCATTGCGAACATGATCGCTCAGGCACGAGCACTGGCGTTTGGTCGGTTGCGTGAAGATATTAAAGAAACGGGCTCTGCACAGCAGTTGGTTACGCACCGAGAGTCGTTGGGTAATAGGCCGAGTACAACGATCTTTGCGACCGCGTTACGCCCAGAAGTCCTCGGTGAGATCGTTGCGTTGTATGAGCATTCAACTGCTGTCCAAGGCTGGATGATGGGCGTGAATAGTTTTGATCAATGGGGCGTTGAATTAGGAAAGACAATTGCCAACGAAGTCCTTCATTCACTGCATCATGGCGGGGGTGTGTCAGAGTTTGACTCGTCCACTAATGAATTGTTGCACTGGTTTTTGACGCATCGAAGTTAGCGATCAGTATTTTTGTGCCCTATCCTTCGCGAGGTGGCCACCGCAGATCCAAAACGTGCAACGGAACGAATGTTGAATTTGTTGGCATTGTTGACCAACTCACTTCGACCGCTGACGTTCGAAGAAATTATGAATCACATGGGTACGCAATACCCAGCAGCGCATGAAGCGCGACGCACTGCATTTGAACGCGACAAGAAAGTTCTTCGTGATCTTGGTGTTCCATTCACAATGAAAACACTTGGTGGAGCAGATGCTGGCAAAACTGCGTACGCAATCGACAAAAGTGGATATGGGCTTGTCGATTTCGGTTTGACTGCTGATGAAATGTCTGCTCTTCAAGAAGCGGCCGCATTGGTACAAACAGGCACGTCATGGGGAAAGCAAGCAGTGCTGTGGCTCGGCGGTGACATTGTTTCATCTGGCGCTCCCACCGCAGCTCGTGTTCCATCAGGCGGTGAAGTATTGCCCACATTGTGGGAAGCAATTTCATCTTTGCATCCGGCGACATTTGCATACCACGGCAAATCACGCACTGTGCATCCGTACGGACTCGTTAGCCGAAATGGATTTTGGTACCTAGTGGGCAAAGACAGCGTTCGTGACGCTCAGATCGTGTTTCGAGTTGATCGTTTCGATAGTGATGTAGTGGTTAACAAGAAGGCAACATTTGAACGACCACATGATTTCGATATCACTACTGCCTTTGCACGCGATCCGAAAGATTTCGTGCAATCAAATGAACGCGCACTTGTGCGAATTGATGGCGGAGTTGCTCCTGCGGTCTTGCGCGAACTCGGAAGCGACGCAGTGGTGACACAACACGACGACGGTTCAGTAGAGGTGGAAGTACCATGCGCAAATCGTGTTGCGTTTCGTACATGGTTGTTCGCGATGGTTGATCGCGCCGAAGTGTTGTCTCCTCCCGAAGTACGTGAGGAAGTCGTGTCGTGGTTGCACGAGATGGTGGAGGCCCGCTAATGGCTCGTCGTGGACCTCGCAGTGCATCCGATCGCCTTCGCGGGTTATTGGTGATGTTGCCGTGGCTAATGCAACGTGAACGCGTTCGCATCTCCGACATGGCGGAACAATTCAACATCTCTGCTTCCGATCTTGTTGAGGATCTTGAACTGGCGTCAATGTGCGGCGTCCCGCCGTACACACCGTTTGATCTCGCAGACCTATGGATTGATGGAAACTTCATCAATGTGGGGCCAAACAAGCAATTTGAACAACGTCTTCGTTTGAGTGCGCACGAGGCGTTCACTCTAAGTGTTCTCGCATCTGCTGCAGACGACATTCCCGGTTTCAGCCAGGGGGAACATCTGCAGTCCGCGTTACAAAAACTGCAACGTGTGTTGGGAGACAACATGGTTGATGTCGAAACCCAGTCCCCAGAGTTTCTGGACGCAGTCACCCACGCTGCAGAAAACGGTGAAGTTCTCAGCATCGTGTATTGGACACCAGCGCGCAATGAGGAGTCACAACGCAAGGTCGTAGTGAGGTCCGTGTTTTCTGACAAGGGCAATTGGTACATGAATGCCGATGACAGCGCATCGGGAGAACGTCGCCATTTTCGTATTGACCGCATTCGATCCGTTGCGCCCACGGGTGAGTTCTCTGACGTATCTCATGAGCCGGTGGATATTCCACAGTGGTTCACCAACGCCTCGCAAACTGAGGTTGTGGTCGCGCACGTAGCACCACATGCCGCATGGATTGTTGAGTCGTATCCATGTCGTGCAATCACTGAGAACAAAGACGGATCATTCGACATTGAGATGGCGGTGAGCAGTGAGCACTGGTTGAGTCGCATCGTGCTGCGGGCAGGCGATGGCATCACGATTTCATCGCCACCTCATTTGATCGATGTCGCTCAACGCGCGGCGCGTCAGGTTCTAGCGCGTTACGAGAGCAACACAGCATCGAGTTGATCAACGCTTGTTATTTCGAGATCACTCAAGATCTTGGGTAATAGATGTGCCGCAGCAATTGCATCAGAAAGTGCATCGTGAGAGCGTCCCGGGTCGACACCGTAATGCTCACATAGTGTTCCGAGTTTGTGTGATCTCTCACTGTCGCGGTCCACGCGTCGAGAAAGTGCGACAGTATCGAGTGAGCGAGATAGCCACCGTGAATATTGTTCGCCTAGTCCAACACGCTGTGCCTCGGCCATAAGAAAACCAATATCAAACGGCGCGTTGTGGGCTACGAAGATGTGCGGCGCGCCAAAGTCCAGTAGTTGTTGAAGTGCGGTTCGCAGTGGCGTGCCTGCCAATACTTGCTCGTATGAAATTCCGTGAATGTGCTCGGCAGCATGTTCGTACGTGTCTGGGCACTCTGGACGCACGATTGTGTCAAATTGCGATTGGATTTCTCCGGCGCCATTAATGATGACTGCGCCTACTTGTATGACTCGGTTGGTCTCGGCGTAGAAGCCCGTTGTTTCACAGTCAACAACAGTGAACAACATGTCAGAGATGTGGGAGATGTTGGAAGCAGTCATGTTGTTCGTCATTGGTCGCACCGTACAACCACGGTGTGTCACACGATAAATGTTGCATTAATAATGCTGTATTCATGCTGATGCAGCCGTGAACGCTTGCAACAGCACTGCTTGATCAAAGTAGTCGCGCCACAACGTGATGCGACCGTCATGGATTTCATATACTCCAGCAACTTGCAGTTCATAGGTGGTTCCTTTAATAACGAAACGGTCAATGCGCTCATTCAGTACGACTGCGCAACTCATGTCCCCAGTTGTGCTCTGGCGAATGATTTCCCAGTCGAGGGAATCACACATCGCAAAAAAGCCGGTCAGGGTGTCACGAAGTCCTTGCGGACCAAACGCCTTCCCGATCGGCACATTGTCGTATTCGCAGTCGTTGCTGATCATCGCGCTGGCAGCATCAATGTTTTTGGCGGCGAGCAAAGCGGTGAACGATCGAATGAACGAATCGGGGGTCTCGACTGCATCGGTGGTCATACCGACCATGTTTACAACAACTGTTACAGCAATTCGGCAGCAAGGCTTGCGACTTCGCTGCGTTCACATGACGCCAGCGTCACGTGGCCAAAACATTCCTGGTTATTGAATGCTTGGATCAGGACAGCGAGAGCGTTGTTTGACTCACCCATGTACGGGGCATCAATTTGGCTTGTGTCGCCGGTGAACACCACTTTTGTGCCCTCGCCAATGCGGGTAAGGATTGTTTTGAGCGTAGTGGGTTCCAGGTTTTGGGCTTCATCCACAACTACAAATTGCTTATGCAGGGAGCGGCCACGAAGGAATGTGACTGACTCAAGTGACAGCTGTCCGCGGCTGATGAGGTCGTCGATCATGCGACGAGCATCGTGATTTGAGCGTTGATCAGTCAGTGCAACAATTGCGTCGTGAATAGCCGACATCCAGGGGTCAAGTTTTTCTTCTAGCCCGCCGGGCAAGAAACCAACATCAGCGCGTCCGACCGGCACAAGTGGGCGATAAATCGCAAGACGTTCGTATGCGCGTCGTTCAACAACTTGTTCGAGGCCAGCTGCCACGGCCATGACGGTCTTGCCGGTGCCAGCTTGACCATCAAGCGCCACAACATTCACATTCGGATCAAGGAGAAGCTCCAGCGCGAAACGCTGTTCCTTCGACCGTGCTCGTAGACCCCAAGCTTCAGGGGAAGATGGCGGGAGCAGGTGCATGTCATCGTCTTGTTTGCGTACGAGTGCAGACTGCGAACCGCATCGCATGACTGCAAATCCGTTTTCGTGAAGATCGGAAAGAACCGCATCGCTGTCGGAATCGACGCTGCCGTTGCTGTAGAGATGATCAATGACCTTGGCGTCGGTGTCGACTGTGACCCATCCCATCGGCCGAGTACGGCTTGAACGGCCAACTGGCTGGTGCTCAGCTGCAATCAACCCGAGGTGAGCCGCTTTGATGCGCAAACCAGCGTCATTAGAGATGATCTGGGTGGGTGCGTGGTCTGCTTGGCCAAGCGCGGCGCCGATAATTCGGTTGTCGGGGATCTCGGGATCCAGCCCATTTTCGATGAGACGGTGACGCTGGATGCCATTCACCTCGATGTGGACAGTGCCTGCGTCAGGGTCAGATGACAAAGGCACTGGATGATGAATAGAGCCACCAGCGCGACGACGTAGATCTTCAATGGTGCGCAGTGCAGTGCGCGCCGCACGACCAACATCATCCATGCGCGTTTTCAAACCATCAAGTTCTTCAACAACTGTGAGTGGAATAACAACTTCACATCCAGGGAATGAATGTAGTGATGATGGATCTGCAACAAGAACTGAAGTGTCAAGAACGATCCGCGTACGCACACCACTAGGCAATGACACAGGCGCATGATCTGCGCTCGAGACGCTCCGCTGCTCGATCAACGATCCACATCATGGTCGATACATTCGAGCAAGTGGTGGATCCCTGACTCGATCACTTTTTGTTCAAAACTGGAGTGAGCACCGATTTTGGGTGCGATTTCAGAAATTTTTCAGAAATTTTTTTGAGAAATTTTTTGGGTGCTCGAATACTCATTTTGGACGCGAGTCACACCGCTGACACATTGTTGTAGCGGGTATCGCGAACTCTGTTTTTCATCTCTGCACACCGCGTGCATTGCTGAATTTATGCGCACTGTTGTTGTGTTGAGGATCTGCTCAAACCCTTGTGTTTATTGGGTTTGCGCCCATCGAGAATCAAAGTATGGAGCGCGAGCACAGGGGCACAGTGAGTGATTGTCCTGTCGTTGCATGCGACATCATCTCTTCGTGATCTGTGATGTTTGCGTCGCGGTCGTGCACTTTCTGCACAGTGCAATCGTTGCGAATATTCCTCCGCGAAATGGTGTCGCGCGTCGGAAATGCTTGCATTTGTCTGAAAATGCAATTCAGATATGTCCATCACTCCGTTCCGAGGAGGGACAAACAACAATGACCAAAGCAGAACTCATCGAAGAAGTTGCAAAGAAAGCTGATTGCAGCAAGGCAGACGCCGAGCGCACAATCGCTGCTTTCTTTGAACTCGTAGTTGCATCTACAAAGAATGGTGAGAAGGTTGCTTGGCCGGGCTTCGGCTCGTTCAGCACCACTCAACGCAAGGCACGCACTGGCCGTAACCCACAAACGGGTCAGACAGTGAACGTTCCTGCGTCGACTGCGATGAAGTTCACTGCGAGCTCAACGCTCAAAGCTGAGCTGAACCCAAACCGTAAGTAATAACACTTACCCAACGAGAGGAAACTCAAGTGGCAGCAAAGAAAAAAGCAGCAGCTAAAAAAGCTCCTGCACGCCGCAAGAAGAAAGCAGCAGCTAAGAAGGCTCCTGCACGCCGTAAGAAGAAAGCAGCAG
>CAYVAV010000016.1:0-34094 GCA_964449085.1 uncultured Bifidobacterium sp.
CCGACACGTCTGCATCTAGTGACTATGCGGCTGTCTGCATTGCGGCCGCTGAAGGTGCGCTCATCATGGGACGAGCATCCCGGAACGACTTTGTGTTCGATGCCCTTTCGCGACAACTGAAATTACTGGTCAGCGTTTCAGGTCGGTGACGACACCACCGGCGACACGAACGATGTCAGTCGGCGCGGCGCCGAACACGTCGTTCCACGTTCCCGCGGCCGCCCACACTTCGTCGTACTGCAACAAGTCCGGGTTCACGAACACACGCAACTAACTGCTATGACCAAACAGAGGCACGCCACGTTTGTGTCACTTCAACGTCACAATGCCGTTCGGGGTGACGCTCAATTGATCGCCGTCGACATCAACCTTGATGGCGCCATCTTCACCGACTTTGCCTTCAAGAATAAGCACTGCTGCTTTATCTGCGATCTCACGTTGAATAAGTCTCTTTAATGGTCGTGCGCCGAATGCCGCATCAAAACCGCGTGATGCAAGTGCAAGACGTGCCGCCGGGGTTACTTGCAACGTGATGCGACGGTCTTCCAATCGCTTCACCAAACTCTCTAACTGAATTTCCACGATTGCACCGAGATCCTCAGGTGTGAGTGAACGGAAACGCACAATTTCATCAATGCGGTTAACGAACTCCGGACGGAAGAAGTCCATTGGGTCACCAGGCAAGTTGCTCGTCATGATCAACACCACATTGGTGAAATCAACCGTGCGTCCTTGACCATCGGTGAGTCGGCCATCATCAAGCACTTGCAACAATACGTTGAACACATCTGGGTGAGCTTTTTCTACTTCGTCAAGTAACACCACGCTGTACGGGCGACGACGCACTGCTTCGGTGAGTTGTCCGCCTTCGTCGTAGCCGACATATCCGGGAGGTGCACCAATGAGGCGGCTCACCGAGTACTTCTCCATGTACTCACCCATGTCGACACGCACCATTGCTTTTTCATCGTCAAATAGAAACTCTGCAAGAGCACGCGCCAACTCGGTCTTTCCAACACCAGTTGGTCCCAAGAACATAAACGAACCAATAGGACGATTCGGATCAGACAGTCCAGCGCGGCTACGGCGAATTGCATTCGACACCGCAACCACTGCTTCGTCTTGTCCGATCACGCGTTTGTGCAGCAACTCCTCCAAATGAACGAGTTTTTGCATTTCGCTTTCCATCAAACGACTAATGGGAATTCCGGTTGACTTAGACACCACTTCGGCGATGTCTTCAGCATCCACTTCTTCTTTCAACATACGAGTCGATGATTGCAATTGATCAAGATGTGTTGTCGCTTCTTCAATACGTCGTTCCAATTCGGGAATACGTCCGTAACGAATCTCTGCGGCTTTTTCGAGGTCTGTTTCGCGCTCAACATTGGTGCGCAGTTGTTCAAGTTCTTCTTTCAAGGTGCGAATAGCCGCGATTGCTTCGCGTTCTGCATCCCAGTGCACTTTCTTTTCTGCAACTTGTGCGCGCAACTCTTCAAGTTCAACATTCAGTGATGCAAGACGCTCTCGCGACGCAACATCGGTTTCTTTTTCCAACGCCACTTTTTCGATTTCCATCTGCAACATGCGACGTTGCACAACATCGATCTCAGTGGGAAGTGAATCGATCTCAATGCGTAAACGACTCGCTGCTTCATCGACCAAATCAATTGCTTTATCTGGCAAGAAACGATTAGTCAGATAACGGTTAGACAACACAGCCGCGCTCACTAATGCAGAGTCTTGAATACGCACACCGTGGTGCACTTCATAACGCTCTTTCAAACCGCGCAAAATGCCGATGGTGTCGGCAACGGATGGCTCTCCCACATACACCTGTTGAAAACGACGCTCAAGTGCAGGGTCCTTCTCAACGTGTTTGCGATATTCATCAAGAGTGGTTGCACCAATCATGCGTAATTCTCCACGTGCCAACATTGGCTTCACCATGTTGCCCGCATCCATTGCGCCTTCTGCACCACCAGCACCAACGAGAGTGTGAATTTCATCAACGAAGGTGATCACTTCACCTTCAGAATCGATGATCTCTTTCAACACCGCCTTGAGGCGTTCTTCAAATTCACCGCGATACTTTGCGCCCGCCAACATTGAACCAATATCGATCGATACAAGACGTTTGTTCTTCAGACCTTCGGGCACATCACCGTCTGCGATGCGTCGGGCGAGACCCTCCACAATCGCGGTCTTACCAACACCTGGTTCGCCAATGAGCACTGGGTTGTTCTTGGTGCGACGAGACAACACTTGAATGACGCGCCGAATTTCTTCATCACGACCGATGACAGGATCGATCTTCCCCTCACGTGCACGAGCAGTGAGATCTGTTCCGTACTTCTCAAGTGCTTGAAACTGTGATTCCGGATCGGGAGATGTCACTCGATGAGAACCGCGCACTTGCGCAAGCGCCTGCAACATCTCTTCTGAACCGATACCCACGCGCTGATTCATCGCCAGCAACAAATGCTCCACAGACAGATAATCATCACGCAGGTCTTTGCGATACGTCTCTGCATTCTGTAACACATTCGAGAGCTCGCGATTCATGCGCGGCTCTTGTCCACCTTGCACTCGTGGCAACTTTGCTAGAACTTCATCGGCGCGATTACGCAACATTCCCGGTGCAACACCCAACTGCTGCAAGACCGCAGGAACAATCGTCTCTGGCTGATCAAGCAACTTCACCATGACGTGATCAGGAGTCACCTCAGGGTGACCACTTGACAGCGCAAGTTCGCCGGCTCCGCCGACTGCTTCTTGCGTCTTTGTTGTCCATTTCTTCGGGTCGAGTGTCATATCTGTATCTATGTGTTAGGGGATTTATTTGCGATCAAAAATGCTGGGGCGCTGACCAAAAACTGCAACTGATTGGCGAAGAGGAACGAGATCGCGACGCACACTGCGCTCTGCTTCTTGTACCGCAGTTGCCAACTCTGCTTTCAACTGTTCCACTTCACGACGGAGCCGTATCACTTCTTCTTCAAGAGACATCACGTGGCGAATGCCTTCTAAATTCATGCCTTGCGATGCAAGTTCTGCAATGCGACGAAGACGTGCGATGTCATGATCGCTGTATCGGCGATTACCTCCACTGGTTCGTGCGGGACGCACCAATCCGCGACGCTCATAAATACGTAGTGTTTGCGGATGCATGCCCGCTAACTCGGCCGCTACAGAAATGACATACACAGCTTGTTGTTGATCTCTCATTTCTTCCCGGCCTTTGCATTACTTACGTTTGCGCCACGCGGCGAACGCAACACGTCGTGCAGGGCTTCAACCGCTGCTCGTTCGTCATCACTCAATGACGACGGCACATCGACATCGACTGTCACAATCAAGTCGCCGGTCTTACTTGAAGTTGCGATGCCATGATCACGAACACGATGACGCGTGCCGGATGCGGTGCCATGTTTGATACGCACCGTTACTTCTTTGCCATCAAGTGTTGGTACCGGAATGGTTGCACCAAGAGCTGCTTCGGTGAAGCTCACGGGTATCCGCACCAACAAGTTGAGACCATCACGCCCAAACACAGGGTGTGGCATCACACGACACTCGACAAACAAATCTCCTGGAGGACCACCATTTCTGCCTGGTGCACCGCGACCTTTCAATCGAATGCGCTGACCATCACTCACACCAGCAGGAATACGCACTTTTACTTCGCGCGGTCGCACTTCAACTCCTGAACCACGACATGTGGAACAGGGGTATTCGATGATCATGCCGCGACCAGCACACGTGGTGCACGGTGACGACAGAGAAAAGAATCCTTGGTTGTTGGCAACAGATCCGCGACCACCACATGAGCCACACACTTTGGGAGTTGTTCCTGTGCGCGCACCGCTACCAGCGCATGATGAGCATTGTGCTTCGGCCGTGAGATGAAGTGACGTTGTTAAACCATGAGCAGCATCTTCGAAACTCAACGTGAGTTGTGCTTCGATGTCACCACCACGTTGTGGTCCAACGCCCGCGTTACTTCCGCGACCACGACCAAACATTTGGCTAAACAAATCGCCAAAGCCTTCAGCACCAGCGTTGAAACCACCAGGTCCACCAAATTGTGCGCCGCCCATCGGGCCCATCTCGCGCACTTGGTCGTACTCTTTGCGTTTCTCTTCATCCCCGAGAACGTCATAGGCAGCAGAAATTGCCTTGAACTTCTCCTCCGCGTCGCGGTTACCAGGGTTTGCGTCGGGGTGGTATTGACGTGCAAGGCGACGGTACGCCTTGGTGATGTCTTTGGCAGATGCGCCTTTAGACACGCCCAAGACCGCGTAGTAGTCCTTTTCAAACCACTCGCGTTGTGCCGTCACTTCGTCACCCCTTTACCTTCACCATTGCAGGTCGTAAGACCTTGCCCTTCCACAAGTACCCAGTACGCAACACTTCGGTCACCACCGGATCACTGCCGTCGCCATCTTCATGCATCACCGCATCAGCAAGTGATGGATCAAATGGTTTGTCAACAAGATCGAGTGCTTCAAGTCCTTGTTTTTGCAGACCACCAATGAGTGCCGACCAAATGGTCAACACATCATCTGATCCGTGTGCAACTGCTGCTTCGCAAGCATCGAGAACCGGTAACAACGCTTCAACAAAACGCCCTGTTGCACGATCAATCTCATCTGCCTGAGTTGATGCAACTCGCTTTTTATAGTTTTCGAAGTCCGCTTGCAGACGAATTGCAACGTCTTTGAAATCATCACGTTCTTTCAACAACGCTGCTACATCAACGTCATCAAACGAGACATCTTCAGATGATGCGACATCATTTTCTGTCGCATCACCTGTCGACACAGCATCTGCATCTTCGGGAACGTCCACCATTTCCGAATCCATCTCGATTTCTTACTTCTCGTCGACGATCTCAGCGTCAACAATGTCGTCATCGCTTGGTCCGCTACTTGACGCACCTGATGCCGATGTGCCAGCTGCATTCGTGTCACGAGCAGCTGCTTCATACAACTTCTGGCTAAACGCCTGACTTGCTGTCATCAAAGTCTCTGTCGCTGCCTTGATAGCCGCGATGTCATTTCCACTAATTGCAGTCTTGAGATCAGCAAGTGGTCCTTCAACGGCAGCCTTCTCGTCAGCTGAGACTTTGTCACCCTGTTCGCGTAACACTTTTTCGGTTTGGTACACGAGTGAGTCGGCGTTGTTACGAACTTCAGCTTCTTCACGACGCTTGCGATCTTCCTCTGCGTGTGCTTCTGCGTCTTTCACCATCTTGTCGATGTCGTCTTTATTCAAAGATGACTGACCTGAAATGGTCATCGACTGCTCTTTATTTGTCGCACGGTCTTTTGCAGATACATGCACAATGCCGTTCGCATCGATGTCGAAAGTGACTTCGATCTGTGGCATGCCACGTGGTGCAGGGGGAAGATCAACAAGTTGGAACTTGCCCAAGGTCTTGTTGTAGCTGGCCATTTCGCGCTCGCCCTGTAACACGTGAATCTCCACCGAAGGCTGGTTGTCTTCAGCGGTGGTGAACACCTCGGTGCGACGAGTGGGGATGGTGGTGTTCCGCTCGATGAGACGAGTCATCACGCCACCTTTTGTTTCGATACCAAGTGACAGTGGTGTGACATCGAGAAGCAACACATCTTTTACATCGCCCTTCAACACACCAGCTTGGACTGCTGCGCCAATTGCAACAACTTCATCAGGGTTCACCGACTTGTTTGGCTCTTTTCCAGTGAGGCTTTGTACTAGATCTTGAACAGCTGGCATACGAGTGGAACCACCTACCAAGATCACATGGCTGAGTTGTCCCTTTGAGACTCCTGCATCTTTCAATGCTTGTTCGAATGCAATGCGACAACGCTCAATCAGATCTGATGTCATTTCTTGAAACGCAGCGCGTGTCAACGTTTCGTCAAGGTGCAGCGGACCTTCTGCGGTTGCGGTAATAAACGGCAGGTTGATTTGTGTTTGCTGCACTTGTGAAAGTTCGATCTTTGCTTTTTCTGCGGCTTCCTTCAAACGTTGCGCAGCCATGCGATCTTGTGCGAGATCAATGTTGTGCTGTGACTTGAAGTTCTTTACCAACCAATCGATGATGCGCTGGTCCCAATCGTCACCACCAAGTTGTGTGTCACCGTGAGTGCTCTTTACTTCAAACACGCCGTCACCAATTTCAAGAACGCTCACGTCGAATGTTCCACCACCAAGGTCGAACACCAACACCGTCTCGTCCTCAGCGCCTTTGTCAAGACCATACGCAAGAGCTGCTGCAGTTGGTTCGTTGATGATTCGCAACACATTGAGACCAGCAATCTGTCCGGCTTCTTTCGTTGCGGTGCGCTGTGCGTCATCGAAGTACGCGGGAACAGTGATCACCGCGTCTGTCACGGTGTCGCCGAGATATGCCTCGGCATCACGCTTCAACTTCATGAGCGTGCGTGCACTGATTTCTTGTGGCGTGTACTGCTTGCCATCAATGTCGTCTGACTTCCACGCCTCACCCATGTGGCGCTTGATGCTGCGGAAGGTGCGATCTGGGTTGGTGATTGCCTGACGCTTGGCCACTTCACCAACGAGCACTTCGCCAGTTTTTGAAAATGCAACCACCGATGGAGTGGTGCGCGAACCTTCGGAGTTGGGGATGACGACAGGGTCACCCGCTTCGAGAACCGCGACGACGGAGTTGGTGGTTCCGAGGTCGATACCGACTGCTTTAGCCATTGGGGGTCTCCTTATTAATAAGTATGTAGGGGGGTCAAACTGACTGTGTCCGCATAATAAGGGGAGGTTTCGAGTCTGACAACATTTGTGAAAGAAAACTTGAGTGGAGTTGACTCAACATTTGTCACTCGTCACGTAAACCCTTGTGCTGGCTACTCTTGAGACGTGCTCGGAGATCTCGTACTACTGCGCCACGGCCAAAGCACGTGGAATGAACTGAACCTTTTCACCGGGTGGCATGATGTCACCTTGACGGCCCAGGGCGAGGCCGAAGCCCACAATGCTGGCCTCACCATGAAAGAAGAGGGGCTGTGGTTCGACGTGGCCCATACATCGGTTCTCACCCGTGCCGTCGTTACCTGCCATCTTGCCTTGTCCTCAATGGGTCAGGTGTGGCTACCAGTGCAACGCCACTGGCGATGGAATGAGCGACATTACGGAGCGCTCCAAGGCCTCGACAAGAAGGAAACCTCCGAACGCCATGGCGAAGAGCAAACACACCTGTGGCGCCGCAGTTACGACGTGCCACCGCCACCGGTTGACACCGCATCTCCCGAGCATCCGGTAAATGATGAGCGCTATCGCTTTGTCAACCCGTCTGATCTCCCTGCAACCGAGTGTCTCAAAGATGTGGTCGCGCGTGTGGTGCCCCATTTTCACGAAACAGTCGTCCCGCAATTACTTGCCGGCATGAATGTGTTGATCACCGCACACGGCAACTCGCTTCGCGCACTGGTGATGCATCTTGAAAACATCTCGGAAGAAGACATTCCTGAGTTGAACATCCCCACGGGTGTTCCGCGTCGATATCACCTGAATGACGATTTGTCAGTGACATCTGCACAGTATTTGGGCGACCAAGACGCAATCGCAGCCGCGGCAGATGCTGTGGCGAAGCAAGCTGGTGGTCACTAGACACAGCGGTCAAACGCCCTCGCCAAATGACATACACTGGCGTTATGGCACAAGACGCATACCTCAAGACTCTCAGCAAGATGGCACTGTTTTCAGAGTGCACCAAGCGTGAGCTCCAAACGATCGCAACTAACACCGACGAAGTTGAAGTTGATGCTGGTTACGTTCTCATGAAAGAGGGCGACATCGGACAAGAAGCATTCATCGTTTTGAGTGGCACTGCGTCTGTCATGAAAGGTGGACGCAAAGTTGCATCGCTTGGTCGTGGTTCGATCTTCGGTGAATTGTCGCTTCTTGATCCGGGCAAGCGCACAGCAACTGTTGTGGCAGATACCGACATGGATCTTCTCGTTGTCACTGGTCGTGGATTGCAAACCACAATCAAGGCCGCACCTGCAATTGGCATCAAGTTGTTGCGCAACTTGGCAGCTCGCCTGCGCGAGTTCGAAAACGCTGCAAACTAAAGCAGTACTCGCCCCGTAACCGTGAGCCCGAGCATTCGGGCTTGTGTTGTTGTGCCACCGAATCTGTCTCCCTGACGTCAGGGCAAGTAGCGTTAACACTGTTATGAGCGCGAACGACACTTCTACTGCCGCCACCGACAAGGGACCGCGCCGACTTCGGCCGTACCAGTTGTCCATTGCCTTCGGATTAGGCATTGGCCTTTTCACTTTGGCCTCGGGCATCTTGCCGTTGATCACCGACTGGCACAACGAATCCTCAATGACACGCGAAGTGTTCGAAGGTATTCCTGGTCCGATCAAGGTGGCCTTCTACACCGTCATCCCGATCATGTTGATCTGGGGTTCATTCCGTTTCGCTGATCGCATCCGCAACTGGGAACGCGGCACACCGGATCGTCGTAAGACGACACCAAAAAATGCAAAGCGTCGTCTTGCTGATTATCGCGCTGGCGTCTACATGCGCACACTGCTTCGTGACAGTGCAGCAGGACTCATGCACTCACTTATTTACTTTGGTTTCCTCATCTTGCTTGGCGTCACCACCGTTCTTGAGATTGATCACCAGTTACCGGAGAGTTTGAAGTTCCTCCACGGTGGTGTGTACCAGGCGTACGTGTTCATTGGTGACACCGCAGGACTCATGTTCACCGGTGGCGTTTTGTGGGCGATCATTCGTCGTTATGTACAGCGCCCATATCGCATTCGTATCAAGACCAAAGCAGAACATGGCGTGATCTTGGCAGTGCTCTTCTTTATTGGAATTTCTGGTTTTGGTGCCGAGATGTTCCGTATCGCATCCACGGAAGCAACTGGCACCGACTTGTCGTATGAAAAGTGGAGCTACGTCGGCTACCCACTCGCACAGTTAGTGGACGGCGTGTCAGCAAGTTCACTCGAAACATGGCACCAAATTTGGTGGGTCGCGCACGTTGTGTCATTCGTGGTGTTCCTCGCACTGTTGCCAGTCACCATGTTGCGTCACGTGTTCACTTCACCACTCAACATGTATTTGAAGGATCGCGATCGCCCCAAGGGTGCGATGAAGGCAATGCCAAACCTCATGGAAACATCGCTTGAAACATTTGGTGCAAGCGTTGTTGAGGATTTCACATGGAAGCAATTGCTTGACACCGACGCATGCACAATGTGTGGTCGTTGTACAAGCGTGTGTCCTGCACACGCAACCGGTAAGCCACTTGACCCACGTGAAATCGTGTTGAAGACCGGTGAAGTGATGGCCGCAACAGCAGCACACGCACCTGGTGGCAAGGTCTCTCCTCCAATTGGCGTCGACAGTGAGATCACTATCGGTGCGAACTCATTGTTCGAGCGCATCACGTCAGAAGAAATCTGGGCGTGCACCACATGTAAAGCATGTGATGAGAACTGTCCGGTGAACATTGAAATTCTCGACAAGATTCTCGACATGCGTCGTTACTTGTCACTCATGGAAAGCAACTTCCCTGCCGAGTTGGGTAATGCCTACCGCGCAATGGAAAATCAGGGCAACCCATGGGCAATGAACCAAGCTGAGCGCGCTGATTGGGCACAAGACTTCAATGTTGAAGTGATTGATCCGGGTTCAGCGTTTAACCACGAATACCTCTACTGGGTTGGTTGCGCAGGCAGCTTTGATGACAAGAACAAGAAAGTCACCCAAGCAATGGCCAAATTGCTCGAGCGTGCCGGTATTGATGTTGCAATTCTCGGACCAAACGAAATGTGCACGGGTGACAGTGCGCGTCGAAGTGGCAACGAGTACCTATTCCAAATGCTCGCAATGCCAAACATTGAAATGTTGAACGGCATGGGAGTGCGCAAGATCATCACGCAGTGTCCGCACTGTTTTAACACTCTCGCTAATGAGTACCCACAATTGGGTGGTAACTACGAAGTGATCCATCACAGTCAATTGCTGGAGCACCTCATTGAGACCGGCAAGTTAGACATGCGCAATGCGTCACTTGACGATCGCATTACGTATCACGACTCGTGCTATCTCGGTCGCCACAACGATGTCTACTTGGCACCACGCAAAGTTGTTGGTTCGATCAAGGGTGTGCAGATCGTTGAAATGCCACGTAACGGAACCAAAGGAATGTGTTGCGGTGCAGGTGGAGCACGCATGTGGATGGAAGAAAGTATCGGCACAAAAGTGAACGACGAGCGCGCGGTAGAAGCGCTGAGCACCGGCGCATCACGTGTTGCTACTGCTTGTCCATTCTGTTACATCATGATGGACGATGGTGTGAAAGCTGCTGGCGCGACAGATGACGACGTGAAAGTTGCAGACATTGCAATTCACGTTCTTGATGCGTTGGAAAATGGTGAGAAGCGTCTTGCGAACCAAGACGTACCGTTCAGCGCACCTGTTGGTGAATAGCTACACCGTTGTGACGACGTGCGCAGTTACATCTGCGTGCGAAAGTTTTCAAAATATCGACTAGGCGTGGGTCCACGCTGTCCTTGATACTTTGAACCAGACGCACCCTGACCATATGGCTTTTCGGCGGGTGACGTCATCTGCATAAACGAGATCTGACCAATCTTCATTCCGGGATACAAGGTGATGGGCAGGTTGGCGACATTTGCCAACTCAAGCGTGATGTGTCCATCGAAACCAGCGTCGATGAAGCCCGCAGTTGAGTGGATGAGAAGTCCGAGACGACCAAGTGAGCTTTTGCCCTCCACACGGCCGACCAAGTCGTCGGGCACTTTCACCCGCTCCAGTGTGGACCCGAGAACAAACTCTCCGGGATGCAACATGAAGACGCCGTCGAGAGGAATCTCCACCAACTCGGTGAGATCAGTGAGGTCTTGCTTCACATCGATCACACCAGCGGTGTGGTTGCGAAAGACCCGGAAAAGATGCGAGACCTTCACATCGATGGACGAGGGCTGCACACACGAGTCGTCATACGGCTCGATCAATATGCGGCCCTCGGCCATCTGTTTGCGAAGGTCTCGATCAGAAAGGATCACGAATGATCACATTAGTAAAGCCCTAGTGGCTGAAGGGCATTGACTCGCAGGCGACCAGTGAATCAGATACCGAAAGCAGGCTTATTTTTGCGTCTCTTGCGGAGGGCGCGAAACGGTTTCGTTATTTTCCAAGAATTGCTATGTGAGACATGTAATTGTTCCTCCAGGCGCTGGACGTCCCCGTTTCGAGACTCAACGAGAGCTTGAGCATCTTCCACTTGCTGACAAAGCTGTGTGATCTCGTCCTCGCGCCATGTTGATACCAGATTGTGATCAACAGCTGACTTCCACATCGCATTGTGAACCATCGTTTCCCATTCAGCAGCGAACTCCGGAGTATGCATTCGGTTCCACCACTGCTCGATGTCTCCTCGTCGCTCGCCCGCTGCAAAGTTGTCTCTACCTTGTGCCATCAATTTCAACGTGGTCGCATAAGGACTGGTAACACCAGAAAACCACGGTTGCTCGAAGAATTGTTGCCACATGTAGTGATCGGTCCATCGCCCTTGAGGAGTCTCTCGCCAACCATGAGGCAATCTCAAGTACGACTCACGTGTGTGCACAACACCTGACAGAGAAATCGTGTTTCGTGGTGTTTCACTCAGATGCCATTGCACAGATTCAGGACGTGTCAAATCAGATGGCATAAAAAATGGAATGCCGTCAGCACCTATCAAGATGGGGAATGGATGTGCAAAGTCGCGATCATCAATGAGACCAATCAAGGTCTCTAGATGATGAGGAAACCATAAATCGTCATCACAGTTGTACGCGATAAAGCGCGATGTTGAATCGCGAATAACCACATCACGCAGTAATTCGCCACGACGTGGAGTTTTCGGATGATCGTGAAACATCACGCGAGCATCACCTATGCACAACTTTTCAGCTTCTGCTCGAACCTCTGGAGTAACACCATCGCCGATAATCACAACTTGAAGATCGGTCACCGTCTGTTCCAGAACACTTCGCACTGAAAACGACAGCGTCTCATCATGGCTATGAGTAGGAATGATGACAGTAATCAGAGCGCTGGCGGACATGATCTTCTCGCTATCTAGTGACAGTCATTGAAAATGGTGCTGACATTTTGCTGCGGAAAGAACTTTGCGATATCGCTGGGGATTTCCGGGGTATTCCATGGAAGCAACAGGCGGTCAGGGTTCGCATGGTGATACACCTGCGTTGGATGATTAATGAGATGAACCTCACTTTCACCAATATTCACGTTCATGTGCCACACACCCGCAGGAATTAGTAATTGACGCGTGCCTTGCGGAGACAGCGTCACTTTTTGCACCATGCCGTGAGTCGAAGAATCAAGACGTGCATCAAACAGAATTGTGAGTAACTCTCCCGTGATCAATGTGTACCGATCATCTTTTTCTTGATGAAGTCCCCACCCCTTCACTTGCTGATGGTGAATAGTGAATGCGTAGCAATACACCACGGGATCTTTCCAGTAGTCATTTACTCTCGGAAAGATTTCAAACACCCGTCCCCGATGGTCAACATGATTGACAGGCGAAAAGCTCTGTATTCCATCAATCGTTGTCGCTACTTGCTCTCCACTTTTTGTAACGGTTTGCGTGTCACGTTGGGCGATTTCTGCCGTCGAGTCCAGTTGCAGTTTTGTGTTCATCGCGCAACATTAGTCAGTTGCACTTAAAAACTTGTCGCAACGGTTACGCGCGGAATTCGGGGTAATAGTTCTCCGCGCCCATTGCACGAATTTCACTCAACCAATCACTCTCAAACGGCCATTCTTCTTCTTTGCCCTCTGCTGGTCCCTGCCAAAAGCGGGTGAACGGGCCTGCTTCAGGTGGCGCCATGAGCGACCATGCCTGACGCTTGTATGAGATGTTCTCTGGTTGCAAACGATGTGATTCGCGGAAGTGATGAATCCCGCGGTCACGATTGCCGGCGTTCCACAAATGTTGTGCGAGTGCAAAATGTGCGGCGGCACGCGCAGACGACATATCACGTGATGCGGAACGATTAATCACTTCTTCTGGAGACAACACGAAGCGACTCTTTTCTCCATTGTCGACCCAGTCATACAACGCTTGTGCATACAACGTGCGATCGTTTGAGATCTTTGTCGCCTCGGTGAAGATGTCTTTCATTCGTTGTGGCAATTCATCAGGCAGTGCACCACGAGCAGCCGCTCCACCTGGCGGATATGCAGGTTCTGCAGGACGCACGATGAAGCCGTCTTCATTTATCCAAATACCATTTGGAATATTCACGACACCAAAACGTTCCGCCATCACATGATTGACATCAATGAGCGATGGGTGCTCTGGTTGCGCCGCTTCGATGAATGGCGCACACGATTCAAATCCGAGCGTGTCCATACCAACAGTGACAACTTCTAATCCTTTTGGAAATACTTCTGTGCGAAACGCTTGCCACACTGGCAAGTCACGAGAACAGCCTCAATACGGCGCCCACGACACGATGACAACTTTTTTGCCACGCAACGACGACAGTTGAAACGTATTGCCTTTCCAATCCGGAAGTTCTAATTCAGGTGCTGTTGCACTCGACAATGCATGTCCTGCCAATGTCGCTGTTCCAAGTGCCCACAGATCCACTGATTCTTCGTGAACAATCGGCATACCCAATTTGTTAGCGACTGCTTCAACATTGACCTGCCCATCAGCAAGGCCGTCTTGCACCGGCACACAAATCTCGCCAAGACACGCGCCCTCTGGTTTCATGTCCCAACCCGTTGCAGATGCGAAGGTCTCGCGCGAGACGGTGAGTGAGTTGAGAATCATGCAAAGAGACTAAACAACGCCCAGAGTGCCGCAAGCCCTCCAACCACTGCCATACCAATGGAACGCGCCATCGGTGCGCGAGCAAGATCGGACTCTTCCTTCTGGGCCGGCGGTGGCTTGATTATCGCCATCACATTGCCAACAGCCAGCGCACCCCCGAGAGCAAGGATGAGCCACGCCAAGATGTCTTCACCGAGAAACATGGTTCAAGTGTGCCGTGATACGACCCGCTTGATGAAATGGGTGTGACTGATGTAACGTTATAAATGTGCTAACACCTGTTAGCACTATGTAAACAATCTTTGCAAGGGTTCCTATGGCCAGGCCATCACCGCAAACCGAGCGAATTCGCCAAATCATCGACCTTATGGCGAGCAATCCCAGGGACTCCTTCCACTTGGCTCAAATTGCGCGGCACCTGGGAATCAGCAAGGCCGGTTGCCATCCGATGGTCACAGCTCTCACCGAGGCGGGTTGGCTCATTCGCCACCCCACGCGCAAGACCTATCGCCTTGGACCTGCACTCGTGACAATCGGAAGAGCTGCAGAGGCCGTGAGTCCCACCGAGTACGCACTGCCTGCGCTTCAGCAACTTGCACGCGACACAGGATGTCCCTGCATTGCTCTTTTACCGTCAGGACAAGATTTGGTGATTTCGGAAATCGTCAATCCTTCGGGACCAGCCAACGACTGGCTCGGTCTCAAGCGTGGACACCGAACAAAAATTGTGGCTCCTTTGGGACCTGCATTATTTCTTAACGCCAGTGACGGAGACATTGAAGAATGGTTAGGTAAATCATTTGTACGTGACCGCGATGAAGCAAGAAAACTCTTTCTTCCCGCACTGCGCACCTCAAGTAAGCGTGGCTACACAGTGGAAATGCGTTTACCAACTCACGAAACGTACATACTTACACAACGCTTGCTCGCGGAGAATCGTTCCGACATGGCGGACCTACTGCGATCGATGATGCGAGCAGCTACTGACCAACTCCACAGTTACGAGTACTTGGTCGGCGACATCGAGGACGACAAGTTGTATCGCCTGATATGTATCGATGCGCCGGTGTATGGCCGCACGGGTGAAGTTGAGATGATTTTGGCGGTGACAGACTTCCCAACTGCAATTTCCGGCAAAGAAGTAAAGCGAATCGGTGACTTGATTCGCAATGTCGCAGAACGCACAACAGCAGAGATTGTTGGTGTTGAAGCAATGACTGGTTGATGCTCTTTTACGTCAACTATTTTGCATCGTTATTGCACGTAATTATTTTGCCGAATTATTTTGCAAGGTTTTGGAATTGCGTGAACTGACCGATGAACAACAACTTCACTGAACCAGTTGGACCTGAACGGTGCTTTTGCACCAACACATCTGCATAACCGTGTTCGTTCGGATCGTCAGGGTTTTCATTGCGATACAAAAACATGACAACGTCAGCGTCCTGTTCAAGCGCACCTGATTCGCGCAAGTCAGCAAGAACTGGTCGTTTGTCGGTGCGCTGCTCCACACCGCGACTCAACTGTGACAACGCCACAACCGGAACATTGAATTCGCGGGCGAGCAACTTAAGACCACGGCTGATTTCGCTCACTTCAATCTGGCGGTTCTCCACCGAACGTGTTCCCTTGTCACTACCCATCAGCTGCAAGTAGTCGATAACGACAAGTGCTGGCTTGTCATCACGCTGAGTGATGCGACGAATCTTTTGGTGAATCTGCATCACCGTGATCTGTGATGTGTCGTCGATGTACAACGGAATGTTCAAACGCCCAACTGAGTTCGCAACACTCGACCAGTCACGCTCGGTGAGTTTGCCCGAACGCAGACTTTCGCTTTGCACTTGCGCTTCAGCGGAAATAATTCGCTGTGTTAACTCGACTGCTGACATTTCCAGCGAGAAGAACAACACCGGACGATTTGTGCGACGTGCAACATTCACTGCCATGCCGAGAGCGAATGCACTTTTACCCATCGCTGGTCGCGCACCAACAATGTTCAATGTTCCGGGTTGCAAACCTGACAACAAACGGTCAAGGTCGTAATACCCGGTTGGTACACCTGTGATCTCCGACTTGCTGTCGTAGCGTTCTTGAATGATGTTGATCGCATCACCCGTTAGTTCATTCAAGTGGTACAGCGTGTTCGTCACTTCTTCTTCTGCTATGTCGAACACTTTCTTTTCTGCGAGATTCAACGCTTGAGTGACATCATCAGGTTCGCTATAAGCGAGGTCTGCAATTTCACTCGCAGTGAGAATGAGACGGCGCAACAATGCCGTGTCTTTCACGATCTTGATGTAGCGCGATGCAGAACTCACTGATGGCGTTGAGTTTTGTAACTCAACCAAATAGTCAAGACCGCCCGTATCGTCCAACACTTTGTTACGACGCAGTTCTTCACCCACTGTGACGGGATCAATTGCTTCGCCACCAGAAATCAGTGAACGTATTGCTTCAAAGATCGTAACGTGCGCTGGCTTGTAAAAGTCATCGGGCATGAGTTGTTCTTCAACTGCAAGACCTGCTGCATCAGCTGACAACAACATCGCACCGAGCAGTGACGCTTCTGCATCAATGTTGTGCGGAGGTACGCGCAGATCATTGCGCGCGGGCGGGCGCCTATCGCGCGGGAGATCAGCAACGTTTGACATACAGCACCCCTACGGTGCCAGCAATTGCCTGTGAATTGCTAGTGGATAACCCTATGAATTGCCTGTGAATTGGGGTGTGAACAACTGCTGTCACTTGGGGATAACAGTTGTCATCCGGCGACGACGGACAGCTTCACCTGACACTCAACATCAGCGTGCAAACGCACTACTGCGCTGTGTCCACCCACCGAGCGAATGGGATCAGCAACGATCTTCTTACGATCAATGGTGATACCAGCCTGCGCGGCCAGTGCAGATGCGATGTCGGCAGTGGTCACTGAACCAAACAAACGACCTTCAGCACCTGCTTTTGCGCGGATGGTGATGGTCTTTGCGCCGAGTTGTTCTGCAACGGTGCGTGCCGAGTCACGATCTGCTGCTTCACGCAGGTCACGACGCTTACGCATTGCGGCAGCCTGATTGATTGCACCGTCTGATGCGACAATGGCAAGTCCTTTTGGCAATAGGTAGTTGCGTGCATGTCCGTCGGACACAGACACGATGTCACCGCGACAACCGATACCGGCCAAGTCTTCGCGAAGAATCACTTTCATGATGTTGCCTCCACTTGATCGTCAGCTGCGTCTGCAGCATCTACATCGTCGTATGCATCAATGTCATCTGATGCTGAGTCGTCAACGAGCGTTGACCCAAGGCTGGCGTCTTCCAACTCAAGATCTGCATCTTCTTCACGACCAGCGCCACCGCGAGGTGCGCGAGTGCTTGTAACGCGCTTTGCGTATGGCAACAGTGCCATTTCGCGTGCGTTCTTGATGGCGTTTGCCAATTCACGCTGCTCTTGCACGGTGGTGCCACTTACGGCGCGACCGCGAATCTTTGAACGATCCGACATGAACTTCTGCAGAAGTGACACGTCTTTGTAATCGATGTATTCCACCTTCTCAATCTTGAGAGGGTTTGCCTTCTTCTTGATCTTGCGTGCGTTCTCGCGCAGTGCGCGCGCGCTACGAGCTTTGTTTTTCTTGCTTGTCATCGTGGTTCCTTTCGAATTCTCAGAACGGTTCTTCGTCGGTCGGGAAATAATCGGCTGCTGGTGCTGATGAGCCGCGGGATCCGCCGCCACCGCCACCTTCGCCGCGTGGTGTGCGCTCGACTTGTGCCGTTGCCCAACGAAGGCTCGGGCCGATTTCGTCGGCGTTTACTTCAATTGCTGTGCGCTTTTCGCCTTCGCGATTGGTGTATTCGCGCTGCTCCAAACGGCCGTTAATGATCACGCGCATGCCTTTGGTGAGGGTGGCAGCTGCGTTTTCGCCCAACTGACCCCATGCGGTGATGTTGAAATAGGAGGTCTGTTCTTGCCATTCGCCGTTGACCTGGTAGCGGCGACTGACGGCAATACCAAAAGATGCGACACCACGTCCGCCCGTTGTAAAACGAAGCTCTGGATCGCGAGTGAGATTGCCTACGAGAGTGATGTTGTTGTCAGCCATGGTGATTCCTTCATTCGAGTGGTGCTGAACCTACGGGAGCGGTGTGCCCAATAAAGACGGCTTAGGCCGCCGAGGTCATGCCACGTCGAGCGGCTTCATGATCTGGAAGACGCAGCAACTTGTGACGGACAATGTCGTCTGAAATACGGAATGTGCGCTCAACATCGTCGAGTGCGCCACCTGGAGCGACCACGTTAAAGACAGCGTAGAAACCTTCGTCCTTTTTGTTGATTGGGTATGCGAGACGACGACGTCCCCACCAATCGGGATTTCCATGAATGCTTCCGCCAGCTGCAGTTACAGATTGGGTAATGGTTCGGACCCAACCGTGGGCGGTGTTCTCGTCGAGATCGCCGCTAATAATGACCATGAGTTCATACGCACGCATGCGCTGATACCTCCCTCTGGATCCAGGTCTTTCTCCTGGAGCCCCGCGATGGGGCAGGGTGAATATGACCTCGTGAGCGTATCGGCACTTTTCCTATGTGGACACCTCTGGTATCTCCTAGGCAAGTGTCCCTTGTTATTGCTTGTCAACACAGGCGTTGCACGTGGTGATTGCCGCAGTACCTTGGGGGCGTGAGCGAATTTGGCGAACGCGGAGCTTGTGAAAGTTGCGGCACTCCCAACGAGATTATTTATAAGGTGCAACGCGAATACCTGAGCCCCGAGCCCGGCGGCCAGTCAACGGTGCTGCCAGATATAGAGAAATGGTGTTTTGCCTGTTGCACCCACTATCCGCACCGCATGCTCGACTAACTGTTCCAATCAGCCAGAGGCTGCACTACGACGACCGCGACCCGCGATGGGAAGCACACGCAACAAGTGATGCCATCTGCATGATGGACACGCTTCAACAACGTACGCCGCATAGTCGTGTGGTTGGCGTTGCAGTTTTTCTACTTCGCGTTTATCGGTGAGGCACTTACCATGCTTTGGTAACCCGTGCCCAAACACATATGTCAACAGCACGACATTACCTTCGGCACAAATAGGGCACAGCGTGTCAGTTTCCTCGCCCACATTGCGCGCAGCGCGAATAAGTTCCGGATGCGCATCACACACGGTGTCTTTGCTGATGCGACCACGTTTGAACTCGTTGATCAATGCGCGTCGGGCAAGGCGATGGTCAACAACACCAGCACCCCCACGCAGCATGTCAACAGAGAACGTCATGCACACGAACATTAGCCATAGACTTCGTCCATGACACAAGATTTCGGTGTGCCAGAAATCAGTTTTGGCCCCGACGTGGTCACTGATGCTGAGTTGCGAGTGTGTGGAGACCTGCGCGGTAAACGCATGCTGGAACTGGGCATTTACGGCGCAATTCCCAATTGCGTTGTTGCTGCACAAAAGGGTGCGCGTTCCATCGCTGTCGACCCAAATGCTACATACATTGCGCAAGCGCGTGCAGCCGCGTCACAAGCGGAAGTCGCTGTCGAATTTCACCACAACGACATCGCCGACCTTGGTCTCATGCGTAGTGCGTCACTTGACTTGGTGTTGTGCGTGCATCAGATCACCATCGACACCGACGAAGCACGACTATTTCGACAAGTACACCGCGTTCTGAAACCCGAAGCCGGTTTTGTGTTTGTCATCGGACATCCGGCTGCTGCGATCTTTGACGGTGACGGTTCGGGAAACAACGTCACTATTCAGCGCCAATACGGATCTACCACACCGACAATTGGCCAGTTAGCAATGAGTCTGCAGCGTGCGAACTTCTCGATCGACATCATGCATGAGTTGACATCACTGCGTCAGCCACGCGCTGTTGTACCCACAACACTTGTTGTGCGTGCGCGCAAACTTGGTTCGTAACTAGTCGGCAATTACGAACTACACGCGAGGGCGACGCGAACGCTTCAATGCACCCACGTTGTCTTTGTTTTCGTCCCACCAGGTCATCAAGCGCGCACGTATCGCGTCATCACCAATGAGACCTTCTTCAAGACGAACATCCATGAGAAATTCCAGTGCAGCACCAACAATGGGGCCAGCAGGGACGTTCAGTAACTGCATCACTTGTTGACCATCAAGTTCAGGACGCAACTTCTGTAACTCTTCTTTTGCATTGAGCTCCGCAATACGTGCTTCTAAGTCGTCCATGCGTGAAGACAAGATGCGTGCTTTCTTCTCATTGCGTGTTGTGCAATCACAACGGGTCAACACATTCAGTTCGGCCAGTTGTTCACCGGCATCGCGCACATAACGACGCACCGCGCTGTCGGTCCAGCCCATTTGGTACGTGTGGAAACGCAAGTGCAACGCCACTAAATCAGTGATTGCTTCAACGTCATCGTTTGGATATTTCAGCTCGCGCAAACGATGTTTTGTCATGCGCGCACCTTCCACCTCATGGTGATAGAAGGTCACACCTTTTCCGTCTTTCACACCGCGAGTTTTGGGCTTGCCGATGTCATGAAACAACGCTGCAAGTCGCGTGCGACGAAAATCAAAATCTGGCGAGGCATCAGGGCGCACGTTTTCAACAACCGCGATGGAATGTGTCAATACGTCTTTGTGGCGGTGAATGGGATCTTGCTCCAAACGCATTGCCGGCAATTCGGGCAAGAAATAATCAGCAAGACCTGTGTCGATCAAAAACCACAATCCGTGGCTTGGATGATTAGTAACCATCAAACGATCAAGTTCGTGGCGAATGCGCTCAGCAGAAACGATCTTGAGACGTTCTGCCATTGCTTTCACCGCTGTAGTGAGCGATGGGTCTGGCGCCACTTCTAATTGTGAAATGAACCGTGCGGCACGCAACATGCGAAGCGGGTCGTCGCTGAAGCTTTCTTCGGGCGACAATGGTGTACGCAATACATGATTCATGAGATCATCGACACCGCCATACGGGTCAACAAGTGTTGGAGTGTCACTCGTTAACTCAAGTGCCATCGCATTGATCGTGAAGTCACGCCGCGACAAATCCACCTCAATGGAGTCACCGTATTGAACCTCGGGCTTGCGCGAATCTGGCGAGTACGCCTCCGCCCGGTGCGTTGTGATCTCGTAACTGCGGCCGTTGATCTGCAGACCGATCGTGCCGAACTTCTCGCCTTGTGTCCACACCGCATCGGCGATGTCCGCCACCAACTTCTTGGTCTCTTCAGGACGCGCGGTAGTCGTGGCATCAAAATCCATGTCAGCGCGCAGTGACTCAACGTCGGTGGTCATCAACAAATCACGAACAGTGCCCCCGACGAGATACAGCCGATGGCCAGCATCGCGAAAACGCTGCGCCAATGGCGCCATTTCTTCCAAGACGGGGGCAAAGCGAGTCGGGACCATGAGTGTTTCTTCAGACTACGTTCGAGAGGTGCCCAATATCGCCCATATTCGCGCTCCAATCGTTTTGTGGTCTGGGGCGATGACGGCGTCACTGCGCACGTGGCCGCATGATCCCTCAATCGGGTTCTTGTTGCTCTCGGGTGGCCACGACATGCAACGTTCACTTCCGAGCGCCGATGTCATTGCATCATGGGAAGACGACATCGTGAAGCGCGGATTTCGACACATTCGCACTAACGCCGTTGCACCCACGGTGGCATCAGAACTACGTGGACTTCACTACAGCACTGCCCAAGAGTTATGTGTTTTGCAAGTGAACACTTATCTCGCACCTGTACCACCGGTTGCAGATGACCTTCGCCCCAAGCGTGTTCGCTTTTCGCGATATCGGATCGGTCGTGACAACGGCATCACGCGACTCTTAGTGCAACTTGATTGCGCTGCGTTCGGTGTCGAATGGGGTCTCGACCACATCGCATTACGCGAAGCACTTCGCGCCACAACAATGTCGGAAATCTTTGTTGTGAAACGGCAAGAGATTGAAGGGTTCATTCTCGTTGGAGCAAGTGATAATCGCGGCTACATCCAGCGTCTCGCTGTTCACCCTCGCCACCAACGTTCAGGAATTGCTGCCACGTTATTGTCCACTGCCCTGGCGTGGCTACGCACCCGAAATTGTGAAGACACCATCGTCAATACCGAATTCACCAACACTGCAGCGCTGAATCTCTACCGCAAGTTTGGCTTCACTGAGTTGCCCTACCATTTAACAGTCATGGAAAAACAGGTGGGCAACTGACGATGACTGTGTTATCGCGGACACGACATCGCATCACAGCGATTGTTCTTGCATGTTTTGTTGTGCTCGCCACCACACTCGTCATTACCTCATCTGTTTCACCGACACCTGTGCGAGCAGCTGTGCCCGATGGAACAATGGAGATCCTCGATCAACCTTTCACGGTGCGTAATTCACAATATGGAGTTTTCCGTGTTTTGATTCCTGAATCGGTATTGAATGACAACAACGCATCAATTGAAGTTCGTGTACACGGACGAATTTCGACTCGCGAACAACTTCAAAATGTTTCTGATGACGGTGCGATACCTCGCGTAACAGATGTTGCCACAGTAACTATCCCAAACGTCCGCGTTGATGACTCAGGCGCAATCGTTGTGAGTGTTCCTCTACAAGCATCCAATAGAGGACTCTCAGGTTTGTACATGGCTGAACTGGGTATGTATCCGATCTCGATTGTCACGCGCCAAAACGGTCGAATAACCGCGCAAACATTGACGTATATCCACCGTTCAGCACCAAACAGCGTGACTGATCCTGTAACAACATCAATTGTTATTTCGTTGCGTGCAGCTCCCTCTCTGCAACCAAATGGTGAAATTCTCGTGAGCGATGACCTTCGAGACCGTGTGCAACGATTTATCGACACCATCAGCACGGTCAATGCGCCATTCACTATCGCGGTGCAACCAGAAATTTTGTGGTCACTGAAGAACTCTAAGAATGAGGAAGACGCGACGTTGTTTACACGTCTCACAGAATCACTGACCGGACGCACACTTACTCTGTTGCCGTTTGTTCCCATTGATGTGTCAGCTGCAAGTCGTGCAGGTGCAGCGGAGGAATATCTGCGTCAACTTCGTCGAGGAGAGGACGTGCTTTTGGAATTGCTTCCCGGGAGCACGGTGCAACGCTCAACAGCAATCATTTCTGATGGTCTTGATGAATCTGGCATTGAGTTGCTACGTGATGCCGGACGACGCACTGTCATTGCAACACCATCAGCAATGAAAGATTTTCGTTACTCATCATCACCATCAGCAAAGAATATCGCAAACCGTAATGATGCATCACCCATCATCATGTTGCTCGCTGATGAGTCATTGCACAAGGTGATGACGTCTCCTATTAGTAAACCCGTCGAACGCGCACATCGAATGGTGGCCGAACTCTTACTTCACAGAGATGATCTGAAAGCTGCTGGTATCAGCTACACCAACATGCGATTTGTTATCTCAACACTTGATGGTGCTGCTCCGTCACAACAATTACTTCAATCACTTGTGAAGTTGCTTCGCCTTGATCCGGCATTCACACTTATCAACAGCGCCCTCGACACTCCCGCAATCAGTAGCGATGCACAAGTCACTGTTCCACGTATCAGTTCGGGCGACATCACAGAACGTGTCAACGCGCTCGCTCGACTGCAAGTAGAACGTGACGCAACGTCATCGATGTTGCCAGACAGTGATCCCCGCATCATTTTTTGGGAGCAACTTGACGGACTCATCATCAGTTCTGCAGTCAGTGATTACGTTCCCTACGTTGATGGGCTCAAAGCACAGTTTCTAAGTCTGCGTGACGCCATCACACTTGCGAATCCCGGTGCGATCACCCTTGGCAGTCGCAATGGCGACATTCGTTTTCAAATGCGAAACACCGCACCCGAGGATCTCACCGTGCGAGTACTCATGAGTAGCCCCAAGTTGCAATTTCCCGGCGGTGCAAAGGTGGTCACTCTCAGGGCTCGGTCCACCACCGACATCGTGATTCCTGTACGCACACGCACAAACGGGCGCTTTCCAGTGCTTGTGTCGGTCACGACTCCAGAGGGTGACTATGCGGTGATTGCGCCCACCACATTTTCTGCACGTGTCACCGCGATTGCTGGCCTCGGCCAACTGGTCATGATCAGTTTTGTCCTCATTGTGCTCGCATGGTGGTGGGCGTCATGGCGAAAGTCGCGTCGCGAACGGGCCGAGGGCGGTACGGTTTTACCTGCATGAGTATTCGCATTGTGACCGATAGTTCCTGCGACCTGCCCCAAAGCATGGTTGACGAACTGAAGATTTCTATTGTGCCGTTGAGCATTCGGTTCGGTGATGAAGAGTTCATTGACCGCGTCGGAATCAACAACGACCAATTCTGGGAGCGGTGTCGTAACTCTTCCCAATTGCCCGAAACAGCAGCGCCATCGGTGGGCCAGTTCGAAGAGGTCTATCGCCGGCTCAAATCAGAAGGTGCCACTGGCATTGTTGTTGTGTCCCTCTCCAGCGGATTGTCAGCAACCATGCAAAGCGCCGAACTAGCAGCGCGCGCGGTTGCCTCAGAGATTCCCGTGGAAGTGATCGATAGCCAGAATGTGTCTTTGTGCGTTGGTCTAATCGCCGTTAGTTGCGCCGAAAAAGCCCGTGGTGGAGCATCACTCGCAGAAGTTGCCACACATGGGCGTCAACTTGTTCCTCGCACTCACGTTCAAGGCGCACTTGACACGCTTGAAAACCTGAAAAAGGGTGGACGTATCGGTGGTGCGAAGGCGATTCTTGCAACCGCACTGTCAATCAAACCCATCATCACCACCAAAGATGGAGTTGTTGCAGAAGGTGGCAAGGCGCGCACACGAGGAAAAGCACTGCAACTTCTCATCGACAAATTGAAAGATGCCGGTCCGGTTGAGAGACTTGGCGTGTTGCACGCGCAGTGCAGTGACGTTGAACAGTTTGTTGCCACGGTTCGCACGGTGTATTCCGGTGAGATCATCGTCGGTGAGATTGGACCCGTCATCGGCACGCATGCTGGTCTCGGCACAATCGGCATCGCGTACATCACCGCGAAATAAATCCGCGACATAATTCGCGGAAAACCCAACGAATAAACACTTTCGGAGGGTTATCCACAACTAGCGTTTTCCCCTGACGATGGTTGCGCCTTTTGAATCTCACTACCTCATCGGAGGTCGATACCGCTTAGAGCGTCGTGTCGCCACCGGTGGCATGGCGGAAGTGTGGTTGGCGCTCGATGAACAACTGCAACGACAAGTTGCAGTGAAGCGTCTCAAGGAATCCATTGCCAAAGATCCCGTTGTGCTGGAACGTTTCCGTCGCGAGGCCGTTGCGCTTGCACGCCTTACTCACCCGAACATTGTTCCTGTTTATGACTGTGTAGAAGACAACGGAACTCTCGTTGTAGTGATGCGTTACATCAACGGCAAGAGTTTGCGTGACATTTTGGATGAACGTAAAGAACAAAGTCGCGACGGCAAGGGAACACTCACTGTTCACACCACTGTGCACATCGGTCGATCAATTGCTGCGGCACTAGATAAAGCACATCGCGAAGACATTGTTCACCGCGACATCAAACCAGGAAATATTTTGATGTTGCCCAACGGAGAAGTTCTTCTCACTGACTTTGGCATTGCAAAGAGTGTGAGCGGCCAATCCGAAGAAGATTTAACCAGCGACAACATCATGATGGGTACGGCAAAGTATTTGTCACCCGAACAAGTGCAAGGCAAACCACTCGATGGTCGCGCAGACATTTATGCACTCGGCTTGGTGCTGTATGAATGTCTTGCCGGTCGTGTTCCCTTCCAAGGAAAAAACGATCAAGAAACCGCTGTGTTGCGATTGCAGCGCGATCCCACACCGCTCAACGGTTTGTGTCCCGACGTGCCATCAACGGTCATCTCGGTGATTCATCGCATGATGCGCCGAAAACCAGACAATCGATTTTCTACTGGCGAAGAAGTCGCTCGCGCACTGGAATCAGCACTTGCCGGATCACATGATGCAGTAACCCCAGTTGTTGGCCTCGCGGGTGGTGGTGCTCTCAACAAAGTGCGAGACCCGTTAATGACTCCACAAGAAGGCGTCGCGCGTGCCCCGCGATCAGCACAACCATCTTCTCCCACTTCTCGTACACCGTCTGGCGCACAACGCGATAACACTCCGAAGCGACAGGTGCATCCGGAAAAATCTTTACCACGCAAACAACGCACGTCGTTAATGCGCAATTACATCCCTGTGGCAACAATCCTCATCGCTGCCGCGGTGATGGGAGTGTTGTTATGGAACGGCCTACAAAGCACGAAATCCGCAGTTGTTGTACCGCCAGATGCGAGCAGCGTTGAGGTCACGGGCAATGCGAAACTCACCTCGGTCCGCGCCTACGACCCAGAGGGTGACAACGTGGAAAACGATGAGTTGGTGGGCAATCTCACCGATGGAAGTGCGTCCTCGACGTGGAGCACTGTGTGTTACGTGAACCGCTCATTTGGCTCAAAACAAGGCGTTGGGCTCGTTTTGGCCTTATCTGAGCGTGGTGTTGGCACAGTGAAAACAACTTTCGCCTCTGCACCCTACGACGTTGACGTGTACACGGTTGATGGTCCCGCACCCGCAACGTTGGAAGGTTGGGGTTTTGCACAATCAAATGTTGCGGGTGCAGACACTGGCGCAATCGATATCTCAATCACAGCACCTGCAACTCACATTTTGCTGTTTTTCAACGAAGTGGGACGCCATCCATCATGTAGCAACAACAACCCGTACAAAGGTGAGGTTGCTGAAATTGAGTTTTATCCCACAGCTCCTGAGTGACTTGCACATGATGCCTTCCTTGCATCATGTGGTTCGTTACTAATGTTCTTGTATCGCAAGTGACATTGACTCCCCTCTTGTTCGACGCATTAAACGCGGCGATGCAGATGCTCTCGAAACATTATTGCGTCGTCACTACGACATAGTGCGCGCGGTGTGTCATCGAATTGTTTTGAACAGTGCCGACGCAGATGATGCAACTCAACAAGCATTGATCGCGATTGCACGTTCAATTCGTGATTTCAATGAACAATCAAAGGTCTCCACGTGGATTTATCGCATTGCAGTCAATGCGGCACTTGATGAAATACGACGTACGCGCAGACGTGCGGTGCCTGTCAGTGACGAGACATTTGCGGAAATGTCCAGTACTGTCAACACTCTCGACGCTGCAGAAACACGAATCGACATTCAACGAGCACTCACACATGTGTCAGAAGAATTTCGAGTTGCGTTGGTGCTTCGTCACATAGCTGACATGGAATACGACGACATCGCACTTGTTCTCGATGTTCCAGTTGGCACGGTTCGATCGCGTTTGTCGCGCGGTCGAGAACAATTAGCAGTTGCGATGGGAGGTGCTCCATGAAGGACAACGAGATTTCTCAACTAATGAAAGACAGTCCTACCGCTAGCGACAATCTTCGCGACGAGCACATCGCAACAGCACTCATTAATTTTTCGTCCGTAACACAGCGTCGTTCGTCACGCACTGCGTTGTGGAGTGTTGCAGCAGCTGCGTTACTTGTTGTCGGAGCTGGTATCGGTGTGTCATTGCAGTCGCTTAACGATGATGATCCAGTTATGTATGCAGATGGTGACATCGAATCACTTGGTGCGGTATCTGCAGATCCAGGTGATGTCAATGATTCAAACGACAACGTCACCAAAGGCGTCACTCCTATTGGTCCGTGCGATAACCAATTTGCAGATGCGACATTTGTAGCCAACGTGCGAATCGGCACCGAACGAGTGTCTGTATACGCAATCCCGAGCACTGGCGAACCAATTGTGCAACTGGTTGACCCCACCACCTGTGATGAGTTGGCAATCACACGCCGTTAGGCTGTGACGAATGGTGTCCAACCCACTGACCGATCCCGATTGGGCAAAGCGCAGCGTCGACTTCATCGACCGTTTTGTGCAATTGGTACGCAACTACACCACGAAACCTCTCGTCTACACAGCACGAGGATTGGTGTTTGGCTTCATCGCGCTCTTTGGCGTTGTCGTCACTTGCGTCCTTCTGCTCGTTGGTTCCATGCGTGGTCTCAATGCGGCTCTTGACGCAGCGTTTGAGCGTGACAAGGCAGTGTGGGCCACCTACTTCATTCTCGGTGGACTGCTACTCATCATTGGTTTTCTGTTGATGCGTCGTCGTTTCGCCGATGATGAAACGCAATAGCCATAGCGCAATAATTCGACTGTCGCTTCTCAAGCAATCCAACCCGCAATAGAAATGGTGTTCCCCACATGAGCTCGAATGCACAAGACGTCCGCGATGTCATCATCATTGGTTCAGGCCCCGCTGGTCTCACCGCCGCGATCTACACCGCTCGTGCGTCTCTTGCACCACTCGTCATCGAAGGCGAACCATCGTCAACATCGGATCAGCCCGGCGGACAGCTCATGCTCACAACGGAGGTAGAAAACTTCCCCGGTTTCCCCGAAGGCATCATGGGTCCCGAACTGATGATGCGATTCCGTGAACAGGCAGGGCGCTTTGGTGCCGAATTCCTCACCGAAAAGGTGTCCCGAGTTGATTTTTCCTCCAAGCCGTACCGCGTATGGGTGCGCGACACTGAATACAAGGCGAAATCAATCATTGTCAGCACTGGCGCACAGTCGTTGATGCTTGATCTGCCCCGCGAAAGTGACCTCATCGGACATGGCGTATCCACGTGTGCAACGTGTGATGGTTTCTTTTTCCGGGGTCAAGACATCGCCGTTGTTGGTGGTGGCGACTCAGCGGTGGAAGAGGCGTCATTTCTCACCAAATTTGCAAACAAGGTGTACCTCATCGTGCGTCGTGATCAATTACGTGCCTCACGAATCATGCAAGACCGGGCAAAGAACAACGAAAAGATCGAAATCCTGTGGAATACACAGGTGACAGAACTCCATGGCGATGCAAAATTAGAAAGTGTCACCCTGAAAGACGCAGTGACGGGTGAAAATCGTCCACTTGCTGTAACGGGACTCTTCATCGCGATCGGTCACCGACCAAACACAGATATCTTCTCTGGAGTTCTCGACATGGAAGAGTCCGGCTATCTCCTCACCCGCCAAGGCTCTACCTACACCAACATTGACGGCGTTTTTGCCTGCGGTGACGTGCAAGACCACACCTATCGCCAGGCAATCACTGCCGCCGGTTCGGGTTGTATGGCTGCGATCGACTGCGAACGCTGGCTCGAAAACCAGCATTAATCAGTATTTATCCCACCCAACAACTGTGCCGGGATGACGGTGGAAATACGATCCACTGCTGGCAGGTTGTAAGTAGTCTCAAACGAAGCGAAAGGACACGCCATGGCTGAAGGCATCGTCACACTCACAAGTTCCACATTTGACGAAACAGTGAATGCGTCATCCACCCCAGTCGTCGTTGACTTCTGGGCCGAATGGTGCGGTCCATGCAAGCAAATCGCTCCGATTCTTGAAGACATCGCGAAAGAACAAGCAGGCAAAGTCACCATTGCCAAGTTGAACGTTGATGACTACGGCGACATCGCTGGTCGCTTCGGTGTCATGAGCATTCCGACACTCATCGTGTTCAACAATGGCGAAGCTGCCAAGCGCTTGGTTGGTGCCATGCCAAAGGGTCGCCTCATGGAGGAGTTGTCAGAATTTCTTCCGGCTTCCCAATAAAACCTGGTCAACACGGACCTTCAGTTCGAGACCTGCAACGCCATCTTTCTGCTGCGGGATATCTCGCGCCAGGTTCTGTCGACGAATCAACTTTCTGTCAGCGCACACACGCTGCATTACTTGCGTTTCAGTCTGATTACGGTCTGCGCATCACCGGCGAATGTGACGAAACAACGTGGTCAGCCTTAATTGAAGCCTCGTGGACGTTAGGTGATCGTCTGTTGTATCTGCGCTCGCCCAATCTTCGTGGCGATGACGTTGCGCAGTTACAGACCATGCTGTCGCGCTTGGGTTTTGATTGTGGTCGTACAGATGGGATTTATGGTCCGCTTGCTGTACGTGCAGTGTCTGAGTTTCAACAAAATTGTGGATTTGTTCCTGACGGTGTGTGTACGCGTGAGGTTGTCACCGCATTACATCGCGTCAGCACTCATACCGGTGAGGGTCCAGGTATTGCTGTATTACGTGAAGCAGAAACATTGTCAGAGATTCGCGCTAACACGCAACAACGCATTGTGATCGGTGCATACCCAGGTATGGCAGCCATCGCTCAGCAAGTGTTACGTCGGTGTCGTGAGAATTATGAACTCGTCACGTTGGTGGAATCAGACGCAACATCGCAGGCACAAACAGCAAATCGATTTTCTGCAGATGTCTACATTGGTTTTGAAACAGCAAGTGACGATGCATGTGTGGTTCAGTATTACGAGGTGCCAAATTTCGTCAGCGTCGGTGGTCGCTCGCTCGCCAAGGCAATTTGTGAGCAACTTCGTCAACGTATTCCAGAACTCACGGTGCATACAGAGGGAATCCGCCATTCGGCACTTCGAGAAACTCGCATGCCGGCTGTGCTGTGTTCCCTAGCGCCCATGTCGATCATTTCGCTGAAGGCGTCAGCCATTGCACTCGCAGTACAAGACGCTCTTTCGCAATGGTGGCAAGCGCCACAAACTGACTGATAATCCCTCGCCTCAGCAAATGAGGTTTATCCACATTGCAGAACTAGCATCGATGCCCGTATGGGATCTGACAACTCTGCCGACTGGTCGTCGGTTGAATTGGCCCGAAAAATGGGCCGAACAATGGCAGGCGGGGTCAGTGCTACACCAAATCTTGACAGTCACTCTTCAAAGAGTGAGCACAACGGGCACACCACAACCGTGGGCACAACCGCTCTGGCAATCGGGGCACTCGGAGTTGTGTACGGCGACATCGGTACCAGCCCGCTGTATGCGTTAAAAGAAGCGTTCACTGAGAAATCTCACACGTTGATGGTGGACAAAATCAATGTGTACGGCGTTTGTTCACTGGCTTTTTGGTCACTACTCATCATCATCTCTGTGAAGTACTTGTTGTTCGTCATGCGCGCGGACAACCGAGGTGAAGGTGGCATCTTGGCATTGACCGCACTCGTGATGCCGCGTCGAGGCAACGCCGTTGCTCGTGCAGGAATTCTTGTCGGGTTAGGTGTGTTCGGCACTGCTTTGTTGTACGGCGACGGCATGATTACTCCTGCAATCTCTGTGTTAAGCGCGGTTGAGGGATTAGAAGAAGTATCAACGCGCTTCACTGACTGGGTTGTTCCGATTGCAGTTGTAATTCTCATTGCATTGTTTGTTGTACAACGTCGTGGAACTGCAGTAGTTGCCAAGATCTTTAGTCCGATCATGATGGTGTGGTTCACCACTTTGGCTGTACTTGGTCTTTCAAAAATTGTTGGCAATCCTGAGATCATCCAGTCTGTAAATCCGTATTACGCAGTGCAATTCTTTACGCACGAACCAATGAAGGCATTCTTATCACTCGGTTCAATTTTCTTGGTTGTCACTGGTGGTGAAGCGTTGTATGCCGACATGGGACACTTTGGTCGACGCCCCATCGCGTACAGTTGGTATTGCCTTGTGCTTCCTGCGCTCGTTCTCAACTATTGGGGACAAGGTGCTTTGCTACTTGAAGACCCAGAGGCTGTCGAAAGTGTCTTTTTCCGTATGGCTCCTGAACCTTTGCTTTTACCTCTCGTTGTTCTCGCGACAATGGCAACGATCATCGCGTCACAAGCTTTAATTTCAGGCGTTTTTTCACTCACCACACAGGCAGTGCAGATGGATTACTTACCGCGCATTGCAATACGCCATACATCACAAGAGCATTCGGGGCAGATTTATGTTCCCCTTGTCAACTGGGTATTGATGGTTGCTTGTGTCGCCTTAGTGATTGGTTTCCGTACTTCGAGCAACCTTGCTGCCGCGTATGGAATCGCCGTGACAATGACAATGGTGATCACCACATTGATTTTCTTCCGTTTCTTAACCGACCGCCAAAATTGGCCGCGTTACCGTGCTTTTCTTATCTGTATTCCACTACTCATCATTGAGATGGGCTTCTTCTCCGCAAACGTGGTGAAGATTCCAAAGGGTGGCTGGCTCGCTCTAGCCGTTGGTTTGATTTTGATGATTCAAATGCAAACCTGGCGTCGCGGACGTGCAGTTGTGGCTGCGCGTATTCATCGTGGTGAACAACCAATTGCGCAAGTACTTGATGAAACAGTTGGCGTGAAACGTGTTGATGGAGCAGCAGTATTCATGTTTAAAGACTTGGGTAAAGCTCCACCAGCATTAGTCAACAACTTGCATCACAACAAGGTGTTACACAAGACAACACTGATCGTTTCGGTAGAGACTGCTGATGAACCACGCGTCCCCCTTGATCGTCGCGTTGAAGTGACCAAGATTGAACCTGGTGTGTTCGTCGTCCAGTTGGAATTTGGCTTCATGGAAGAACCCAATGTTCCCCAAGCACTCTCTCTTATCGACCACCGTGAGATTCAACTTGATCTTGATGCCATCACCTATTTCATTGGTCGTGAGTCGATCATTGCGGGTAAGGCTCCGTCAATGAATCCGCTCGCTGAGCACCTCTTTGTGTTGCTCAATCGCTCGGCCGACAGTGCGGCACGCTTCTTCAGCCTTCCTCCCGAGCAGGTATTCGAAGTCGGTACTCGCGTAGAGATCTAAAGACCCTCCCTTGACAAGGAGGTTAAGATTGAATGCGTGTTTAGACATAAGTTGATCGCACTGCTACTGCCACTGGCGCTCTTTATTGCAGTATTCGGTGAGTCTGGTCCTATCAAAGCAGCAAGTGTGAAGGTGACAAACACAGCAGATCTCGGAACACACCTAACTCTGAACCTCGGAAAACAGTGGTCTAACAAATCTGTTGTAGTCGATTATCAGTCAACTGCAACATCAAGGAAGAAGGCGCGGTCAAAGCGCATCACAACAGTAAAAACTGACGCGAAAGGTCTCGCGAAGGTGTGCGGCGCAACGGTGATCCCTGCAAAGTCAATACTTCGTGTGCGTTTCAAATCTCAAGTGATTGCTACACGTCGCATTACAAAGACTGTGACCTTGTCTGACTGCGCAAGAAACGAAGTCGCGCAATCACCTACTCCGGTAACAACCCCTACATCGCCACCATCAACGACTACAACAATTCCAGCTCTTGCCGCGCCTTCGTCACTGCAATTGAAAGCGTCGTCAGACACTGGAACGTCATCATCAGATGGAATCACAAAGGCGACGGTTCTTGCATTTACTGGTTCAGCGCCTGCTGGTAGTTCTGTTCAATTAAGCGTCAATAATCTTGTTACAGGAACACCCTGTGTTACTGACGTTAATGGGCTTTTCGAATGCTCTATCACGGGAGTTTCTGAGGGAACTCGATTGATTACTGCAATTGCGACGTTGGATGGTCGCACATCTAGCGCATCTAATGCACTAACGATCATCGTTGATCACACCCGCCCAACAATGACGATTTCTCCAGAGCGTTCTACCGTTGGTGCTAATGCAACGTATGACGTTGTATTTGCCGCAAGTGAATCTGTCTCTGGTTTTACAGAGGCTGACGTTGAACTCACTTGTGTTGGTACTTGTAGTGTTTCTTCTTTCACTGGAAGTGGCGCAAACTATTCATACACACTGTCAATGACAAACATTGGACATGACGTGGGCTTTTTGATTGAAGTTGCAAGTTATACAGACCTAGCTGGCAATCTCAGTTTGTATTCGTCTGCCCAAATCCAATACGACATGTACGGGCCGCAAGCCCTGTTGTTGTGGCTTGGAGCGAACACATATCGACTTATATTTAATGAAGCACCATCTGGACTAGAGCGCACTGACTTCAAGGTGCGCCCACAACACCTCTCAAGCAACTGTGCGGAGTGGACACCGGGATTGCCCTATGCCGCCGGAGTTGGCTTGTCCGATTTGCGACCAGTGTCCGGAAGTACCACTGAGTTCGATTTTGACGTCACTCTTGGCGTCGACCTCGAAGAGCCCCCCACCTTTTACACACTTGAGATTGCTGGCTCGTACATGGACGAATGGGGCAATGTATCGTCGCAGTTTTCGGATCAACCAGAGATGTGGTTGTCGCGCTGGTGGTGCGTCTTATAATGAGACTTTTGTGACATTCGTCACTTATTTGCGCAATGCAACTTCTTCCACAGACAATCCACAGACTGTGGACTTGTGCAGTAGCCAATCAGCCTTA
>CAYVAV010000017.1:0-33385 GCA_964449085.1 uncultured Bifidobacterium sp.
GACATTGCAGACGACATGCAACTCAAGACACTGATTCCATACAGCAAAGCTGCCATCGGGTTCTTTGAGACATTGTCTTTCAGAGAGTCATGAGCCTTAATGTCCACCAACAACCATGTTCCATCGTCGGAGAGTGCCTTGCGAATCACATTCATCATTTCTTGAGGGTGAGTCATGTCATGGATGCAATCAAAGGTGCACACAAAATCGAATGAACCATCATGCGGTATCGGTGATTCACGTGGATCGACAAACTCAACATTCGTCACCCCTTCCTCGCGCTGGCGCTCACGCGCACGATCAAGTGCGAATTGAGAAATGTCGTATCCAACAACCTGCGAATTTGGAAAAGTCTTTGCAATCAAGAGCGCAAGTCCTCCAGCCCCACAGCCGATGTCTGCCACACGAACACCACGACTCAACGCGTCAGATACTCCCCCGAGCAGCGGTAAGACCTTCGGGATAAAAAATGCTTGGTTCCATGGTTCAAAACTTCTCTCGATCCCGACAGCACCCTCGGGACCATGCGAGTCGTAATTGAAACCAATGCCGGTTGAAAATGCTTGTGGCATGTGGTTGAGCGCATCCATTGTTTGCGGAAGCCGATGGAACATACCCATACCGAAAGCTGGGTGATTCGGAGAAGCAAGAACCGCAACTGCCTCAGGGCTTAAGTACACACGTGGATCTGATGCCTCCAGATCTTCAACGTTCACCATCTTGGCGGCGATCTGGTTATGCAACCACTCACGCACCCACCGCTCATGAAGAGCGGCGCGACTGGCTAATTCTGCTGAAGTAATCGGTGTATCTGCACTAGCAAGCACCGAATACAAACCAAGTCGGTCACCGAGGTGAATCATTCCGGCGGTGACTGCACCATCCAGTTTCGAAAACACGTTGAAGGAAAACATCTTCAACGCATCGGGGTCGACTTCGCGACGACTCACGTCATTTGTACTCATGACGCAAGAATAGAACGGTCAGAACGTACGCATGTCCTTGGGCAGATGCTCGTCGTCAGACAGACTCGTGAGACCAAAGGTGATTCCGTCGCCCAATGTGATTGAGCGAATTCGACTCACCGTGGCATGACCAATCACAAATCTCTCCCATTCCCATGGTGTGGTGAGAAGTCCGAGCAAATGACACATCACGACACTGTTTGTTCCAGCATGGGCTACCAAAGCAATGCGTGCACTGTCGTTGAAGCGATCATTGGTCTCCCATACGGGCAACTCATGTTCTTTACGTTCTATTCCCCGCTCTTGCAAAAACAGTGAGCATCCCAAGTGAATTCGTTCAACAAAGTTATTGACCGGCTCCCCACCTTCTAGACCCCGCCAACGATCGCGTGCTGCTTGTTGACGCACTGCTCGATATGCCTCTTCTGCACGCTCTTCGGGCGTGCCATGCCAAATCGGGTTTCGGATCTCTTCAAGCCACGGCTCAATCACTAATTGTTCTTGCATTATTTCAAGTAACGGGGCTGCAGTCTGCTGTGTTCGTACGAGCGGCGACACCAAGATCTCATCAAAGTGCTCTTCTGCGAGGAACTTGGCTAGCAGTTTTGCTTGTTCATGACCACGGGATGTAAGCGGTGGATTGTCAACATTGAGTCCATCCAGTACCCATTGGGGCTCAGCGTGACGAATGAGATAGATCTCCATGCAGTATTTACTCCACAACTATTTCAGCATTTGACGGCGGATCCACGGGAATTGTGTAGTCAAGACCGCACGCATCAAAGGCAACCTGAAATTGCGCTTGGTACTCAGCACTACTCTGCCCAGAACGATCGGCGACTTCTGACAGCGAACGACCAAGGCACAAAGCCACTTCCGACTCCACTTCGAGTCCGAACAATGCAGCGATAGTCTCGCCGAGCGCACGCGCTTCATTGTCAACATCGAGCATCTCTATCGGTGGGTCAGTTGCGGTGGGAGCTGAGATTGGTGGCGGCGGCAAGGTTGGAAGACCTGCATCCGATCCGAGAGATCCCGATAACTGCTCGTCGCATTCACCTGCAATGTATGAATCCACTGCCGTTGTGGCAAATACCCCGTCATCGCTGTTTAAACCCGCAACTACGGAATCAATGCGTACATCACTTGTCATCAACGAGTCATCCCACAGCAGCTCGTCCGCAACATTCAAGAATGACTCGAAGTAACCCTTCACAGCAGTAGCTTGCGCAGCCAGTTCTGCGGTCGTCTCATCGGCCACCATCTCTAACTGATTCAGAGCAGCTGATACCGCCAGTCGCAAGGATGCACCTCCATCTGTCTCATCAAACTCGTACTGACCGATTGCGATTGCACTCGCAACCTCCCCGACGGACTCTTCGGGACCACACAATGCACTAACGCTTGATGAACACGCGGACAGGCTTACTGCCAAAGCACATGTCACAACCATCGACGTCGGTACGCGTAGATACCGCACCTGGTGGCGTAACAATTGCATGGCTCCAGTGTGGTCGCTCGACACCATGCTTTTCCGTCATCCCCCACGTAGAAATTGAGGAACCCTGAAGTACATTGTCCGACGTGACAACGACAGACACCGCATTGCTAGTTGTACGTATCGCTATTGGCTTATCAATGGCCTACCACGGCTACAACAAGGTATTTGGCGCATCAGGCCTCAAAGGCACCGCCGGATGGTTTCAATCTCTTGGCATGCGTGCTCCCAACTTGCAGGCAAGGCTCGCGGCGTCGACAGAGATTGGCGCCGGATTGCTTTTAGCTCTCGGATTTCTGACTCCCTTTGCAGCAGCTGCGTTCATCGCATTAATGATCGTTGCAATTGTGACCTCGCACTGGAAGAACGGCTATTTCATTTTCTTGCCTGGAGGAGGCTGGGAATACTGCGCGTCAATCATCGCGGTTGCGCTTGCAATTGGCATTGCCGGCCCCGGTAGTGCATCACTTGACAATGCCATATCGATTGACTGGGGTGTTGCAGGAGGTGTCATTGCTGCTGCAGTTGGTGTCGGATCAGCAATTGGTCAGCTTGCACTTTTCTATCGCCCACCTAAAACATCACAGCAGTAGCCCTAGCGTTATGAACGACAGCAGACCATGAACGACACTCCTCCACCCTCGCGATCACAGATTCAACGTCTTGGACGACTGTCGATCGTCATCGCCTGTCTACTCATCGGAGCGATGTGGGTGTATGCGTTTGTGTTCGCATCGCGTGAGAGCATCAACAGGATTTACGACGATGAATGGTCCGCCCGCGCCCAAACGCGTTGTGAACAAGCAGCACAAGAGCGGTCTGCTCTCACAAACCTGACTCGCATTGATGAGAATGACCCCCAAACACTTGTTATACGCGCGGACCTAGTCGACCAAGCAACTAATTCACTCGAAGAGATGGTGAACGACTTAGAAAAAGACAAGCCCTCAACCGAAAAGGGTCTAGCACTTGTACCCAAGTGGATCGGCGACTATCGGACATACATTCAAGATCGTCGTGACTACGCCAACGAGTTGCGTACGGGAGAACTCACAACATTTTCCGAAACACTGGTGGATGACGTTCCTGTCAGTGAGCGAATCGGAAAGTTCGCTCGCGAAAATGAGATGCGTGCCTGTCAACCGCCGTTTGATCTCATTCTGTAGTCAGTCGCCAATGTCGGCAGCAATGTCAACATCGGTCCAGCCTCGTCCGTCGATATAGCGACGAACGACTCTTGCTGGCGCACCAACTGCAACGCAATAGTCCGGTATGTCACGAGTGACTACCGAATTGGCACCGATTACAACGTGATGACCGATTGTCACACCAGGAAGAACGACGCTGCCGTGACCAATCCATGATCGATTACCTATGCGAACAGCACGTTCCGGTTGGCTTTGTTTCGAGATCGGGAGCGACAAATCCTCGTAACCATGGTTTTGATCGGTGATATACACATGGTGTCCGGTCCAGACGTCGTCACCAATCTCAATACAAAAGTGGGCGACGATGCCGCTACCGCGTCCGATTAGACACCGATCACCAATACGAATAACCGGTGAATGCAAGATCTCTTGACCATCCACCATTCCAACGGACAATGCAACATGTGGTCCAAACATGGTGCGTTCACCGATTGCAATGTGGGCTTCATTCAAAATTGTGTTGGGAGGCCAGCAGATCACACTGCTATTGCCAAAACTGTGAAACTTTCGTCCCCGACCAGTGTTTGGACCGATGGCTGCCCAGCGCTGCAATGTCTGTGTGGTGTGGGCATATGCCGACCCGAGCATCTGACGGAACACGGTCGCCAAACTATCCGCTTGAGACAAAGGCAATCTCACGAAGCCAGATGCCTCACGAAGCCAGATGCCGAAGTGGTGTACCCGCAAGTAATACCCATAGCCTGTAACGGTCGGTTTCACATGACGGAAAGGAGACCGTGATGAGCGCCCCCACACGTCCACGCGTCACGGTTCCATCGCTACTGGCACGGAAGTCTTCCGATGCTCCGATTGCAATGATCACTGCCTACGACACAACATTCGCCGCCATTGTTGATCAAGCAGGTGTTGACATGATTTTGGTAGGTGACTCCGTTGCCACAGTAATGCAGGGCGAGAAAACGACTCTTCCCGTCTCACTTGAAGAAATGACCTACCACGTTCGGATGGTTGCACGTGCGGAAACAAAAGCCTTTGTCGTTGGTGACTTACCGTTTGGTTCTTATCAGTCAAGTATTTCGCAGGCCATTGACAGCAGTGTTGCCCTGATCAAAGTCGGTGCACAAGCGGTGAAGTTGGAAGGTGGAGTACATATGGCGGACACGATCGCTGCCATCACTCGCATTGATGTTCCTGTTGTGGGTCACATTGGCCTAACACCACAGAGCTACCACCGCATGGGTGGCAATCGAATTCAAGGTCGTTCAACTGGTCCAGAAGCGGGAAGTCGTGAACGTTTATTGCAGGATGCTCACGCCGTCGAACAAGCTGGAGCCTTCTGCCTTGTAATCGAAGGCGTCCCTGAAGATGTCGCACGTGAAATCACTCAGAAATTGACTATTCCAACGATCGGCATCGGGGCGGGTCAACACTGCGATGGTCAGGTACTCGTGTTGCACGATGTACTTGGTCTCTCAGAGCGAAAGCTGTCATTTGCGAAACCATTTGCCAACTTTCGTGAAGATGCCTTGCGTGCTGTTGGCCAATACGTCGCAGAAGTTCGCAACGGCTCGTGGCCCGACGAAGCACACACCTTTCACTGATCTCCCCACATGATCGTCGCAAAAACTCCAAGTGAGATTCGCGATTGGGTAAAGACACAACGTGTATCCCCAAAGATCACTGTCGGTTTTGTACCCACTATGGGCGCTCTACACGATGGACACCTCTCGTTGATGCGTCAAGCGCGCTCTGAATGCGATGTTGTTGTTGCATCTATCTTTGTCAATCCGTTGCAATTCAACGTGCAATCTGATTTCGATAAGTACCCACGCACAGACGAGAAAGATCTTGCTCTGTGTGAAGCAATAGGTGTTGACGCCGTGTACTTACCGACCACCGAAGCGATGTACCCACCGGGACATGAAACAACAGTTCATCCCGGATGGACCGCTGAACCAATGGAAGGCGCCGGACGACCGGGACACTTTGCGGGTGTCACCACAGTCGTCACCAAACTATTTCTCTCCGTACAACCAGACCGGGCCTACTTTGGACAAAAGGATTATCAACAACTCGCAGTCATCCACAAAATGGTGGCCGACCTTGATATGGGAATCACAATCATTGGTGTGCCCACTGTCCGCGAAAGCGACGGATTGGCCATGTCGAGTCGAAATGTTCGACTAACTAGCGAACAACGTCATGCTGCACCGATTGTCTACAAAGGACTACAGGTAGCTCGCGAAGCGTATGTTGCTGGCGAACGTAATCCAAACACTCTCACCTCTATCGTGTCGTCGCTATATGACGCTGAACCACTTGCGCGTACTGAATATGTGGCACTAGTCAATGCTTCCACCCTTCAAACTATGCCCACGGTGACTGAACCAGCGGTGATTGCTGTTGCAGTGTGGTTTGGTGAGGTGCGACTGATCGACAACATCGAACTGCGATAGGTAACGATGCGCTCGAGCGTTCAGTAATTCATTATCAACGATGAATGTCACTTCGTTGTTGCACCACTCGTAGACGCACTGTAAATGCGGAATCCCCGGACAAAACACCACCGCGACCAAACAAGCGTCCATGTTGCCAGTTAGAGAGACCTAGCTCTGGTCGACGAAGAGCAAATTGTCCATCAACCCACCGCGTGAATCCATTGCCTACGAACGGTGCATTAACGCGAGACCAAACAGACTCAGATTCACTGGCATCATCGGCAATCACACTCACCACGAACTGAGGGCTGTAGTGATTGCACAACGTCACGGCATGAGCTACATCATCAACTACAACGAGGAAAAATTCTGGGGTGCCTTCCCATTCGAATTCTCGAGAGAGGTCACTTTGTTGCGCAATCGTGATTTGCTGCTCACGAATTACACCTTCGGCCCGTATCACGTCAATCTCACCAGTCGAATCGAGATATTTCTCGGCACCACCGACGCAATGGATCCGTGCGTGCGTGTTTCGTCGAGCGGCGGCTTTTTCAGCAGCATCAAACACTATTTGTATTTGTGTCGCGGCCTGATCCTTCACTACGCAGATCACATTTGCCGTATTGCAGACTTTGCGATCCAGTGAGTACTCCACTGCATCGCTCAACGATGCTGGGTCTGCACTTGCCCCAGCAATAATCCATGCCCCACCTGTTCCATGAAGGCTGACTGGTACGCCTGCTTGCTGTGCTATCGCTCCAAGTTCTGCGACCGCCTCACCGGAACCCCGTGCCACTGCAAGTGACATTCGAGAATCAGAAAACAATGCCCAACCTGCAGCGTGTTCTGGCGAGTCGACTAATACCACCGCGTCTCGTGGCAAACCAGCAGTCGTTAATGCCGGTTCGATAATGCGAGACATGATCTCGCGCGCGGTACCCAAGGCATCACTACCAATGCGAAATACCACGGTGTTCCCCCCGCGCAATACTCCAGTCGCGTCTGCAAAGACGTTGGGTCGACCTTCAAATACAAACCCAAGACAACCAAGTGGAGCACGCCACTGCTCCACTATCCATCCATCGTGTTTTACTTCATCAATCTTTTCGGTACCGGATAATTTGAGTTGCTGCCACATCTGAAGCGCCTCAACCATGTCGTTGCGCATTGAGTCAGACAACTGCAGCCGAGTCGTCGAACGACCTCGCAGTGTTGCGCTCTCAACGTCGGCGATGTTCGCTTCTCGCACCGGATGAAATTTCTCATCATCGGCAAGAAATTGCGCTGCCAATTCGAAAAAGTAAGTGATTTGTTCATCAGAAACTGACGACATTTCCGTAAATGCCAGCGTCGCTCGCGCGACTGCGTCATCAACAATGCGTGACACCTCCGCAGGTATACGGCGCAATTGTCCCGAGTGGGCGATACCCAACACGACGTCGCCAGGCTGTAGAGACGCGGCAAATCCAGCGTCCACAGAAACCATCTGGGTTCCCACGAGTACTCGGTCACCCTCTTTTAGATTCCATGCACCAGATGTATCGGAAACCAGATTCACATGCCTATTCTGACCTGTGTGAGCACGACATCCACAGACGAATCCCTGTACTTCCGCCAGTTACTTAGCGGCCGCGATTTCGCAAAAGACGACCAAGTCGCGGTGGGCATGGTGAATTTCGCGTACGTCATTGGCGACCGCGAAACCGGAGAATGTGTTCTTATCGACCCCGCATATGCAGTCAACGAATTAATCGACATCGTCGAGGGTGACGACATGCGAGTCACGGGAGTGCTCGCAACGCACTATCACCCCGATCACATTGGTGGTTCAATGATGGGATTCAATATTGAAGGCATCACCACACTTCTTGAAAGGATTCACGTACCTATCCATGTCCAAAAAGCAGAGGTTGACTCTGTTGTGAAGGTAACGGGCGTGTCCCCCGCAGAACTCACCGCTCACGACCCGGGCGATGTAATCAGCGTTGGCAGTCTTGACATCACCATGGTGCACACACCAGGGCATACACCTGGTAGTCAGTGTTTTTGGGTGCGTGGTGCGCTGGTTTCAGGTGATACTTTGTTCTTGGATAGTTGTGGCCGCACAGATCTGCCAGATAGCAATGTCGAGGATATGTACGACAGTCTGAACACTCTTGCTCGCCTTCCTGATGACACCATCGTGTTACCAGGTCATTTGTACTCACCGGTGCCAGCGGCGTATCTCGGAGAGATAAAAGAACGAAATATCGTCTATAAGCCGAAGACCAAAGAGGCGTGGATGATGATGTTCCGTCGTGACTAAATAGTGGCTTTGCAGTGCAACTAGGTCACACGGTTACGTAAAGACCGCGGACACGATTGTCGACACTCCAGAAATCATGAGCAATGTCAACACCAAGATGCGAAAACGTTGTTGATTAACAAACCGTCGAGTCCAAAATCCGGCAGAAATTGCGATCACCAACACGGGTAGAGAGATCACCGCAGCAATGATTGCATCCTGTGTGATCTTGCCAGCGAATACAAAGATGATGACTGTCACGATATTCGACAAAATAAAAACACGACTGATAGTGGCACGAAATATCTCTTGGGGCATTTGGCGCGCCTGAAACAAAAACACCAATGGAGGACCGTTTGTGCCAACCGACGTGGATAACGCCCCACTCGCCCCTCCTAACCACCAGTCGGCTGCTCGTGACGCCGAGCGCAATGTGAATCCGCGCATCAGTAGAAAAGTCACAAACAACACGACGATTCCTAGTCCGACCTTCAGGTATGTCTCTGACATGAAAAGAAACGCGACAAGGCCAATTGGCATACCGATAATCGCGGCAAGTGTGACCCTCAATGCCAAAGGTACATCTGCATGCTCTTTCTCTTTCCACGCCTGAGCCGATGTGGTGACTAGACCAATGAGGTTCACCACCACCACTGACAGTCTCACATCGGCAAATAATGACATCAACGGAACAGATAGCAATGCCAAACCAAAACCTGAAATGGATTGCACAAATGCTGCAATCGCCATTGCGCTCGCAATGCCAATGAGCTCCAACGCGCTCATACCGACATCAACACATCTACTGCTTCTGCGAACACCCGCGTATGAATATCGACATCTTGCTTAGTATGGAAAGGTGAGAACAGTGCCATGTTGTGGAATGGGGTAAGCAAAATTCCACGATTCAGTGCGAACAAATGCATAAATGCATCAAGTTCTCCGTCAATAGCGGCCGCTGCTTGCGCACCGTTCACAGGTGGCGGACAAAACCAATACTCAGCTCTACAACCGAGTTGCTGAACATGCCACGGTAAACCATGTCGTCCATATCCGTCACGCACTCCGTCAGTCCATCGCGTTGCCAACGGAATCATGTGATCAAAGTCAGCCTGTCGCAAGGTTGTCGACAACGTCGCACGAACAGCAGCGAGTGCAAGTGCGTTGCCAGTCAATGTCCCACCAACTCCAGACACATCAACTCCGTCGCTACGCAAATATGGCTCAAGTTTGTCCGCAACGTGGTCGGTCATGCCGTACACGGCAGCAGGCATTCCACCACCGATGGGTTTACCGATCACAAAAAAGTCAGGATCCAGATTCCACGCTTTCGTGCAGCCACCGGGCCCCGCGCAGATTGTGTGTGTCTCGTCAATGACAAGTAGTACTCCATGACGACGCGTGATCTCTCGTACTTCGTCCAAATAACCAGGCTGAGGCAACACAATTCCGATGTTTGTCAATGCTGGCTCCATTAGGAGGCACGCAACATCACTATGAGACAGAGCTCGCTCTAGCGCTTGCGCATCGTTGAATGGCACAACACGTGTTGTTAATGCTGGATCAACTTGTGGACCAATTGCGCCGGGGCGACTGATGGTGTTGCCTTGTTCATCCATAATGACAAGGGTTTCATCAACTGTGCCGTGATAACACCAATCCATGACAGCAATCTTCGGTCGACCAGTCAGTTGCCTGGCATAACGAAGAACGAACCGGTTGGCATCAGTTGCGGTCATCGCGAATTGCCACTTGGTGAGACCAAAACGAGCACTTAATTCATCACCAATTACTTCCGCGTCAGTACTCGGCAACATCGTCGTGATTCCGCGCCTCGCGCGCGCCGTTATCGCCTCAGTTACTTGACTCAACCCATGACCTGTCATGGCGCCTGTATCACCAAGACAAAAGTCGATGTATTCATTTCCATCGATATCAACAAAATGAGCACCATGTGCCTCTTCAAAAAAGATCGGAAAACCACCAGGCCATCTGGTCATCCACGGCATCGGCACACCGGTCACGAGATGTTGCTGTGCCCGAAGCGAACTCTCATACGAACGTGGATGGCGAGATGCAAAAAGGTCCCGTTCTGACGCAAGAGCATCAACAAGGTGACCGCGATCAATTGTGGCTGCCATAGTGTGTCCACGATAGGACCCCCGCCCGTCGCCTGACTGGATTGTCTCTTGAGACAAGACCGGTCCACCTATCCGCGAAAGCCCGTCATTACAGAAAACGGGATTTACATTTTGTACACTTGGCTCGTGTCCGTATCGACCACTGTGACGCCACAAATTAATGGAGACAGGCTTTTGCGCCGTCTCTTTGCCTTGGCAGAAATCGGCGCCATAGACAATGGTGGGTGCGCACGTCTCGCACTCACAGACGATGACAAGGCGGGAAGAGATCTTGTTGTGTCATGGATGCGCGACCTTGGACTTGACATCGCAATCGATGCGATCGGAAACGTTGTCGGTACATGGAATGTGGGCTCTGGTGCTCCCGTGATGTCAGGCTCCCACATTGACACCGTGCGTACAGGTGGCAAGTACGACGGCAATCTCGGCGTTCTTGCTGCGCTCGAAGTCATTCAGTCATGTCAAGAATCTGGAATCACGCCGTCTCGGCCACTTGCTGTTGCGTTCTTCACCGATGAAGAGGGTTCACGATTTCCTCCGGACATGCTGGGATCACTTGTGTACGTGGGCGGAATGCCAATTGAAGAGGCACACGACATCGTAGGAATAGACGGAGCGCGTGTCGGCGAAGAATTGTCGCGTATTGGCTATCTCGGTTCTGTGCCATGTCCGGGACTAGCACCACATGCATTTGTCGAATTACACATAGAGCAGGGTCCCGTACTTGAACAGCAAGACACCGTGATCGGAGTTGTGACATCAGTGCAAGGGATCAGCTGGCTTGAAGTGACCATAGACGGGCAATCAAACCATGCTGGCACCACACCGATGTCACTTCGAAAAGATCCAGCATTTGTCGCTGCACAAATCACCGTGTTCCTTCGTGACCTTGCGCGCCGCTACGGGGGGCATCAGGTGTGTACTGTCGGCAAAGTTGACCTGTTCCCTAACCTCGTCAACGTTGTGCCCGCCAGAGCAAGTCTCGCTCTTGATGTGCGCAACACCGATGAGTCAATTCTTCAAAAAGCAGAACAAGAGATTGCCGACTATCTCACTGTTATTGCGCGCAATGAAGGCGTAACCATCACAACACGTCCGCTCGCTCGCTTTGAACCAGTGCTGTTTCATGACATGGTCATCGATACGGTAGAGAAAATCGCTCGAGAAGATGGACTGTCCCACATGCGCATGCCCTCTGGTGCAGGCCATGACGCCCAAATGCTCGCACGTATCTGTCCGAGCGGAATGATCTTTGTCCCCTCTCATCGGGGAATTAGCCATAATCCAGCTGAACACACTGATGCCGATCAAATCATCGCTGGAGCAAATGTGTTGATGAAGGTCATGCTGCAGTTATCAGAAATGAGTGTGTCATGACACGTATCTTGACTATTGGGGCCGCCCAACTTGGTCCAATTCAGCGCGACCACACTCGTGAAGACGTGGTGAAACGGTTACTTTCCCTCCTTCATCAGGCCTCCAACCACAGTTGTGATCTTGTGGTTTTTCCTGAGCTTGCACTCACCACCTTTTTCCCTCGATGGTTTGTAGAAGACATCGCAGAGGCAGACCACTGGTACGAACGGGCGATGCCAACGCCTGTCACGCAACCTTTATTCGACGCCGCCCGTGAGTTAGGTATCGGTTTTTGTCTTGGGTATGCGGAACTCACTAATGATGGCCACCGATTCAACACACAAATTCTTGTAGAACGTGATGGCTCAGTGGTCGCGAAGTATCGCAAGGTGCACATACCGGGCCATGAACATCACGAGCCAGATCGTCCATTCCAACATGCTGAGCGGTACTACTTCGAACCATCGATGGAGGGTTTCGGAGTGTGGAAAGCGTTTGGCGGACGCGTGGGCATGATGATCTGCAACGATCGACGCTGGCCAGAGTCATACCGAGTGATGGGTTTGCAGGGCGCTGAATTGATCCTCTGCGGATACAACACGCCAATTCATTATGTGCCGGACCCAAGCCAAGACATTCTTCAGGGTTTTCACAATGCGCTCGTCATGCAATCTGGTGCGTATCAAAACGGCACGTGGGTTGTCGGGGTCGCAAAAGCCGGTGTTGAAGAAGGTGTTGACAGCCTTGGCCAAAGCATGATCGTGGCTCCGTCTGGACAGATCGTGGCGCAAACGTTAACAACCGACGACGAATTAATTGTTGCGCGATGCGATCTCGATTGGTGCGATAAATACAAAAAGACTTTGTTCGACTTCGATCGCTACCGTCGTCCCGAGGTGTACGGACGCATCACATCACAACGTGGTGTGCAGTACGAGGACTGATCATGTTCGAAACCAACGGACTTGTGTGTGCACACCACCACTTGTACTCCACACTTGCCCGTGGCATGCCCGCCCCACCAAAAACTCCACAGAACTTCATTGAAGTTCTTGAACAAGTGTGGTGGCGTCTAGATGCGGCTCTTGATCTTGACATGCTGTATTGGTCAGCCGCTCTTGGTGCAGCGGAAGCTGTGCTGTCCGGCACGACTGCGATCATTGACCACCATGAATCGCCCAATGCTATTGAAGGAAGTTTGTCCGCGTTGGCTGATGGTGCAGCGGTGGTTGGCGTACGTACCAATCTTTGTTATGGAGTGACAGACCGCTGGGATAACGCCAAACTCATTTCCCACGTGTCCTCCGATCGACTTATGACAGATGCAGCGCTACGAGGGTTGCGGGAAAATGAGCGTTTCATCAAAGAAGGTGGGCGCGCGATGATTGGTGTTCACGCATCATTTACCTGCAGCGATAACTTGTTGCAGCAAGCCACCGACACGGCGAATCGACTTGGTGTGGGTGTGCACATTCACGTTGCTGAAGGTCCCGATGATGCTGATACTTACTCTCGACTCAAAGATCTTGCTCGCGATAATTGGCTACTTGTGCACTGTGTCAATCTGTCAGATGAATTGCCAGGGACAATTGTTCACAATCCCCGATCAAACATGAACAATGCAGTCGGCTACGCACAACCAAGTCGATTTAGTAACCGTGTTGTTTTGGGAACTGACGGCATTGGTGCCGACATGTTTGATGAAGCGCGACTGGCATATGTCAAGTTGCGTGAACACAATCTCACGGCCACCCCCGACACAGCGTGGCAATGGTTACAAAACGGTGAAAAGTTGTTTCCGGAAGTGAGAAATGACCGTGTCGTGTGGAACTACGACCATGTCGAAAGCCCGTGGCATATGGCCTTCACCACAGGCGTACGTCCAAATGACGTGTTCATTGATGGAAAACAGATCGTCAAGGATGGTCAACCATTGACCTTTGACTTGACTGAAATTCGTGCCAAGAGCGCGGAGGCAGCTACACGCCTTCACAAGAGACTCGCTTAGGAGAGAACGATGACTGTACTTATCCCGAACACACTCGATGAAGCGCTTGCAATGTTGTCGGACAATCCAACTGCTGACTTACTAACAGGCGGCACAGACATGATGGTCGAGGTCAACTTCAATCATCGCAAACCATCTACTGTCATCGCATTGCGTCGACTTACAGAGTTGCAAAGTTGGTCTATTGACAAGGGCAGTCAACGTGTCATGATCGGCTCTGGCGTTCCGTATGCGGAAATGGAACGTGGTGCATTGGCGCAGGTTCTTCCATGCTTGGCTGAGGCTGCGCGCACGGTCGGTTCGCCTCAGATTCGTGCAGCCGGAACACTCGGTGGAAATCTCGGCACATGTTCACCAGCTGGTGACGGCCTTCCAGTGCTATCTGCACTTGATGCCACTATTCACCTGCTATCTCAATCTGGAGAACGTCTCGTGTCTTTTCATGACTTCATGACTGGACCCAAGCGCAATGCGCGCACACCTGAAGAGATCATCACTGCAGTCTCGATGAGCATCCCCAGCGGATGGCAAGGCTATGCAAAGGTGGGAGTACGAAACGCAATGGTCATCTCTGTTGCGTCAGCGTGTCTCGTTTTAGACCACACCAACTCGGGATCTCAAACAGTGCGTGTCGCGCTCGGTTCGGTCGGCCCCACCATCATTAGATGTCGAGACACTGAGTCTTGGTGGAACGCACTACCGGCTACACAACAGACAAATAGCAGCACCTGCGATGAATTCGGTACACGTGCAGCCTCTGAGTCTCGTCCAATTGATGATCATCGATCCACAGCCGCCTATCGCAGGCATGCAATCTCGGTGTTGTCCCGCCGTCTACTTCACAGAGGAATAAACTTATGAGCGAACATCAGATTTACACCTTGCGTATCAATGGTGATGAACATCAAGTGAAAGACGCATGGATTGGTGAGTCACTTCTCTATGTACTCCGTGAACGTCTGGGTTTGCCCGGTGCGAAAGGTGCGTGTGAACAAGGAGAATGCGGTAGTTGCACCGTTGTCCTTGACGGCAACGCTGTGTGCAGTTGTCTCGTTCTTGCAGCATCAGCAGTTGGCTCAGACATCGCAACCGTAGAAGGCCTCAGTCCTGACGGATCCTTAACCGACGTGCAACAGGCGTTCATTGACGAAGGTGCCGTTCAATGTGGTTTCTGCACACCAGGTCTCATCATGGCCGTGCATCACCTACTTGACCACAACTCCGCTCCGAGTGAGTTAGAAGTAAAAGAAGCGTTGTCCGGAAACATTTGTCGTTGCACCGGATACGGTCGCATTTTTGCGGCAGTCGACAAAGTTGTGTCACTTCGCCAAGGAGTATCACGATGAGCAGTGTTTCAACATCAACTCGTCAACGAGATGTTCTCGGCATAAGCGCATTGCGCCCGGACGGTGGTGCAAAGGTTCAGGGCTCTTTTGCATTTTCCTCCGATTTATGGGCTGAGAACATGTTGTGGGGCGCAACCCTGCGCTCACCACATCCGTATGCGCGCATTGTCTCTATCGACACAACTGCGGCGTGGAAGATTACGGGCGTTGAAACGATCATTACCCATGAAGATGTTCCTGGCCAGTTGACCTATGGACTTATCTCTAGTGATCAACCTGTCTTTGCAAAGGATTTCGTGCGATACATGGGTGAACCAGTCGCTGCAGTGGCTGCTGATCACCCCGAGACATGTCGTCGTGCCCTAGCGGCAATCGTTGTTGAGTATGAAGTCCTCACGCCACTAGTCGATGGTGAGCGTGCCCTCGATCCGACAACACCTCCTATCCACCCTGATGGAAACGTCATTCGCGAATTGAAGATCATTCGTGGCGACCAAAATGCAACGGGCCCAATTGTTGTGGAAGGAACGTACGAACTAGGAATTCAGGATCAAGCGTTTCTTGGCACTGAAGCAGCGCTCGCTATTGCTGATCATGATGGCCAAGGTGTTGAGGTCTACGTTGCCACACAATGGTTGCACGAAGATCAAAAACAAATGGCAGCTTGCCTGAATCTCCCCGCTGAAAAAGTCCGCCTCACTCTTGGGGGTGTTGGTGGAGCGTTTGGTGCGCGAGAAGACATCAGCTTGCAGGTTCACTGCGCCCTACTCGCCTTACGCACTCGACGACCGATCAAAATGCAATACGGGCGTGAAGAAAGTTTCTTTGGCCACGTACATCGCCATCCGGCAAAGATTTGGATGCGACATCATGCAGATAATGATGGTCGAATTATTCGTGTTGAATCACGAATGCTGATGGATGGTGGTGCATACGCATCAACCTCGTCGGCGGTACTCACAAACGCTGCAACACACGCTCAAGGACCATATAAATGCGAGAACGCGACTGTTCACAGTTACGCGGTGCGCACCAACAACCCACCGTGTGGCGCGATGCGCGGATTTGGTGTGGTGCAAGCTTGTTTCGCGCACGAGAGTCAGATGGACAAGATCGCAGCCGCTGCCGGCATCAGCCCGGTTGAGGTTCGTTTACGTAACGCGATGAAAACTGGTGACCTCCTCATCACCGGTCAGCCCGTGGAAAGTGTCGCACCTGTTGAACGATGCATTCGTGAGACCGACGCCCTTCCAATGCCAGAAGATCTCCCCTCTTCACCGGATCCACTGTTGTTACCAGGCGGATCCGGTCGCACTGCAGATCGTCAACACATCAAACGCGGTGTCGGCTGGGGTGTCTCAATTAAGAACATCATGTATTCCGAGGGTTTCGATGACTACTCCACCGCTCGCGCAACATTGCAAGACGGTGTTGTCACGTTGAAGTTTGCAACTAGCGAGGTTGGGCAGGGGTTCGTCACGCTGGCACCACAAATCGCTCGAACAGTTCTTGGTGTCGACCAAGTGTTACTTGAACCAATGGACACCAGCATCGGGTCTGCCGGATCAACCAGCGCATCACGACAAACGTGGATGAGCGGTGGTGCAGTTGATGGGGCGTGTCGCCTCGTGAGAGAACGTTTATTTGAATACGTGGGTCGTCAGCACAACATTGATCCGCTTCGTCTGGCAATAGACGGCACCGATGTAGTCGACACGATGGGAACCCTTCGCATCTCGGTCAGCGAGGCAAGCCAGGGTCAAAAATTTGAAGAGACGTTCGAATACCACCATCGCCCCACCGAAGACCTCGACGAAAACGGTCAAGGAAACTGCCACGTTGCATTTGCGTTCGTTGCTCACCGTGCCGTTGTTGATGTCGACACCGATTTGGGGCTTGTCAAAGTGGTGCAAGTAGCAACAGCCCAAGACATTGGCGTGGCACTGAATCCGTTGTCCGTGGTGGGACAAATAGAGGGTGGCATCGCACAAGGCCTCGGACTTGCAGTGATGGAAGAGATCGTTGTCGACAATGGTCGCGTACGCAATCCCAGTTTTACCGACTACCTCTTACCGACAGCTCTCGATGCCCCAGTTGTGGTTGCATCATTCGTGGAAGAACCTGATCCGCAAGCACCACTTGGAGCCAAGGGTGTCGGTGAACCACCGTGCATTTCGGTGACTCCTGCGATTGTTGCAGCGATACGAGACGCAACAGGCAAGGATCTCACCCGCGTACCCGTGCGCCCATATGACATTTGCCTGTGAGCAACCACTCACAGGCAAACATCATTTTCTCTATTTGGGTTCGCGCTCTGTGTGAACAGCGCTACTTGATCAGGCAAGAGCGTTGTACTGCTCTGGCTTGATTTCTTGCACTTGTTGCCAGTACTCAAGCAGGCTGAACGGCCAGTTCTGAGCAACACGGTTGTACTCGTTGCGATACCACGAGTTCACTGTTGCAACACCCCAGACCATTCCTGCATTGCCCTTGTCGACACGTTCATTATAAGCGTTGTGCACTTCTTGTTTCACATCGAGAGCTTTCAAGTTGTTGCGCAACAAGTGCTCGATGTACCGCATCACATACGTCACTTCACATTCGGTGAAGTAAATAATGCTCCCGTTCACCACGATGTTGGTGTTCGGACCATAAAGAATGAAGAAATTTGGGAATTTCGGAACGGTTACACCCATGAAAGCACGAGCATCTCCCTTCCATTCACGCTGCAACTCCACCCCGTTTAAGCCCACAACTTCCATTGGCATGAGGAACTTGGATGGTTGGAAACCGGTTGCATAGATGATGATGTCAACTTCGCGCAACACACCTTCCACGTCGCGGATACCGTTTTCTTCAATAGACGCGATGCGATCAGTCACCAACGACACGTTGTCGCGCTTCAAGGTGCGTGCCCAAATACCGTTGTCGACCACGATGCGCTTGGATGCTGGAGGGTACTGAGGAATCACTTTCTCCAACAGGTCTGGGCGATCGCCGAACTGTTCTTTTAAGTAGTCCTCCATAAGAGCACGCATCTCTTGGTTCGCTTGACTGACTGCAAGCGTTTGATCTTTCCAATTGGGATCTACCTGACATGCAGGAAGCATTCCTTCGCTACCGCGCCAGAACAACCAGAAGCGGTACCACTGTGCGTATCCGGGAATGTTGCCAAACAACCACTGAAGCCCGGTAGCAACAGGTTCGTGATATTCAGGAATACCAAAGAACCAGTTCGGAGTGCGCTGATAGAGATCCACATGCGCAGCTTCTGCCGCAACAGTTGGCATTAATTGAACAGCACTAGCCGCCGAACCAATGACAGCAACTCTCTTACCTTTAATGCTTACATCAGTGCGGTAGCGAGCGGTATGCCAACTCTCACCTTTGAACTTGTCCATACCGACAATGTCTGGCATGTTGGGACGGTTCAACTGTCCGACGGCTGAGATCACCGCATCTGCTTCGAAGTTCTTCTTTTGTCCGTTAGCTGTTGTTTCAACGGTCCACTTGCCCGTTTTTTCGTCATACACGCTGCGATGGACTTCGGTGTTGAAATTGATAAGTGGACGAATTCCAAACTTGTCGGCACAGTTGCGGAAATAATCCAACAATGTGGCCTGCGCGGAATAGTAACCCGGCCAGTCATTGCGTTGTTCGAACGAGTAGCTGTACATGTGGTTCGCAACGTCAACGCGACAGCCGGGGTACACGTTCTCCAGCCATGTGCCACCCACATCGGTGTTCTTATCCACGAGCTCAACTTCAACTCCAGCCTGACGCAAGCGATACGCAGCAAGGATGCCCGACATACCAGCACCAATGATCAGCACCTTGAATGATCGACCAGGAGCAAGATCCTTCAAGTTCCACTGCGGTGCGCGAAGGTCATCACCTGTCACTGACAACTCTTCTTTCAACAACGGTAAGTAGTTCGGGTCCATGGAGGTGCCTGATGCCCACTCCATGGCTTTGCGCATGTCTTCATCAGAGCGCGACAACTCCACATTGGCGCCACTGTCGCGAAACTTCTTCAACACTTCAAGTGCAATCTCACGAATTTCAGCCTGTTGCTTTTCCGTCATGCCTCCCTGAGGCATTCCAACGAGCGCAGGGTCTGGGCGAAGGTGAGGCTTCAAAATGGAGTAGTCACCAGTGATATCTGCAAGCGCCGGCAGAAGCGATGGACACGAGGCTTCTGCCAAGTGCTGTTGTAGTTCTGCATCGGTCACGTTTTTGGGGAATGAAACGGCTTTTGTCATGTACAAGTTTTTAGCGCATTTGACGCCACCACGACGAGCGTTAGGCCCGAATCCAGCAATTAACCTGTATGCATTACCCCACCCAATGGTCACCAAAGAGGTTCTGAATGTCCACCACAGTTGTCCCCCACGTTGATTACCTCGTCCTAGGAGACAAACCTCACCTTGTCGCCAACGAGTGCACAAATTGCTCGGCCCGATTCTTTGGTCGTCGTAATGCGTGCGCAAACTGCTCACACACCGATTTCCGCCTGGTCAATGTGGCAACACACGGCATTCTTCGATCGTTCACCATCGTCACATTTGCACCTCCAGGAGTTCCCGTGCCTTTTGTCGCCGGAATCATCGATTGCGCCGGAACAAGCGTGCGCGCCAACATCATCAATGTTGATCCCACGCCAGAGAAGGTGTCTCTTGGCATGAAGGTCAGACTGGCGACTTACTCGCTGGGCAAAGACGACAATGGTGTAGAAGCAATCGGATTTGGCTACGAACCAGCCTGACGAAGTCCAACACCACCTATCCAACAAAAGACCACTAACCACTTACGCGAATCACATAGGAGAACGGCCATGGCCACAGACGACATTTACATCCTCGGAATCAACATGACGAAGTTCGGGAAGCACCCCGACAAAGACACAGTTGACTTGGCAGCCGAAGCAGCACTTGCCGCCCTGAAAGACGGTGGAGTCACCATGAGAGACATGGGTGTCATGGCAGCGGGTTGTCTCTTTGGAGAAGGCAGTGTTGCTCAATCAATCCAAAAGCAGATTGGACAGACTGGAATTCCCGCATACAACGTGTCGAACGCATGCGCTACCGGTGCGACTGCACTTCGCACGACCATCATGGCGATCAAAGCCGGTGAGTGCGACATGGGTCTTGCGGTCGGCGTGGAGAAACTCGCTGGTGCGGGCCTTCTGGGCGCAAAAGCCCGCACAGAAGGAAAGGTCTTTGAACCAAAGGGACGCTTCGGCGCTGTGGTTCCCACCGATGGTCTCATTGGAACTGACAACATGCCCGGAACATTTGCGCAGGTCGGCATGGAATACGGCCACAAATACGGTGGAGCGACATTTGAATTGTTTGCAAAGATCGCGGAGAAGAATCACGCGCACTCGACACTGAATCCACTCGCTGCATACACCAAGCGCATGACATTGGAAGAAATCATGAACGATGTCATGATCGCCTACCCCAACACTCGTTCCATGTGTTCTGCAAACTGTGACGGTGCCGCTGCGGCCGTAGTGGTGAGCGGTAGCAAATTGAAAACATTGTCCAAGGAGCAACAACGACGCGCGGTCAAGGTTTCCGCATCGATTCTCACGAGCGATCCATATCAAGAGGCATGCCAAGTACTACCGGATGTCAATACCCTCACCCGCATCGCTGCGAAGAAGGCGTATGAGCAGGCCGGTGTTGGCCCAGAAGACCTCGACCTCGTTGAATTGCACGATTGTTTTGCCACTGCAGAACTCGTGCATTACGACAACCTCATGCTGTGTGAAGAAGGAGGCGCCGTCGATTTCTTTAACTCTGGCGCAACATGGCGCGACGGTCGCTTGCCAGTCAATGTCTCCGGAGGCCTCGAATCAAAAGGTCATCCCATCGCTGCCACGGGAATTGCCAACATCTGGGAAGTGTGCCATCACCTCCGCGGAGAGGCCGGCGACCGCCAGATTGAAGGCGCAAAAGTTGGCATGGCTCACGTGATTGGCTTGGGTTCAGCTTGTGGTCTTCATATCCTCGAAAAATCGGCTCTGTAAGCCCGTCAACGTCGAGAAACGCCTTTCTCTGCAGAGATTTCTAGTAGGCGTCGCCCGATACTCCCACCTCACTTGGTGAGTTACAGCGTGTGGCTCCTACACTGGCACGTATCCGATCAGTGACGTTCTTCATGTTCTGATCACGTAGTGAAGGGAAAACACAACCATGATTCGAGTCAGCGTGCTCTATCCAAAGAGCGAAGGAACAACCTTCGACATGGACTACTACAAGACCAAGCACCGCGATCTGTGCTTCAAAGTCCTTCCCGACTTGAAGAAGATGGATGTTGAGCAAGGTCTTGACGGTCCGTACATCGCAGTGGGACACCTCTTTTTTGACAACATGGAAGAGTTGCAACGCAGTATGGGTGGTGCAGACGCAGTGAAGGCACAAGAAGATGTGCGCAACTACACCAACTGCGAACCAGCGATTCAGATCTCACAGGTCATTCCCGTTAGCTGAATTAGTTCAATTAAAAAAAGGCGGCAGGGTCACCTGCCGCCTTTTTTTGTTCTTATAAACGTTTACAGATCGAGGACTACCCACGCGACATGTATGACGCTTCGATCTCATCGATACGACTTGCCAGTTCGGAAGCAGTACCAGAGATCTCGATAACGCCACGACGCATCACATACGCACGGTCTGCGTACTTCAGCGCTTGACGGACGTGCTGCTCAACGAGCACAACTGCTGTGCCACGCTGGTCAGCTGCATCTCGTACAGCTTGCAACAGACGTTGCACAACAATTGGCGCAAGACCCATGGACAACTCGTCCGCTAACAACACTTTTGGCTTGCGTCCGAGATTACGAGCAAGGCTCAACATTTGTTGTTCACCGCCAGAAAGCGATCCACCCAAAACGTTGATGCGCTTTTCTAACTCAGGAAACAATTGCAGGGCCTCATCAATGCTGGCTCCTGCTACTCGCAAGTTTTCGCGAGTAGTAAGACCCATAAACACTGACTTCTCTTCGGTAACAAACGTCAGCCCGTTACGCGCACGTTGGTGAAGTGGACCAGTCGCCACTTCACCACCGATAACGACATCGCCCTCCATCGGAGAGAGCTCGCCTGCCAAGGTCAACATGGTCGTGGTCTTCCCTGCACCGTTAGGTCCAAGAATTGCTACCACTTCACCGGGGTTGGCCACAAGATTGATCCCTTTGATCACTGCTTGTTGACCACCGTATCCCGATGACAAATTGCGGGCTTCGATTCCCATCGTGCCAACTGATGTTGCTGTATCACTCATTTTGATGTCTCCTAATGATCAGCGTGCTCGCCACCGAGGTAGGCAGCAACGACCAATGGGTTGGATTGAATTTCGGCTGGCGTGCCTTCGGCAATCTTGCGACCGAAGTCAAGCACAACGATGTTGTCACAAACGCTCATAACAAAGTTCATGTCGTGTTCGACCAACAGAATGCTCATACCCCATTCATCGGCAAGTCGACGAACCAGTGACGCGAGTTCCGCTGTTTCAGCATCACCGAGACCAGCAGCTGGCTCGTCAAGCAGCAACACATTTGGTTGTGTCGCAACCGCACGAGCAATGGCAAGGAGGCGACGGTTGCCGTACGACAAGTCTTCTACTTTGCGCAGCAAGTCGTCTTCCAAACCGAACTCGTTGATAGCGGCAACAACTGCTCCAGGGAGCGGTGGGTTGACCGGCCAGAACAAGTCGGTGAGGTATGACTTCTGGTCACGCGGATCAGAAGCAGCACGAAGGTTGTCGAGAACCGACAAGTCTTCGAACAACTCAAGTGACTGGAACGAGCGTGACATACCGAGTCGTGCACGCTTCGGTGCATTCAACTTGGTGACATCCGCGTCATCCAACGTGATTGACCCTGCTGCTGCACGGGTGAATCCGGTGACCGCGTCAATAAACGAGGTCTTTCCGGCGCCGTTTGGTCCGATAAGACCAGTGATTTTGCCTGGCGGAACCTGCAGAGTCACATCCTCAACAGCGGTAACACCACCGTAACGAACAGTCAGTCCCTCCACCTTCAGAGTTACCGGAGCAACACGATCGCGAGTTTCAGGTGGAAGTTCCATCTTCTGTACCGCAGCACCTGCTGGTGCACCGTCAGACTTCCTGAACAGACCCATGATTTTTGAGCCCACCCACTTCACCTGCATCGCAGATTCTTTGGCCATACCGTCTTGGTTCAACAACACGATAAGAACAACGAACACACCACCGATGAGCTGAACATATTGCTCGATACCCGAGAAAATCGAATTTGACACGCGAGCACCAATCGAACCTGGCGTCAAAGTAGATCCGAAGATCGGGCCCATCAACCAGCCTATGCCTCCAAGGAATGCCCATCCCACCGATGTAACTGACACGAAGTTGTTGAACTCTGACGAGAACAAAATGGTGTCTTTACGGAACGAAATAAGAATCCCACCAAGACCTGCAATAGCAGCACCAACCGCAAACGCGTACAACTTTGCACCCGTCACACTGATACCAAGCGCTGCAGCAGCACGTTCGTTAGTACGCACTGCCAGCAGACGACGACCGCTTCGTCCACGACGCATTGAAGCTACGGCAAGCGCAGCCAGGATGAATCCGACCATACAGAAGATGGCGTAGCGACTCGGATTTTGTGTTGCCGAAATGTCGAGACCGAACACATTTGGTTTGCCAATTTTGGTACCAATGAAACCACCAGTCCATGCGCTATTACCGAAGATGATCAGCTGAATTGCGCTACCAAGTCCCAATGTCACAATTGCCAAGTTCAGACCACGAGCACGCACAGCAGGCAAAGCGAACAATGCACCCAGCGGCGCAATCACGATCAGTGCAAACGGAATCGACAACAAAAATGGGAAGTTCCAGACGTCGATTGCTCGTCCGGCGATGTATGCACCAAGTCCAGCAAGTGCGTATTGGCCTAGCGATAGCTGACCGGCATAACCAGTAACAACAACGATCGACAACAGAATTGTCGCCATCGCGAAAGTTGTCACCATGGAGTCCTGCCAAAGAATTGGCAACTGTGTGATGAGGACGAGCGAAATAACCACACCGATGGCGACGTGAACGACTTTCACCTTTCCATCACCAACAGCTGGTAGACGCTGCAGGAAGTATCCGCGAACTGGCAATGCAGTTCCTCGGAACACCATCACCGCGATAATCACGAGGAATGGGAACGACTGTGAGATACCAGGAGTTGACACATAGTTAACAAGTTCTGTTTGGCCCACACCGATCAACAAACCAGCAACAAGAGCAATCGGGAACGAACGGAAGCCCGCGACCAACGCTGCAGCGAGTGCTGCAAGCACCAAGTTAGTCATCGTGGTCACCTGCAACGTCACGATCGGTGACACCAAGATGGCAGCAAGACCTGCTAAGGCAGAACCGATAGCCCAGTTAAGTGTTGCGATTTTGTCTGGTGACAAACCAATGGCGGCAGCCGCACGTTGGTTTTCTGCAACACCTGAAGTTGCGAGACCAAAGTTGGTGAACTTGTAAAACGCCCACAACACAATCGTCAGTACTGTTGCAATAATCACCAAGATGATGCGATCGAGTGCGATTGTGATACCACCAACCTCGTAGAGGTTGTCAGGCAATTCTGTTTGCACGAAGGTAACGCGACCGCCGTAACGCACAACCGCTGCTGATTGCAAAATAATCAGAACACCAAGCGTTGCGACAATACGTGCCAATGGTGAAGCTCTCCGCAATTGACGCATTACAAGCAAGTGCGTCAAAGCACCAATTACCGCTGATAAAGCAACACCGAATAACAGCGCGAGGATGAATGGCCATCCTTGCTTTTCTCGTAATTCCCACGAGAAATACGCACCAACCATGCCCACTGCACCGTGGCCAAAATTCAATACGCCTGAGCCGCGATAGATCACCATCAGGCCTTGTGATGCAAGTGCATACAACGCACCCACACCCAAGCCAAGAATGGCAAACTTAATGAACTCCTGCATTATCCCCCCTCAGTTGTGTGGTTACCCACATGTCCGCAACGTGCGTTACGTTCATCGAACTGTCGCCATTTTGGTGACGTCAGTCACAATTTCTTGAGACTACTCCACTGAATGACGTCTGTGAAACGTATCACACCCCTCAAAAACGCCTGTAACTCATAGTGCTGCTTTCACAAAAAATATCCACACGTGCGCACATTCTCAAAGGTCGCCATGACATTAAGAAGGGGCCACACAGCAGAGTGTGCGGCCCCTTCCGCGCCTGGATTTCGATATCACACAGGGTGGCATATCATCCAACTACTCATAGGCGCGAGGATGAACTTCAATCACACGAATGAGGCTACGAATTACAGCAAACAAACATGATCTGTTCACATATGCACATGGTACCACTCTGAGAAAGTGCCACCGGAATGCGATCAACTGACAAAAGCAAAGGGCCACGGATCTTTCGATCCGTGGCCCTTCAGCCGTTCTAGGAATGATCCTATTACAACGTGACTAATCAGTCAGCGTGGTATGGGCTCATGTCGTAGGTCTTGTCGTCCAATGGTGACAATGCACCACCAGAGATGACGTCGAACGCAACCGAGCGGTTGAAGATACGTGGGAATGCTCCACCTTCTCCTGCCCATGTTGTGGTGAAGTCAAGGTCGCCAACCATGTTGTCCATTGGCAAGTTGCTTGTTGCATTTGCTGCATCAAGGAACGTCTGGTTGTTAACTTCAGTTCCGTCAGCAATCATCTGCTCCACAATCTTGCGGAAGCCTTCGAATGCTGCCCAAGTACCGAGACCGGCAAGTGAGTTCCAGTCAAGATCTGGTGCATCGTAGGTTTCAAGAGCTGCACGGTAGTCATCCCACATTGGACCAGCGATGTTCGGGTACGCGTTGATAACAACGCCGCCTTCAGTTTCTGCTGGGAATGCTTCGGCAACTTTTCCGTTCAAGTTTCCTTGTGGACCGTAGAGGCGTTGTGTACCACCGACAGCCTTCATTGCAGGAATGAAACCGAGCCACTGAATGTCACCCATGAAGCCATGGATACAGTCGGTGCCGTCAGCTGCCTTCGCTGCCAATGCGCTGTAGTCAGATGTGGTGAGTGGGAATGTGAGGTACTTCACTTCGTTGGTGTAACCGAGCTTCTCGAAAGCAGCCTTGGTCTGGCCGATGAAGTAGTCCTGTGAACCGTTTTCACCGAACAAGAATGCAGGTGCTTCACAGCCATCTTCTGACATCTTGTATGCAGCACCAGCGTTGAATGAGAACACTGATCCCATGTTGAATGCGATTGGGCTTGAGAATTCAGCAGCCACAACTGGACAGCAAGCACCGAACCATGCGGTGTTTTCTGATTCCAAAACTTCAATCAACAAGCTGACGTCTGTGTCGTATCCACCAACGAGTGCGATTGCACCTGCATCAACGGCTTTACGTGCACATGCAGCATCTTCGTTCGGGTCGGTCTTGCCGTCACAGAACGTAACGTCAAGCGGACGACCACCGATGCCGCCATTGTCATTGATGTACTGCTCATAAATGTCTGCAGCAGCTTCAATGTTTGGATATGACTGCACTGATGAGTCAACAGTTGATACAACCCAAACGACCAATGGTTCGCCAGTTGGTGCTGGAGCTGCTGAACCGTCAGGTGCAGTTGTTTCGTCGGAGCCGCCGTCCGATGATGAATCATCATCGCCACAAGCGGCAAGTGTTAATGAACCAACAAGTGCGAGACTTGTCAGCACCCGAAGCGTGCGGCGTGAACGGCCGCTGCTTGAGGTACGCGAAAACATCGACATGCGATGATCCCCCCTGTGTGTTAAGAGCAAGCCCACATCTGGACTCACTGATTCGTGACTTACGTCATGCAGACAGTAGCACTACATCAAATGAGAAGACCAACCCCGGACGAGAGGAATAATGAGAATTTCTCTTGCACTTTGCAACTATTTTAGCTGCATCCAACTTCAAGTAACGACAAGGGGTGACGCCAGACCTCAATAGAGATCGTGCGCCACCCCGAGCCATCACTGCTATCGCCCCTCGATCACTCTGGGTGATAGGCGGTCATGTCATACGTCTTGGCATCCATCGGCGTCAGAGCTCCTCCAGAGATGATGTCGTATGCCACCGAGCGGTTAAAGATTCGTGGGAATGCCCCACCTTCAGCAGCCCAAGGAGTTGTGAAGTCAAGATCGCCAACCATGTTGTCCATCTGCAGATTGCTCGTGGCATTCGCAGCCTCAATGAAGGTGTCGTTATTGACTTCCGTACCATCCGCAATCATCTGCTCCACAATTCTGCGGAAGCCCTCAAACGCTGCCCAAGTACCGAGACCAGCGAGTGAGTTCCAGTCAAGATCTGGAGCGTTGTAGGTCTCAAGCGCTGCGCGATAGTCATCCCACATTGGACCAGCAATGTTCGGATACGCATTAATCACGACAGAGCCTTCTGTCTCTTCTGGGAATGCTTCAGCGACTTTCACGTTCAAGTTTCCTTGTGCGCCGTACAACCGTGTGGTCGAACCAACCGATTTCAAAGCAGGGATAAATGCCATCCATTGAATGTCACCTAATCCACCATAAATACAATCTGAACCTTCCGCGGCTTTTGCAGCCACAGCACTGAAGTCAGAGATCGTTGCAGGCACCGTGATGAAATCTAATTCTCCGGTGTATTCGAGCGCTTCGAATGCGTACTTGGTTTGAGCCGTTGCGATGTCTTGACTGCCGTTCTCAAGGTAGATGAATTTCACATTTGTGCATCCGTCTTGCACCATCTTGTATGCAGCACCTTGGTTAAATGAGAACGTCGATCCCATGTTGAATGCGATTGGACTAGAAAATTCCTTTGCTACAACCGGACAACATGCACCGAACCAGGAAGTATTTTCAGATTCAAGAACTTCAATCATCAAACTGACGTCAAGGTCAAAGCCTCCGACCAACGCAATTGCTCCGTCATCGACAGCTTTACGTGCACACGCTGCGTCTTCGTTGGGATCAGTCTTGCCATCACAGAAAGTGACTTCTAAGGGACGTCCACCGATACCACCTTTGTCGTTGATGTACTGCTCATAAATGTCTGCAGCAGCCTGAATGTTTGGATACGACAACAGTGATGAGTCAACTGTTGTAACAACCCAGACATTCAATGGTTCGCCTGTAGGTGCCGCGCCACCACCACTTGTCTCAGCAGTGGTGTCATCTGATCCACCACTGCTTGATGAATCATCATCGTCACCACACGCGGCGAGAGTCAATGCTCCGACCAGCACAAGGCTGACGCCAATACGAAATGCGCGACGTCCACTACGAGACGACGAGCGTGCAAACATCCCCATGAGATGCCCCCCTTATTTGCAAGAACCAACAATCTCCCGAAGGCTGGTCTGTGACGCCAGTCACGCCACAAAACAGAAAGTAGCACAAGCGCACGAACAAACGAACAAACAAGAGGCGAGGCCTGGTTATGGTCCCAGACCTCGCCTCTCTCAGTTTTTGGTTCCTGTGCCGGTCAGATAGCGACAGGAAACGTCGAGATCACTTTGCGTGATACTCGGTCATGTCGTAGGTCTTGTCATCCATCGGGGTCAACGCGCCACCCGAAATGATGTCAAACGCAACGGAACGGTTGAAGATGCGCGGGAATGCTCCGCCTTCCCCTGCCCATGGAGTGGTGAAATCAAGATCGCCGACCATGCTGTCCATCTGAAGATTGCTCGTGGCATTCGCAGCCTCAATGAAGGTGTCGCTATTGACCTCAACTCCATCAGCAATCATCTGCTCCACAATCTTGCGGAAACCCTCAAAGGCTGCCCATGTGCCGAGACCCGCAAGCGAGTTCCAGTCAAGATCTGGAGCGTTGTAGGTCTCAAGCGCTGCGCGATAGTCATCCCACATTGGACCAGCAATGTTCGGATACGCATTAATCACGACTGCACCTTCTGTCTCTTCAGGGAAAGCTTCTGCCACTTTCACATTCAAGTTTCCTTGCGGTCCGTAGAGACGCTGAGTTCCACCGACAGACTTCAACGCTGGGATAAAGCCAAGCCACTGAATGTCACCCATGAATCCATGAATGCAGTCGGTGCCTTCACCTGCTTTTGCAGCGATCGCACTGTAGTCAGATGTATTTAGTGGCAATAGTACGTAAATCGGTGCAGATGCATCTCCACCAACAAGTTCCCACGCTGCTTGCGTCTGACCCTTGAAATAATCGTATGACGAACCTTCACCAATGATGAATGCAGGCTTCTTACAGCCATCTTCGAACATCTTCCACGACGCTGCAACATTGAACGAGAACACAGCACCCATATTGAATGCAATCGGGCTTGAGAATTCTTTCGCCACAACTGGACAACATGCACCGAACCAAGCAACGTTTTCAGATTCAAGGACTTCAATCAACAAACTGACGTCCACATCAAATCCACCGACAAGTGCAATCGCTCCGGCATCTACTGCTTTACGCGCACACGCTGCATCCTCATTTGGATCAGCTTTTCCGTCGCAGAATGTCACATCAAGGGGACGGCCACCAATGCCACCTTTGTCATTGATGTACTGCTCATAGATGTCAGCCGCTGCCTGAATGTTTGGATACGACGAAATGGCCGAGTCAACAGTTGATACAACCCACACAACAAGTGGATCTCCTGTTGGCGCAGCACCGCCACTTGTTTCAGCAGTGGTGTCATCTGACCCTCCGCTACTTGATGAATCGTCGTCATCACCGCATGCAGCAAGAGTCAACGCTCCTACCAATGCCAGGCTGACGCCAACACGAAAAGCACGACGTCCCTGTCGAGACGACGAGCGCAAAAACATCCCCATTTGAGGCCCCCCTCTACGAGACTGCGCAAGACACATGTCTTACTCAGTAGTGACGTACGTCACATCACTTTTCGTAAAGTACCACAAAATAAATCGGGGTGATTTCTAGGCAATCGCAAAACCTCTATAGCCAGCAGCTGCAACTTCGTTACACAGCTCGCGATAAGGACCCACTCCACCGAGATACGGCAGGAATACACGTGGCTTACCGGGAACGTTTGCTCCCATGTACCACGAGTTTGCAAGTGGATACAACGTCATGTTGCCGACCTCGGCGCTATGTGCCACCCACTCATCTTGTGCTTTCTGAGTCGCTTCGATGACTTTCTGCCCGTTATCACGCATTGAGACGAATAGGTCTGTCAACCAATCAACATGTTGTTCAATAGACACCATCATGTTTGACAGTACTGATGGACTCTGTGGCCCGGTCACCGTGTACATGTTTGGGAAGTTCGCTATCGCTAGACCTAAGTAGGTAGTTGGACCGTCCTTCCACTGATCTGACAACTTGATGCCGCCTTTTCCGCGAATGTCGATCTTCAACAATGATCCCGTCATCGCATCAAAACCCGTCGCGTACACAATTGCATCGAATTCAAACTGCTCATCGGTCGTGTTAATGCCAACGGGAGTGATTTCAGTGATTGGCGTCTTGCGCAGATTCACCAAACGTACGTGTTCAAGATTGAACGTCGCGTAGTACTCAGTATCGAGACACGGGCGCTTCGTACCCAATGGGTGATCATAAGGACACAGCGCCTCGGCTACTTCCTGGTCTTTGACGATTGAACGAATTTTGTCGCGAACAAAATCGGACACTACATCGTTTGCCTTCTTATTGATCAGAATATCTTCAAACGACGCCAAGAAGCGTGCAAAGTCTGCAGCTTCCCAACTGCTTTCAAGAATTTCCTTTTGCTTCTTCTCATCAACGGAGAACATCGGAATTGGTGTGAAATCCATCGGCACGCCACCACGCGATTCCTTTGCGCGCTGACGATATTCGCGATAATTCGACTTCACAGCCTCGACTTCTTCCTTCGTCAATACGCGGTTGCCAGCCGGCATAGAAAAGTTCGGAGTCCGTTGGAACACGGTGAGTTGCTTTGCCTGTTTTGCGATGAGTGGTATTGATTGAATCGCAGAAGAACCAGTTCCGATCACCGCTACACGCTTGCCAGTGAAATCAACACCTTCGTGTGGCCACAGCGATGTCTGATAGGTGTCGCCTTTATAGGTTTCGATACCTGGGATTTCTGGAAGCTTCGGCGTTGACAGAGTTCCCACCGCGAGGACGAAATGTTGTGAATCCACAACATCCCCCTTGTCCGTGGTGATTGTCCAACGCTTACGCGAGTCATCCCAAATGGCAGACGTGATTGCAGTGTTGAACTGCATGTCAGGCCACAGGTTGTAACGATCTGCTACGTGGTTTGCGTACTTCAAGATTTCAGGTTGGGTGGCGTACTTTTCAGTCCACTCCCACTCTTGTTCGAGCTCAGGATCAAATGAGTACGAGTAATCGAGCGAACGAACATCGCAACGTGCTCCCGGATAACGGTTCCAGTACCACGTACCACCAACACCACTTGCCTTGTCGAAAACTCGAACATTAAATCCGAGACCACGCAAACGATGAAGCAGGTACATCCCGGCAAAACCAGCACCAACCACAACGATGTCGCGAGTTGATGTCACTTTACTGTCAGCCATGTTGTCCTCTTGTTCTTTCTCTCGATGACTCAATACTCATTCGAATGTCCACAACTCAGGCGAACACAAATCCTTTGTAATCCTCTGCAGCCACGTTGTCGCAAATCTCGCGATACGGACCAACCCCGCCGAGGTATGGCAAGAATACGCGCGGTTTACCAGGAACGTTTGCTCCCATGTACCACGAGTTTGCAAGTGGATACAGCGATGCATTTCCCACATCAGAGCTATGCAGAATCCACTCATCTTGAGCCTTCTGTGTCGCCTCGACTACAGAACGACCCTTGTCGCGCATAGTGACGAACAAATCGGTCAACCAGTCAACGTGTTGTTCGATTGACACCATCATGTTTGACAAAACAGAGGGACTCTGTGGACCAGTGATCGTGTACAGGTTCGGGAAGTTTGCAATTGCAAGACCCAAATACGTTGTTGGGCCATCCTTCCACTGCTCAGCCAACTTGGTGCCGTTCTTGCCCTGAATGTCAATCTTCAAAATTGATCCAGTCATCGCGTCGAAACCTGTCGCGAAAACAATTGCATCAAATTCAAACTGTTCATCCGTGGTCTTGATTCCGGTCGGAGTGATTTCAGTGATTGGTGTCTTTCGCAGATTCACCAAACGAACATGGTCTAAGTTGTATGTGGCGTAGTAATCAGTATCGACACATGGACGCTTTGTTCCAATTGGATGGTCGTACGGACACAGTGCCTCAGCGATTTCTGGATCGCGCACGATCGTGCGAATTTTGTTTCTGAAGAAATCCGCAACAACGTCATTTGCCTTCTTGTCGATTAGCACATCTTCAAACGAGGCAATCATTCGCATGAAGTCCGCTGTATCCCAAGCATTGTTAAGGATTTTCTGCTGCTCATCGGCGGATACGGAGAATGTCGGAATCGGTGTGAAGTCAAATGGAATACCGTTTGCCGACACCTTTGCGCGCTGGCGGTATTCGCGATAGTTCGATTTCACCTCATTCACTTCATTGTTTTCTAACTTGCGGTTTCCAGCAGGACCAGAAAAGTTTGGTGTGCGCTGGAAAACGGTGAGCTGTTTTGCTTGCTTCGCAATTAACGGAATTGACTGAATTGCTGATGAGCCCGTTCCAATAACAGCAACGCGCTTGCCCGTGAAATTCACACCTTCATGAGGCCACAACGAAGTTTGATACTTCGGTCCCTTGTAGCTATCGATGCCAGGGATCTCTGGCAGCTTTGGCGTTGACAACGTTCCGACTGCCAACACGAAATGCTGAGTATCAATTACGTCACCTTTGTCCGTGGAAACCGTCCAACGACCACGTGCATCATCAAAAATTGCGGAAGTAATCGCAGTGTCAAACTTCATGTTTGGCCACAGGTTGTAACGCTCTGCAACATGATTTGCATACTTCAAAATTTCAGGTTGTGTTGCGTACTTTTCAGTCCACTCCCACTCTTGCTCAAGCTCAGGATCAAAAGAGTATGAGTAATCAAGTGAGCGAACATCGCAACGTGCTCCCGGATAACGGTTCCAGTACCACGTACCACCCACACCACTTGCTTTCTCGACCACCTGCACTCGGAATCCCAAACTGCGCAAACGATGCAACAAGTACATGCCAGCAAAAC
>CAYVAV010000018.1:0-30442 GCA_964449085.1 uncultured Bifidobacterium sp.
CCCCCGACCCTCTCCTTGTAAGGGAGATGCTCTAGCCAACTGAGCTAAACGCCCGCGAACGGAAGCCATACTCTATCGGCGATTTCTAGGTTCTTCGAGGTCAGAAAACCAAGCCGTATCGTAGGAATTACTATTCAAAATGTGATCTCACATAACTATCGGCCACTTTTGCGTCCAACAGTATTACTCACAGCATTGTTTATTGGTCTAGTGACGCCAACGCCGGTCGCCCACGCCACCGCGTCTCCCTCTGCCTCGCTCTGTTCGTCTTACTTTGGAGTTGTCTCTTGTTACGTTGTGGGCGAACCACCACCCGAACGTCCAACAACACAACCAGGAATGCGCGCAGTTGCCACGCCACGACGCATTGGCATCGATGGCTCGACTCTTGTCATCGTCGGTCCTGCCAAAAATGGCGGGACAGGATTTATTCCCGGGGAAGTTGTCCGAATTTACGAATTTCAAAACGGCAAGGCAACTGAATTTCGGGCGAGTGTCAAATTTGCAGACGGAACAGGCACAGTTCGATTCAGTCGAGGTTTTCTATCTTTGCCAGGAGTTGACCAAAGTGGCCGCCGAATCCTGTGCGCACGCGGCGAACGATCACTTCGTATCGGATGCACCGGAGTCACAATTGGAAACGGAGTTGCAACTAAAGAACTTCCTAACAAAAAAGCCCTCCGCCAACCTCTCACCTCTGATGGCATGCAAGCAACACTAAATCTCACCTCAGTGCAACCTGGCGACAAGTTGGTATTGACTGCGATGCCACTCCCTGGATCGTCAGGATTCAAAAAACGCGAAGACGTATTTTTGATTGCTTTCTTTAACGGGAAGCGTGTTTCACTTGATTTATTTGTTAAAGCAAAAAACGATGGCTCGGCAGTGATCGATTATGTATTCGCAGAAGTTAAAGGCGCGAACATCGAAGGCGCTCACACTTTATGTGCTTACGGAATTGAGTCCCGAAAATCAGCTTGTGCTCAGTTTTCCGTCTTTAATGCTGATGGCGTGATTACCAAAGAGCCAGAAATTCCAACGCCATCTGACGGAGGATTTCAGGTACCGATACCCGCATAACGACTCAACGTATTGACTGGATCAGGTGCTGGGAGCCAGCGTCGTAGTTGTCGTAGTCGTAGTCGTTGTTGTAGTAGTGGTTGTTGTTGTAGTAGTGGTTGTTGTTGTAGTAGATGTTGGCGGAACAGTTGAAGTTGTTGTCGTTGTTGTCGGTGGCGGAATCACAAATCGTCCACCCCATCCCCAACGAATATCCATTGGTGCACCGAAAAGTGTTCCCACGGTGATGGGAATGGCGTCGAGTGCGTTGCGCAACTGAGTCCAGCCGTCCCACGCTGACACGCCCGTCGTGGGACAACCACCGCGAACTTGTGCACATGCCGCTGTTTGCACCGTAAACGCACCGATGCGTAACGGTTTGCCTAATTCGAGTGCGCGTGCAGACAAGACCGCCCATTGACGCGCTTGCGACCCACTTTGTGTATGAATCTGTGGCATCGCAATCACATTGGGACCTGCATGAGCAGATACCCACAACACGTCATCGACTGTCCAACCATTACCGCAGGTCAAACGACCAACAGATTGTGGACAGCCATCAGCTGATCCGAAGTTCCACAAACGAATGTTGGTTGCAGATACATATCCGTCTACCCATTTGCGCGCTTGGGGCGCAGGACCCCATCCTGGTTCAATATCCACCGATCCCGAAATAGCAACACGAGGATTGGCCTCTTGTTGAGCCCGAACGACTAATTCGCCCCAGACTTTTCCACCGTTAAAACCGTTGTGTGGAGTTTTTCCTCCCGAATTACTCGTCCCAATCGACACTTCCCACGGTCCGCGACCACAGGCAGCAAGACCCTCGGACCAAGCGGCTGCGGTTGCAACGATTGTCTCGGGTGAGATCGGATTACCAAAACCGGTTGTACCGGTTGCTAACTGTCGACCGAAAGACAAAATGACGATGCCTTGGCGAACTTTTTGAGCTTGTTCACACGCGGCATCACGAATAATTGGAGCAGCAACATCAATGGGATTCACATCAACCCCGCGAACATAGCTACCAATTGCAACAGGCCATTGTTCAGAATCTCGGGACGGAACAGACGTCGGATACCAGATTGCCTCAAGGTCTGATGCTGTGGGTGGCATGTCTTGTGCAATCACTCGAGGTGAACGACGACATCCTCGCGTGCACGCTGCCGGTGACGGTGAAAACGCATCGACATTCACTCTGGTTCCATTTGATAAGGAATGACGACTTGACAGTGCAATCAGACGCACTTCATTGCGATCCCTGCTACCAGTTAAACGCACAGATCGACGCTGGCGCTTGGGGGAATACTGATCCACAATCTGTACACGTTTGCCATTGACATACACCGCTACACGCCCACCATTTTTATTAGCGACATACCACATCGAAAATGAACGACCGCGCACTGTGAATGTGGCTGCGGCGCCTGGCCCAGCAGCAAACAATGTGGAGCCGCCCCACGCCTGTTTCATCTTCGTGGGAGTCCACGCAGTTGTAGTGACTTGCTCGGGTGACTGTGCACGGATAGATGGTGCGTTACTAAAGGCAATAACCGCAGCGCAGAGAGCAAGACACAGCGATACCCAACGGTGTGTCCACACGCGATGTGTTAAACGAAACGGCACCAAATTTACGATAGTGCGAGTGCAGCAAAATGTCCGCTCAGGTACGCACCTTCAATTTTTGGTCCACCAAATGCATCTCCTGCAAGACACAACGTATTTTCTTCATTGGACCAATACCGTTCGGGCCATATGTTTTTGGGTGTGGCATATCGCCATTTCTTCACTTGAGATGACGTCACGGTGACATCTGACAACCAATGTGCACTACTAGCTAGTAATTGGCTATGCAGCCATTCGTCAGATTGTTCGAAATGCTCACTACTCCATCGTGCATTTGCATGAAATGTCACTGCGGGAACGGGAGAAACACCCTTTCGAGCGTTATCACCAATGAAGGAAAAGACTTCGTCAGGGTCTTGTAAACCGCCATGTACTCCCAATGTTTGTGGTGACGCATCAACAACAACCAACAAGGCAACAGTCGGATCATACGAACATGACATGATTTCTTCGGGAACTACAATGCCAGACGCAGAAAGCAACGCATTTGTTTGAGGAAGTGGCGATGTGACGATGATCTTGTCACACGTGATGTCATCACCTTCTGCCGTATGAATTACCCATTTTGACAAAACTGATTCAACACTTGTTGCTGTCACAGAGCAACGCACATCGATCTCTTGTGCAAGATCTTTCACCAGTGTGTTCATTCCGTTCGTTGCCACATAACGTGAATGCCCATCGGGCGATTCAAATCCTCGACACCATTCATGAACTAAACCGCGCGATATCCAGTTGTCCACCTGTTGTCGAAATAGCTCATCACGCACAGTGAAGAACTGTGCACCGTGGTCAAATCGTGCATCACCTTCTCGACGTGTGGCCATACGACCACCTGGACTACGTCCTTTATCTATGGCAACCACATCGTGGCCATGTCGCTGCAACTCCCGTGCAGCAACTACGCCAGCGATTCCGGCACCAACGATGACTGTGCGCACGTTATTTATTCAACGGCGAGCAGGTCAACAACAAACACAAGAGTTTCATTCGGTGCTATTGGACCCTGACCACTCGCTCCATATCCAAGATCTGGCGGAATAGTGAGACGACGCTGACCACCCACCTTCATTCCCTGCAAACCAAGTTCCCATCCTTGAATAACAGGGTCGACACCAATGGTGAACTGAAATGGCTGCCCACGATCCCACGAAGCATCAAACTGTTCGCCGGTACTCCAAGACACGCCGACGTAATGCACGGTCACAAAACTTCCCGTCGTTACTTGAGCACCCTCTCCATCTCGCAAATCATCAATCACCAGTTCAGTCGGTGGTTGCTCATCAGGGATAACTACCTCAGGCTTTTCGCCCACCACTTCATAATCTTCAACTGGTGTGAGTTCCATTTCTGCGATGGTGTCATCGACGCCTGTGTCAGAGGATGAGTCCGATGAGGCGTCATCGTCGCCACAAGCGCTAACCCCAGCAACGAAAGAGATCGCCGCAAATGCAGCGACGAATGAGCGAATTGTTGTACGTGTGCGTGTCATCGTGGTTTCCTCAGTTCACGTTGATGAGATCAACAACAAATACGAGGGTCTCTCCACCCTTAATCACACCGCCCGCACCGTATGGGCCATAGCCCATGTCGGGTGGAATGGTGAGACGACGACGTCCGCCCACTTTCATTCCTGCAACACCCTTGTCCCAGCCATCAATTACTTGTCCGGCACCCAAGCGAAACTCGAACGTCTCATTGCGATCCCATGATGCGTCGAATTGAGCCTGTGTGCTCCATGCAACACCGACGTAATGCACTTCAACAACCGTTCCGGCTTTTGCTTCTGCGCCGTCACCGACAGAAAGGTCATCAATTACTAGCTCTGCGGGAGGATCTCCAGCTGGAATGGATACTTCAGGCTTATTTGACATGACTGCCAACCTATCGGGCTGGCATCATCAGCCACCAAATGCGCGAATCGGTCGCACCCACAACGCATCTTGTGGTGATGCCAACCATTTCTCCCGATCAAATTGTTGTCCCGAGCGCATGGATTGCGTCCACGCGTTGTTGAAATCGTATTCGGATGAGGTCCAATAAAACCGGGGCGCAAAGACGTCCATTGGTTGTCGCGAGGTCTGCAACACATTGAACATCAGGTCAAGTTCGTCTGCTGACGGCAAGAACCAATCGTCATAGCCGTTCAATGTCAGGTCGTGTGCATAACGCGCTGCGTACGAACCTTTTCTGTAGGTCGACACAATGACCTGAGTGTTTGCTCTCCCCATACCAATCTGCTTACTGATAACGCGTGCGATCCGCGCACTTCGTTCTTTTGTGTCGCGATAAATAGGTCGTCGTCGATCATCAATAGACAACTTTTTCCACGGCAATCCGCGAATCTCTGCTACCGATGGCGCAGCTTCTAGATACCGACCCCATGATTTCTTGCCTCCTGCGTCATAGAAGACGACGCCACCTGCTGGACCAATATCCCCCACTGCACATGGACCATTGTTTGTGCATGTGTTGCCCGTGAGCATCGGATCAGACGTGGGAGGAATAACACCAGAACTGTTGGGGAATGCTCGTACTGCAACAAGTCGATACCGCTGCGAGGGAAACGATGAACCCACGTGCATTGGTTGCTTCCGTGTGTTTTTGTTTGCGTCAATACGACCAACGCCGTTTTCATCGGTGAACATCGTCCCGTCGTGAAACATCTGGTACCAAGCAAACTTGCTCGATGCTTCCGTTGACGTCCAGTAGGGACCCGTGTCCATACGTGGACGCGCAGTCATTGCTCGATACGTGTACAGCGCGTTTAGTTCATCTTTTGACGGAAGATGCCAGTCATCACGTCCGCCAATCACTAAATCAGAAATGAATTTTACTGCGTATCGACCATCTCCGTACGCAGCAACAATTGCATCGGTGTTCACCCTTCCCATGCCGATCGTCTTTGCGTCCATGCGAACACGTCGCAACAACTGAGCATCATTATTCGCATACAGCGCTGTCGGCTCTCCCGGCACCCACGGTAAACCGCGACCTTTGGTGATCACTCGCGCCTCTAAATAACGCCCCCACCACTGCAGAGACCCCGCGTCATAAAACACAGTGCCGCCACCTGGGCCAATATCTCCCACTTTGCAACGCCCACCATCTGCACACGATTTTCGAGCAATCACATTGGGTATTGCATTGGCAATACCACCTTGAAAAACCACCGTTGTCGCTGCTATCGAAGCGCACAAAAACAATGCGCCGACCATTTTCACGTTCATGCGCATGTAGTCATTCATCTCTGCACGCGATGATTACACAGTCTGTTGGCGAATGTTCATCAGGTCAACAAGCAATTCTTGAGAACGCGCAACAACCGGAGTACGCCGTTCGCTATGGTCGCCGATAATCAGATCCCTGCCGAATGCCTCACCAATTGCGCATCCTGCTTCGCGACAAATAAGTAGCGCTCCGAGATAATCCCACACACCGTGGTCGTGGAAATCGATGTAGCCATCTAATGCACCTTTTGCTACAAGACACATGTCAAGAGCAATTGCGCCAAGCGCTCGAAATTGCCACCATCCCGGATTATGTGGTGGTAGACCTGACACGCCAACCACAGATTCTGATAGGCCTATTGTTCCCTGCACTCGCATCGGCACGCCATCACACAACGCGCCCCCACCACGGATCGCGCTGTAGCGAGTTTCTGTTCCTGATTGTTCAGCAACTAAGGCAACGCGCAATCCATCTTTGTCAATCACGCATAATGATGTTGCAAACCACGGAACACCTTTGCCCGCATTTGTCGAACCATCAACTGGATCAACAACGACCATTAACTCGTCACCACTAACAGGCCATGAGAAATTTGTGAGTCCACTTTCTTCCGACAACACGCCAAAGCCTGTTTCTTCCAGAAGATCAAGCACGAGATCATCAACTGCAATGTCAGCAGAGTATTGCCCCTCGCGAACACCAGAAAACGACCAATCGGTGAGTTCGTCTAATTCGTCAGCTGCTGCATCAGCAACATCATGCAAGAACGCGAGGATCTCACGGTCATCAGATTCATAATGAAAGCGGGCCACGTATAGAACGGTAGTGTCATTGTTCGTGGCAGTCATTGATATCGCCGGTTTTGTTGCCGACATGAAAAGCCACGCTGTAGACCATGGTTTTCACGTCCATGATGAGCGCCATTTCGTCGAGACCTATTCGCTGCGACAATTGTGGGAAGTGGATCTTCATCCCGAAGAAGCGTGTAGCGGGCCTATTGACCTACACCTCAGTCTCGAGATTGACCCGCGCGTCTTACTGCAGTTCGAAGATGAAGTCGTGAAACTAGAAGATCCCGATGATGTGCCGGAGGGAGACTTCTCATTTCCACTTCTCTTCACATGGACAATGCCACCACTTACTTCACCACCTGATCTGCTGATTCTTGCAACAGAGATTGCTGGAATTGGTGGCGTAGATCTCCCAGTCGAAGTGTCCGCTATCGATTCATTTCATGCGGTGACTGATGCACCCGAACGAAGCCTGTCCATCGTGGCACGCAAATCGGTATCACTTGTTGACGTGTATCGACCACGCGACGACACATTTTGTGACGTGCTGGATCGTTGTCGTGATGTCAGTCTTGATTTGTTGGCGCGCGCGCCGCAGTGGACTGAATAGCGGTTACTTCACCTGATTGACAGTTGCAATCAATGATGGGATTGCCGGACGAATGGCATTTGCGGGGACATAAATCATGGAGATTTCGTCAGCATCAGATGACCACATCAATTGATATCGATCACACACGGAATCAGTACAAGAGACTGGGATGAAAAAATTCCACGCTGCAACAAAGCGTGCATTCTTATCTAAGACGACATCTGTTGCAGTATCAGGAACATTCACTCCATTTTTTCGCAACCAGACACTCACGTAGTTCACTGTGTTTGATTTAGTGTGCAATAACTGTGCTGAGAAAGCCAAGTTGTAAACGCCCGGGTTAGTAAATGTGAATTCCGAACCGTTAGAGATCGTCACTCCCTCATTATTTACAACATCGGCACTATTCAATTTCATGGGGTACGGAGTATTCGGTGAATACACTCCCACCCCTCCTTGAGTCGTTGTGTCCCAGAACGATCCTGAGTCACCGACTGTCGTTAAGCCTGCAACACCGGGTTCGCCTTGAGCACCCTGCGGGCCAACAAGAGATTTCAAAAAATCTTGCTCTGTTCCCGTGTTGCCAAGGGCAAGCCAGATGTCATATGCACTCAGTCCACACTCACCTGTCGCACCTTGTGGGCCTGTTGCGCCTTGCTCGCCTGGCTCACCTTGCGGTCCCGTTGCTCCAGTGTCACCAGGTTCACCTTGCGGTCCCGCGGCACCAGTGTCACCAGGTTCACCTTGCGGTCCCGCGGCACCAGTGTCGCCTTGCTCGCCCTGCGGTCCCGTTGCACCTTGTTGAATGTCTCCAATAGTTGCCAAACATTCTCGCAATTGATGCTCGGCGGTTTCGGTCCCCAACCCTCCAGCACTTGTTAGTAACGCCACAATTGCGATTGCTACCGCGAGAAAAGCAATCACAATGCCGATCGCATGACGCGCAAAACTTACAGAAGAAGAATCTTCCGGTAACGACTGTTCCATTCGCTGAATCGTATGTCAAAAAAATCGGTGGGCCAGGCAGGAATCGAACCCGCGACCAAGGGATTATGAGTCCCCTGCTCTAACCAACTGAGCTACTGGCCCGAGCCAGTCACGCTATCGCTTCAAGAAGTTATGAACCGACTTTGCCAGCGAGTGCAGCAGATGCTGTGACCACCGCTTTTTGATGATCAAGCAATGGAAAATCAGCCATGTAATCAAAAGGAGCAAATGGGTCGTCCAACACCTTTACGCCGCTCAATTGTTCCATCACTGCGAGACCACAAAACGGCACATACACAGCGTTGTAGCCACCTTCGTGTGACATCGCAAGACGACCACCACACACCTCATCTGCAAGATCCATCAGAATTTCGGTCATTCGGCGATACCCGGATGTTGTCACCAACTGACGAGCAAGTGGGTCCATCAAACTTGCATCAAAACCGCTCGATACCAAAATGACATCTGGATCAAATTTGCGAATTGCAGGGACAACAACTTCCATCATCGCCAATTCATACGCAGGGTTGCCTGAACCCGGGGGCAACGGCACATTCAGTGCATAGCCAGCACCTTTTCCTTCACCATTTTCGGTGACCAAACCAGAGTTCGGCGGGAAGCAGTTGTCTTGATGCAACGAGATCGTCAACACAGATGGATCGCTATAGAAGATTTCTTGTGTGCCGTTTCCATGGTGCACATCCCAGTCAACAATTGCAACACGACCAACTCCACGCTTTGCTTGAAGATGACGCGCTGCGATTGCGATGTTGTTGAACATGCAAAAGCCCATTCCCATACTCGATGTTGCATGGTGTCCGGGCGGACGCACCAACGCATAGCCATTACGAATTGTTCCTGAGATCACTTCGTCAGCAAGTTTCATGATGCCACCGGCAGCCATCAATGCAATGTCGTAGCCACCATGACCGTATGGCGACACTCCATCGCCAGCATCGCCACCTTTTGGCAACTCTGATCCTGCTTGGATGTACGCAAGATGTTCGCGAGTGTGACAACGCAGAATGTCTTCTTCAGTTGCGCGCACGGGATCGATGCGAAATAGATGGTCAATGAGGCCCGAGACAACGATTAATTCGTGCATACGGCGCTTGGTCTCAGCGTTTTCCATATGAACGAATGGTTGAATGCCTCCAAACGCATTGGACGGCATCATCGGGCCAGAACCCGTGTCATGCCATGAGTAGATCTCGTGATACAGGTAGCCGGTGCGGTTGGTTGTGCTCATGGTCACACCGTAGTGGCTCCGGGGGTGGGGCTCGAACCCACGACCAACGGATTAACAGTCCGTCGCTCTGCCAACTGAGCTACCCCGGAAGGAAGGTTCAGGCTACCAGCGCAAATGCGCTGAATTCATGATGAATGCGCCCGAAGTTTTGCAGTTGCCAGGTGTAACAGCATTCCGACGACAAGTATGCCGGCACCGACAATTAATGATTTCACGTCAAGCAAGATCATCATCCACACGGTGACGGCAAACGCCGTAATCGGAAACACGGGAATGCCAGCCACTGACCATGGGGTGCGAAACGGTCGAGCAGCATTTGGCTGGCGTCGACGAAGGATGACGACGATGGCGTTCACCGCGAGAAACATCACATAAATGAGAGCATCAGTTGCTCCCGCGATCACAGTGAAGTCCCCCCAGATGACAAATCCTGCACTGACGATGCCAACCGCGAGTGTGGCTTGTTGGGGGCTGCCATTGCGATTCACCAGTGCCAGTCGCGAGGGAAGGTCTGCGCGGCGAGCCATTGCGAAAGCCATGCGTGCCGCTGCTGTGGTTGCAAGAAGCACCGTGCTTGTGGTGGTAATCATCGCAAGGGTGCTCATGACACCCGCGGAGGCACTACCCAACGCTGTCTCAGCTACTGCTGCTAACGGGTAAGGAGAGTTAGCGAGAGCATCAGCGCCGAGAACACTGACAGCCACAATTGCAACAAGTACGTACAGCACCGTAGAAATCCCGAGTGCTAATGCCAAACCCATCGGAGTGGTGCGCTTTGCATCATGTGTTTCCTCAGACAAGGTAACGACTTCATCAAAACCGATGAACGCAAAAAACACAAGTGCCACCGCAGACATCAAACCGTTTAACTGATCAAATCCACTACCTTGCACTCCTTCAAAAATGTTCACTTCGCCGATATGGGACGCGCCAATTGCAATGACAAATAACAGTCCGCCGATTTGAACGGAACTAAACGCAACAATGATCCACGATGCAGACTCCATTCCTTTGATGGACACCACGGAAACGAAGACCAGCAGTACGAGTGCAGGTATTTGTGGATTCACTTCCCAGAAATAGTCGGCATAGCGACCAAAGCCGATTGCGACAGTTGCGGTTGCGACGGCGAGACCCGCGAGCATCGCCCACCCGATGACAAAGGTGATCAACGGAGGAAACACTTGTCGTGCGTATTCGTACTCTCCCCCAGTCCTCGAGAACATTGACGACAACTCCATGTAACTCATCGCCGTGAGGGCACATAGAGAGGCCGACAATAGAAAGGCAAGCCACACCAAGCCACCGGCACGTTCTGTTGCAGGACCTAACAACACGTAGATACCGGCACCAACGATGATGCCCACACCACTGGCTGTGACATGCAGCAAACTCAGTGACTTTGGTAGTTCAACGTGTTGAGGGGACAGGCCTGACGTCTCAGACATGTCATTCAATGTATCTAACCAATGTCATCGAGAAACGAACGCAACTTTCGACTGTTGTTTGGATGACGCATTCGAGCAAGCGTCTTCTGCTCTATTTGGCGTACTCGTTCGCGCGTTACACCCTCTTCTTTAGCAACATCATCAAGAGTTTGAGGTTTACCATTTTGGATGCCAAAGCGTTTTTCCAGAATACGGCGATCACGCTCGGGCAAAGCCTGCAATTCGTGTGCAATGGCATCCATCAACATCTTGCGCTGCACATGTTCCACCGGTGAATCATTCTCATCATTTGACGACACACGATCTGACCACGTTTGAGAATCATCTTCATTCCCAACGGGCGCATCGAGGCTAATCGTTACTGAAGAGATTTGACGCAACTCCAAAATGCGTTCGGGTTCCAACATTGTGCGATGAGCAATCTCGTCCAAAGTGGGTTCACGCTCCAACTCGACAGTCAATTCACGCTCGGCCTTAGCAAGACGATGCAACAGCTCCACAACATGGCTTGGAACCCTGATCGTGCGACCCTGATCAGCCATCGCACGCATCATTGCTTGGCGAATCCACCACGTTGCATATGTGGAAAATTTGAAGCCTTTTTCCCAGTCGTACTTCTCAGCAGCGCGCATCAGACCAATGTTGCCCTCTTGAATAAGGTCGGGTAATTGCAATCCCTTACCGTCATAACGACGAGCGATCGACACAACAAGGCGAAGATTGGCTGTAATGAGATGCTCTCGTGCAGATTCACCGGTGTGCACGATGCCTCGCAAACGCCGCTTCTCCGCCACTGATAGAGACGAGTTTTCTAGTTGCGTTTTCGCAGCAAGCATCTCTTGAATCTGTCGACCCAGAGTGCGTTCTTGCTCCGCAGAAAGAAGATCCACTTGACCGATTTCTTGCAGATACATCTTCATCGGATCATGTGAGTCACCACTTCGGCGTATCGCCGTTTTCTTCTCCGGTAACGGCTCGACTTCTGGTTCAACATGGGAGACCGACACCCCGGCAGCGACCAACGCCTTTTCCACCGTGTGAAGAACATCTTCGCTCAATTCAATTCTGCGCAAGACGTGAGCCACGTTATTTGGTTCAACTGTGTTGTCAGGAGATCGTGATTCCAGCAGTAACTGCCACTCACCTGGGTCAATACTTGGGTGTGGCGGGCTGGGAATCTGCATGATCAGATATCCACCGCTGCTCGCTGGGACAACCATCCCAATAACTCAGCGGCTGCATGTTCGGCCTCCTGAGGGTTATGTAAGTCATCCAGACGTATTCGTGCATGGCGATCATCACGTATTTGATCCGGATCTGGTGCATGTACCCGCTGTGCCAATGCGCGACGAACCGCCGCCCCAATCAACGTCTTGGCCTCCGTAAACGGATCTACTTCATATTCCAATACCGCTGCACGTTCGATGATGTCGGCAGCCTCGCCATCGACATTCGATAACGCTGTGCTTACATCACCTTCTGCGTCAACAAGTGCAACAAATGCTTGTCTGCTTGGTTCATCAACAAACAATTGCTCGGTCAACCAAGGAGCAATCTCGTCCCAACGGTGAATCAACATTGACAGTGCAACAAAGCCAGCACCATCAGGCATGTGTCGTGCAGCTGTCACCACAATCTGTTCGGACGAACCAGTCTTTGCGATCTTTACCAATTCGGAAGCAGCAATACCTGTGTGAGTTGCCACTTGTGCTGCATACAAACTGCGAACATTTACATCCGGATGTTCATTGATGACACGCATCGCTTGTTCGGCCGTTCGCGCTCTGCCCTCTGGCGAACGCACATCTCCCGCATCAAGCACGCGTTGAAGACGGAAGCCAAGAAACGGAGTCGCATTAGCAATCGCCTGACGCAGAACATCAGGATCATGTTGAGCCAAATCACCAGGGTCGCGCCCTTCGGGAAATTTTGCGACTGACACAGACACCGCGTATCTCTTTTCCCATTCGTAGAAACGTGCAGCAGCCCCTTGGCCTGCAGCATCGGCGTCAAAAGCAAGAACCATCTTCGAGGCAAATCGCTTCAACATTTTCACGTGTTCTTCTGTCAACGCAGTGCCACACGTTGCGACCGCATTTGTAAGACCCACGCGATGAAAACCAATGACATCGGTGTACCCCTCGCAAATAATCACCGTGTCGGCTTTGACAATGTCGGTCTTTGCCCAATTCAATCCGTACAGCGTTCGTGATTTTGTATAAATCGGCGTTTCGGTTGAGTTCTTATACTTCGCAGGATCTGTGGATCCGGGCAAGATTCGTCCACCAAACGCCACTGCGTTACCAGACTCATCAAAAATGGGAAACATGATGCGGGCACGAAATGAATCCTGTAATCGATTTCTTTTGTTAATGAATGCGAGTCCCACTTCACCCAACATCTCACCGTTTGATCCAAGAGACGTTGCGAGCTGATCCCAATCATCGGGCGCCCATCCCAATTTGAATGCACGAGCAACATCACCTGATATGCCTCGAGCTTTCAAGTATTCGCGTGCTGGTCGCGCTGCTGGATCAGTGAGTAACCGTTCGTGGTACCAGTCCACTGCTCGATCCATGACCGCGTATAGCTCTTTACGACGTTGACGTGTCTTGTCATCGGGCCCTGATGTGTAGTGCAGTTCAATACCTGCACGACTTGCGAGTTTCTCGACGGCTCCCACAAAATCAAGATGTTCTATTTCTTGAACAAATGTGAATACGTCTCCGCCAGCATTGCAACCGAAACACTTGTAACGACCAGTGTCTTCACGCACACTGAATGACGGTGACTTTTCGGAGTGAAACGGACACAAACCCGACATGTTTCGACCAACACGGCGCAACGTCACATACTGACCAACGACATCAACTATGGATACAGACGAACGAACTCTTTCGATGTCCTCCGCCACTATTCCCATGTCGCCACACTAGTGCCGACTAGGGACTACACATGTCGACAGATGTGCTCTACCTAATGACAGTTATTCCTATTTGGTCTCTGTTTTGTTGCCACCAATGATGGCTTGTGCTGCTGATAGTCGTGCGATTGGCACACGGTACGGCGAGCAACTCACGTAGTTCAGTCCGGCCTTGTAAAACAAGGCGATCGACTCAGGGTCGCCCCCGTGTTCACCACACACACCCATCTTCATCCCGCGATTCACTGACCGTCCACGTTGCGCGGCTAATTGCACCAACTCACCGACTCCATTTTGGTCAATCGTCTCAAATGGATTGCGCTTCAATAGGCCAGCCTCAAGATAGGCCGGCATCATCCGACTCTCTATATCATCGCGACTGAAGCCAAATGTCATCTGGGTGAGGTCGTTTGTACCGAAGCTGAAAAAATCAGACACTTCCGCGAGTTCGTCTGCCCGCAATGCCGCACGCGGGGTTTCAATCATTGTGCCGATTGTGATCTTTGGTCGCGTCACACGCTTGCCACTACGACTCTTTGGTGCCGGCCGTGATTGCATCTCCGCAATTACTTCTTCTACCCAACTACGAGCAAGTGCCATCTCTTCACGTGTCACCGTTAGTGGAATCATCACTTCAACAATCGGTTTGTACCCCTGTGCCGCTATTTCATCAGCAGCTTCTAGCAAGGCGCGCACCTGCATGGCATACAGGCCAGGTTTAATAACTCCGAGCCGAACACCACGTGTTCCAATCATCGGATTGACCTCAGACCAACTATGAGCGGCACGCAACATGTCTTGCTCTTGTTCTGTCAAGCCCTCAGTGACTTCTTTGATTTCTAATTCGTCGACACTAGGCAAGAATTCATGAAGGGGCGGATCAAGTAAACGAATAGTTACCGGCAAACCAGACATTTCTTTCAATAACGCCACGAAGTCTTCTTTTTGCACTTTGCGGAGTTCCTCTAATGCACGCGCTTCTTCCTCATCTGTCTGCGCCAAAATCATGCGACGTACAACTGGCAAACGATCAGGCGCCAAGAACATGTGCTCGGTTCGACACAAACCAATGCCTTCCGCACCTAGTTCGCGCGCGCGTTTAGCATCTTCTGCAGTATCGGCATTCGCGCGTACGGAAAGCTTTCCTTTACGAATTTGATCCGCCCATCGAAGCACAGTCTCAAACTCTTTTGTTGGTTTGGTGGGCATCAGTTCCAAAGCACCGACCATCACTTCACCGGTTGAACCATCCAGTGAAATGACATCACCTTCTCTCACGACGGTGCCATTCACTGAGAATTCCTTGTTGCCGATCTCGAGTGCATCTGCACCAACAATCGCTGGTGTACCCCAGCCACGAGCGACGACTGCCGCGTGACTGACTAATCCTCCACGTGCAGTGAGAATTCCTTTTGCCACCATCATTCCGTGCACGTCTTCTGGACTTGTCTCTGTACGCACCAAGATGACATCTTCGCCCTGACGTGCAGCGCGCTCGGCATCGTCAGCATCGAAATACACTTTGCCGACTGCTGCACCTGGCGAAGCAGCAAGACCCTTCGTCAGCACTATTCCTTTTTTCTTGAACTGTGGATGCAGTACTTGATCAAGGTGTTCCGCTGTGACACGTAGTAAAGCTTCTTTTTGACTTATCTTCCACGTGCCTTTTGACTTGGGAGACGACTTCGAAGGCTTTGTCATATCGACAGCCATCTTCAAAGCTGCAGCACCGGTACGTTTTCCAACACGTGTTTGAAGCATCCACAATTTGCCCTGGTCAATTGTGAATTCGGTGTCGCACATGTCTTTATAGTGTTTTTCGAGTCGCGCAAAAATTGTGAGAAGTTCCGCGTGGATTTTCGGAAACTTTGCTTTCAGCGCATCGAGATCTTCGGTATTGCGGATACCCGCGACAACGTCTTCACCCTGGGCGTTGACAAGAAAATCGCCGTACGGTTTGTTTTCTCCCGTCGCTGCATTGCGCGTAAATCCGACACCGGTACCTGAATTGTCATCTCTGTTGCCAAACACCATTGCTTGCACATTGACCGCGGTACCAAGTTCGTGGCTGATCTTTTCACGCACGCGATAGGCAATCGCACGGGGGCCATTCCACGAGCGAAACACCGCTTCGATTGCGCCACGGAGTTGTTTGGCGGGATCTTGCGGGAATGGCTTTCCCGTTTGCCGTGCCACTTCTTCTTTGTATGTCTCGCACAACTGTTTCAAGGATGTCGCGGGGATGTCGGCATCAGTTCGAGCTGATGTTGTGCGCTTCACGTCCTCCAGCGCGTGTTCGAACGGCTCTCCCGAAAGACCAAGAACAATACGGGCATACATCGAGATGAACCGCCTGTATGAGTCGTATGCAAATCGTTCGTCGTTTGTGGATTCGGCGAGACCTTTCACACTTTTATCGTTGAGCCCGAGGTTCAAGACCGTGTCCATCATTCCTGGCATTGAAAACTTGGCGCCCGAACGCACAGAGACGAGCAATGGGTTCTTGGCATCGCCCAACTGGCGACCCATCTTGCGTTCAAGGCCAGCAACATGGCGCTTTAGTTCATCGTCGAGACCTCGTGGCCAGCCACCGTGCATGTATGCACGGCATGCATCAGTCGTGATGGTGAAACCATGTGGAACCGGCAACTTCAGCACGCTCATCATTTCCGCAAGATTTGCTCCCTTGCCCCCGAGTAGGTCTTTCAACTCTTTTGGCGAACGACGGTGCTTGTGATCAAAAGCGTAAATGTAGGGCACGTCGCGAAGTCTAGGGCTGGGTGCCAGAGCGAGCCCATTTGCATCTGCGTAGGCTGACAGTGATCACGATGCCTGCAACAACGACACGCCCCCGCCTTCGAATTCTTGGTTTTCCAACACAGATTCGTCCGGGATTCATTGTGTTCATCGGACTGGTCGTCGTTCTATATGGTGGCACTCTCGGATTGTGGGTTGGCGCATCATTGGCTGTGTTCACTCTGATTCACGAACTTGGTCATGCAGTCGCTGCGCGTGCCAACGGATGCGTTGCATCAATTTCTCTGAACTTCATGATGGCCTACGCAGCGTATGAACCAACACGCCCTCTCACCTGGAGACAACGAATTGTCATTGCACTTGCTGGTTCGAGCGCGCAAGTAGTTGCAGGAACAATCGTTCTTGCTGTGATGGGAGTCAACCCGTTTGATTATGACTCGGTCAACAACTCCGAAGCCAGTGCGGCAATCTGGTGGTCCGCAATCATCCTCGGATTAATCAATCTGGTGCCACTCGTTCCGCTTGATGGTGGCGCGGTTGTGAGCACAATTCTTGAACACGTATTCCCTACCCGCGGTCGCTGGATGATGCTACGAGCAAGCGTGGTGATCACTGCGGCATTCGTGTTCCTTACATTCGTCACCGATGTGTTGCGCGGATTTCTTCCCTTTTCACTCTTTTTGCTATTCATCCAATACCAGGCATTCAACGCGGAAAAATTAGTTCGACAGGGAAACGCTAAACCTTTTGGTGAGCCCATCATTGACTCCCAAGTGGTCGAACAACTGATTGAGATTGGACGCCACGACGAAGCGATCCGATATGCGCGTGAGGCGTTTCTCAAAAGCCCACACGACAGCATCGCACTGCAAGCAGCTCGCGCAACCGCATCTCAGGGTGACATCACAGGCACTGTGTCGTGGCTACACGCAGCACTCGCCACCACCGTGGATCCAATCATGTTGTCACACGGAGTCAATGCGTCGGAAGAGATTATCTCGATTGTGCATCAACCTGATGTGCAATCAGTTGTTGCGACTATTGCGCTACGTGCAAGTCAGTGACAAAACGTATTTAATGTGGTGCAACAATTAGCGCCAGAGCGTTTGCAATTCATCTCCACGCAAGTCACCACGTTTCACTCGAGCGAATACATGTGCTGATCCTCGCGATGTGATTTCGGTTTCAGACAGATCATCTGCCTTTGCGAACACGCGAAGTACCACGGGTGCAACTGTGCCACGTGAATCCATGCGTTCAACAAGTTCTTGACCGGGATAACACCCCTTCGTGAAACTCACGGCCGTTGAAACAACACCGGTCGCAGCGGGAATGTCACCAGATTCAATGTCAACTCCCAGACGAGGCCATCCAGCATCAACACGGATTGCATCCAATGTAGAGATGTCACTACGCAAACCGACCATCGGCATGTCGTGAACGTCGCCGATCACATCAATTGCATTGGCATCGTCCCACCAAGACCGTGCAACAACACACGGTAATGACGTTGTGCCTTTGAGAACATCGCGCGCGTTGTCACCACGAAATGCGCGCACGCCCTTTGTCCCGACACTCATGACGACCTTCGCGCGCAAGACGAATTTGGATAGTCGTTTGACGACGATCTCTCCGTATCCACGTTCCACATCAATCGTGAGCAGATCATCGCTGTGACGCACAATTCGTACTAGTGCAACGAGGTGCCCCGTTGGCTCTAGCAACAGACTGTGCACGGTGTTCCCAACGTCAATGCTGTTGATGTCGTTCGCTAATTGTGAATGAAGAAAAGACAAAGCATCTTCACCCGACACATCAATGACATCTCGTTCAAGATCTGCCCAGAGAATTGCGGTTGAATCGGAGTCGCTCATGCTGTTGTTCCTGCTTGCGCGCGACGAGCGGTCATTCGTCTAGCTGCAGGAACCGTCGCCAGCAATGCTCGTGCTTTGTTGTGGCACTCAAGGTCTTCATCTTCAGGGACGCTGTCAGCAACAATTCCGGCGCCCGCCTGCAAACTCACGCGCTGTGGTGTGACAAACATCGTGCGAATCGCAATTGCGGTATCTAGATTGCCTGCAAAATCAACATAGCCAACGACACCCGCATAAGGCCCACGTTTCACGGGCTCCAATTCATCGATTATCTCCATCGCTCGCACTTTTGGAGCACCACTCACAGTTCCTGCTGGCAACGTCGCTCGCAATACATCAATGGGGCTCAGCCCATCAACAACAGAACCAGTGACCTGTGATGTGAGATGCATGACATGGCTGTAGCGCTCCAATGTCATCAACTCGTCAACATGAACGGTGCCGAACTTCGCCACGCGGCCCACGTCATTTCGCGCAAGATCAACGAGCATGATGTGTTCGGCGACTTCTTTGGGATTTTCGCGTAGTTCGGCAGCAAGTTTTCGATCATGTTCATCGGTACGACCACGCTTGCGTGTGCCCGCAATGGGACGAGAAATAACAGTTCCATTCATCACTTTCACCATTGGTTCTGGTGAACCACCGACAATGGTGAGCTCTGGTTGGCGCACAAAGTACATGTACGGACTGGGATTCACCTGACGCAACACGCGGTACACATCAAACGGATCGGCTTGAAGATCAATGTCGAATCGTTGTGACAACACCACTTGAAAGATGTCACCGGCGCGCACATATTCTTTCGCCACTTCCACCGCACGTTGATACATACCGTCGGGCATTGACGACTTCATGTCCGGCAACTGGTCGTCAGCAGATGGTGGCTCCACTGCAACGTACGCAAGTGGTCGTGACAAGTCAGCAACGCCCTCGTGCACGCGCTGTACGGCATCGTCATATGCCTGTCGCAATTGTTGTTCGTTCATGTCGGCAACAAGAACGCTTTCCAACATGTACACACGTTGACGCCAGTGATCAAAGGCCGCGAGAGAGCCGATAATGCTGATTGACGCGTCGGGAAGATTTCTGTCATCAAACGGTGTGTGCACAAGATACTCCACCTCACGAATGACGTCGTATCCGAGATAACCCATCAGTCCACCCTGAAGAGGTGGCAACTCTTCGAGAACAGGTGCTCGATATATCGCAAGAAGCGCATCCATAGCCGCCAAAATTCCATGATCACGAGGAACAGAATCTGGGACGTCACCAGTTGTGGTGATTACTCCATTGCGGATGGTGAGCGTGCCACGTGGACGTCGACCAACAAATGAAAAACGACTCCAACGCTCTCCATGTTCGACAGACTCCAATAAAAATCCGTCACCGTCTCCCACCAACTTTGCAAACGCGGCAACTGGGGTCTCGAGGTCGGCCAGCATTTCAGTCCACACGGGCACCACTGTGTACTCGCGCGCCAAGCGCGAAAACTCCTCAAACGAAGGCCTGATCGTGGTCTGAAGAGATGTCAAGAGTGATCACCAAAAGCGCGATAGAAACACGTGAACTCACCTGTATGACACGCGCCTGCTCCTTCTTGTTCAACAATGAACAACAACGTGTCGCCGTCGCAGTCGTAATACGCCTCGCGAACAAACTGGCGATCTCCGCTGGTGTCACCTTTGCGCCACAGCTCCTGACGACTACGGCTCCAATAGACCATACGACCTTGTTCGAATGTCATTGCGAGCGATTCGGCATTCATCCATGCCATCATCAGTACTTGCCCTGTTTTCACACACTGAGCAATAGCGGGCACCAAACCGTCACTGTTGTATTTCACCGTGGCAAGTTCCTCTGCTGTCGGCGTGATGAGTTTTCCGGCTTCCATTACAAATACAACCCCGTGCTGGCTTCTAAATGTGACGCTGCAACAGCGTGAATGTCGCGCTCACGCAACATGATGAAATCCTCGCCGCCCACTTCAACTTCGTATCGATCTTCAGGACTGAACAACACTTTGTCACCCGGTTCTGCTGCGCGAACATTGGCGCCGCGCGCCACAACCTCTGCCCATACAAGCCGTTTACTGATCTGTGCCGTTGCGGGGATGAGAATGCCCCCCGTGGTGCGACGTTCGCCGTCACCTTGTGGAATGCGAACCAGCAATCGGTCATTCAGCATTTGGATGGGGAGCTTGTCATCACTGGCATTCACGGAAGGCACGGTACCGCCAATCTCATGTCGTCTGAAACTGTTTTACGACAAGTGCGCTGGTCGCACGCGAATTCCACGTGCAGTGAGCACTTCTTTTGCTTCTGCGATGGTGTGGTCACCAAAATGAAAGATGCTGGCGGCAAGAACACCACTCGCCCCTCCTTCAAGGACCCCGTCAGCCAGGTGGTCGAGAGTGCCAACGCCTCCACTTGCGATTACTGGTACACCTACATGTGATGACACGGCTCGTGTAAGTGCAATATCGAAGCCGTCACGTGTTCCGTCGCGATCCATTGAAGTCAACAAAATTTCTCCTGCACCTTTGTTCACCGCTTCTACCGCCCATTCGATCGCGTCTATTTCCGTGCGAGTACGACCACCGTGCAAATAGACCTTCCACGATGATGTTGCCTCGTCTCTCTTTGCATCAATTGCACAAATAACACACTGGGCACCGAACTCCGCTGCGATATCTGAAATGAGCTCTGGACGCTCCACCGCTGAGGTGTTCACGCTCACTTTGTCAGCTCCGGCGCGTAGCAAGGCGCGCGCATGTGAAAGTTCACGGATCCCTCCACCAACAGTAAATGGGATAAACACCTCTTCCGCTGTGCGCGCCACAACATCGAGCATCGTGTCTCGACCATCCGATGAGGCAGTGATATCTAAGAACACCAATTCATCTGCACCTTGTTCGTCATAGCGCGCGGCTAACTCCACTGGGTCACCTGCATCACGAAGATCAACAAAATTGACACCTTTCACCACGCGACCATTCGTGACATCAAGACACGGAATAACACGCGCCACAACATCAGAGCGTTTCATGACAACACCTCAACAGCTTCGCGGACGGTAAACCGCTTTTCATAAATCGCTTTACCGGCGATGACACCACCAAGTCTCGCGATGGAAGCAAGTGTTCGAACGTGATCGAGTGTTCCCACGCCTCCACTTGCGATCACAGGTATCGGTGAAATCGACACCGCGCGACGCAAACCATCAACATCAGGGCCTTCCAACATTCCATCTCGCGAGATGTCGGTGATCACAAACACCGATGCACGCGGAAACACAAGCAACATCTCTTCCAATGATTGGCCAGATTGTTGCGTCCAGCCATGCACCGCCACATCACCATTGCGGTGATCAAGGCCAACAGCAACATCGATGACGTCGGCAACCTCATTGACGACTCCTGGCTGGGCAACGGCAGCCGAACCCATCACAACACGTGACACGCCTGCATCTTTTAATTGCAACGCATCGGTGACACTGCGCACTCCTCCTCCGACCTGCAAACGAGCTGCGCCGGCTATTGCCGAGGCAACACGCGCAATCACGGGGCGGTTTGTTGGTTCACCAGTTTTTGCCGCATCAAGATCAACCATGTGCACCCAGCGTGCACCTTGATCAACAAATGATTGCGCCACCGCTATCGGATCGTCACCATAGACCGTCTCATCGTTGTAATCACCTTGACGCAAACGAACCACTTGTCCACCGCGAATGTCGATTGCTGGGTATAAGTCGATCATGATTCGCTCACCTGCGCCACAAAGTTCTGTAGGAGATGCAAGCCAGATGCAGCCGACTTCTCAGGGTGAAATTGTGTCGCGAACACATTGTTCTTGCGAAACGCGACATTGAGATCTTCTCCATAATGCGTAGTAGCAACCACATGTGACGGATCATGAGGCACACCATGGAGCGAGTGCACGAAGTACATCCATGGGTTGTTGCCGAGTCCGCGGAAAATTGGATCATCTTGGACGATTGTCAACTGATTCCACTGCATCTGGGGACGTGGCAAAGTGGAAGGAATCCATTTCACATTTCCTTCAATCACATCCAGCCCACGCACATCGGGGCTTTCATCACTTGCAGAAAACAACATCTGCATGCCCACACAAATCCCGAGAAACGGACGACCACTTGCAACTGCATCATGCACGACGTTTTCTAATTGCGCATCTCGTAATGCATCCATGCATGCACCGAACGCTCCAACGCCAGGCAACACCACCGCATCGGCGACAACTGCATCTGCACCCGAAGAAGTGAGACGTGCGTCAGCACCGACACGTTGCAGTGCTTTTTGTGCTGAGCGTAAGTTTCCGATTCCGTAGTCCAGCACCGCAATGAGCGGAGCAGAGGTCATGAAAGAACGCCTTTGGTGGATGGCACACTCGATGATTCGATGCGAACAGCATCACGCAACGAGCGCGCCAGTCCCTTAAAGGTTGCCTCAATGATGTGGTGGACATTGCGACCAGTGCGCAAGTTGACGTGCAATGTCATAAGAGCTGATGTCGCAAATGACGACACTGCGTGTTCGGCAAGCGACGGATCAAAAGGTGGATTTCCGAGTGGCAGGCACTCGGGCAACTCCACATTCCATTCAACGTACGGTCGACCACTCAGATCAAGTGCGATGTCAACAAGCGCTTCATCTAATGGATAGACACCGCTGGCAAAGCGACGTACTCCGGCTTTGTCTCCGAGCGCTTCCCGAAACGCCTCGCCGAGGGCAATTGCAACGTCTTCAACAGTGTGGTGCGTATCAATGTGCAGGTCACCTTTTGCATGCACCATCAAATCAAAACCGCCATGACGTGCCAATTGGTCAAGCATGTGATCATAAAAAGGAATGCCCGTTGAAATGTCTGATGTGCCCGAGCCATCGATGTTGATGCTGACTTCGATGCTGGTTTCTTTGGTGTTGCGTGATCGCGTGGCGGTCCTCGGCATGTCCACCATTCTCGCCGCTAACGGAGCATTTTCCGTGCTCATTTTTCGGGATCAGGTGAGCGCGTGAGAAAGAGCCCTCATGAATACGTCGTTTTCCTCTGGCGTGCCAACTGTGACACGTAGACATCCCTGGAGGCGGTCCCACGAACTGCAATCACGGACGAGCACCCCGGCATCAAGAAGTCGCTGCCATACGACGAGGGCATCGACCATCTGGGGTCGAAATAGAACAAAGTTTGCTCCGCTTGGCCAAGTGTCAACTGGCAGTGCGCTGAGGTGCGCCACGATTCGTTCTCGTTCCGCGACGATTCCTGCGACGCGCGCATCCATCTCATTCACGTATGCGAGGGCCTTCTCTCCTGCAATTTGTTTGAACGTGTCGAGGTGATACGGCAACACCACCGCTTCCATTTGTTCAACCATCCATGTTGGCGCGATGAGATATCCAAGTCGTAGCGCGGCAAGCGACCACGTTTTTGAAAATGTCCGGCTCACTGCAACGGCACGATCTTCGTGAATCAATTCAAGCGCCGACCAATCCGCGAACTCAGCGTATGCCTCATCAATCACAACGATTCCAGGTGCGGTTCTCACCACCTCGTCGACGACGTCACGATCTTCGATACGACCCGTCGGATTATTGGGTGAACATAGAAATGTCACGTGTGGTGAATACTTCGTCAGCACGCGACGCACTTCGTCAAGATCGAGAGTGAAATCCTCACGTCGCTCACCACTCACAACAGTGGCACCAGAGATCCGAGCAAGATGTGTGTGCAATTGATATGTTGGTTCAAACGTTGCAACCGTGCGTCCAGCTCCTGCGTACGTCAGCAATAACGTTTGCAACACCTCGTTTGACCCGTTAGCAACAAATACATTGTTCACCGACACACCGTGACGTGCAGCAATTGCAGTGCGGAGTTTGCTCGCACCGCGATCGGGATATCGATTCCAATGAATGGTTTTCAATGCATCGTCGACATCTTTCAGCCACGCCGCGGGAGGATCAAAGGGCGACTCGTTCGTATTGAGACGAATAGGAACATCGACTTGAGGTGAGTGATATTTTGACATCACCTTGATGTCTGAGCGTGGGTCGATGCGTGTCATTGACACAAACTTAGAGGGAACGGTTCTCGGCGCGAGAGATCTTTTCTGCGCGCATGACCAATCTGTGTACCCCAAGAAGGCTTCGCTCTACTTCATACATCGCAGAAGCAAGGTCGGCACTCAGTCCTGGAGTGGTTTCTAGCAAGCCCGTGATGCGGTTGCGGTGGCGTTCAATTGCTTCTGCCGCTGCTGAGAGTTCGGCCTGCACGGTCACTGACATGACCCCGACGCTACTTCTTCTTTCGTGTTGGCAAGAGTGACGACGGGCAGATGTCTTCCAACTCACAGATATCGCATTTTGGTTTTTTCGCGTCACACACTCGACGTCCATGAAGAATCAGACGCAAACTGAATTTGCCCCATTCCTCTGGCGGAAGGTGCCCATTCAAGACACGCTCGACTTTGACGGGATCTTCTTCAACAGTGAGCCCTAATCGACGAGACAAACGACCAACGTGGGTATCAACAGCAAGACCGGGTAAATCAAACACCACGCTGCGCAACACGTTGCCGGTTTTGCGACCTACGCCGGGAAGTGTCACTAGATCATCCAAATCAGATGGCACTTCTCCATCAAAGCGTTCCACCACATGTTGCGCCATGCCAATCAGATTCTTCGCCTTGTTTTGATAAAACCCAGTAGAACGAATGATCTCTTCCACATCTTGCGGACGTGCAGCTGCCAAATCTTGTGGCGTTGGATATTTCACAAAGAGTTTCGGTGTCACCATGTTGACACGAGCGTCAGTGCACTGCGCCGACAGAATCGTCGCTGCCAACAATTCATATGGATTGGAGTGAGTTAATTCGCATTCAGCGCCGGGATACAACTCTGCTAATCGTCGCGCAACCTCTTGCGCTCTCGCTTTTGGTGTTCGGGGCTTTGCCACGGCGTGAGGGTACCCTTTGTTTGTGCATTCGCTCGACATCAAACGACAAATGAGCGATGACGACATCTCAGAGGTGTCGCAACTTCTTGCTGATGCCGAACGCGCCGACGGCTCAGCCCCCCTCAGCGACCACATGTGGCTAGACCTGCGAGAAGGTGGTCGCCCTGGCTTTGCCGGCCTCGTTGCAAGAGAAGTCGGCCATGACCATCTCGTGGCGTACTGCCAACTGTCGCGTGGGAATGACTCATGGGCCGTCGAGATCGTCGTACACCCACACCACCGTTACGACATGGCAAAAATTGGGCCCGAACTCATGCACTCTGCACTCAACATTGTTCGGGACGAAGGCGGTGGACATGTTCACTGGTGGGTGTTTGAACCATCACAACTCCACCATGACATCGCCACAGAAGTTGGCCTCACGGTCGGTCGCACACTGCTCCAATTACGACGACCGCTACCTCTTGAACCAGAACTCGTCAATCGCATCGATGATTTCACCACGTGTCGCTTTCGACCAGGTATCGATGATGACGAATGGATTGCTGTCAATAATGCCGCGTTCGCCACGCATCCTGAACAAGGAAATTGGACACCAGACACACTCGCGGCACGGTGTCGAGCACCATGGTTTGATCCTGATGGATTCTTACTGCATCACATCGACGAGCAACTCGCGGGGTTTTGCTGGATGAAGGTGCACAACAAACCCAACGAAAAAATTGGTGAGATCTATGTCATCGCGGTGAACCCCGCATTCCAAGGTCGCGGTCTTGGTGCGCGTCTCGCGATTGCCGGACTCACACACACCGCATCGCAAGGTTGCAATGTTGGAATGCTGTATGTCGATGCGGACAATTCCCCGGCACGAAAAATGTATGAGAATCTCGGATTTGTCACGCACCAGACGGACCGTGCATTCGTCGGTGATGTGTCGTGAGCACCACTACATCCTTGTATGACCATTCGCAAGATGACTTTGCGATGCTGCTGTCAGGAACGCCGCGATACCGCCTGACACAACTGTGGGAAGGCCTCTACACGCAGATGCTGGAACCACAAGACATCTCAAACTTGCCCGCCGATCTCCGTGCACAACTTGCCACACAGGCACCGACTGCACTCATTGAGGTGACTCGCTCAATTGCAGATGATGGCAACACCGTGAAATTCCTCTGGCATCTCGTGGATGGCAATCACCCCATCGAAACCGTGCTCATGTATTACGACGATCGTGCCACAGTGTGTGTCAGCACGCAGGCGGGTTGTGCAATGGCCTGTGGCTTTTGTGCCACCGGGCAAGCGGGATTTACTCGTCATCTGACCGCTGGCGAAATCATTGAACAAGTTGTGCGTTCTGCACGCGAAGCAAAACAACATGACCGACGCATTGACAACATTGTCTTCATGGGGATGGGCGAACCCCTTGCCAACGTGGGTCCTGTATGGACCGCCGTGCAACGCATTCACGATGACATTGGAATTTCAGCACGTCACATCACGGTGAGCACAGTTGGCATCATTCCCGGAATTCGCTCATTGAAAGACTGGCGTCTACCTGTCAATCTGGCGGTATCAATGCACGCTGCGCGAAACGATCTTCGCGATGAGTTGGTGCCGATCAACAAGCGCTATCCGATTGAAGACCTCATCGCCACGTGTCGTGAGTATCTGTCCGTGAAGAATCGTCGCGTTACTTTTGAATGGGCACTCATCGACAAGGTGAACGACTCCGACCGTGATGCGCGAGAGTTGGCTGATCTTTGCCTTCAACTACATCCCTCGGCGCATGTCAATCTCATTCCGTTGAATCCAACCCCTGGTTGGCCAACCACAGGAAGTTCGCCGCGACGTGTGCGCGAGTTTCGCGACCTGCTTCAATCACTCGGAGTCAATGCAACCATTCGCAATAACCGTGGGACCGACATTGCCGCTGCATGCGGACAACTCGCTGCCGGACAACCAGTGGTACTGCGCTCCGCATCTCACTAGACAACGGGTAGCTGACAGACAATTACGGTCGTCACGAATTCAGATATTTGGGATTTGCCACCAACAACTTGTCGCGAATGCTGTCTTTCAAAGTTGCCATCACTTCTTTCAAGGAATCATCAAACTCACCGCTGCGGATGCGTTGAGCGAGTTCCATATCGTCAACTGCGCCGATCTTTTGTAAACGCGCCTGATGATCAACGCGTTGCTGATCGCCAAGCACAGCTTCTCTTTCGACCATTGCCAGCATGTTGATCGCAACTCGCGTGTGAAAATTCAAACGACCTTGCACTGCTGGCATCACATCGTTTTCGAGCCACTCCCGAACGGCTTCCACCATTTGCAAAGTTGACGGCGCATCATGTGGAGCGGTCATGACATCTCCTCTTCCAACATCTCTATGAGATCCCATTCGTTTTCACACACTCTGCGACCAATCGCAGCGAGCTCGTGACTGCGAGAAATATTGTCTAGGTGAAAACTCGCCTGCCACATGCAAATGATTCCCCATCGAAGTGATCCCAGAATCACCCACCATTTCAGCACGTCCATGTCGGGTCGAACTCCCGAAATGTGTTCATACCCGTCGAGTAAGTCGTTGTAACTCCCGACCCCTGCTACTGGTTGTGACCCACCGAATCGCCACGCTTTGGTGCAGACCCAACCCAAATCTTCCATGGGATCTCCGATGTGCGCTCCTTCCCAGTCGAGCACCGCGCGCAAACCGTCCGTTCCAACGATGATGTTTCCCATTCGGAAATCACCGTGAACAATGCGATGCGGAAACTCCTGTGGACGGTGTGAGTCCAACCAACGAATCGCAATTTCAAAAATCGGATGCGGTTCTTTGAAGTTGTGCAACATGGCGCCAAAACGCTCAAGTTGATCATCAACAGTGAGTCCTGGTACTTCCGACACTGGAATTGCGTGCAAATGCCCGAGTGCTTCCCCTAATTGCCGTGACAATTTTTGGCGCGCCGTGGCATATTCCTCGTCGCGAAGAATCTTTCGTGCGATGGTCTCGCCCTCAACCGCCCGCACGATCATGAAGGGTCGCTCCAATGCATCGGACTTTGACCCATCAAGAACCATTTCCGCAACAGGTACTCCACCACGCGCGGCTGCCTGAAGTACCGCTGGTTCTTGCTTCAAACCATCAACGGTTCCGGGGCGCACTCTCTGCAGGATGAGGTCATCAGTTCCCGCACGAAAACGCCATGTTTCACGCGATGCGCCACCAGACAAGCGCTGTAGGTCGGTGACAGTTGTTCCGCCCAATACCTGCGATAACTGTCCTGTCAATATCTCGACCTCACGCACAGACATGGCTCCACTTTGGCAGGTCAGATACCGTGTCTCCAATGTCGGACCCCACAATCGTTATTGACGGTGTCACTGTTACCCGTGAACACCGCGCGATTGTCAACAACATTTCGGTGTCGATCGCGCCTGGAGAGCGCTGGGTGATACTCGGAGCTAACGGATGTGGGAAAACCACCTTGCTGCGAGTGATGGCGCTCTATCTCCATCCATCAGTTGGAAATGTGTATGTGAGTGGCATGCGATTGGGCAAGATGGATGTACGAAAGGTCCGCTCACACATTGCATATTCATCGGCATCACTTGCTGGCGAACTACGTCCGGCACTCAGCGTTTCCGACATCGTGATGACCGCCAAATATGGCGCCCTCGAACCATGGTGGCACGAATACACCAATGCTGATCGTTCACGGGCGCTTGATTCTCTCGAACGCCTGAATGTTGGTCACTTTGCAGAGCGCACGTTTGGCTCGCTTTCTTCTGGCGAACAACAACGTGTGTTGCTTGCGCGCGCATTGATGAATGACCCAATCGTATTGCTCCTTGACGAACCAAGTGCACGACTCGATCTTGGAGGTCGCGAACAACTTGTGCAAATTCTCGAAGAGTTCGCAATGTCAAATCCTCAACTTCCAACGGTGTTGGTCACGCATCATGTTGATGAAATTCCTCGCTGTAGCACTCACCTACTACTAATGCGCGATGGCACCGAGGTTGCAAGCGGTCCCTTATCGTCAACTCTTACAAGCGACAATCTCAGTGCGACATTTGGACTTCGGTTACACGTTGAACAGCGCGACACTGGCCGTTATAGCGCGTACGCGGTGTAACGGCCGTCAGACAATCACTGCTGTGATGTCACGCGTCGTAGACCTTCACGACCAGCATCAATGTTGTGATGGAGAACTTGTTCAAGAATTCCTCCAGTCCATAGTGAACCTTGATACTCAAGTTCCACATCAACTCGTGACGACTCGCCCAGGGCATGGACATGAACTGTGAGGATCCACGGACTGTGTTTCTTACCGTCCATCTCACTGCGTTCGAACACAACTTTCCCATCATCGTGAAATGTTGATGGAACGACTATTTCCGTGCGTGTCATCCGCAGGCGTTTCGAGCGCGCGAGTGGGCCCACTTTTGCTCGCAACTCGACCAACCACGTGTTGTCTCCGTCAGCGCGCGCATTGTGCACAAGTGGCATCCATTCGCGATAGCGATCAAGATCTGCAATAAACGGAAAGACTTCAACAGTGGACGCATCAAGTGACACGGTGGACTGAACACGCATACAAGGACCTCTTGTTATGACTCACGACGCGCTTGGCGTTCGCCGAAGGCACGACCAAGGAGACGACCCTTAGGAATACTTGCTGTGTCGTCATTATCGCTTGTTGCGATTAGTCGCGGTGTCCATGGAATCGCGCGTGTTTCTTCCAGTTCGATCTCATCATCGGGAGCGCTGGCACCGACCTCTTCAAGAATTTCTTCCACATCTTCAGTTGTCTCTTCAACATCTAACTCAGCGGTTTCGGAAACGACCTCAAACAGCGACACATCTACATTTGTCTCTGCAGACTTTGTCGAGGCACTTCGAGATGGCTTGCGCAATGTTTCGCGAC
>CAYVAV010000019.1:0-21883 GCA_964449085.1 uncultured Bifidobacterium sp.
AGCACACGCCTGAAAAGCGTGGGGTCACCGGATCGACGCCGGTCTCGACCACCATTTTTTCTGCATTCGATGAGTTCGTGTTTACGAGCCGAATGCAAACCCGAGATCGGGTGCCGTGAGAAGTGGCGCGTATGTGATGCCCGCCTCGCGCGCCATGTCTGCACACGTTCCACCACGATCAACGATCACAGTGATTAATACAACGTGTGCACCAAATGCTTGCACCGCATCGACTGCTTCAAAGATTGATGTTCCACGCGTCACGGTGTCTTCAGTGATCACAACGTTGTCACCGGGCTGCAATGCACCAGCTATACGACCTGTGATGCCATGATCTTTTGCTTCTTTACGCACGCTGAAACTGCGCAAATTGCGACCACGTGTTGCAGCGACGGCCGCGATTCCGAATGCAACAGGATCAGCGCCCATTGTGAGACCACCAATTGCGTTTGCATCTTCTGGAATCACTTCCAGTGCTGCGTTAGAAACAAGCACAATTCCATCGGGGCGACACGCAGTTTGTTTGGTGTCAAGGAACCAGTTGCTTTTGCGACCTGACTTGAGTGTGAAGTCTCCAGTCTTTAATGCATGTTGAAACACATGGTCTCGTAGCGCCGCACGTACTGGATCTAACTCTGGCAAACCAGCAGGTGTGTGCGGATAGTTACTCATACTTTGATCTGCTTTAATGCATCAACTGCGCGACCTGCGTGACGCAACACACGTTGTGTATCAAAGGCATTGTCTAACTCTTGTGCAGACAGCGTGACGCGGGTGTCATTTTTCAACACTTCTTTAAACGCTGTTTGCGTTTCGATCGCAACACGTGCGTCCTCTTGCACGATGCGATACGCCTCATCACGTGTCAATCCATGATTCACCAGTGATAGCAACACTGACTGTGAAAACACCACACCGTGCAGTGAGTCCAGGTTTTTCTTCATTCGTTCAGTGTCAACATCAAGTGAACCGATCAGGCGATTCATACGTCGCAGCATGTACAAGGCGAGCGCGCTGGAGTCTGGCAGCACAATACGTTCTGCTGACGAATGTGAGATGTCGCGTTCATGCCACAGTGCAACATCTTGTAATCCAACTTGTGCGTTTCCGCGCAACACACGAGACAAACCCGTGATTGTTTCAGCTGAAATCGGGTTGCGCTTGTGCGGCATTGCACTGCTTCCCTTTTGACCTTTTTTGAATCCTTCGAGAACTTCGCTCACTTCGGTGCGTTGTAGATGCCGAAGTTCGACCGCAATTGATTCAAGTGTGGTGCCAATTGATGCACATGCCCACAAGTACTCCGCATGTCGATCACGGGCAACCACTTGAGTTGCAGGAACAGGTGTGAGATTGAGTTTTTTTGCAACAGATTCTTCAACATCTGGTTCGATGTTTGAATACGTGCCAACAGCCCCGGACAACTTGCACACAGCCACCGCGTTACGTGCAGTGCGCATACGTTCACGATCACGATCAATCTGCAATGCCCACAGAGCGACCTTTGCACCAAACGTGGTCGGTTCAGCATGAATGCCGTGCGTACGACCAATCATGGGGGTATCACGGTGTGTGCGCGCCAATTCGATCACTGTTTTCAGTAGTTCAGTTTGTGCAACAATGATGAGATCTGCCGCGTCGCGCAACGCCCAACACTGCGCTGTGTCAACAATGTCTGTGCTGGTGAGACCGTAATGAATCCATGAACCATGTGGTGCGCCGATGCGCGATTGTGTGACATCCACAAATGCCGCTACATCATGATCTGTAATCTTTTCTCGTTCAACAACATCGCTGACAAATGCTTCATCAATAGTTGGGGCATTCGCACGGCACTTTTTGGCGTCATCTTTTGGAACAATGCCAGTTGCTACAAGCGCTTCAGTGACCAGTAATTCAATCTCCAACCAGCGCGCCATCTTCGCGCGTTCGGAGAACAATTCCGTCATCTCTGGTGTTGCGTACCGCTCAATCATTAACGTCTCACCACCGCGTCACGTGCTGGCCCAGTTCCGATGAAAGTAACGGGAACACCCGTCTCTCTTTCGACAATGCTCACCAGTTTTTGTGCTGCTGCTGGAAGTTTGTCAAAACTTTGAACGCCAACAGTGTCTGTCTTCCAACCTGGCAATGTTTCATAAACAGCTTCCACCGCAGCTAACTCTTCACTGCGGTCGGGGTATGACGTAATCAACTCACCATTTCTGCGATATCCCACGCACACTTTTACCTCGTCAAAAGTGTCAAGCACGTCCAACTTTGTGAGCGCAATGTCGGTGAGTGAGTTAAGTCGCACAGCGTGCTTCAACATCACTGTGTCAAGCCAACCAGTGCGACGACGGCGTCCTGTGACTGTTCCATATTCTTTACCGATGTCCACAAGTGCATCGCCAAGAGCGTCGGTGAGCTCTGATGGAAACGGTCCCGAACCAACACGTGTGGTGTAGGCCTTTGCGATGCCAATGACGCGATCAATGTCGCGTGGACCAAGACCAGTACCGACTGTTGCACCACCAGCAACAGGATTTGATGAAGTCACGAACGGATACGTGCCGTGATCAATATCCAAAAACGTTGCTTGTGCACCTTCCAACAGAATGGTCTCACCGCGGTCTTTCGCATCGTGCAACAAGTTGACTGTGTCGGAAACATATGGCGCAAGACGTTGTGCCAACTCTGCAAATTGCGTGACAACGTCGTCAAGGTTGAAAGTGTGAGCACCGAGTGACTGCAATTCTTTCAATGCAACTTCACCGCGTACGCGCACCTGTTCGGCAAATGACGTTGCATCAAGAACAGCACCCGCTCGAATACCAATGCGCAACACCTTGTCGGCGTATGCCGGGCCAATGCCTTTTAATGTGGTGCCAATTTTTTGATCCCCGCGACCTGCTTCGAACACCGCATCAAGTGCTTGATGCCACGGGAAGATGAGATGTGCACGACTCGACACACGCAATGCTGCACATGAAACGCCACGGGATTCCAGCGAATCAATCTCTTTGAACAGCGTCGGCAAATCAACAACAACACCATTGCCAATGACCGGTGTCACCGAGGAGTACAACACACCAGAGGGAATCAATTGCAACGCGTACTTTTGATCTCCCACTACCACCGTGTGGCCAGCGTTGTGTCCACCTTGATAGCGAACAACAAAGTCATTTTCGGCGGCCAGCAAATCGATGATTTTGGCTTTGCCTTCGTCACCCCACTGGGTACCTACAACTGCGGTGACGGTCATGCGACGCTCCTCCTCACGGAACGTAATTGAACTCTAGCGGGGTAACTTGCTTCCGAGTGAATACCGTTTTGCGTCGTCTGGAATGGCAAGCGCTGTCTGAGGATCAGCGCGACCAACTCTGCCGTCGCGGCCTCGACGACATCTTTGCCCCTGGGCTTCGAGACTCGATATCCGCATTGATCGATGATGTCCGCGTCCGTGGCGATGAGGCGGTGTGTGATGCGCTCGCAAAATTCGACAAAGTGCGTATCGAACCCCATCAACTACGCCTCACAGATGATGAGATCGACTCAGCGGTCGTTAGTGAGGACCTGGAAAAAGCCCTGACTCATGCGATTGCCAACCTGCGCACTTTCAATGAGCATCTTCTATCTCGAGCCTCTGACTGGCAAATCGACATTGAGCCCGGTCTCACAGCCGGCGAAAAGATCACGCCAATATCTAGCGCTGGTTTGTTTGTCCCCAGTGGGAAAGCCAGTTATCCATCTGTTGCATATCAATTAGGTGTGCCCGCTGTTGTTGCCGGTGTTCCAACTCTCGCATTGGTTGTTCCGCCAGTTCCTGGTGGTGTTGGTGAAGTAGACGCTGCAGTTCTTGTTGTGTGTCGCATGCTTGGCATTCGCAATGTGTATCGCGTAAACGGACCTGCAGGTATCGCTGCACTTGGTTTTGGTACGCAGTCGATTCCAAAAGTGCGCAAGGTTGTGGGACCCGGAAGTCCAGCCGTCACTGTTGCACAAGTAGAGATGCAGCGTTACGGACTTGCAACCATGATGTTGCTCGGGCCAACCGAAAGTGTCGTATTAGCTGATGATTCTGCAGACCCTGTACGACTCGCTGCAGATCTCCTGATCGAAGCGGAACACGGCACAGATTCATCGGTGTTGTTCATTACATCATCAACGCAACTTGTTGATCGTGTTGATGACGAACTGAAAAAGCAGGTTGCAACACTGCCATCTGTTCGCCGAGATGCCGCATTGTCATCGCTTGGAACAAACGGTGGTGCCGTTATCGCATCATCATTGAATGAAGCAATTGACATCGCAAATTTGTATGCGCCAGAACACTTACAAGTAGCGGTAAGTGAAAAAGATGAAAAGCATGTAGTAAATGCACTGGTGAATGCCGGGGAAATTCTTGTCGGACAACACACGCCGTTTAGTGCTGGCAACTTTGTAATTGGTGCTCCTGCATCCTTGCCAACGAGTGGTTTTGCGCACGTGTCGTCTGGAATCACGGTGGAAGCATTCTTGAAGCGCACAGCAGTTGCGAAGGCAAATGAAGCTGCGCTCCGCCACATGGCACCAACCGTGATCTCCCTGTCTGATCATGAAGGCTTCTCAGCCCACGGAGAAGCGCTGAAAATCCGCTTCCAATAAGGCTTTCCTCCAACTGTCAGCGCACTACGTGAGATCGTCTATTTTTGCGACGTGCAAAACCAGTTCTTTCGTGCCAGGCGTGTTCCCGCCGTCATCTGTGGGGTTTTTTTTATCATCTTCGTTCTCTTCTTTACTGTGACATTGCCAACGTGGTTATCAGTCGGTCGCGGTGACCCTGCCACGCGCACCGTTGTGGCATTGGCAAATGACCAAGAGTTTCGCTACGAAGCAGCGAACTTCTTCGTAGAAAAACTCAGTGAGGACGCAACGGTTGCCGACTTACCAAAATTTGCCGAACTAGAAACAGCGATCAATGCAAGTTTGGATGAACTCGTAAAGAACGAGGAATTCATGGCAAAAGTCAAGAACATCTCAGGTGAGTTGTATGACTTCTTTATTGACGGGGCAAAAGAACTGAAGGTGATTGCTGCTCAGGATGTAGTCACTGATGTTGTTGATGCACTGGTAGAAGTTGATCCACGTTTTGCACCACTACAAGAACAGGTGGGCACGTGGAAGGGTCTCGAACTTGAACCGATGGAAGATGCTCCTGATTTTAAAGGCATCAAGAATTCACTGGCGATTGTGTTCTGGGTATCGCTTGCGCTCACGATCATCCTTGGAGCGCTCTACTTGCGATGGGCACGCTCTCGTTCTGGAGCCCTGTTGTTCATCGGTATTCCACTTTTCATTCTTGGTCTGATGAACGTCATTGCTGCGAGTTCCGTACGGTCTGCTGTTGTATCTGGAGTGGATACTGACAGCGCAATCACAACTGCGGCAGTACCAGTTGTTGCTCGTTCGGTACTCAGTCCTTTTCGCACGGTGGGCATTATCTGGATTGCACTTGGCGTGATTGCAATTATCGGCGCAATTGTTTTGATTCTTCAGGCAAAAAAGACGAAAGATGATGGCCCTACTGCCTGAAAACATAGGGTCGAAAAATTCTTCAATTATTGCTGCCCGGTTGTTGTCTGCGACATGTGACTCCGACACATCATCAACAATGACACCAAATAACAACTCACTATCACCCGGTGAGTACAACGCGGCGGTGAATAGTCAAAGCGTTGACATTGACATCACAACATCGAACGACGGGCAAATCAATATCAAAGGACCAGATTTTTCACTTATCAACACTCACTGACACCAAAATTGGCGGGTCAAAAGTACTGAAGAACAGTTCGTTTACTTCGAAAATGTTAGTTCCACGATCAACCAAGTCGGGCAACCATCGACTCTCAGTTAGTGGAACAACATTCAAAGGTGCGGCGCGCGACATCGTCATCGGTGTCAAAGTTGCCAAATTGAAAAAACAGACGGTGAGATTGTTCCGTGTGTATTCCACCAAGATGCGACCAAAGCTACGCAAACAAGCAAACCGCATCGTGAAGCAAAATCCAGCACTTACTGCAGTGCATTGTGAAGGGTTTGAGCGTCCATCTAAGGCAACAAATCCTAAAGACATTGCACGTGCAACTAAGCGTGCAAAGTGAGTGTGTCGCTACTTAAAGAAAAAGAACAAGTCGATTCACACCACAATCAATGTGAGTCCATCAAAATTGAATCGGCGTCGCGTCGAAGTGTCCTACCGCTAACGACTCACTGCACGACGACGTGAATGCACCTCACACGTCATACCAACTGCAAGTAGTAACAAAGCAGTCATCGCGATTGTCGAACTTATCGCACCATTTGAACCTGTAGCTGGAAGTGTGGTGGACACCACTGTCACTGCCTGTCGTACACCAGTCTGTGACACTTCTGAATACACCACGACATGATGTTTGCCAGCCAAACCTGACGGCACCACAACCGGAATGGTCACGACACCATTTGCATCGGCAATTCCGGTACCGGCGTATTGCAGTGTCGAGGCGAAATACACATTGACGCGAGCGCCCGGTGTGAATCCGCCCGTTGAAACTGTCACTTTTTGATTCGTCTTTATTCTTGACGGCACACCGACATCGCGCAGCGGGAATTTACGTACTGCTGAACGCGAAGGTTGTTGTGGTGTTTGAGTGACAGAAGATGATCCAGTGGTAGTGCTTTGCTGAGTTCCCGAGTTTTGTGATGGTGAAGACTGTTGATTGTCATTATTTCCTGGTGATTGTTCTGTCGGCAATTCAGGCACTGTCACACGCCACGATCCGAATACAGAACCTGGTATTGCAGTTCGCGATAAATATCCAAGTCCTAATTGACCTTGTGAGTCAGAACCCCAGCAATACAAAGTGCCATTTTTCACCGCGCAGGTGAACCCATGCGATTGATCTTCTCCACCAGCAGCGATCTCTGTGACTCCTGATGTCATCCCGCTCACATCGACAGGTGCATTTCGATTTGCCTCGCTTCCATCACCAAGTTGACCACTTACATTTGCTGCCCAACACTTCATGGCTCCACTTGAGTTTGTGCTGCACGTATGTCGATCACCGATCACTATTTTCTCAACATCAGAAAGATTGGGAACTGCAGTTGGAGTTGCCGTACGAGAAGTAGCACCGTTGCCCAATTCTCCAACATCATCATTGCCCCAACATTTAACGGTCTTGTCTGTCATTAATGCGCAGGTATGCCACATCCCGGCTTCAACGTCGGCAACTTCTGATGACAAACCAGTAACTTGAACAGGTGTCGATTGATCTGCTTGATTGCCATTACCGAGCATTCCTACAATGTTGCGGCCTGCGCACTTCACGCCATGACCAGAAATCACGTTGTCGGTGTACATGAAACACGTGTGCCACAACCCGACCGCGATATCGACAACAGTGAGACCACTCATCCCAAGTACATCGGTGGGTACATCTCTGTTATTCGTATCTCCAACACCCAAGTTTCCAAAATAATTTGTCCCCCAACATTTGGCTACTCCGGCTGTTGTAATCAAGCACGATGTATTGCCGTGCGCGAAGACTTTGGACACTGAATAACCAGAAAGACCAGAAATTAGTGTTGGAGTGCCAGTTGAGATGCTGTTGCCAATACCCAACTGTCCAACCGTATTGGCACCCCAACACTTGGCCGTGCCGTTTGATAGACCAACACACGAGTGGTTGAACCCGAGACCGATACTTGTCACTGAAACTCCAGTAGGGGTAACGCCCTCTACCACTCTCGGTGCTTCAACTGCGTACTCAGTGGTATCGACAACTTGCTGAAAATCGTTTAAGCCCCAGCAACGAAATTGTCCATTCGCAAAGGTCGCACAAGTGTGCGTTCTACCGCCGGCAATTTTCGAAATACCCGAAGGAATGGCAGTTACTTCGGTTGGTGTTGTTGTCTTTGGATTGACGCCACGACCCAATTCACCACTTCCATTATCTCCCCAACACTGCACCTGACCGGAGCTAACAACCGCACACGTGAGATATCGACCAGAGCTAACGCTGATCGCATCACCGCCAAGACCAATGACATTTGTCGGCGTGGTGCTGTTCGTAGAGGATCCGTTGCCTAACTGCCCGACCGTATTTGTTCCCCAACATGCGATATCGCGGTTTGACAATACGGCACATGTGTATCCCTCACCTGCAGACACTGAAACAGCATTATTAATACCGTCAACAATTCTTGCGACATGAGTATCTGCGCCATTAGAACCAAGTTGTCCAGAATTATTTCTTCCCCAACATGCAATGGTCGCATCAGATAGGACAGCGCATGCATGATCATTGCCCGCACTGATTGCAACTGGAGTCACTGATCCAAAGCCAGTGATAGTCGTTGGAACTGCATCGTAATAATACGTTTGGCACGTGTATGGATACATCGGGTTATAGCAGTATTGATACGAAGACGGTTGTGTACCAGCTTGACCGTAGTCATTTTTTCCAAAACATTGCACAGTGTTGTTGGCGAGTAACGCGCAAGTGAAATTTCCCCCAGCCGAGACTCTTTGTACATTTGCTGAAAGACCTGACACGGTTTGTGGGGTGTTTCGCGTAGCAACAGATTCGCCAATTTGTCCGTCGTCCCCGTTTCCCCAACATGAAAGCGACGCGTTAGATAAAACGACGCACGTGTGGTTATTACCCGCTGCAACTGAATCAACATTGCTTAGTGCTGTCACACGAACAGGTTCGTCTTGACTTTGAATGCTCCCGATACCGAGTCGACCATCCCAGTTAGCTCCCCAGCAATACAGATCACGGGCAGTATTCACCGCACACGTATGTGAAAGCCCTGCCGACACACTCACAACGTTGGTGAGAGTTGAAACTGTTGTCGGCGTGTAAATCGCATATGGCGGTGACCCGACTCCTACCTCTCCGCTTCCGTTAATTCCCCAGCACTGCAGAGCATTTGTCGATGTCACCGCACACGCGTGATTTGAACCAACAGACATCAACGCGTGGGTCGATGCACGCACGTCATCGGGATTCGCATCAGAAGTATCGGCCCTCGCAGCACTCGTCGCCGCAACAAATGGCACTAGGGACGCCAAGAAGATCCGGGCAAGTCGGCGGGTGAAACGATATGACTGTTGCTGCTTTGACAAGACGGACGCCCTTCGATTACTAGTCGTTGACTGTTAAAGGAAATCCATCGTAGCAAGCCGTGAATGGTGCATTTTGCAGTTGATCTCGAACTGAAAAGGTCGGTCGTTGACGAAACCTCTAACAGAATCTTTTTGACTCTGTGTGTATTATTTCTCTATCCACTCATATCTCCGACCCTGTACACGCGGTCCATTTCTTTGGAGCACTTCATGATCCGTCGCACAATTTCTATAGTCCTAGCTTGCACGGGGTTGGTCGCGATTCTTATTGGCACGAGTGCCGTAGCCACCTCGCCAACATGGACAGATCGAGATTCCTCGATGGGAGATTTATTTGAAGTGGCATACGGTGGTGGAAAATTCGTGGCACTTTCTGATGGATCCTCAACTATCAGCGGGGCAAAAATCATTGCGAAAACAAGCACAGCGGGCGACACCTGGACGTCGCACACAAAATCGACAAGTTTGACACCCTGGAAAATTGCTTACGGTGGCACTGCGGGAAACGAAGTCTTTGTCATGGTGCCTTATGGGGGAAACAAGATCCTCAAAAGTACAGACGGAGAGAGTTGGGTCGAAGTTCCAGCTGTGCAGGGAAACTGGGTTGGTGTGGCCTACGGAAATGGAACGTTTGTAGCGGTAGCGCCGTCCAAGGTGATGTACAGCACTGATAACGCAGATACATGGACAGAACTTTTGAGTGCTCAAGAACCTGACATCGCTGGTTCTTGGGAATCGATCGCGTTCGGTGGGACAACAGGTAACAAGAAATTTGTCGTCGTTGGTCGCGGAAGTTCTGGTGGCGACAATCGTGTCAGTGCAAGTTCAGATGGAATCAACTGGGTTGTGCGTCGCCAAGAACCTGCTACTCCTGCACCAGGGTCTATTGACCCAGCTTGGTACAGCGTGACCTATGGCGGTGGATATTTTGTGGCCGTTGCAAACGTCGGAAATTGTAATTCTAATTTCTACGCTTGCGCCGAAGGGGTCATGCGCAGTTCCGATGGTGTTACGTGGAACCGTGTAACCCTTCCAACAGAGGCACAAGGAAAATGTTGGATGGATGTTACGTACGGTGAAATTGACGGCATCGGAACTTTTATTGCAGTTGGAGATTGTGGAACTCATCGTGTGATGACAAGTACAGACGGTGGAGCGACATGGATTGCAGACGGCAGTGCCTCAACCGGTGGTTGGTTCGGAATTGCTTATGGAAATGGAGTATTCGTTGCAGTGGGATACGACTCCACAAAATCATGTCGCTTGGTGCTCCTATTCCTCCCACCACAACAACTACAACACCAACGACTGTTGCTCAAGCAGCAGCAACAACTGTTGCGGCATCGTCAGTAACAGTGAAAAAGGCCGAAGCGTTACCGAAAACAGGCAACAACACATCAACCCTGATTTGGTTCAGTGGAGTGCTCGTTGCTGGCGGTCTCGTTCTCGCACTTCGTCGCCGCATCGTTCAGTAAGAAGTTCTTGGGACACGAGAACTTCGCGTTGACAACAAAAAGCTTCAACATGGGGAAACGTCGGGAGCACGCAGAATTATGCAGAACAGATTAAAAACTGACATTGCTATAATTAACTGGGGACAAAGTCGCCGTTTTGCTCACGTCAAAATTGCGAGGTGCGAGGTGGTACTTACACACAAAGGGGCGGCGCAGAATGTCGATTTCCTACCCAGTGGATCATCTCAACCGTTTTCAGCAGCACGCAGGACTCATAACTTGGCGTGACACTGAACTTTCTGAAGTACAACTTGCTTCAGACATCTCACGAATTCTCCATGTGGCAGCGTTGCTTGAAGAAGACACCGTCATCACTGTGAAACATGCCCACACACTTGGATTAACTCGTGCGCCAGACATCCGGGAATTTCTCCCACAATGGGACAAAGAAGAGGCGGAACACGGACATGCACTTCGTTGTCTCCTTGCATATCAAACGTACGATCCACCTGAACCAGCAACTCGTACCATTTCCGTTCGACGACGAGTCGTTTCCAAACTGCCAGTTCAACCGTTATCACTATTTCCACACACGTCGTATCTATTTTGCGTATTAGGCGCCGCGGCAGAGTATGTAGCAACCGTCATGTACGGCGAACTTGCAAAAAGCAGTCCACCAGTCGTTGCAAATCTCTTAAAACAAATCAAACGTCAAGAAGCACGACATTTTCATTTCTTTCTCATCGCCGCAAAGCAGCGAGGACAAAAGATGTCAACAACAAATGGTCTCATAGCTGCCCGACTACTATCAAAAATGTGGACGCCAATCGGGGTCTCAACACTTGGTCTTGAAGTGTGGAATCAGATCTTTTCCGCATGGCTCAATGAATCTGAAATTCGACGGCGGTTAGTAATGATGGATCGAGTATTGGATTCCATTCCTCATCTTGATGGCTTGCACCTAATGCAGCGATTCCTTAATGAAAATCTCCGATGATCTCATCACTTATCAAAGGGGATAGTCTTGTCTTGGGGGAACGGGGCAATTGCGGGAATTCTCGCAAGGAGAGAAATCATGTGCTCATTAGCCGTACCCAAAACCACCAATAAAGCCGATCGCGAAGTGAAGTTTGCGTGGATGTTCTTTGGAGGAACATTCGTAGCGCTCATTCTGAGTGGAATCTGGTCCATGTTCGTTGGAACAGCGTCTCCAGGAGCCGATGAAAAGGATCTCGTACAAGGCTGGGAAGGGGTCCTCAGAAATCTGCCGGGCTACCTACTTCTGATTCTCGTTGCATCACTTGGTGTTTGGTTCGCCACGCAAGGGGGAGCGCACGGTTCCCATCGAGCTCAGGCTGCACTTATTGCAACCTCGCTCGGTCTATTGCTTGCACTTAGTTCCGTGACCCGTGACTCCGCAGAAGTGGTCATGACCACTCGTGCTGCAACGGTCTCGTGGCTGACTTTTGCGATAGACGCGGTTGTTGTCGGCATCATCTTTCTGGTGGCGCGTCAACGAATCACGCGCGCTGTACGTCGCTGACTACGTTGCCTGGAACAGGCGACCTAGTCGGTACGTCGCTACTTAAAAAAGAACAAGTCGATTCACACCACAATCAGCGTGAGTCCATCGAGTTTGAACCGACGTCGCGTGGAAGTGTCGTACCGCTAACGCTGGGCTACTCGTTAATAATAAATGTGCTATCCAGCACGTCTTTAAACAACGCAATCCATGCATCAGGGTCAACGCGATCAGACTCCGCCACAACATCATCGACTATTCGCCCAAGATTCATAGCCTGAATGAGTACTGCATTTGCACGAGGGTCGACATCAGCGCGTGACCAACCGCGTTGTTGCATTTCGCGAATAACGTCGGTCATGACATCTGTCAACTCTGCCTGTATACGCGCAATTTCAGTAGCCAAACTCGGTTGCGTACGAGCAAGTGACAGTGCATGAAGTCGGAGAGACCGCACATCCTGACGTTCACGAACTTGTGACTGCTCAATAATCCAGCGCAACCGATCACGTGCTTCTTTTGCAGAATGACACTCTTCCAACATTGAGTGACTCCATACCTTCGACTCACTCAAGGCTTCTTCAAACGCGTGCAAAATTCCGGCAATAAAAAGGTCATTGACAGATCCAAAGTGGTGATACAACGAACCCTTCGTTACACCAACATTTGTGAGGACCGTTTCAATATCAACGCCTTCAATGCCAGCTGCTTTGATCTGACGCGCAGCTTCTTCTACAAGACGTAAGCGTGTGGGGTGATCAACAACGTCTGAATCTCGTTTCCGCGAAGGTCTCAACATGTTGCATCTTTCAATTGACCAGATTGAAAAAGTTCAACAAGTTGTTGTAACGCTGCTCTCCAGCCTTCTTCAAAACCCATCCCGGCATGTTGTGTTGCATCTGCCGGTGTTGAATGGCGTGCTGTCGCTCGATACAAGGTCCCACCATCAACGGGAAGAAATTCCAAGATCGCAGTAAACAAAAAAGCCTCAGTGCTATGCGCCACTGGTCTAAAGCCAGGTTCCATTGCGCTTGTCCACACAAGACGTTGATCTCGCACTGCTTCCAGAACACACCCCGTTCCCTCATTGCGTTCTCCGTTGGGCCCGCACATCACAGTTCGAAAAACTCCACCCGGCACCGGATCAATCTCAGCCTCCACCGTGACCCATGGTTTTGGTGTGAACCACTGAACAAGAATCGCTGGATCGGTCCATCCCCGCCACAACGATGCGGGCCTGATCGGAACAACTCTCTCAAGGACTAGGTCGCACGCCCGATTAACTGCATCATTCACATAGTTGAAACTACTGGATTTATTTTAGCGCTCATCACATTTCACAGTGTTCTGATAATGCGTTGTCGATTGTTGAATTAAACAACAATGCCGTTTGGTGTGACGGTGAGGTGATCACCATCAACATCAACTTTGATGGCGCCATCTTCACCGACTTTGCCTTCAAGTATTAGCACCGCTGCTTTGTCGGCAATCTCACGTTGAATGAGTCGCTTCAATGGACGTGCACCAAAAGCTTCATCAAAACCACGTGAAGATCTCTGGTACGACAAAATGAATTGACACGCAAGACCGAGCATGAGCAACAATATCGCAATCAATGTCAACGAATTGACGTCACTACCCGTGTCAGGGAGACTCGTTGGTGTAGTCACAGCGATTGTCGGAACAAAGATACTTGAGGCTGTGTTTATTTCATTTGGTACACGACCATTGCTCACTTGGTAGGTAATGGCTTGCGTTACAGTGCCCGAGAATTCTTTCGAAGCTGTGAATGTGATCTTTCCGGTCTTTGGATGGACAGAATACGTGCCTTCGTCAGTAGTGACAGTCTGTGCCGTGCAATAGGGAACTACTTGATCTTGGGCACAGAGCCGAACCGTTTGTGGATACAACTTCGAATTAGCTTGGGTTGAAATGGAGTTAGGCCGTGCCTTAGAACCCGAATCATTATTCAACGGATTGACAGAAACTTTCCTTCCATTACTTTTTGCATAATCAGGCCTAGCGATCGGTGTAGGGCCGTCTATAACGCTTGGTAGCACTCGGGCGGAAGTTAACTGTCCGTCTTGATCTTTCACGCTATACATCAACCCCTGAGCGCGACCACGGAAATTTCTCGTTGGAGTAAATGTCACGAACCCACCTTTATGAACTTCGTAGACACCTTCGCTACGAACAGTTACGCGTTGTTTATCGCAGGGCGTAACTTTCTTGGTAGGCATACATAGTCTCAATGAATTCTCATTAAACCGAGTCCCCTCAGGACCTCGAGAGTCATTTCCTAGAACGCTGATCCACTGAGTCTGTTCAGGCGCACCTTGAGAGTTGTCATCTTGTGCAACAGGACCAATAACAACTACCGCACTCACGTTGTTTGTAATGGATCGGCCCATTTCATCAGTGGCACGATAGGCAACAGAGGCGCGTGCCCCGTTGGCTGCAAGAACATCAGCGGTGAATGTAATTATCCCTGCGGTACTGTCAAAACTAAAGACACCAACACCACTCACAACTACAGGTGAAATTCCACACACTCCTGTCGCTGGATCAATGATGCAAACAGATGCCGGGACTATAGGTGGAGCATTTTCAGGAATATCGATTAAACCTGAAATTCCTACGATCGGGCGATAGGACACTGAGGTGCCAGGAAACGTTTGTTTCGACTCTGCGGATGCGACTGCTTGAGGTGGCGCCACCACGTTTACTGACACACTGGCGCTTGCTGTGCGCGAGAGATCGTCTGAGATCTGATATGTCACCGGCGTCGCGATACCCGAAAAACTAGGGAGTGGATCAAAGAGAATCTGACCGTTGACGACCGAGTAAGTACCTTGATGAGACACAGCGACAGATAATTCAGTACAACTTGGAGGTGTCTGTGACGGATTGATCCCACACAAGAACAGCGTTGTCGGGTCAAGAGATACAGGGATACCAGTTGAATCATTCAAGAGCACATTGATCACAGCATTTGAATTCCATGTCGTGATCGCATTGTCAGCGGATGCAGCTGGTGGTGCTGGAATAGTAGGCAAAAGGCTTGCAAACGCTGTCTGCCCGACAATGTCTGACACTCGGTAAGTAATTGCCGTTAATGGACCACTGGGCGCATTTCCGTCTGCAGAGAATGTGACAACGCCCGTCAATTGATCAAGACTCCAAATACCCTCACCATTGATTAAGAAAGTCGCTTTGCACACCTGGTCGGAGGGGTCAACGAGACACGGAGCTCCCATACCCGTGCCGATCACGAGCCCAGTACCGCTAACCAAGCCCCCACTACCGGTGATCGTGGTAAAAGACACTGATTGATTAGGCAAAACACCCTTGTTCTCCGAGACCGCTGTCGGCATGGCGGGAAATTCCACCACAACGTTGATGTCGGCAATTCCTTTTTGTCCAAGTGAGTCTACAACAACGTAAGAAATAGGAGTTGCAGTACCGGCGAATGTCGGCAACGGATCAAATGTGATTGTGCCGTCAGGATTAACTGTATATGTTCCTTCATTGTTAATTGTCAAAGTGGTGGAGTTGCACGTATTAATTGAAGTGCCATCTAGACAAAGACGTACAGACGAAGCAACAATTGTTGCGCCACTACCGGCAGAATCATTTGTCAACACACTTATGACTTGATTCGTGTTGTACGTGCCGGTACTGCTGTTATTTGTGACAGTCGGTGGAGGAACAACAGTTGCCGTATACGTCGATGAAATTGTGCGATTTATCGAATCGGTAACGCTGTAAATGATTCCATCAGAAATTCCTGTGAATCCACTAATAGGTACGAATCGAATTTCGCCTGAATTTGTATCAACAGAATACGTACCTTCGTCAGCGATAGTTACTGTTGTCAAATTGCAAGGAGAGTTACTACCAACTGCACACAATCTCACTGAACTTGCGGTCAAGGTGACACCATTCGGCGTGGTGTCATTTTGAAGCGGATTCTTTGTTTGGGTGGCTCCAGTAATTCCACTTGAAGTGTCAGATATTGCGATAGATAAGGGAGGAGCAGATATAGTCATGGCCAACTCAGCCAAAGATTTTTGCCCGTAGTTGTCCGCTATCACGTACTTGATCGGAGTCGCATCACCGATAAATGTGGGCAACGGGTCGAATGTGACGGTTCCATCTGTATTCGCCGTGTATGTACCTTGACCGTTGATAGTGAGAGTTTGCTGAGTGCACGATGCGACTGAAGTAACCGTATTGACACAAAGTCGCAAGGTGGATGCAGACAATGTGGCACCGCTCCCTGCAGCGTCATTGACCAACACAGACACGGTCTTGTCAGTATTGAAATCAGTTGTTGCTACGTCATTATTCAGCGAGGGAAGTCCAGCTACTGAAGCTGTCAACGTTGACGAGGTTCGTTGACCAGTCGCGTCCTCGACTCGATAGGTGAGCGTTCCCGCCGTTCCATTAAAAGTCGGCAATGGATCAAATGTCACGGTTCCATTGGAGTTGACGGTGTACGTACCTTCATTTACTACTGTCAACAAACGCACACAAGACCCGTCCGAGATGATGCACGTCTTTAGAGGATCAAGCGTGACCCCAGTTGCAGCGCTGGCGCTAAGGGTAACTGTCTGATTTACGTCAATAGCACCGTTTGAGAATGTTGGTGATGCCGTGGGCTGACCCGGAGGAGAGACGTCGACTGACAAAGTGGCCGACGATACGCCTCCTAACATGTCCGCAACTTGGTATGACACGGACGCGGTTCCAGTGAATGTCGATAGTGGCGTAAAAGACACTTCACCCGTTGATGGATTGCGCGTGAAAGTACCTTTTCCACTGACATTCACAGAGGTTGCGGAACATGACGGCATCGTCATGCCCGAGTCACACAAATAGAGAGACGACGCATTGAGAGTCGTGCCGGTTGCTGCTGAGTCATTACTCAATACATTCGTTGTCACCGCGGTGTTATAGGACGTTGTATTGCTGTCATTCACCGTTGTCGGTCGTGCAATGACTGTCATATCAATAGTCGACGTGGACTGACGACCCTGTGCGTCCTCAATCCGATACGTAACGGTTGAAACATTTCCAGAAAAATTTTGTAGTGGGTCGAATGTGATTGTGCCATTTCCATTAACCGTGTAGGTACCTTGACCATCAATCGCGTGTGTCGTCACACAATTCGTACCAACAACAATGCAAGTACGCGTTACATCGATGGTTCCCTGTGATGTCGCAGGCGTCACTGTCTGGTTTACGTCTTGGGTATTCGATGAAGTCAGGGCTGTTGCCAAAGGTGGAAGCGGGGAAACCAAAGCGATGCGATAATCCTCCACTTCACCTGAATGAATAGGGCCGGTTGGATTAATTGGGGTAGATCCATATGCCACCCGCAACCTCAATCCGGTTGCCGCTACTGCGCTAGCACCACTAGGCCATTGATTTGCAGCCCACGTCAAGGTTGCAGTTGTTGCACCAGTAGCAAATGATGCACATGATCTTTCGTTTGGATTTGATGTGGTGTACGTCCCGCTGTTGTCTAAGTCGATAAAGCCGCACAGTTGACCTGATTGACTCGCTCCAGAAATCGGGACGGCAAGTGAATATGATTGTCCAATATTGGCGCTGGTGGGCGAACCAGAAATCCCATCATCGTTATCCCCGGTCGCGTTAGCGGATGCGTTCGGTGATGCACTAACTGGCGCTGTCGATGAGTTCAGTGTGGAGGACAATTCAGATGAAACGGTGGCCGAACCAATCTTGAGATCACCAATTATGTGACTAGCGACGCTGGGAGCATCATAAGTGCTTGGACCATCTCCCAGATCTTCGTTATAAGAAAATGTTGCATTCAATCGTTCTTGCGCTCCAAATAAATCATCATTTCCGCAGGCTGTGCCTTGACGCGATAACAGCACGGAGAAACTGAACGTCATAGAGGTGACAACTCCAGTGACTTGTACAGACCCGCTTGCATGAAGATTCGTTGCAAATGGTGCAGAACTTGGGTTTCTACCTGTTATTGAGGTGCCACTAACCGTGATTGCTCCAGACAATTTTGAGAATGACACACCTGCAGGGTTGGAACTTGATAACGCAAGAGTTCCCTGAATTGCGAGATTGCAACCAGGTCTCTCCATACGACCACCGAAATCGTGAATGTGTAAAACCGGGTTCGCCACAGGTCGCGAGAAAGTAAAAGTAACTTGACCCTTAGAACAACTGGAACCTGTCGCATTGTTCGCTGGTAAACCGCATCCCTGACCATCTACGTACCATTGAAGGCCTCTCTGTGATCTGACATCTGGGGAGTACGTGGCGATGACTACCGACCAGTCGCGACCACTATCCATACTTGAATCCCCCTCAAGGTTTGCGCTTGTTGTTGTCAGTGTGGTCGTGAGTCCGGAATACCCAGTTTGTAGTCCACCTGATGTACTACCGCCCGCTTGATATGCGCGCGCAGAAGGAGACTGAACAATGATCCCGCCCGCTACAAGAACTAAGGCAAGCACTACGAAAAGACGCCTGTTCAAATGCGATGACACGGTTGACACGGCAGTGAACCGTAGTAATACCGCGCAAAGTAGTACTTCTGCCAGCGTGGAAAGAAAATTATTTTCTTACGGCAATGTGACTTAAACATAGGTTATTTATCCGTAAATTTTTTTCTCGAATACCTCGGTTGGTGGGTTTACAATCATGCGATGCCTAGTACTAGGAATGAATCTGTGGTGAACAGAAATAGTGAGATGGGCACTCATGAAATGTTGTTACAGAGTGCGCGTACCGAAATCGAAAAGCATGGTGTCTTAGGCCTACGCGTCCTCGATGTTGCTGCGGGAGCACACTGTTCCGTTACGCAGATCTATCGATACTTCGGTAGTCGAAATGGCTTGATTGCTCACGCTCTCGGCGATCTATACCAGGAATTACTCGATGCAGGTCTTGATGCCGCGAAACACGTGCTGGGCGAATCAGCCCCTCTCACTATCGATGATGTTATGCAACTGTTTATTTCGCCGAAGACACTGTCAGATTTTCCGTTCATGGCTATTCGGTTACAAATCCTCGCTGTTGCTTCAACAATCCCAGAACTAGAAACGCGTTTGTCAGAGATCTCTCGTGCTCAGTTTGCGAAATGGAAAGTCTGCATTGAAGACGTGCGTCAACGGCTTCCAAAGGGGACAGTTATGGACGAACGTGCAATAACGATTGATCTTCTTATGATGATGCCGTACTACGCACGCTTACTTGGTGATGACGCAGTCCGAGATGACGTCTATGTCAATTGGGTGAGACACAAATTGTTTCCCAATCAGTAGTTAGTGACTCAACGTCTGATTATGTTCTCATCCGCATGCGAATGAGGCTTCCAAGCCCAAGTATGCAAACCGCGAGGACAGCGATCAATAGAGGAGTAGTGCTGCCAGTTGCAGGAAGTTCGTTTAATTCAGCGTCTACCGCGCCCGCACGCGTGGTAGTTGGCGAAGTCGCCGTCGATGGGACAGTTGTGGTGGGAAGAGCTGGTCCTTCTTTGTAGAACGTCATCTGCACAGACACCCCTTCGGGAACATCGAAAGAGCCCTGCACGGTATTCGCGGGATTATCTGGCCCGTAATTCACAAGCGCCCACCCGAGATCGATATTGAAGGTAAGCGTGCTGTAAGTACCAAGGACAAGAAATGAGCCTAAACCAACGCCATTGTCATATTGACAAGAAGATTCATCGTAACCACATTCGCGGGTTGATACTCGAGCACCAACGCCTTGAGGAGTAAACCGATTACGGATGACGTTTCCATCAAGCATGATATTCGTTGTCTCGGATCCGGAGAGCATCACCATTGTCTGTCCAGTGGTGAGTTTCCACTTCGAAAAGAGCGTCATGTCAAAACCAGTCCGAAAGTTCGTATTGCGGAATGACGGGTAGTAGGCATTCCCACCAATGTTGTTGATATGAATAACAGCATTGGAGACAGGCTCGGAAAACTGGATCATCACTACCGCAGCATTTGGACAATTAACGATTGGATTAGAAGGTGTTGGATAGTCGCTCGCGATATTTCCACAGCGAGAAGTGTTCCATCCAAATGTCACACCCTCAGTAAAACTTACTGACGTCGGAGTAAACGCAAGAATAGAATTCGTCAGACTCGTCTCATCGTCGCAATCAGTCTCGATGTAACTACCGTTACTACAGCTGTTTCCGCTTGCATCATCAACACCCCAAAGCTGACAGCTGTCCGTCGTCATGCATGTATTCCAATTCATGCCTGCTTTGAAAGAAGTGTTAGTCACCGAGAATGTGGCAGTTACATTTGGATCAGTAAAGGTGAGTTTGTCCGCCCAGTTACTTCCCGTCGATGTACCGAGCACTCCCGGAGTCGAATGTTTTGCGGTGGTTGCTCCAGTCTGAGTAGTGATACCAAAAGTGGTCAGCGCCAGGAGCAGAACAGCGGCGACTACAGGAATCTTTCGAATTGGCATGGTTGTTACGGTAGATGTGCGCGTTAGTTACAACGTATGGGGATGACGAAAAAGAAACTTTTTACGTCCGATACGTCTGGTATGGCCTTTCATCAAAACGTCACCAACAAGATGCATTTAAAACTAAAAGTGGGAGTACTCCGTATGTTTGCCAAGTTTTCTACTACTTCTCGTAGACATCGCGACTCTGTAGCGGTCTAATCCTTCTTGGACCACATTTCATCAATGAACCTCTGGTCCTCGTCAAAGAGCCAACACTCACGCAGTTTCTCGTCCTGTACCCGATACAGCAGCACACGCCGCGCACGTCGTGGCGGTTCACCAAGATCTTCAACAACAATCAATGCCCCAAGTGATTCTCCAACGAGCACATCCTCGACCGCGATCAACTTTCGGTGGGAGAGAACTGAAGCTTGTCCGAGAACCGTGAAAGCGGCATCACGACCGCGGTGTGAGCCTGCGAGTGGACTTTTCCCCATGTAATGCAACTCAATGTCGTCATGATAAGCAGCTAACACTTGTTCAAGGTCTGATGCGAGCCAAGCATCTGCATAACTACGAAGTACTCGCTGTGTCTCATCTCTACCGGGCACAAAATAATTGTAGGTTCGATCAGCGCGTGATCTCAGCGCTTGAGGTTGGTGACAACACCACCAGCGACACGCACGATGTCTGCAGGTGCAGCGCCGAAGTTGTCGTTCCACGTTCCCGCAGCAGCCCGCACGAAATTATTAACGCTGTCGTACTGCAACAAGTCCGGGTCCACGAAAACACGCAACTGTGTGATGTGACCAAAGGGAGGCACGCCACGTTTGGTTTTGGAAACCTGTTTGCTCGCAGTTGCACTGAAAACCTTCGCAACGAGTCATCACTAAGGTATGCGCATGGCAGACCCTCGACAGAAGTTCATCAAGTGGCTAGAAGTAGTTCTGGTGCTCGTCCTTGGCTACGCACTGCTGCTCGTCGTTGCTGGGGCAACCGCGGGCTCGCTTTTTTCGTGGTTTGGTTTCGGCCCAGATAAGTCAATCGATACCGACGCTGTTCGGGACTACCTGCTTCTCCCCTACATGGTTCTTGGTGCGGTCATGGCCGGTTGGGCATTTCTGATGATTCAGATTGTCCGCGGTCCTCTGAAGGAGGAGTCGACGTGGGCCTGGGCCGTTCTCGTGCGATCACTCTCTCTGTGGTTTGTTCTCGACACCGGAATGTCACTGGTGCTCGGCTATCCGATGCATGCTGTCTTCAATCTTCCATTCGCTTTGGCGTTGGGAATCCCACTCGCTCAGCTCAGAC
>CAYVAV010000020.1:0-20531 GCA_964449085.1 uncultured Bifidobacterium sp.
ATGGGGTGGCGTTCGCGCGTTGATCAATGACCGTGGTGAACAGGTGAAAGAAGCTGGTCCTTCCACACCAGTGCAGGTCCTTGGTTTATCAAGCGTTCCATTGGCGGGAGATGAATTCCGTTCTGCTCCTGATGAAAAGACCGCACGTCTTGTTGGTGAGGCACGTGAACAGCGTTTCCGTGTCCTCAACCAGCGTGGAGATGCGCGCGTTCAGCGCGGAGTGAAGTTGGAAGACATCTTCAGCCAGATTCAGTCTGGTGAAGTTGCAACCTTGAACTTGGTGATCAAAGCTGATGTTCACGGCTCTCTTGAAGCTCTCACCGAGAGTTTGCGGAAGTTAGAGCGCGACGATGTTCGTGTTGCATTCGTGCATCGTGGCGTTGGTGGAATCACCGAGAACGACATCACGTTGGCGTCTGCGACGAACGCAACAATCATTGGTTTCAATGTTCGTCCTGATCGAAAAGTTCGCGATTTGGCCGAATCAGAGAAGGTGGAGATTCGTACTTACGAAATCATCTACAAACTTCTCGAAGATATGGAGCGAGCACTCCTTGGACTTCTCGCTCCAGAGTTCGAAGAAGTCGTCACTGGCGAAGCAGAAGTACGCGAAATCTTCCGCGTACCAAAAATCGGTGCGATTGCCGGATGTTTCGTTCGTTCGGGGGTCATTACTCGCGGAACCAAAGTGCGTTTCTTGCGCGATGGCACGATCATTTGGAAAGGCAGCATCAACTCGTTGCGCCGATTCAAAGACGATGTTCGTGAAGTGCGAGAAGGTTTCGAGTGCGGTATCGGCTTGTCTGACTTCCAAGACTTGAAGGCTGGCGACATCATCGAAACGTTCGAAGAACGGGAAATCGCTCGCACATAACATGCGGTTATACGCACGTTACGTGCCTACAACATGACAAAGGGAGACCACATGTCTCATCTCGACTTTTATTTTGATCCCATTTGTCCGTGGGCGTGGATCACATCGCGTTGGGTTGTTGAAGTGCAACAGCAGCGCTCCTATGACGTGGCGTGGAAGTTCATCGCATTGCGCTTTGTGAACGAACACAAAAATTATGAGACTGATTTTCCTGAGGGATACACCGAAATTCACGGTGCGGGTCTGAACGGTATTCGTGTCGCGGCTGCTGCTCGTGTTGCAGGTGGAAATGATGCGGTCGCGCGCGTGTACACGGAACTCGGAATGTCAATTCACAATCGAGGCGAGCACGACCCGATGCGCGCAGACACTAAGTCTCACATTCGATCACTGTTGCAGAACGCGGGCCTCGATCCCGCGTGGGCAGATGCTGTTGATTCCACCGACTATGACGACATCATTCGCGCCGAAACAACTGAGGCTCTTGAGCGCACCGGAAAAGACGTCGGAACACCAATCATCACGTTTAACCCTGGGACTGATCGCGAAGGAAGTTTCTTTGGTCCTGTAATCAGCCGTATTCCTCGTGGTGAAGACGCCACTCGTTTGTGGGATGCGATTGAAGTCATTGCCACCACATCAGGGATGGCAGAACTCAAACGTTCTATTCGCGAGTATCCCAAATTTGACTGACCGTAACGCGGTGTAGGCGTTCGTACGTGCGTTCAGGAAGCTTTCAACGCATCGAGCACTTTGCTCCAGCGTGTGGGGTCTGACTTGTACGGCGCATAGAAACTGATGCGACTGATGACATCGCCATAGCGTGCGTGCAGTTCTGGTGCCACGCGCTCAGGTTCGCCAACTACTGCAAACGTGTTCAAGATCTCATCGTCGATGAGGTTGCCCATCTCCACCCATTTGCCTTGTTTGGAAAGGGTGTTCAGTTCGTCTTGAAGACCACCCCAACCGTGAATGTCGAGAACGCCTCGGTATGCAGGGGTTGAGCCATAGAACGCAATCTGTTGACGTGTGCCGGTGGCTGCTTGAGACATTTCTTCTTCGTTGTTGCCAGTAACCACAAAACTTGGTCCGACAATTTCGAAACCTTCCATAGTTTTGCCCGCTTTTGCGCGCCCACGGGCAAGTGCTGGGATGGTGACCTCACGAAGGTATTTCTCGGTTGTAAAGCCGTGACACAGAAAACCATCGCACACTTCGCCAGCGACTTCGGTCATCAATTCGCCAACGCCAGCCAAATAAATCTTAGGTGTGCCGTATTCGGATATGTCTTTCGCATCAGGAGTGAAAAACGGAGTCATCAACGTGTGGGTGTAGAAGTCGCCACGAAAATCCAATTTGGATCCGTTTAACCAACAGTCCCAGATCGCACGAATTGCAAGGATCATTTCGCGCATTCGTGGTGCAGGATGACTCCACTCCATGCTAAATCGCTTGGTGATGTGTGGCTTGATTTGGCTACCGAGGCCAAGCATGAAACGACCTTGAGAGTAGTATTGCAAGTCCCAACCAATGTTGGCAAGTGTCATTGGGTTACGAGCAAACGCAACAGCAATTGATGTACCGATCTCTAGATTCTTTGTGTGTTCGGCGGCTAGCAACAACGGAAGAAAAGGATCGTGGTTTGTCTCTGCGGTCCATGCACCCGAGTAGCCAGCAGACTCAACGTCTTTCGCGCTTTGTGCCGCTTGGCGCAGATCGTTGGAAATACCACCGTCAACTTTCATTTGATTCCCCGTCTCGTTGATTACGTAAAAACTGTTCGACTTCCTCGGCCAGCTCGTCCATCGTAGGCAAGTCAGCCTCCAACGCTTCAGTTGAGTCACGTGAGTCAAGATTGGTCACTGCGTCGTAGGCATCTTCTAGTCGACGCAACATGGTGAGGTGTTCGTCATTGCTACGCACGAGTTGATCAAGGCGTTCGCGCTGCACGCCTGCTTCGCGACGCAGTGACGCTGTATCTATTTGCAGTTCGGCCATAGAGCACAGGTTGTCGATCAATGCAGCGCTCGCGGCGGGGTAGGCCATATTGGATATGTAGTGAGGTACTTGTGCCCACAATCCAACTACTTCCATGCCACGGTCAAAAAGTGAATGTTCTAGTAAAGCTTCAACACCGGCTGGTACATCAACGGTGTTGCGTGCGTAATTCAGTCGAGCCGCGACATTGAGATCAGGAGTCGTGAAGGTCAGACCCACCGCCCGAGTGTGTGGTGCACCGTACGGATATGCGCCGAATCCATACATGCGACGTACTCCAAGTTGTGTTGCTAACTCGCCGACAGTGTTTGCAAATAGTTGCCACGACGTATCGGGCTCTGGGCCAGACAACAACAAAATGTCTTTCCCACTTTCGTCTTTTCCAACGCGTAACTCAGGCGTCACCCACACAAGACGCTTGTTGATACCTGAGCGCACCTCCATGATGGGTCGACGTGCGCGATAGTCAATAAATGTGTCGGTATCAAAAGTGATCAACACATCTGAGTGAGTGGAGGACACGAGATGTTCCATCGCTGCGTTTGCGGCTCCGCTGGCATCGATCCATCCGTTTAGCATGACGACGAGTGTCGGGTATTGAAGCGGAGGTAGTTGTCCGTGAACAACGAAAGGAAGTCCCACGAGTTGCAAGTTACCGCTATCTTTACTGCATGGCGATCGATGTAACTGAGGAAACTTTCCAAACAGAGGTCGTTGAACGCTCAAAGAAAACCCCAGTTATTTTGGACTTTTGGGCAGATTGGTGTGGGCCCTGCAAGACTTTGACCCCTATTCTCGAGCGTGCGACCGATGCCACGGGTGGTCAGGTCGTGTTGGCAAAGGTGAATGTGGATGAAAATCAGCGTCTTGCCGCCGCATTTCAAATTCAGTCGATCCCCACAGTGGTCGTTTTCAAAGACGGACAACCGATCGATGCTTTTATGGGTGCCCGTGGTGAACATGAGGTGCAACAAATGGTTGCGGCACTTCTTCCTAATCCGACAGATGTTCGGATTCAGCAATTGTTGTCAGTAGGGACTGAAGAATCACTTCGCGATGCAGTTGCCCTCGCGCCGGGTAATGAAGATGCGGTCTGCTCGCTGGCGGAATTTTTAGTGCAAAAGGACGATAGCGAAGAAGCACTGCAGCTTCTTGCACGACTGCCTGAAACAGACCGTGTGCGTCATATTGCAGCAATGGCCCGTTTGGCTCAAAACCCAGTCGACAATTACGACGCTGAACTGAATTCTCTTCTTGATCGAGTCAAAACTGATGAGACAGCGCGTCAGGAATTTCTTGACATTCTTGAGGCAATGGGCCCACATGATCCTCGAACTGCAAAGTATCGCAAGAAGTTGACTGCACAGTTGTACTGACGCACGCTCATCACTTTGCATCGTGCCATTGATACAGAGTGAGCCTCCACATGAAGATTCGTGGCATGGTTGCAGCAATACGTACAACAGGTAGTTGCAAAACTGCGTCACTGGGTGGCGTTCATGGGTGCGCGACGTTTGATTGGCACGGCGATTTCCACCGTTGTGGTTCTGTCCGTGGGTTGGTGGTTATTGCGATCGCCGGCTCCGCCTGTTGAAACATCTATTGCTCGGGTTACGACGACCATCTCTGCAAACACAATTGCCTCAGTAGTAGTTCCCACTTCTACGCCCACTGAAATCACCGTTCATGTAGCAGGAGCAGTACACAAACCAGGGGTGTATGTGCTACCCACACAATCTCGAGTAGTTGATGCTGTGAACGCCGCAGGAGGTCCGACGCGAAGTGCAGATGTTGATGCCATCAACCTCGCATTGCCACTAGTTGACAGTGAACAGGTCATTGTTCCGCGTCGTGGACAGAAGGTGACAACACCACAATCATCGCGACCATCTTCACAATCATCGGGGACCACGTCACCGAGAGAAGTTGACGCACAGAATGCACTAGTCAATATCAATACTGCGAGCGCAGCCGAATTAGAGGCATTGCCCGGAGTTGGTCCATCAACAGCAAAGGCAATCGTCACTTATCGCACAACAGTTGCACCGTTTGTGTCGGTGGATGACCTGCTACAGGTCAGCGGGATCGGACCGGCGAAACTTGAGGCAATGCGTGGCTACGTGACGTTATAAACGGCGTTACAAATAATGGTGCAAACAATTGCATGACGTAGGTGACGTTCCGGTTACAGCAGACCCAAGAAATACGCAGCAAGCACGAGGGCGCCGACTGTCCCTGTGATGATGCTGATGGCAAAAAACAGGAATTCGCGAAACCACTCACGCCATCCAACGACCGGGCGCGAGGAAACCTTTACTGATGAGAGCTGACCTAGAAGCCACCACAACGCAAGACTGACGACGACAGCGAGCAGTATTCGTTCAGAACTTCCGGTGGCAGGAATACCAAGAATTGGCATGATGGGAAACGCCACCATGGTCGACCCAAACCATGCCACATTGCTGAGTGTTCCGTTCAGCAACGTCTTCACTAACCAGCCACAACAAAACAGCCCGAGCGCAACTGCAATGCCCACGAAGCCTCCGCGTCGGCGCACATGACGACGCGTGACGACAACTCCGCCGGGTATCACGACACCTTTTGTGCGTTGGCTCATGTCTCGATGGTACGAGCCCAAGCGTTCCCAACCGTGTCATCTCACTCGCTTTGTCCAACGACATCGATTTGAGGTGTGGGCTTTCGGGCTGTGGGTCTGCACGATCGCGGGAAAACAGACTCCACAGGTCGCCACAGTTCATCGTTGGCAGATGATTATCGCGTCGTGTGCGGTCATCGTCTTGTGGCGTCAGTACGTGTGGCGCGTCTTGGTCGCTATGTGTGTGATTGGGTGTGTAAATGGTGCAAGCTCGTGGTGGGTGACTAGTACGCCAATGACAGGGACATGCGCGGGGATAGCCACATTTGTTGATGATCCTGATGTGAGATCGCACAACATTTCAGCAATTGTGAAAATTGGCGGAGTTCGTTATCGCGCAAGCGCGTACGGCATGACGTCTCGCAAGTTGTCGAAACGACTCATGGGTGAACAGGTGTATGTGGAAGGCACATGCACCGAGGTGTCGGGACGGTTCATCGCATGGGATCGGCAACGTCACATTCTTGGTCGGATCGCAATTGACAATGTGGCCGAGGAGCATTCAGCGGGCAGTCCGCTATATCGATCTGCGAATCGTTTACGGCGACACATCACAGACGGCATACAACCGATGCATCCCGCTGATCGGGCGTTATTCACCGGTTTGGTGATGGGAGATGATCGTGAACAACCGCAATCAATGATTAATAGTTTTCGTGCGAGCGGACTGTCGCATCTTGTTGCGGTCAGCGGGCAAAACGTTGCCTACGTTTTGGCCGCGGTGGGTCCCTGGTTGCGCGCCCGGCGATTAGCGATGCGACTTGTCTTGACGTGCGCTGTTCTTGCATGGTTTGTTGTATTAACTCGCGCAGAACCATCTGTTGTACGTGCGGCAGTAATGGCGGGGATTGTTGCAGTGTTATTCGCATTTGGTCGTTCCGCCAACACAAAACGCGTGTTGTGCATCACCGCGATTGGTTTGTTGTGCATTGATCCGATGATGGCGCGCAGTGTCGGTTTCTTGTTGTCTACTGCCGCAACCGCTGGCTTGGCGTGGATGTTGCCGGTGACATCGCACATCGTGGGGAAGGGGCCAGTGCGTGATGTTATTGCGGCGACACTTGCAGCAACAATCGGCACTGCGCCATTGTCGTTATTCTTTTTTCAAAATTTGCCTGTTGTGTCAATGATTGCGAATCCCTTCGCAGTGCCAATTGCGGGGGCGGTGATGCTGGTTGGTCTGCCAACATCACTTGTGCTTGCGCTCTTGCCGCGTCCTCTACAGATTGCAGTGGTTTACGTATTGGAAATACCAGTTCGGCTGCTGTGGTGGATTGCAGTCGTGTGTGATGCCATCTCTCCGCAAGGCATCTTGAACGCCATGTGCTGGTGCGCACTCATTGGCTGGTGCATCATGCGCTATCGCCGTAATTCATCAGATGAAGCCGTGGGAATGGATAATGCGCGGAGTATCGCAGGTGTGAAAAAGTAGAGGCATGTCGGTCTATGTCATCTCCGGTGATGAATCTCTCATCAGTTTGGAATTGACCAATGTGTTGAACCAGTTGATTGGTGGCGAAGACCGCTCGATGATGCTTGAAGACATTGATGCGTCAGATTCACAAACCACCGCCACAGGGATTGCCGACGCTCTGCATACTCCGCCAATGTTCACCGAACGACGAGTGGTATTGGTACGCAATGCTCATGATCTGACTGGTGACATGGTTTCTCACTTTGCACAGTCAATTGAGACGATGAATGACACGACCGACCTGGTGGTGACGATGACAGGACGTCAGCCAAAGGCGTTGTCGGACGCGTTCAAGAAAGCATCCGCGCGAGTGATCGGCGCAACTGTGCCCACAGGCGCCAAAGATCGATTGTCGTGGATTGAGTCTCACCTCGTCGAAGCAGGCATTTCATATACGCCAGACGCCGCGCGACTCATCGCGTTGTGGTTCGGAAACGATCAGGGACGCCTCGCTGGTCTCATCCAAACCTTGCGGGCAACATATGACGAGGGAACAAAGTTGTCTCGTGCTGACATCGAAGTGTTTCTTGGTGAAGCGGGAAGCATTGCTCCGTGGGATCTCACCGATGCGATTGATGCAGGTGACGTCAACAAGTCATTGGTGATGTTGCACCGCATCTTGATTGACTCGCACTCGTTACAGGTCTTGGCGTTACTAGCGAATCGCTACGCCAACATGATGAAACTTGATGGTCCGTCGGTGAACACTGTTGCAGATGTCATCGGAATTTTGGGTGGAAAGGAATTCACTGCCCGGAAAGTGCTCGAGCAGTATCAACGACTGGGTAGCAGCGGTGTGGCCCAGGCAATGTCTCTCATCGCTCAGGCAGACGTTGACTTACGCGGAGGCAAAGAATGGGACGATGTTCTCGTTATGGAAGTCCTTGTCGCGAGACTCGCGAGACTTGGACGCTCGCGAGTTACTTCGCAGCGGCGTTGAGCTTTTTCATCAAACGGCTCTTGCGACGAGCAGCGGTGTTTGGATGAATGATGCCCTTGGTGGCTGCCTTGTCGATGCGCTTTACCGCAAGACGAAGGTCATCATCTGAGCCAGTTGTAACGGCGTTCTTGACGCGGGTACGCAGTTCGCTCTTGACCGCCTTGTTGCGTTCTGCACGCTTGGCGTTTGTGATGATGCGCTTCTTTTGGCTCTTGATGTTTGCCACGTTCAGCAAGGCTAGCGGTGAAGAACTCCATCCCCAACTACTAAAGCCCTGCCGAACTGACGGGGCAGTAGAGTGAAACCGCCCATGGACCTTGCAAAAATCCGCAATTTTTCGATTATCGCCCACATCGACCATGGGAAATCGACACTGTCTGACCGCATCTTGGAGATGACGGGCGCTGTTGATGCGCGCGAAATGCGTGAGCAGTACCTCGACTCGATGGATCTTGAGCGCGAGCGTGGCATCACGATCAAAGCGCAGAACGTGCGCGTTGAATGGAAGGGTTACACCTTTCATCTCATCGATACCCCGGGGCACGTGGACTTTGGGTATGAGGTTTCTCGGTCACTTGCTGCCTGTGAGGGCGTTGTTCTCGTAGTAGACGCGGCACAAGGCATTGAAGCCCAGACTCTCGCGAACTGTTATCTCGCACTTGAACATGATCTCGAAATTGTTGCGGCGCTAAACAAAATTGACTTGCCTGCAGCCGACCCCGATCGCTACGCAATGGAAATCGAAACCGTGCTCGGTCTTCCGGCCGAAGACATCTTGCGTATCTCTGCAAAAACCGGAGCAGGTGTTGCTGAGTTACTGGATGCGATTGTTGATCGTATTCCAGCACCGAAAGGCGATCCCGAAGCGCCGCTGCAAGCATTGATCTTTGACTCTCAATATGACCAATACCGTGGTGTTGTCTCGAGTGTGCGCGTGATGAATGGCCGCATGTCAGCAGGTAGTCGACTGCAATTTATGAATGCAAAAACTGTGCACGAAGCAATCGAGATTGGTGTACGTCGTCCGGAGAACACACCAGTGGCTGAACTTGGGCCCGGTGAGGTGGGTTATCTCATTGCGGGAATCAAAGATGTCGCGCACGCACGAAGTGGTGAGACCGTTACGACAGTTGCACAGCCATCACCTGAACCATTGCCGGGTTATCGCGATCCAAAGCCGATGGTGTTCTGTGGTTTGTATCCAATTGATGGTGACGAGTTTGAGAACTTGCGCGAGAGTCTTGAAAAGTTGAAACTCAATGATGCATCGGTCACCTATGAACCAGAGTCATCTGGTGCATTGGGGTTTGGCTTCCGTTGTGGCTTCCTTGGTTTATTGCACATGGAAATCGTGAAGGAACGTCTCGAACGTGAATTCAATTTGGCTCTTATCGCAACTGCCCCATCTGTTGCGTATCGCGTGACGAAGACAGATGGGGAAGTGGTGATGATTGACAACCCCACAGACTTGCCTCCTACGCAAAATCTCGCGGGTATTGAAGAGCCTTATTTCAAGGTCAACATCATCACACCCAAGGAATACACCGGCACGTTGATGGAACTCTGCCAATCACGTCGCGGTGAAATGGTGAAACTTGAGTATCTATCTCCTGAGCGCGTGGAACTCCACTACGCGATTCCCCTTGCCGAAGTGGTGGTGGACTTTTTTGATCAAATGAAAAGTCGTACGCAAGGGTATGCAAGTCTCGACTACGAACTTGAGGGGTATCGCGAATCGAGTCTGGTACGAGTTGATCTTCTATTGAATGGCATTCCTGCCGATGCTTTCAGCACGATTGTTCATCGCGACAAATCATTTGATTATGGACGTCGAATGTGCGAAAAATTGCGCGAGCTGATTCCACGTCAGATGTTTGATGTTCCGATCCAAGCGGCAATTGGTGGCAAAGTCATCGCTCGTGAGACGGTGAAGGCGAAACGTAAAGATGTGTTAGCAAAATGCTACGGCGGTGACATCACGCGTAAACGCAAGCTTCTTGAAAAGCAAAAAGAAGGAAAAAAGAAGATGAAAGCGATTGGCCGCGTGGAAGTGCCGGGCGATGTTTTCATCAGCGCTTTGAAATTGGACGACTGACATGACAACAGCCGTGAGTTCTGCAAAAACTGGCGGCATGTTTCGCTCGTTGCGTCATCGCAACGCTCGCGTGTTTTTTGTCGGACTCTTGGTGTCAAACATCGGCACCTGGCTGCAATTCACTGCCACCTCGTATCTCATTTACGATCTCACCGGATCAGCAACTGACCTCGGGTTGAACGCAATGTTTCAGTTTCTGCCGATGTTGTTGCTCGGCGTGTGGGCTGGGGGATTTGCAGATCAGCGCAACAGACGAATTGTCACCATCTGGACCCAATCGTCAATGGGAATACTCGCTATCGCGTTGGGGGTGACGGTTCTCGCAGACGTGGTGTCGTTGTGGCTTGTGTACGTGACTTCATTTGCTCTTGGTATCGCCAGCGCAATCGATAACCCATCGCGTCGTGGCCTGGTGACGGAGCTTGTGGCACCGGATGAAATAAGCAACGCGATGGCTCTGAACACAACCGTGATGACAGGCTCTCGCATTGTTGGCCCAGCAGTTGCAGCTGCGTTAATTGGGCCCCTAGGTGCGGGCTGGTTGTTTGTGGTGAACGGCGTGTCATTTCTCGCACTCATTTTTGCTGTGTATGCGATTGATACAAGAGCGCTGTTTTCCGTGCGTCCGGCTTCGATGGGAGGCACTCCTGTTCGCGACGGTATACGTTTCGTCTATCACGACAATGTGTTGCGATACACGTTTCTTGTCTTCTTCATTATCAGCACCTTCGCGTTTAACTACGGCGTGGTGCTGCCGAAGTTGGCCGATGAGAAATGGGGTTATGCCAACGCATTTGGTGTCCTGCTCACGGTGATCAGTATTGGCAGTGTCGCGGGCTCGCTTGCGACCGCACGACTTCGCGAAGTGACTACTAGATGGTTCACCGGCGTCATTGGTGCAACTGGTGTATCTGCGATTGCGCTTGCATGGTCTCCGAATATTTGGGTTGCGTACCTCGTGTGTTTGCCACTCGGTGCAACAAGTACTGCAATGGTGGCAGCCATGAACAGCATCAGTCAGCAACGATCACCTAGTGAAATGCGAAGTCGCATGTTGGCTCTTGTTGCGGTTGCATTTTTGGGCTCAACACCTATTGGAGGGCCAATCACAGGTTGGGTGGGAGACAACGTGAGTTTGGAGTGGTCACTTGCCTATGGTGGGATCATCACGTTGCTATGTGTACCGATCATGAGGTGGGCAAAATGACAAATGCAATTTGGTGGATTCGCCGCGACATGCGAATTGCGGACAACAAGGCGTTGGTAGCTGCTGCCTCTAATGGCGATGTGATTCCATTATTTGTTCTTGATCCAACTCTTGTGGCAACAGCTGGAGACTCACGCCTATCGTTCATGTACGAAAACTTGCGGTCGCTAAACGACAGCATGAATGGCGCGCTAGTAGTGCGACACGGTGATCCGCTTACTGAAGTGTTGCATGTCGCACGCGAGGCAGGATCACAACACGTGCACATCGCGACCGATTTTGCACCGTATGGACGTAAACGTGATGCTGCAGTGCGGTCGGCGCTACAAGACCACAACATCACGTTGCACGAAGATGATTCACCGTACGCGGTAAACCCTGGGGTGGTGCGAAAAGATGATGGCAATCCGTTGCAAGTGTTCACACCTTTTTATAAACGATGGGTGAATGTGGGGTGGACGTCAGCACCGAAGGCGAAACCGCGCTATGCGAATGCATCGCATCTTGATCAGGGATTGCCAGTATCACCAGACACAAATTGCGAGTTGCCAAGTGCTGGAGAAAAAGCAGCGTGGAAGCGTTGGGAGAAATGGAGCGCCGCCGGTTTACAGACTTACAAAGACGAACGGAATCGCCCCGACATCGACGGCACATCCATGTTGTCCCCGTACTTACGATTTGGCGTCTTGCACCCGCGTCAATTGCTGTCTCAGTTAACGAGTGGCCCAGGAGCTGATCATTTTCGCTCGGAGTTGTGTTGGCGGGAGTTCTATGGCGACGTGTTGTTTCACAAACCACACACTGCATGGAAGAACTTGCAACAGAAAATGGATGCGCTTCCGGTTGATACTGACAAAAAGGCGCAAGAGCGATTCGCAGCATTCACCGCTGGTCAAACCGGTTATCCAATTGTTGACGCCGGTATCCGTCAAATGCTCGCAACAGGGTGGATGCACAATCGCGTTCGCATGATTGTTGCCAGTTTCCTTATAAAGGATCTGCACTTGCCATGGCAATGGGGCGCTCGTTTTTTTATGGACCATCTCATTGATGGTGACATCGCATCTAACAATCACGGTTGGCAATGGACGGCAGGCACAGGGACTGACGCAGCGCCGTACTACCGAGTGTTCAATCCGTTTGGTCAAGGAGAAAAGTTCGATCCGGATGGCGCGTATGTACGCAGGTGGTGCCCCGAACTCGTAGAAGTTGACGCAAAACACATTCACACGCCTTGGACGCTCGGACTGCTCGCGCCAGAGGCGTATCCCGCCCCACTTGTTGACCACGCCACAGAGCGCGAGGTGGCATTAGCCCGATACAAGAAGGTCACTGGCAAGTAGCCTTACGTCCACAATGTTGGATGAACGCAAGACCGCCATCCTGCGTGCAGTCGTGCAGGAGTATGTCGCAACCGGTCAGCCGGTTGGATCACAACACATCGCCACGTTGCCCTCTTTCAAGGTCTCGCCCGCGACGGTACGTAACGAAATGGCAGTACTTGAGCAAGAGGGTTACCTTGCCCAACCCCACACATCTGCTGGTCGTATTCCTACCGACAAGGGATACCGATTGTTTGTAGACACGATTGCTCCGGAAGGACAGTTGACCGATGTTGATGTTCGCCAGGTGGGGGATTTTTTCAAGATGGCAGGTGGTCGTCTTGAGGACCTTTTACGCCACACGTCTACGTTGCTTGCCAACATCACCCACAACGCAGCTGTGGTGGTGGGACCAAACGTTGAGGCGGCAACTGTTCGTGCGATACACATCAACCGCATCACATCTCGTAGCGCGACAGTGGTAGTGGTGCTGTCGAATCACTCGGTGGAGAATGAAACGATTCAACTCGCCGAAGATGTCACGGATGATCACATCGCAGATGCGGTCACGCACTTGTCGAAACATATGGTGGGTTCAAGTTTGTCTGACATGTCGCCGTTCCCGTCCACCAACAACGCTCATGTTGACAGCGTGTGCTACGCGGCCGTCAATGCGCTGGGTGTGCATCGCAATGACCAGCCAGTGTTCGTTGGCGGTGCCGCCGCATTGGCACAAGCCTTTGAAACAGTTGATGTTGTGCGCGATGTCTTGCAAGTAATTGAACAGCAATACATCGTGGTGTCAATGGTGCAAGATCTTCTTGATCGTGGATTGTCAGTGGCGATTGGTGCCGAGCACGGCGTGGAACCACTTGCCGCGTGTTCGGTTGTAGTGGCGCCAGTTGTTGCTGATGGTGAAGTACTTGGCTCTGTGGGAGTCCTTGGACCAACGCGAATGAATTACCCACAGGCTCTCGCCACCGTAGAAGTAGTAAGTGATCATCTGGGTAAGCGGTTGTCGGAGAACTGACCATGTCAGCTGATTACTACGAACTGTTGGGCGTTGATCGTTCTGCTGATGCCGACACGATTAAGCGTGCGTATCGCAAACTGGCGCGTCAATTACATCCCGACGCCAATCCGGATGATCCGGAAGCAGAAGAAAAATTCAAGCACGTGAGTCGTGCATACGAGGTGTTGTCAGATCCTGAGACACGCGCGAGGTATGACCGATTCGGCGAACAAGGCGTGTCGGGTGCCGGCGGTATGGGAGGCGATCCATTCGGCGGTGGGCTGGGCGACATCTTTGATGCATTCTTTGGAGGTGGCTCACCATTTGGTGGCGGATCGCGTGGGCCGAGTGGTCCGCCACGTGGTCAGGACCTTGAGGTTGTCGCCGATATTTCATTTGAACAATCCGTTTTCGGCGCACAAGCTCCCGTTGAGGTGCGTACAGCAATCGCATGTAGCGAATGCAATGGCACGGGCGCGGGAGCAGGAACACAACCAGTGACATGTAGTGATTGTCAGGGGTCCGGACAAGTACGGCGAGTAAAGCAAAGTCTTTTGGGTCAAATGGTGACAATGGCAGCGTGTCAACGGTGCGGTGGTGTGGGGCAAATGATCGTCACTCCCTGTGGTGCGTGCAAAGGTGATGGTCGCACCATCACGCAACAGACCTACACCGTCGATGTTCCGGCTGGCATCAGTACGGGTCAAACGTTGCGGTTGTCTGGTCGTGGCGCGGTGGGCCCGCGTGGTGGCAGTGCGGGCGATCTGTATGTGCACATTCGAGTTGCAGAACATGACACGTTCTGGCGTGAAGAGGATGACATTGTCACTCGCTTGCGGATCAGTATCGCTCAAGCTGCGTTAGGTGCGCACATGGTGTTACCCACACTCGACGGTGATGAAGATTTGGTGATTCCGGGAGGCACTCAGCACGGTAGAGAGTTCGTGTTGCGTGGTCGCGGAGTACCTCACCTCAATGGCCGTGGTCGTGGCAACCTACGTGTGCGTATCGCGATCGATGTTCCCACTTCGCTTACTGACACGGAAGAAGAATTGTTGCGTCGTTTTGCGTCCGAACGTGGCGAGGATGTGGCACCACCCGACAAGGGCTTTTTCTCAAAGATCAAGTCGGCATTTTCGTGAAGCCGTTACTGCGCACATCCGCGGCGCACGTGTTTGTTGATGACATCACGCAGCCCTCATTAACAGAAGACGACTTCGCACACTTGTCAAAATCTCTACGATTGCGTGATGGCGAGACCGTATCGACCAGTGATGGCAACGGCAGTTGGCGGTTGTGTGTCTGGCGAAACACACAGCTTCTTGAAGTAGCGAGCGATGTTGAAACGCGGCAGCGATTGGATCCGCAACTTGCCATTGCTGTGTCTCCCGTGAAGGGAGATCGCACTGATCTAGCAGTAGAAAAAATGACTGAGATTGGTGTCGACGAAATCATTGTGCTGGCACCGGTACGACGGAGCGTTGTGCGGTGGGACGAGCGTAAATTCGCACAAAACATTGATCGGCTTTCGCGCATTGCGCGTGGCGCAGCGATGCAATCGCGACGTCTTTATGTGCCGCGAGTGGTGGGGCCAGTGACATTGGCCGAGTTGCTGAAGCGACCAGATGTCGCTGTAGCAGATCCTGTCGGTACGACCGATGTGGCAGCCGTGCACACGATTGTGATCGGTCCAGAGGGTGGTTTTGACCCCGATGAGTACACCGCCGATACGCCACGTGTAACGCTTGGAGCAAGCATTTTGCGCGCCGAAACAGCTGCCATCGTGGCCGCAACATTGATGGTCGCACACCGAGCACGTCGTAGCGACCACACTGGGTAGCGATATGGCACATCCCACTGATGACGAACTACTCCGAGATTCTCCGTTTTCCCAAATGGTGGGAGAGCGATTGCGGCGCATACGTCAACAAAAGCAATGGTCGCTGAATGACGTTGAGACGCAAAGCGAAGGAGAGTTTAAGGCATCGGTGCTTGGTGCGTACGAACGCGGAGAGCGCGCGATATCGGTTCCACGTCTTGAACGGCTCGCTCGTTTTTATGGCGTTGGTGTTGATCAGTTGTTGCCGCGTGATCAAAGTCGCGTTGATGCAGGTGGTGCAACATCACCCACCACAAAGTTGCGAATCGATGTTGCCAAGTTGTCAACGATGTCCGGTGCACAATTTGAGATGCTCGAGCGTCTCCTGCGCATGATTCAGGTGCAACGTCAAGACTTCAATGGCAAAGTGATCACGGTACGTGCTCATGACACTCGGGCTATCGCGGTGATGCTTGATGTTCCCGTCGACCAAGTGGGAGAACGTCTTGGCGAACTGGGTTTATTGTTTGTCCCTCCATCACAGACATGACGCCAACTTCATTGTTCGGGGTGTACATCCACATCCCCTTCTGTCATCACAAGTGTGATTACTGCGCGTTTGCAACATGGGTTGATAAAAACCAATTGATTGATGAATACCTAAACGCGTTAGTTGCAGACATCAATCGCACCGAAATTCCGAGCGTTGATACCGTATTTGTTGGTGGCGGTACGCCAAGCATGGTTCCGGGTTCTTTGCTGGTCAACGTGATTCAACAGCTGCCACTTGCACATAACGCTGAGATCACTGTCGAGTGCAATCCGGATGACGTCACACTTGAACTTATGACGGCGTATATGCGAGGCGGAGTGAATCGCATCAGCATGGGAGTTCAATCGATGGTGCCACACGTGTTACAAACACTTGGTCGCACACATCAACCAGACAATGTCGTACATGCCATGCAAGCGGCGCGAGAGGCCGGTATTTCGTCTATCAATCTCGACATCATTTATGGTGCCGTAGGTGAAAGTTTGGATGATTGGCGAACAACGTTAGAAAGCGCTGTGGCTCTTGCTCCCGATCATGTGTCGGCATACGGACTAACAGTGGAACTAGGCACTGCTCTCGCTAATCGACCCGATGACTATCCCGATGACGATGATCAAGCGGACAAGTATCTACTTGCGAATGAGTTATTAGAGAATGCTGGACTGATCAATTACGAAATCAGTAACTGGGCGCGTCCTGGACACGAGTGTCGACACAATCAGATGTATTGGGGACAGGGTAACTATTTCGGTTTTGGATGTGCGGCTCACTCTCACAAAGATGGACGTCGATGGTGGAACGTGCGTACACCTGAGCGATACATCGATTGTGTAGCCAAAGGTGTTTCAACTGAGACCGCAGGAGAGTCACTGGATGACGAGACGCGACATAGGGAAGCGCTCGAGTTGTCTTTGCGCACACGTGAAGGAGTTCCTACATCTGCATTACCGGTGGACGAACTTGATGATTTGGTTGAACGGCACGGAGATCACGTGGTGTTGACAGTGCGGGGAAGGCTTCTTGCAAACGAGATAAGTCTGCGGTTGCGAAATCGCTGATAACCTGCACAGTGCCTTAACGGGCGCGTAGCTCAGTTGGTTAGAGCGCTACCATGACACGGTAGAGGTCCCGGGTTCGAGTCCCGTCGTGCCCACGAGAGACGGAGTCTCGATGTGGGCACGCATATAAAAAGCGCCCACATTTGTGAAGCGGCTTTGTCTTAGTTTTTCCCCGTAGCCTTGCGTGACGTGGAAGTCGTATTCGGTTTGAGTGCGGCAAGTATTTTCGGGATCGCCGATTATCTCGGCGGACGCGCATCGCGCAGTGTTCATGCAATAGTTGTGACCTTCTTGGGTCAATCCGCGGCGCTCATTGTGTTGCTGCTGATTGCATTCGGTAGTCGAGTTCCCGCTCCCGGAATGGAAGATTGGTTATGGGGTGGTCTTGCTGGCGTGTGTGGCGCCACCGGACTCCTTGCCTTCTATCGAGCAATGGGAAGTGGTTTCATGACGGTGGCAGCGCCGATCTCTGCCGTCACAACTGGTGGCATCCCCATCGTCATTGGTCTCATACAAGGTGAACGTCCTGGTGCCTTGGCGCTTCTTGGTATGCCAATTGCACTAATCGCGGTCGCATTGGTGAGTGATGTTTTCGGGCCAGACCATCGACGCGCTCCGCGTTACGTGGTGTATCTGTCATTAATGGCTGGTGCGGTTTTTGGTTCATTATTTGTAATTCTTGATCACACGTCAACGACCTCTGGTGTATGGCCGATCGTCGCAATGCGTGTTGCATCTGTTCCGTACATGGCGATTGTGGTGATGGCATCACGCAAGAAAGTCAGTAGCGCCCGTTTCTACTTGCCGATCGTGATCGTCTCTGGTGTCTTCGACAGCCTTGCCAACGCATTGTTCTTATTGGCGACGCGCGAGGGATACATGTCTGTTGTTGCAGTGATTGTCGCGCTGTATCCCGCAAGCACGCTTATTTTGGCGACACGCATTGACAAAGAAAAGATTCACCGCCCACAAGCCCTTGGTCTTGGACTGGCGGCACTCGCGCTGGTCATGATTACTTTGTCGTAAGTATCAAAACACTTAGTCTCAAAAAGTCGGTCAACCTTTTGGTAATCCAAGCACGCGTTCACCAAGGATATTGCGCATCACATTTGATGTGCCACCCATGACGGTGTACGCAGGTGCATACAAGAAGCTCTGTGTGTATTCAGTCCACAAGGTGGCTTCCATTCCAAGAACCCGATAGGCGAATTCAGCAACGCGTTGTTCGTGTTCAGTGCAAAAACATTTTGTGGCAGCAGAGAACCCGGCGGGAGCCTGACGCAGCACCTCGCGCATCACGAGCATGCGACCGAGGCGATAGTAAATCTCGAGTTGTGCGATTTCCTGACGAACAAGGGGATCAGAAGTGTCAGCCTTACTGCGAGCGTATTGATACAACGCGTAGTTCGATACAAGTCGGTCAACACCGCCACGCTCATGCTCCAATTGCTTCATGGTTTGCTTAAACGCGTTGCCCTGAAGACCAACCAAGTTCTCTTTTGGCACACGGGCATCAGTGAAGAACACTTCACAGAAATGCTCATTCGTTGTCATGTCGGTGATTCGACGCACTTCGATGCCAGGAGTATTCATCGGAACGATGATTTCGCTGATGCCTGCGTGCGGAGGACCTTCGTTGCTCGTGCGACAGATGAGATAGCAATAGTCGGCATCAGCACCGAAACTTGTCCAAATCTTTTGGCCGTTGATCACCCATTCATCACCGTCGTCTGCAGCAAATGTTTTGAGAGATGCGAGGTCGCTACCGGCGTTTGGTTCGCTCATGCCGATACACCACGTTGTTTCACCGGCCAAGATCGCGGGTAAGTACTTGTCTTGTTGTTCCTTTGTGCCGTATTGGATGAGCGCTGGACCCATTTGACGGTCCCCGAACCAGCTCGCGGCTATTGGCGCGCCTGCAGCAATCATTTCCTCGGCGACAATGAGGCGTTCAATCGGCGGACGACCTCCACCACCAAATTCGGTGGGCCACACCATGCCAATGAATCCCTCTGCGGCTAACTGTTTTGAGAATTCCTTGCTGTAGCCGTTCATCCACGAATCGTTATGGCGGCCATATTTCGCAACGCCATCCATCGCAACGGCACGTGCTCGTTCGCGGAGGGCAAGTAGTTCGGGGGTCCACTCAAAGTTCATCACCGCACATGGTAGGGGCGTGGGTGGGAGCCTGCGCTATTGTGTACAAGTACGATACAAGTGACATTTTTCGTGCGGTTCGCCGAATCACATACCACTTTGCATCGAAAGAACATCTGAATCGAAAGAGGCCCCCTCATGGCAAAGATCAAGGTTGACAATCCCGTCGTCGAACTCGATGGCGATGAAATGACGCGCATCATCTGGCAGTTCATCAAAGACCGCCTCATCCTTCCGTATCTCGATATCAACCTCGAGTACTACGACCTTGGCATCGAATACCGCGACGCCACCGACGACCAAGTCACGATTGATGCAGCAAATGCGATCTTGAAGCATGGCGTGGGTGTGAAGTGCGCGACCATTACTCCTGATGAAGCACGAGTTGAGGAATTCGGTCTCAAGAAAATGTGGAAGTCACCAAACGGCACAATCCGCAACATCTTGGGTGGAGTCGTGTTCCGCGAACCGATTATCTGCTCAAACATTCCACGTCTCGTACCGGGTTGGACAAAACCTATTGTGATTGGTCGTCATGCTCATGGAGACCAATACAAAGCGACTGACTTTCTTGTTCCCGGTCCTGGCACAGTGACAATTTCCTGGACTCCCGACAATGGTGGTGAACCGATTGAGTTGGAAGTTGCCAAGTTCACCGACTCTGGTGTTGCGATGGGCATGTACAACTTTGATGAGTCGATTCGCGACTTTGCACGCGCATCACTTCGTTACGGTCTGCAGCGCGGATGGCCGGTGTACATGAGCACGAAGAACACCATCTTGAAGGCATACGACGGTCGTTTCAAAGATCTGTTTGAAGAAATCTTTGAAGCCGAGTTCAAGAAGGACTTTGAAAAAGCAGGCATCACCTACGAACATCGCCTTATCGATGACATGGTGGCAAGCGCCCTCAAGTGGGAGGGCGGCTACGTCTGGGCATGTAAGAACTACGACGGTGACGTGCAATCAGACACCGTTGCACAAGGTTTCGGTTCACTTGGACTTATGACATCAGTACTTCTCACTCCAGACGGCAAGACCGTCGAGGCAGAAGCAGCTCACGGGACGGTGACTCGTCACTACCGTGAACACCAAAAGGGCAATAAGACCTCCACCAACCCCATTGCATCGGTGTACGCGTGGACTCGTGGTCTTATTCATCGTGGCAATCTCGACAACAATCCGAAGTTGGTTGATTTTGCAAACAAACTTGAACAGGTGTGTGTTGAGTCAGTCGAACAAGGCGAGATGACAAAAGACCTTGCATTGCTGGTGTCGAAGGATCAGGCTTGGCTGACCACAGAGGATTACCTCGCAGCACTTGATCGTCGCCTTCAAGAAAAGATGAAGTGACCTCATGAAGGCA
>CAYVAV010000021.1:0-19910 GCA_964449085.1 uncultured Bifidobacterium sp.
GTCTCTGCAGACTTTGTCGAGGCACTTCGAGATGGCTTGCGCAATGTTTCGCGACCATTGCCGCTTGCTGGAGTGATGTCGCGAGCGGGAAACAGCATCGGGACCGGCTGACGTCTGTCATCGATGCTCCAACCTTTTGGAACAGACAATGCATCAGCGTGGCGCCGACACAAACTTCCTGCCCGCGCGGGATCCAAAGCGGGTGCCGAATCAATCCACACCAACAATTTTTCGTTGTCGATGCCATATGAGACTGCCGCGACACCTCCACAACCAGGTCGCTCACACAGTCTCCGCATGGCACAAAAACTACTCAAAAAGAGTTTTCCAGTGGGCGATACGGGACTCGAACCCGGGACCTCTACCGTGTGAAGGTAGCGCTCTAACCAACTGAGCTAATCGCCCTTTGCGTACTGCGAAGTGAGTGTCAGATTAGCCCTCATTGTCATTGTCCCCAATGACAGAATCGACATTGTCATTGTCCCCACTGACAGGAATAACGCACGCAGTACCCATGCCTTGTCGGTCCCGAAAAGGCTGAGACTCGCCAGGGCATGTCATATCAAATCCGATGAGTTGGCGAACAACACCATCATGTTCCGCACTGCAGGACACCTCTCGAACGGACTGATCATCTTCTATGAGCACACAACTTCCGGCCTGCAACAGTTGGTCGGGCGGAGCTTCTTCCCCAGGGTCAGAGAAGATCCCAACAAGCAATACGGCCGCGACACCAATAATTGCGATTACAGACATCGAACGCCACGGAAAACGTGCTGGCGATGTATTCAACGGACGCTGAGCGAATAATTGCGAGAGTCGATCCCTTTCAAATGTTTCGTCTCTTGTTGTGGAAGATGTTGTTGTTCTTGAGGCACTCGAGGTTGGTCCTTGCAGTAGTGACTCGTCATAGGCGCGTCGGCGCGTCGGATCAGACAACACCGACCACGCGACATTCAGTGTGGCCATCTCCTGTAAAGCCCACTGCTCATCTTTTTTGGCAACACGATCAGGATGAACGCGTCGAGCTTTCTCTCGATACGCGGTCTTGATCTCGCGCGCGGAAGCCGTTCGCGAGACACCGAGCACGTCGTAGTGAGATCTAGTAGCCACGTTCTGGGTCTACCGTTCCAATCAACGGTTCGCCATGCACAAAGAGAGAAACATTTGTGCGAATACGTTCTGCCAAGAGCGGCACTGCCATGTCAGGGGTGTTGCCCACGTGAGGCGTGATGATGCAATTGGGCAACGACCACAGGCGATGGTGCTCGGGCAAAGGCTCCGGATCTGTTACATCAAGAGCTGCGCCACCAATCCGATTGTTTTCTAGCGCCCACACCAAGTCGTCGGTGACGATGTGCCCTCCGCGCGCAACGTTCACTATCCACGCATGTGGCTCCATCATCTCTAACTCTGTACGACTGATGATCGCGGTCGTCTCTGGAGTCAGCGACAAGGCGAGAACCATAACGTCTGCCCCTACCAGCGAATCAATCAGATGCTCAGGCCCCACCACATCAGTGACACCATCCATGTGTTCAACGCTCTTACGCACAACGGTGATGTGACATCCAAATGGCTGAAGGAGTCGTAGTAACGACTCTGTGATCCCGCCTCCACCCAAGATCGTCACTCGCGCCCCAAGAAGATTGACACCGTGTGGCCCACTCCATGAACCTTCTCGTGCATATCCGGCAATGTGTCGCATGCCGGCGAGCATGAGAGCCAGAGCATGTTCTGCGACTGGTTCGGCGTACACGCCTTTGCCACACGTCCATACGCGCGAATCATCAATGAGATGAATGAAATTTTCCACTCCGGCAAATGGCACCTGCACCCACGAAAGATGTGGGTGTTCATCCAACACCTGCGCAAGTCCACCTGCATCTCGGGGATTAGTCCATACAAGCGCTTGTGCAGTTGCGAGATCAACTACTTCCCCGCCACCATCACGCACTGCGTCTGCTACCCAGTCGGGCGATGTCTTGGGGGCTATCGCGATGCGATGACCAGTGAGGTGCTTGTCATTCATTGTGAGCAACAATCAGAGCGTCACACCTTGACGCTTACGCCGAATGTTTCCTGCGACAGCGCCAAGCACCATGATTCCTACGCTTGCAAACAAGATAATGCTCGCAAGCACGTTGATCTGCGGTGGAATTGTCACACGTGATGCACCGAAAATCTGCAACGGGAATGTGACGAGAGAACCGGCATTAAAGAATGTGATGATGAAATCATCAATTGACAAGGCGAATGACAGTAGCGATGCCGCCAAGATGCCGGGAAGAATCAGCGGGAATGTGATTTTCCAAAACGCGCGCATGGGACTTGCACCAAGGTCCATCGCTGCTTGTTCGAGACCCCAATCAAAACCTCTGATGCGCGCACGCACTGTGAGAGCCACAAATGAGATCTGAAACATCACGTGCGCAATGATCACAGTCACGTATCCGAAATCAACTCCACGATTCAAAAATAGGGTCGCAAGTGATGCACCGATAACAACTTCGGGCGATGTCAACGGCAATACAAGAAACAAGTTGACGCCACTTTGTCCCTTGAACTTGTAACGACTCAGCGCGATCGCCATCAATGAGCCAAGGATTGTGGAGATAATGGTGGAAACAAAAGCGATACGCAAACTGACCCACAAAGCATCGGTGAGTTGTTTCTCGGAAAACGGATCGGCCCAGTTGTCCAAAGTGAAACCCGACCACTGAATGTTGAACTTGCCAGCCGGATCGTTGAATGAAAAAAGAATGATGACAAAAATCGGGGCGAAGAGATAGATGAAGCCCAAAACTGCGACGGCGTTAATTCCCCAACGCCCAAATCGTGACGACGTACTCATCGGAGCGCTCATGCCAACTCCTCGGTGCCCATGAACTTGGTGTACACCAGCACACCAATGGTGATGATTACCATCAGAACGAAACTCATTGCGGATGCAATCGGATAATTCAACTGCTTCAAGTACTGATCTTGAATGGAGTTACCAATCATTGTGGTGGTTGGGCCACCTAAGAATTGGGCATTGACAAAGTCACCCGATGCAGGAATAAACACGAGGAGACTTCCCGCGAAGATTCCAGGAATAGCTAACGGCAACACAACTTTGCGAAAGGCTCCCGAAGCAGACGAGTACAAATCCATTGCAGCGTCGACCAGTCGTGTATCGATTTTTTCCAAACTCACGTAAATTGGCAACACCATAAACGGCAAGAAGTTGTACGTGAGTCCTCCAATGACAGCGGCTGGAGTACTCAATAATCGACCATCATCAACAATCTGTAGCCATTCAAAGACAGACACGAGTCGCAAGGTCTCAAGGGTGTTCATCACCGGACCGTTGTCATTCATCAACGTTGTCCACGCCAACGTACGAATGAGATACGAAGTAAAAAACGGGACAACGACTAGTCCAAGCAGGACCATTCGATATTTCCCCCCGCGGAACGCAATGACGTACGCAATGGGAAAGCCGATGAGGATTGTCAGAAGAGTTGCCACACCTGCATAGGCGAAACTACGAATGAACTGGGGTCGAAAACGGGTGAAGGCTTCTTGATAATTCCCCCACTCCCATGTGAAGTCCGGGAAAAAATCAAAACGTGATTCCTTTGACGACAACGACATCACGAACAGCGCCCACAGCGGTGCCAAAAAGAAGATGCTCAGCCACAACACGCCCGGTTTCAGAAGCGCGTACGGGGCAATTGTGCGACGATCATCTGACGTTCCTCGGATGATCGTGGTCGCATAACCGACTAGTGCTGCCGCAATGATGACGCCAACGGCATAAGCCAGGGCCCCCGATGTGATTTCAGCGGCGATCAAGATCACGCCACTGCCGAGCAACAAGAGAACCCCGAGCCCCACGAGCTCAGGTTTCTCGGTCACCGATGCGAAACGCTGCGTTCGCGTCACTAGAGCGCTATGCCCCAGTGATCTTTGAGAATTCTTCGTCGTACTTGGCTTCCTCTTCTTCGCTGAGCGAAGCAAACACGCGAAGTCGTGACAATGTCGCGTCGTCTGGGAACAACAGAGGGTTGTTTGCCATTTCGGCTTCTTCTCCACCCATTGCTTCCAGCACTTCACGCACACCAACCACTGGTGTCATGTATCCCGAACCAAGCGCAATCTTTGCTGCGTTTTCAGGGTCGTAGACGTAATCCATCCACTTGGCAACTGCGTCGCCATTTTCTGATCCTGCAACCCAGATCATGGAGTCGTACCAACTCGTGCCACCCTCTTCAGGAATGACGAATCGAACGTCGGGGTTGTCTTTAGCCAACTGAATCACATCGCCTGACCATGCAACACACACTGCGAAGTTGCCAGAGTCAAGATCGTCCATGTAATCGTTTCCTGTGAACTGACGAATCTGACCGTCAGCTTTTGCCTGCGCCAGTTTTTCAAATGCTGGAGCCGCGTCATCAAAACTCTTCAACTGTGATGGGTCAATACCCTCACCCATCAAGATGAGACCCAGTGTGTCGCGCATTTCTGTCAGCATGCCAACACGTCCTTTGAACTCAGGGTCAAACAAATCAGCAACGCTACGCACTTCACGTCCTGTTGCAGAGATGTTGTACGCGATGCCTGCTGTTCCTGTTTGCCACGGCAAGCTGTATTCACCATTGGGATCCCAGTTCGGACCAATGAGGTCGCTACGCAAGTTTGCTTTGTTCGGAATTGACGCAATTGGCAACTTCTGCGCCCAACCGAGGCTCACATAACGTGCGGCCATCCAGTAGGTCGGCGCCAAGATGTCAGCGTCAATCTTGTCGCCCTTGGACAATGCCGGTTGTACTTTTGCAAAGTACTCGTTGTTGTCGTTGTAGGTCTCCAAGTACTGCATGTCGATGCCGGTGGCTGCAATGAAATTGGCGACTGTCTCTTCGTCGATGTAGGCGGGCCAGTTATCAAACACGAGACGCCCACCGCCTCCACCGCCACCACCTGTGGTGTCACTACTTGAGCCACCGTCATCATCACCACACGCAGCAAGCAAAGCGGGCAAAGACAACATTCCCGCACCTGCCAACGACGAACGAAAAAGGAAATCGCGACGACTCCAACGTGATGAACGTGGGGAGTTGTTGTTCGATTGGGGACGTGTATTCATTGGCTGTCTCTTTCTCTTTGTGTTGTCATTTCTGAACGGTTGTTCTCACGCTCCGGAATGTGCGACATCCAGTGCACCGAGATTAGTTGTCGATGCACCGGTCACAGCAGATCGTCCAGGCAATACATACGCACTGGCTTCCGGCCATGCCATGTGAACCTGCGCACCAGCACGAAAAGCCGACAGGTCACTTGTTGCATCAATGAGACCAACAACCTCTGCTCCATCACGAGTGCGAGCCAGGCAACGAATGACCGAACCTTGAAACACGAGTTCGGTGACGTCGGCGACAACTCCGCGTCCGTCTACGGGCGTCGACAACGCAACTGGCTGCACACGCTCGGGGCGCACCATCACAGTCGCATCATCTCCTGGTTTCAACTGTGCACGGGATGCCGCTTTGACAACAGAGCCATCGGCAAGTCGCACCGACAACATCGACCGTCCTTCGAATATGAGACCTGTTTCTGCGACAGTGCCCGGAAACAAATTGGCCGAACCGATGAACCCTGCAACAAACAATGTTTCGGGAAATTGGTAGATCTCTTCTGGGCTTCCCACTTGTTCAACGTGGCCCTCGCTCATCACCGCGATGCGGTCGCTCATCGCTAAGGCTTCACCTTGGTCATGGGTCACGAAAATAAAAGTGATGCCCACTTCTTTCTGGATGCGCTTTAACTCGATCTGCATCGCCTCACGCAACTTCAAGTCAAGCGCGGCCAGAGGTTCATCCAACAACAATGCGGATGGATAATTCACGAGTGCTCGCGCCAATGCCACGCGCTGTTGCTGTCCACCCGACATTTGATGAGGTCTGCGTTTCGCGAAGTCAGATAGTCGGACGATCTCAAGCATTTCGTCGACTCGCTTCTTGACGTCGCTTTCTTTCACCTTTTTGTTTCGTGGTCCAAACGCAACATTGTCGAAAACGGACATGTGTGGAAACAATGCGTACTGCTGAAACACAGTGTTGACATTGCGTTTGTGTGGAGCAACGTGAGACACGTCGACGCCTTCAAGTAGCACTCTTCCTGATGATGGTTGTTCAAAACCCGCGATCATGCGCAAGATGGTGGTCTTGCCACATCCCGATGGCCCAAGGAGACTGAAGAATTCGCCACGCTTGATCGACAGATTCGCGCCGTGCACGGCAACAACGTCACCGTACTCTTTACTCACATTGTCAAGAACTATGACGTTTTCTTGATCGAGAGCCGATTGATCTTTGACACTGTCACGAGCAGCGATATCGCCATCACCCACGCTGTTCACAGTAACACCAGCAGGTTCGATGCAGTGCCTTGTTCACAAACTGTTTACGTATTGGCGACGGCGAGCAAACATGTGGCTCAGGAATCAATGTTTGCCATGACGTGCTTGATGCGGGTGTAGTCATCAAGTGCATAGGCAGAGAGGTCCTTGCCGTAGCCGGACTTCTTATATCCACCATGTGGCATTTCGGCGACCAGAGGGATGTGGGTGTTGATCCAAACACAACCGAAATCAAGATGCTTCGCCATCCGCATCGCCCGTCCAAAGTCGCGGGTCCATACAGATGACGCAAGACCGTATTCGACACCGTTTGCCCATGCCAATGCTTCATCCTCATCACCAAAACGCTGAACCGTAATGACTGGTCCGAAGATTTCGTTCTGGATCATTTCGTCATCTTGTTTGAGATCAGCCACAACAGTGGGGGCAAAGAAATACCCCTGGGATCCGACCTTTTCGCCACCGGCCACTACTCGTGCGTGCTTCGGTGCACGATCAACAAAACCAGCGACGCGGTGGAGCTGCGCCTCATTATTAATGGCGCCGTACAGGACGTCTTCATCCGGCATGCCAGTTTGAACATCGCTTGCTTGCTCTGCAAGAGCAGCGAGAAACTCTCCGTAAACCTTTGGCCCAACAAGTACACGAGTTGCCGCAGTGCAATCTTGTCCCGCATTGAAGTATCCAGCTGTTGCAATACCTGCCGCTGCCGCTTCAATGTCGGCGTCGTCAAAGACAATGACGGGTGCCTTTCCGCCGAGTTCAAGATGCACACGTTTCAGTGATCGCGCCGCTGCTTCTGCCACTTCCATACCAGCGCGTACCGAACCGGTCACAGACACCATCGATGGCGTGTCGTGAACAACCATTGCACGGCCGGTATCGCGATCACCACAGACAACATTCAACACACCAGGTGGCAAGAACTCTGCTGCAACCTCTGCCAACAACGTCGTTGATGCAGGGGTTGTGTCTGATGGCTTCAACACCACCGAGTTGCCTGCAGCAATCGCGGGACCAAATTTCCAAACAGCCATCATCATCGGATAGTTCCACGGAGCTACCTGTGCACACACTCCAACAGGTTCACGACGAATGATCGATGTCATGTTTGGCATGTATTCGGCGGATGCCTTTCCATCAAGCATTCGTGCCGCACCTGCAAAGAATCGAATCTGATCCACCATCGGTGGAATTTCTTCACTTCGCGTCAGTGCGACTGGCTTCCCTGTGTTTTCTACTTCGGTAGCGATGAATTCCTCCGCGCGCGCCTCAATTGCATCTGCAATGCGATAGAGCGCCAGTGACCGTTCAGAGGGGGTTGTGTTCTTCCACGTTTCAAATGCCTTGGCAGCTGCATCCATTGCCATGTCAACGTCAGCAACAGAACTTTTTGGCGCTGTTGCGTATTGCTGACCAGTTGCTGGGTTGATAACTGGCATTGTGGATCCATCAAGAGAATCGACGTACTGACCATTGATGAAGTTTCGAAACGTGCGCATCCCTACAGGCTTTCACAAAACGGACCCTCACCACCACAGCACCATCACGATGAGGTGACGAGCCTCACACTTTCTGCCCCTCAAACTGTCACTACGGTGGTGTTATGGCAGTGTTCACAACGGTTGGTGTACCTCGGGAAATCAAGACCGCTGAAGGCCGAGTTGCGATGACCCCAGACGGCGTGCGGGAGATGATTCGCCATGGCATCACTGTGCACATTGAGACCGGTGCTGGCGTGGCGTCATCAATCAGCGATGCCGACTTTGTTGCGGCAGGTGCCGTAATCGTCCCGACGGCGGCGGATGCATGGTCACAGCAAATGGTGATCAAAGTGAAAGAACCACAAGAACAAGAGTTTCAGTATCTGCGCCGTGATCTTGTTCTGTGCACGTACCTACATCTCGCCGCCTATCCAGAAGTTGCACGAGCATTGCTGTCGGCAGGAACAACATCGTTTGCGTACGAGACAGTACAAACACCCTCGGGTTCCCTACCCCTGCTTGCGCCAATGAGTGAAGTTGCAGGTCGTCTCGCTCCACAAATGGGAGCACATTGTTTGGAACGACATAACGGTGGTCGCGGAGTCTTGCTTGCAGGTGTCCCTGGTGTGCGACCAGCGAAAGTTGCGGTGATCGGTGCGGGCAATGTCGGATGGAATGCCGCGCGTATTGCAGCGGGCATGGGCGCTGAAGTAATGCTCTTTGACAAGAACTTGGAGCGTTTACGCGAACTCGACCAGATTGCCTCTGGTCGCATCGTCACACTGTCATCAAATGCGGGTGCGCTGGAACGCGTGCTGTGCGATGTTGATCTTGTTATTGGCGCAGTTCTCGTTCCCGGTGGTCGTGCACCCGTTGTAGTGAGCGAAGACATGGTGTCAACCATGAAATCCGGCGCGGTCATTGTTGACGTAGCAGTGGATCAAGGTGGCTGCATCGCTACTACTCATGAGACGACACATACCAACCCCACATACGTCGTGCACGATGTGTTGCACTACGCGGTCGGCAACATGCCTGGTGCGGTTCCACACACAAGCACGTACGCACTCACCAACGCAACACTTCCCTTCCTCACGGACGTCGCGACTCGACCTCTTGCAAATGTTGCTCCCGATTCCCCACTCGCGCACGGATTCAACACTGTCAACGGCCATGTCACCCATGAGGCTGTGGCATGGGAGATCGGCACACCCTGTGTGACGATCGCGAATGCTATTTAGCGTGACACTCGCCAACGCCATTTAGCCCAACACGTCAAGTTCCACGACGCGTTTCACTAGTAGCGTGACAAACGCATGACTACCGGACGCGACACCTCACAAGACGGCGCGTCGGATTCCTCCACTCAACACACCGTGATTCGCGGCACCGCACGTGCCGCTCTGCAATCTCGCGATTTTCGGGTGATGTGGATGTCAAATATCGGGTCAAGCATCGGCGGGTGGATGCAAAACGTGGTGTTGCCCGCTTACGTATATGCCCGTACAGGACGCGCGTCCATCGTCGGCATTTTTATTTTTGCGCAATTGGGGCCAATGCTTTTCCTGTCACTGCCTGGTGGCGTGATTGCAGACAAGGTTGACCGTCGAACGTGGCTCGTTGCAATGCAATCAGTGCAACTCGTGTTCTCGGTTTTCTTGGGCATATCTGCTGCACTTGATGCATCAATTGCCTTGTTGTTCTTCATGCAATTAGGTGTGGGGGTTGGCAATGCGTTATCAGCACCTGCGTACTCCGCTGTCATGCCAAGCCTTGTGCCACCAGAAGACTTACCCGGAACAATCTCGCTGAGTTCTGCTGCAATAAACGGCTCACGTGTTGCTGGTCCGATCATCGCTGCGATTTTGTCGAGCTGGGGTGTCACTCCTTCTCAAGTGTTTTTCATTAATGCGGTGACATACCTCGCTGTCATTGGCGCGCTATTTCGGGTGACGATTCCGAAAACACAACCGACAAAAGAAAAAGGGTGGCAATCATTCACGCTGGGCATTCGCACGGTGAAAGAACGGCCAGTACTCGCACGCATCCTGCTTTCAATGTTCACCTTTTCTCTCATCAGTTTGCCCTATGTCGGCTTGTTCCCGGCTGTCGCCGACAAGAACTTCGGTATTGATGGCAGTTCAGCGATGTACAAATGGTTGTATGCCGTATGGGGACTTGGAGCGATGTTCGGTGCGCTTGCAGTCGGAACAGTGCTTGCACAACACGACAAACGTCGCCTTGCTCGGCAAGGTTTCTTTGTCTTTGCGTTACTGCTCACCGCGTTTGCAATTTCACGAACACCATTGCTTGCGTTTATCACTGGCTTCTTCTTGGGCATGGCGTACTTTGCGACAACCACTGCACTGATGACTGTGCTGCAAAGCCGTCTCGAGCTGGAAGTGCGCGGACGTGTGTTGTCCCTGTGGTTCATGGCATTTGGTGGCACTGTTCCACTCGGAAACATGCTCTTTGGTCCCGTCATGGACTCAATTGGTTCTCGGCCGGTGCTGCTGCTGGGAGCAGCGTGGTCACTGCTACTCGCGTGGTGGTGCAATACCGAGAAGATCGATAACGCGCTCGAGCGCAGCAACGCGTGAACCTTTAAGCAACACCACGGCACCAGAAGGCATGGCATCAATACGCGTCGCAGCCTCCTCGATGCTAATGGGCGCGATGCCATAAAGGTCTGTGCCAATTGGCCACAATTCAATACCCAATTCTTTTGCACGCGAGGCGACGAAGGTGTGTCGCTCCTGTGTATCCGCGATCTCTGCCATCACGCCAACAACTGCCACATGACGTGGTGCACTAACAGTTGAAAGCGTGGTGAGTGCCGCCAACATTGAGTCCGGGTTTGCGTTATAGGCATCATTCATCACACGCACCCCACTGTCTGTTGTCTCCCATTGCATACGCATGTACGACAACTGTGCATTAGCAATCGCATCAACACACGCATCGAAATCTGCCAAAATAGCCACACCGACTGCAATTGCCGCGACGGCGTTTGATGCCATGTGCGCACCAGGAGCGGGAACCAGGACGGAACGAGACTTGTTTTCCCAGTACACCATGATGGTTGCACGACCAGCATTATCAATGGCAACGATGTTGTAACGAACATCGGCTTCAGATCCGGTGCCAAAAGTCAAACGTTGTGCCCGCGATTGAGCCGCCGCATTCATTGCGCGAGGATCATCAGCGCACACGATTGCAATGCCATCTGCCGGCAGAGCGAGCAGTAACTCACCCTTTGCTTTCGCCACACCTTCAATGCCGCCAACGCGTTCACTATGTGCTTCACCAATTGATGTGATCAATCCGATATTCGGACGAGCGATGTCACAGAGTCGAGTGATTTCGCCAAATCCTCTCATTCCCATCTCAACAACAATCGCGTCGCAGTCGTCTGGGGCGTTGATCAACGTCGTTGGCACACCGATGTCATTGTTGTATGACAACTCACTTGCATACGACTGGTCACACGTAGCAGCGAGAACAGCCGCAATGAAATCTTTAGTTGATGTTTTGCCCGCAGAGCCGGTTACTCCAATCACTTTCCCCGGTGCGGTGTTATCCAACTGATCTCGCGCCCATTTCCCGAGTGCGGTGAGAGCACCCATCGTGTCGTCCACATCAATACGTGCGCTTTCGGCGGGTACCTGTTTGTCCGACACCGCGCCCCTGCGAACTATGCATGCTGCCGCGCCAGCCTCATACGCATCGGCGACAAATTCGTGACCATCACGGTCTGCTTCGAGCGCGACAAAACACTGCCCCGGCGACAGTAATCGCGAGTCGAAAGAGACTCCATCAATCTCCACATCATCGCCAAACAACGAACCACCCGTGATGCGTGCAACGTCACTTGCCATGATGAACATGTCACGACCCTAGTGGCGAGTACCGTCGTATCCGATGAACACAGCATCGCCCGCCCTCACGCTCGTCGTGCTGTTCGGAGGTCGCTCTGCAGAGCACGACGTGAGTTGTGTCACTGCGGCGCACGTCATTCGTGCCGCGGACCCGCAGACGTATCGCATCGTGGTGATCGGAATCACTCGCGAGGGACACTGGGTGAGCCCCACAGACGTACAAGCAATTCTCGATACGAACTCACGAGACATTCCTTCAACACTGACCGCCTCCGGCACACCGGTGTCGCCATCTGTGATCTCTGACATTGCATCGCGCGAGCCAACCGTTGTGGTGCCCCTCTTACATGGTCCACTCGGAGAAGACGGAACGATTCAAGGAATGCTTGAGATGCTGGATGTCGCATACGTGGGCAGCGGAGTGTTGTCTTGCGCTGTTGCAATGGACAAGGTTGTGTCAAAACAACTTCTCCGTGCTCACAATGTGCCCCAGTGCCGATGGACTTCTCGTCACGTCACCGACATTTCCGACGCTGTTCTCAACGACATCATTGCGGAATTATCACTTCCTGTATTTGTAAAGCCGGCCAACATGGGCTCATCGGTGGGCATCTCCAAAGCAAAGACTCCCGATGATCTGGCAACTGCTGTGAAGACTGCGGCGCTATATGACGAATGGATTGTGTTCGAAGAAGCCATAGCCGGTCGAGAAATTGAAGTGTCTGTTCTAGGCAATCTGACACCACGCGCGTCAATTGCTGGAGAAATCATTCCCAGCCATGAGTTTTATGATTATGACGACAAATACGTCACCGATGGTGCGCAACTTCTTGTGCCTGCACCATTAACCAAACAACAATTGAATAACGTTCAAGAGTTAGCGATTCAGGCGTATCGCGCGTTGCGATGTGAAGGAATGGCGCGCGTTGATTTTTTCTTTGAAGAAAATGGACGTGGTTTTCTGTGCAACGAGATCAACACGATTCCGGGATTCACCCCTATTTCCATGTATCCGAAGTTGTGGAACGCAAGCGGAATCGGATACGGCGAACTGATTAATGAGTTGGTCTCGTTGGCGCGCGAGCGGTACGGCCGTCGACCTCGTAATACATCTCGCTAAACGCGAGAAGTAGCAACACGTCGCGCTAGGCGTTACGAACCTGATGCAGGAATGTTGATGACATCACCTGGCATGATCACAACAGATGAACTGGCCCAGTTGTTCGCTGACAAAAGAGATGCCAACGACACACAGAACTTTCGGCGAATGGTGAACACCGAGTCACCCGACTGCACGGTGTAGGTACCAGCGGGGCGAGTGCCACATCCGGGTGCCGACGGTGTATTCGTTGTTTCGCCGGAACCCCCGGTTGTTCCACCGCTTGCATCATCAGTCACAGTGGGCTCAATGGCTGATGGTGGAATGCGAATTTGAGTGCCCGGATACGGGAACTGCGATGGGCTCACCCATCCGTTGTAGGCCAACAAAGTTTCGATAGCGATTCCGTATTTATTGGCAACACCAAGTGGAGAATCACCTGATTGCACGGTGTAGAGCTGCTCAGCGCCAATGGCATTTGATGGGAGCGATGTCGTGGTGCCCGGCAAAGTGCTGGCAACCGGAGGGATTGTTGCAAAGTTTGTGGGTGTTACCGCCACCACAGTTGTGGCAACCCCCAATGTGTCTTGGCCACAAGCGCCCACAGTCGTACTAAACACCGCAATAGTTATCGCGCTCGCAAACACTGACCCGACTTTGGGCCACCATGTTTTAGACATCGGTGTTTTAGACATCGGTTTCTGTGATGTCGACAAACGCGTACGCACGAGAAAACACAGTAGATCGTTATGTCCACCGAGAGGTGGCGCTTTGACAACTTTTATGCTTCGCTCACGACCACTTCTCTGTGTCGTCTACGCCAACGGCCGCGCAGAGGGTGTGATCGGATACGGCAACATCGTTGATCCCATCAAATACTCATCAACACCAGAGGCGCATGCTCTTCCCTCGGCAATCGCCCACACAATAAGGCTTTGACCGCGACCCATGTCCCCGGCGACAAATACGCCCGGAACAGACGTCATGTAACTGTCATCGCGTGACACGTTGCCACGCTCATCCAAGGCGACACTCAACTGGTCAAGCCATGAACCTTTCTCGGGGCCCACAAAACCCATTGCCAAGAACACAAGATCGGCGGGAAGTTCCGTGTCAGTTCCTTCCACCTTTTCGAAGCGGCCATTGACCATTTGCACCTCGTGAATCAGCATCGCTTTCACATTGCCATTGCCATCGTCAATAAAGCGTTCGGTGTTCACGCTAAAGATTCGCTCGCCACCTTCTTCATGAGCCGATGACACGCGATACACAAGACTCCACTGTGGCCACGGATTGTTAGTCGCACGGTCCTCTGGTGGACGAGGCATGATCTCTAATTGCGTCACGCTCTTTGCACCTTGACGCAGTGCGGTGCCGAGACAATCAGCTCCGGTGTCTCCACCGCCGATAATCACCACGTCTTTGCCAGCGGCAGAAATCGCAGGTTCAGTAAAGTCGCCTTCTTGCACTTTGTTGGCAAGTGGCAGGTATTCCATTGCTTGATAAATGCCCTTTAGTTCGCGACCAGGAACGGGAATATCGCGCCATGCGGTCGCACCGCAGGCCAACACGATTGCATCATGTGATGCGCGTAGCACCTCAATGTCGATGTTGTCACCGACGATTGCATTAGTGCGAAACTCTGTTCCTTCTTTCTTCATCTGATCAAGACGACGATCGAGATACTTCTTCTCCATCTTGAATTCAGGAATGCCATAACGCAATAAACCGCCGATACGGTCTGCGCGCTCCAACACCACAACGTCGTGGCCGGCACGAGTCAATTGTTGTGCCACGGCAAGACCAGCAGGTCCACTGCCGATCACGGCAACTCGTTTCCCTGTCTTTGAATCAGGAATCTGTGGTGTAACCCATCCATTGTCCCATGCAGTATCAATGATGGTTTGCTCAACCTGTTTGATGGTGACCGGATCTTGGTTGATGCCAAGAACACATGCCGTTTCACACGGTGCCGGACATAAACGTCCGGTGAATTCAGGAAAGTTGTTGGTTGCGTGCAAGCGATCAATTGCGTCGCGCCAGTGTTCGCGATACACAAGGTCATTCCAATCGGGAATGAGATTGCCCAGCGGACATCCGTTGTTGCAAAACGGAATACCGCAATCCATGCAACGTCCTGCTTGTTCCTTTAAAGCATTTTTATCGAAGGGCTCATACACCTCACGCCAATCACGAAGACGCACCGGTACTGCTCGACGCGTAGGAGTTGAGCGACCCCATCGGAGGAAACCTGTTGCTTCACCCACGAGCAACCTCCATCACCAATTCCGAAGTTTCATCTTCGGACAACCCTTTTTCATTTGCTTCTTCCAGCACTTGCAACACCCGCTTGTAGTCACGTGGCATCACTTTGCGGAAGTGCGACACTTCCGTCGTCCATGACGCCAAGATCTCTGCAGCAATCACCGAATTGGTGAGGTCACGATGTCGTTTGATTGTTGCCTCAAGCCACTGCTCATCAACTTGTGATAGCGGTTCAAGATCAACCATCTCATAGTTGACATTGCGCACCAACTGATCATGTGGGTCGTACACGTACGCAATGCCACCCGACATTCCTGCGGCAAAGTTGCGACCAGTTGGACCGAGTACAACAACGCGACCACCGGTCATGTATTCGCAGCCGTGGTCTCCAACACCCTCAACGACGGCAGTCGCACCAGAGTTACGCACGCAGAAGCGTTCACCCACTAGTCCGCTCACAAAAATCTCGCCTGACGTTGCTCCATATGCGATGACGTTTCCGGCGATGACATTTTCATGCGGTACCAACAGCGCGTCCCGGTGCGGATGCACAACTAGCCGACCGCCAGACAATCCCTTGCCGAGATAGTCGTTTGCATCACCTTCGAGACGCATCTCAATACCGCGTGGCACGAATGCACCAAAGCTTTGTCCGGCCGAACCTGAGAACAAGATGCGAATTGTGCCATCTGGCAAACCTTCGCCTCCCCACTTCTTCGTCACTTCGCTACCAAGCATCGTGCCGACGGTGCGGTGAACGTTACGAATAGGCAACTCAATATTCACGGGATGACCGTCGTTCAGCGCGGGTGCAGACAACCGAATGAGATCGTTGTCTAGCGCTTCATCAAGACCATGATCTTGTGACACTGACTGATACGGAGTCTGTTGATACGGATTTTCTGGCTGATGCAAGATTGGAGAAATGTCGAGACCCTTTGCCTTCCAGTGTTCAACGGCGGCACGTGCGTCAATCAACTCCACATGACCAATGGCTTCTTTCAATGAACGGAATCCCAGCGCGGCGAGATGTTCGCGCACTTCTTCGGCGATGAATTCAAAGAAGTTGACAACAAACTCTGGCTTGCCACTAAAGCGTTCGCGCAACACTGGGTTCTGTGTTGCGATTCCGACGGGACATGTGTCCAAATGACACACGCGCATCATGATGCAACCACTCACCACAAGAGGTGCCGTTGCAAAGCCAAATTCTTCAGCTCCGAGCAACGCCGCGATCACGACGTCGCGTCCGGTTTTCATCTGACCATCAACTTGCACCACGATGCGATCGCGCAAACCATTCAACATCAATGTCTGTTGTGTTTCAGCGAGACCAATTTCCCATGGAGCACCCGCGTGCTTCAGTGACGTCAATGGAGATGCGCCCGTGCCACCATCGTGACCAGAGATCAGCACGACGTCTGCTTTTGCTTTGCTCACGCCAGCAGCCACAGTTCCCACTCCGACTTCAGATACCAACTTCACGTGAACGCGTGCGGCAGGGTTTGAGTTCTTCAAATCATGAATGAGCTGTTTCAAGTCTTCAATTGAATAGATGTCATGATGAGGAGGAGGACTAATCAAGCCAACACCTGGTGTTGAGTGGCGAGTCTTTGCCACCCATGGATACACCTTGTGCCCGGGCAACTGACCACCTTCGCCTGGCTTTGCGCCTTGAGCCATTTTGATTTGAATGTCGTCTGCGTTAACGAGGTATTCGCTCGTTACACCGAAACGCCCAGAAGCAACTTGCTTAATGGCGCTGCGCTTGGAATCACCATTTGGCAGCGGGATGTAACGCTCGGGGTCTTCGCCACCTTCACCGGTGTTGCTCTTGCCGCCGATTCGATTCATTGCAATCGCGAGCGTCTCATGTGCTTCAGCAGAAATTGAGCCGTAACTCATCGCGCCAGTTGAGAAACGTTTGACTATCTCTGACACTGGTTCCACTTCATCAATGGGAATTGGCTGTCGCTCTCCGGTTTTTAATTCGAACAAACCACGCAACGTGTAGAGAGATTTTGCTTGATTATCAACTTGTTGCGTGTATTGCTTAAAGATGTCATATCGGCCAGCGCGCGTACTGTGCTGCAGGCGATACACGGTCTCAGGGTTGAACAAGTGATGTTCTCCCTCGCGACGCCACTGGTATTCACCGCCCAATTCCAATTTGCGGTGCGCGCGCAACTCAGGACGCTTCGGATGCGCGATGCGGTGACGCATTTCGACTTCGTGAGCAATCTCGTCAAGACCAATGCCTCCAAGACGAGACACAGTGCCGGTGAAGAATTCATCCACCAGTTCCGACGACAATCCAATTGCTTCGAAGATCTGCGCTCCGGTGTAAGAAGCAACAGTCGATACTCCCATCTTCGACATCACCTTCAGAACACCTTTACCGGCGGCCTTGATGTAGTTCTTAATTGCTTTTTTTGGATCCATTCCGCCAAGTGAATGAAGACCAAGTCCATCTTCTGCATTGATCATGTCTTCAATGGATTCAAAAGCAAGATACGGGTTGATAGCGGCTGCGCCGTATCCCATCAGTACTGCCATGTGGTGCACTTCACGTGCGTCGCCACACTCAACAACAAGTCCCACTTGTGTACGCGTTTTTTCCCGAATGAGATGATGATGAACAGCGCTTGTGAGAAGAAGAGATGGGATCGGTGCATTTAATGAATCACTGTGTCGATCCGACAACACGATGATTCGCGCACCACTGCTAATTGCTGTCGACACTTCGCTACGAACACGGTCAAGAGCTGCGCGCAATCCCTTGCCACCTTCTGACACGCGATAAAGACCTGATACCACGACTGATTGGAGATGCGGATGCTCGCCGTTGTCATTGATGTGAATGATCTTTGCCAATTCATCGTTATCAATGATCGGAAAAGACATGCTGAGTTGACGACAACTGTTCGGCGATGGCGCTAACAGATTCGATTCTGGACCAATGGTTCGTCCGACTGAGGTCACCACTTCTTCACGTATCGCATCGAGTGGCGGATTAGTGACTTGTGCGAACAATTGCTGGAAGTAATCAAACAGCAAACGTGAACGTTCCGACAACACAGCAATCGGAGTGTCTGTTCCCATTGACCCAAGTGGCTCGGCACCAGCGCGCGCCATTGGAGCAAGAATTAACTTCAGTTCTTCGTGGGTGTATCCAAACATTTGCTGACGACGCAACACGCTGTCATGGCTGTGCACGACATGCTCAACGTCGGGCAACTCATCAAGTGCCGTCATTCCCGCATCAAGCCATTCGCGGTACGGATGCGCAGCCGCCAACTGTGCTTTGACATCAGCATCATCGACAATTTCGCCGCGAGCCGTGTCAACGAGCAACATACGACCCGGCTGCATGCGACCTTTTTTCACAATGCGTGAAGGTTCGATATCGAGAACGCCAGCCTCGCTTGCAAGAACGATCAGGTCATCCGAAGTGACCCAATATCGACCAGGGCGCAAACCATTGCGGTCAAGAACCGCACCAATCAAAGTTCCATCAGTGAATGCAACGTCGGCCGGTCCGTCCCATGGCTCCATCATCGTGGAATGAAATTCATAGAACGCACGTTTACGCGGCTCCATGTGTTCATTGTTTTCCCACGCTTCGGGAATCATCATCAACAGCGCGTGTGGAAGTGAGTAGCCACTTAAATGCAAGAGCTCAAGAACTTCATCGAAGCTTGCACTGTCACTCATTCCGTCACTGCAGATAGGAAATGCGCGATCAAGACCTGGAATGAGATCGCTTTCGAGAAGTGCTTCACGTGCACGCATCCAGTTGCGGTTTCCCTGCACCGTATTGATCTCACCGTTGTGAGCTATGTAGCGGTATGGGTGCGCCAATGGCCACGACGGAAATGTGTTCGTGCTGAATCGACTGTGCACTAACGCCAATGCTGATGTCATCCGCGGATCAGACAACTCCGGATAAAACTCTTGCAACTCCGGTGTCGTGAGCATGCCTTTGAAGACAAACGTTCGCGAAGACAATGACGGGAAGTACGTGCGCATGTCATCGACCAGTTCGTGTTCGATGCGCTTGCGCACGATGAACAACTTGCGGTCGAGATCAATTCCGCTTGCGCCCGCAGGGTCGACGATGAACAGATAGCGAAATGCTGGCATCACCGCGCGTGCCGACGCCCCCAAGCAATCTGGGTTGATTGCTACATCGTGCCAACCGAGAACTTCCAGGTGTTCTTCTTTGACGATCTTTTCAACGGTGCTGATCGCGCGCTGCGTGCGCGAATCTTCCGCAGGTAAAAATGCCATGCCTGCCGCATACGAACCAACTGGTGGCAAGGAGAACGAGACCAGACCACGAAAGAAATCATCTGGCATCTGAATAAGAATTCCGGCACCATCACCAGTGTCGGCTTCAGCGCCTGTTGCGCCACGATGTTCCATGTTGCACAACGCGGTGAGACCAAGATCAACAATGGAACGACTCGCCTTACCTTTGATGTGGGCAACAAACGACACGCCACAGGCGTCGTGTTCAAATCGTGGGTCGTACAAGCCAGTTGCTTGTGGAAGATCGGGGTTCATCTGTTGTCCTTCGGGTGAAACCAAGAAGTGAGAAAACAAATGAAGATGTGGGGGCCCACTAGACGTGTGACGCCATCGTCTTCTTTTGGTTTCCCGGGACAACGCTGGCCCAAGCGGGTTCTACGTTACCGACTAATCACTCGTCGGAGCAATCACTTTTCATGTCGTACTGCAACAAGTCCGGGTCCACGAACACACGCAATTGAGTGCTGCGA
>CAYVAV010000022.1:0-12075 GCA_964449085.1 uncultured Bifidobacterium sp.
CTCGCAGCACTTGATCGTCGCCTTCAAGAAAAGATGAAGTGACCTCATGAAGGCAGTGGTACTTCGTTCCCACGGAGGCACTGAGGTCCTTCAATTTGAAGACATTCCGTCGCTTGTGCCCGGTGATCACGACATAGTGGTCACTGTGCACGCAACGGCGCTGAACCGTGCCGATTTATTGCAGCGGATGGGTCTGTATCCCAACCCATTTCCCGAGGAATACGACATTCCAGGACTGGAGTACTCAGGTGTTGTTGCATCTGTCGGTGCTCGCGTGACGTTATGGTCACCAGGTGACAAAGTGATGGGCATTGTTGCTGGTGGTGCGTACGCACAGCAGGTACGTGTTCACGAACGCCAAGCAATGGCGGTGCCATCACATCTGTCGTTGTCGGATGCCGCGGCAATTCCCGAAGTGTTTCTGACGGCATGGGATGCGCTTGTGGTGCAAGGTGAGTTGACTTCTGGTCGTTGGGCATTGGTGCACGCTGGAGCATCTGGCGTTGGAAGTGCCGCAATTCAGATTTGCCGAGCCATAGGTGCGCGCATCGCGGTGACGTGTTCAACGGGCAAAGTTGAAGCGTGTCGCGACATGGGTGCAGATGTCGTCATTGACTACCTCACGCAAGACTTTGTTGAAGAAACAAAAAAGGCAACCGGCGGGCGAGGAGTTGATGTTGTTCTTGATGTGATTGGCGGCGACTATCTCGATCGCAATGTTGCATCACTTGCAATCCAAGGCTGCATCATTCAGGTTGGCACGATGGCAGGGAAAGCAGTGCCATTTAATGTGGGCACTCTTCTTCCTAAACGGGCAACGATTACCGGAACAGTGCTACGTCCGCGTCCAGTTGAAGAAAAGATCGCTCTCACACAACGATTTATTCGCGAAGTGTTACCACTTTTTGAAACAGGTCAACTGTCACCGTTGATCGACTCACGTTTTCGTTTCGATGACATTGCTGCAGCTCATGATCGCATGGCTGCCAACGCGAACATCGGCAAAATAATTGTCGATGTTCGTTAACTCGTAAGCGTGTTACTTGCGGTTTGCGAGCGGCACGTAGTCGCGCTCGGGGGCCCCGGTGTACCACTGACGCGGACGACTGATCTTTTGATCTTTGTCTGCAAGCAACTCTTGCATGTGAGCCAGCCAGCCAACCGTGCGTGGAATTGCAAACAACACTGTGAACATATCGACAGGGAAACCAAGTGCCTGATAGATGAGGCCTGAGTAGAAGTCAACGTTCGGGTACAACTTGCGGGACACGAAGTAGTCGTCGCTCAGTGCAACTTCTTCTAATTTGAGTGCAATGTCCAGCAACGGGTTCTTGCCGGTCACTTCAAACACGTCATACGCGGTCTTTTTGATGATTGTTGCGCGTGGGTCATAGTTCTTGTATACGCGGTGACCAAATCCCATGAGGCGACCATTGCCATCTTTTACGGACTGAATAAAAGCGGGAACGTTTTCTATGGACTTGATCTCTTCGAGCATGCGAACAACGGCTTCGTTCGCGCCACCGTGTAGTGGTCCATACAGTGCAGATGCGGCGGCTGCAGTTGCGGTGTACGGGTCAGAGTTGGCAGAACTTACAACGCGCATCGCGGTGGTGCCACAGTTTTGTTCGTGGTCTGCGTGCAACACAAAGAGCACATCCATCGCGCGAGCGAGTGTTGGGTTGACGGAATAATCGTCGCCTACGCGGAACATCATGTTCAAAAAGTTCTCGGCGTATCCTCGGCCGTTGTCTGGATACACAAACGGAAGACCGGAACTAAAGCGATAACACATCGCTGCAATCGTTGGGACTTTTGCGATAAGACGAGTGATCTGACGATCCAGCGATTCTTTATCAAAGATGTCCTTGGCATCGGTGTAGAACGTGCCAAGTGCGGCTGTGGCGGACACAAACATGCCCATGGGATGTGCGTCGTAATGAAAACCGTCCACGAAGCGCTTGCGCATGTTCTCGTGAATCATTGTGCGGTGGGTGATCTCGTATTGCCATTGCTCCAGTTGAGTTGCTGTCGGCAACTCGCCGTTGAGTAACAGGTATGCAACTTCCAAGTAACTGGATTTTTCTGCCAGTTGTTCAATGGGATATCCGCGATACCGCAAGATTCCAGCGTCACCGTCTAGATACGTGATTGCAGATTTGCACGCAGCAGTAGAGAAAAATGCTGGGTCATACACACGTAAGTCGGGATCCAACTCCCGAAGTGCAGTTGATGGAATCACTCCATCAGTGATCGGTACTGTGACTTTTTTGCCGGTTCGGTCGTCGATGATTGTGATGGTGTCAGCCACCGGGATCCCCTTTACTGACGGAAAATATGCTTGAAGGGCTTCCTCCCCCCGCAGGCAAACATTAGTTGGCAGGCCCACGCTGGCCATACTCCAGTGGGCCGCACAGGGCACCAACTGCCACTACAAAGGAGTGTTGTCGTGTTTGCGAGTGGCTAATTTCTCGCGTTTGTCTCTCAGCATGTGAAGCGCTGCGCAAATTTCGGCGCGAGTGTCAGCCGGGTCGATCACAGCATCTACGAACCCGCGTTCGGCGGCAATGTACGGGTTGAGCAATCGTTCGGTGTAGTCCGTTTCAAAAGCCGCGCGTTCTTCTGGCGTTGCTCGACGCTGCAAGATTGCGGCCGCTTGACCTGCTCCCATCACGGCGAGTTCGGCCCATGGCCACGCCAGACATAGATCGTTGCCCATTTTCTTTGAGTCCATGACGATGTAAGCGCCACCATATGACTTGCGCAAGATCACACAAATACGTGGGACTGTGGCGCGCCCATACGCAAACACAAGTTGCGCTCCGTGGCGAATCATTCCACGCCATTCGAGATCTTTCCCGGGATAAAAACCTGGCGTGTCGACCAACGTGAGTATCGGTACGTTGAACGCATCACACATCGCGACAAATCGTGCCGCTTTCTGCGATGCGGGTATGTCAAGCGTGCCTGCAAGCGACATTGGTTGGTTGGCCACAATGCCGATCGGATAGCCAGCCATAAATGCAAAACTAGTGACCACGTTGGTGGCCCATCGGGCGCGTACTTCGAAAAAGTATCCGTCATCTGCGATTGCTTCAATCACTTTGCGAACGTCGTAACTGCCCGTCGAAGATTCTGGGATTAACGCACCGGCCTCAGGAGTGGGACGATCGTCTGGGTCGTCGGCAGTAGATCGCGGAGGCAGTGTGTTCACATTGTCTGGCAAAAATTGAAGGAGTGAGTCAACCCAAATACGTGCTTCATCGATTGAGGAAACAACTGTTGATGCTGCACCACTTGTACGTGCATGAGTGCCAGCACCACCAAGTTCATCAACACTGACGGGAACACCTGTGAACTCGACCACCATTTGTGGTCCCGACACAAATGCGTATGCGTCGTCGGTCATCACAACATGATCGGTAAGACCGATGAGTAATGCAGGTCCAGAGACCGCGGGTCCGGTGACAATTGAGATTGTGGGTACAACACCCGAGCAATCCGCTAAGGCTTTTGCTGCACTGCCCCAACCGTGAAGTGCGGCGATTCCTTCCACGATGTCGGCTCCCGATGACTCAATTTCAAGAACAAGGGGGAGACCCTTCGTGCGCGCTGTCTCTGCGGCGGTGACGATCACATGTGAAGCGTCAGCAGACAATGCTCCTTTTCGAACAGAACCGTCGATGGCAAGCCACACCACTTCGCGACCCGACTCCAACGTGGTGACTCCCGCCGATGCAGCGCCGGGCACCATGTGTTGGAGGTCGACAAGATGCGGTTGAGCGGCATCTGATCGGGGAGTAGCGACATCCATTGACACGAGACTAGACAGCGCGGTCAGACAGCGCCGATAGTGGGACGACCTTTGGTCTGTGGTCGAGGGGCTAGCGCAAGAATGTCCTTCGTCACGCCTGGTTGGCGATCAGCGTGGCGGGTCACAATGTCAATCAACGTGTCGCGAACTGCCAATGTGGCCCTATTGGGACGTGGACGATGACGTTGCGCCCAGCCCACCACACGACGAGGAAGTCCCGGCACGCTGATACGCACAAAGTCTCCGCGGAGCCAACCGGGAATTGCAGACGCAGGAACGATCGCGGCACCATATCCTTCAAACGCCAGTGATGTCATGAGTCGCACACCGTCAATTTCGGCCAATGCACTCATCGCAACTCCTTCATTTGCCGCGGCACGGTCAACAATGCGTCGCAGTGGTGTACCGCGTGGTGCCAACAAAATTGGATGTTCGGCAAGTTCTTTCAACGAGATGCTGGTGTGTTTGGAAAGCGTGTGTTTTGTGTGAGCGATAAGCACCAGCTCTTCTGCAAATAATTCTGTGACTTCGTAGTCACTTGTCGACAACGGTAGGTGAACAATCGCAGCGTCAATTTCGCCGGTGTTGATGCGCAAGACGAGGTTGTTGGTGGCGCCTTCAAAGACGGTGGTGTGCACGTTCGGATGGCGAGCACTTACTTCCGGAAGAAGTAACGGCATGAGCCAACGACCAGTAGTTCCGATTGCACCAATACGTGCTTCTCCCGAAGGGGATTCACCAAGGGAGTGAATGTCTGCATCGATGTCTTCGATCTCGTGAATGACTCGTCGCGCGCGTTGAGCCACCATCTCGCCCTCATCGGTGAGAGAGCCATCATGGCGATCAACAAGGGTCACCCCCAGTTCACTCTCTAGGCGTTGGATGTGGGCAGAGACATTTGATTGAACTGTCAGGAGAGACTTGGCCGCGGCTGAGAACGAGCCGTGGTCGGCAATCGCTAGGAGGGCTTGTAGTTGTTTGATGTCCATCGATGTCTCGAAAAGTGGTGAGGGATGTGGCTATCACAAAAAAAGATAGCACCTATCGCTTACTTCACCTTGAGTGCTAACTCAATGGATGTCATACTTAATTCCAACATAACGCGTTGAACTTGCCCCCCAAGTTCAGCCGAAAGAACCCAAGAAATGATGGTCCCCCGCCATCGGGTTTAGGTAGAGAGGCCCCGCACCCCTAGCGGGGCCTTTCCCGTTCTCGGGGTCCAGAAACGAATGAGGGCCCCGATTGTTATCTCGGGGCCCTGATCCGATTAACGACGACGCGCTTTGTTGGTCTTTCGCACAGTTTTCTTCGCTGTGCGCTTTGCTGACGTTGTCTTGCGCGCAACCTTTTTGGCCGACGACTTTTTGACGGTCTTCTTGACGACACGCTTGGCTGCGGACCGCTTTGCAGTTGTTCGTTTTGTCGTCTTCTTTGCTGTTGACTTCTTTTTGACGGCTTTCTTCGTAGCAGTCTTTTTCTTCACTGCTTTCTTAGTTGTTTTCTTCGCAGTCGATTTCTTTTTGACAGCAGATTTCTTTGTTGTCTTCTTGACAGCTTTCTTTGCTGAAGTCTTCTTCTTGCTCACCGCTTTCTTTGCGGTTTTTTTCTTCGCAGAAGTTTTTGCTTTTGTAGCAGGTTTCGATTTCGCCGACGACTTTGACTTCGACGCTGAAACTTTTGCACGAACAATGTTCAACGCAGATCCAGCTTTGAACCATTCGACTTGCTCGTCGCTAAAGGTGTGCTTTGCTTCGAATTCAATAACGCGACCATCTGCCTTTGTGATGCGACACTTCACCGGTTTGTCGGGAACTGGAGGAAGATTCAAGACACTGATGCGGTCGCTTTCCTCGATGAGGTCGTATGTGTTTGGATCCGCAAACGTCAACGGCACGAGACCTTGCTTTTTCAAGTTGGTTTCATGAATACGAGCAAACGAGCGTGCAAAGATCACCACACCGCCACGGAAGCGTGGTTCCATGGCTGCGTGTTCGCGTGACGAACCTTCGCCGTAGTTCTGGTCACCGATTGCGCACCACTTGATACCTGCTTGGCCATATCGCTTCGCAATTTCCGGATAGCTGCGTGTCTGACCATCGGTGATGTCACGACCTTCGCCCACTGCACCGGTGAATGCGTTCACCGCACCGAGAAACAAGTTGCCCGAGATGTTTTCGAGGTGGCCACGGTAGGTGAGCCACTTACCAGCAGCCGAAATATGGTCGGTGGTGCACTTGCCTTGCGCTTTCATTAGCACCGGCAACTCGATGTAATCGTTGCCGTCCCATGCTGGGAATGGTTCGAGAAGTTGCAAGCGATCACTTGTGGGACTCACTTCAACCTTGATCTTGCTGCCATCTTTTGGTGGGGCAGTGAAGGTGTCAACACCTGGATCATATCCCTTGTCGGGCAAGATGTCGCCAACTGGTGGATCAAGTTTCACTTGACTGCCATCGGGTGCAGTCAATGTGTCAGTGATGGGGTTGAAATCAAGACGTCCCGCGAGGGCGAGAGCCACAACGGTGTCGGGACTTGTCACAAATGACAAGGTGTTTGCCGAACCATCATTTCGCTTTGGAAAGTTGCGGTTGAATGAGTTCACGATCGTATTGGGTTCTGCATTGGCATCTGCCGCGCGCTCCCATTGACCAATACAAGGACCGCATGCATTTGCAAGCACCGTCGCGCCGATTGCTTCAAGGTCTGCAAGCAGACCATCGCGTTCGATCGTTGCACGAATTTGTTCGCTACCAGGAGTGATCAACAATTCTGTTTGTGCGCGCAATCCTTTTGCCGCTGCTTGACGTGCAATAGAAGCTGCGCGTGTGATGTCTTCATATGACGAGTTGGTGCATGAACCAATAAGAGCTGATGACACCTCAAGAGGCCATTTGTTATCGCGTGCCGCGTTGCCAACTTCAGAACCAATCTTGTGCGCACGGTCTGGGCTGTGTGGTCCATTGATGAGCGGAGTCAGTTGATCAAGATTGATAGTGATCACTTGGTCGTATGTGGCACCGTCATCAGGGCGAAGATCTTTAGCAACTTTGTCTGCTTCTTTGGCGATGTCTGCACGGCCAGTGGCGCGCAAGTACTCCGCCATGTTTTCGTCGTAACCAAAGACCGAACACGTTGCGCCGATTTCGGCACCCATGTTGCAGATGGTGGCTTTACCGGTTGCAGAAATGCTGTCGGCACCAGGTCCGAAGTATTCGACAATGGCACCAGTGCCACCTTCAACTGTTAGTTGACGAGCAACTTCCAAGATCACATCTTTCGGACTTGACCATCCAGAAAGAGAACCAGTGAGTTTTACGCCAATCACTTTTGGCCAACGCACGTTGAAGGGGAATCCGGTCATAACGTCAACTGCGTCTGCACCACCAACACCAATTGCGACCATGCCAAGACCGCCAGCATTAGGAGTGTGGCTGTCGGTGCCAATCATCATTCCGCCAGGGAACGCGTAGTTCTCCAGCACAACTTGGTGGATGATGCCACTTCCCGGTCCCCAAAATCCGATGCCGTACTTTGCACTTACGCTGCGCAAAAAGTCATACACCTCACGGTTGGTGTCGTTTGCAACAACAAGGTCGATCTTTGCGCCCGTCTTGGCAAGAATCAGGTGGTCACAGTGAACTGTTGATGGCACCGCCGTTGTTGGCAGACCAGCAGTCATGAATTGGAGCAATGCCATCTGAGCCGTGGCATCTTGCATCGCAACACGATCAGGATTGAAGTCGGCATAACTACGACCGCGTTCCATTTCCTGGTTCTTTGGATCAACGAGATGGTTGATGAGAATCTTTTCCGCCAACGTCAACGGACGGCCAAGTCGCTTGCGACCAAGCGCAACGTTCTTTGGAAGAGAGGTGTACACCTTCTTGACGAGAGAGATTGGTGTGCCGGCAGAAACAGTCATGTTCAGTCCACTTTCGGTGATGGGAAAAGGTCAAATGGTTGTGGGTCAATACTGTCTGACAAGAGACTTGCATTGCGAGCCAAAGTATACAACCATGATACAAGTGCGCACGATTCGCTATCACCACATCGCCGATGAGTTGCGCGCACGCGTGCAATCGGGCACATACGGTCGTGGTGGAGTGCTGCCGAGCGAGTCCGAGTTGTCGCGGGAATTTGATGTCAGTCGAGTGACGATTCGTAAAGCACTTGAGATCTTGCGCGACGATGGCCTAATCAATGCGCGTCAGGGGTTCGGATGGTTTGTCGCCGGTGACACCATGAAGCAGCCTTTAGGTCGTCTTGCGACAATCGAGGAACAGCTAAGTGAAAGCGGAATGAAATCTGAGCGACGCATTCTCGAATTCGCGTTTGAGAAAGCACCGAAAGACGTCGCGCGATCACTAGGAACTAACAACGTATTACGAGTTCGCCGTGTGAATCTTGCTGATGGTGAACCGTTTGCCATTGTCACTGTGTGGTGTTCGGCAGAACGTGGTCAGCATTTGTCACGCGTTGATGTGGAGCGTTCACCGTTCTATGAATTGCTCGATGTTGAACTAGAAGGTGCAACACAAACGATTGGTGCTGATGCGGCCACTAGCGAAGAAGCGAAATTGCTGAATATCCCCGATGGTTCGCCGGTGTTGCGATGTGAGCGCATCACCACGGGCAGTGGAGGCGGAGTAGTGCTCGTGTCTCGTCACGTGTTCCCGGCGCATCGCACCGAGTTTGTTGTTGATTTGCCGTTTGCAGAACCATCAATTGCACCATCTGGTTTACGACTAGTCGAATAGTCGTTGAACAGATGATTTATGACTCGTCAGATGAACGATGCGTCACCACGTGTCCCAGTGCGACACTTGCTCTTTCGGTAGGCGCTTTGCTGGTTTGAAGTCGGTACCGACTGTGTAAGCGATGGGGAACAATCCGGCTTGGCTCACCTTGTCAAACGGAATGTTGAGCAACTCTGCAGCTTCTTTCTCGCCGTTATTCAACAAATGAATAGTGGTCCATGCCGAACCAAGACCACGTTCGCGTAGCGCAAGCATGAAACTCCACACTGCGGGAAGAAGAGATCCCCATGCGCTTGCGGTCACAAACGACGGCAAGTTATCGAGGCGACCTTCAATCGCAGGAATCATCAAAATAGGTGAGCGGTGAAAGTTTTCCGCGAGATACCACGCAGAGTCACGAATCTTGTCGCGCTGATGTGTGCGCGGGTCATCTTCACCAAATTCTTTCCCTGGCGTGTTGATGTACATTTCAAAATTGCGCTTGTAGATGTCGGCAAGTGCCTTCTTTTTTTGCGGGTCCTCCACAAAAATCCAGTGCCAGCCCTGGGAGTTTGATCCTGTTGGTGCCTGCAGTGCGAGGTCGAGGCATTCATTGACAACGCTGCGATCAACGGGCTTATCGAAATCGAGACGCTTGCGGACGCTTCGTGTGGTGGCAAGTACTTCATCGGCTGACAGATTGAGTTTCATGCCCCCATCTTGTCACCATTAGTCAGCTTTCCTCTCCAGATGCCACACTGTGGGCATGAGCAATCGAGTACAAGTCACAGTCTCCAACGGAATCGCTGATGTTCGCCTCACGCGTGCCGATAAGCGCAACGCTCTTGACGGCGAGATGTTCGCAGCAATTGCAGCCGCTGGAGAGGGGCTGAAAGGTCGCGACGATGTTCGCGTTGTCGTGTTGTCTGGCGAGGGAGCGTCGTTTTGTGCTGGCCTTGACTTTGGCAGTTTCCAACAGATGGCCGGAAGTAGCGGTGACGGAAAGCGCCAACCACAAGCAAGTGATATAGATGAAGGTGCGATTACTCACCTCGGACAACAAGCATGTTGGGTGTGGCAAGAACTTCCTGTTCCTGTCATTGCTGCAGTGCATGGTCACGCACTTGGTGGTGGTATTCAGATTGCACTTGGTGCTGACATTCGCATCGCACATCCCGACACTCAGTTCAGTGTTCGCGAAACATATTGGGGTCTCATTCCTGACATGACAGGTTCGCTCATGTTGTCGCAATTAGTGCGTGCAGATGTTGCAAAGGAACTCATCTTTACTGCGCGAATTTTTGACGGACGTGAGGCAAAAGAATTGGGTGTTGTCACCACGTTGTCGGACAACCCGTATGACGACGCGATGGCTCTTGCACAAGAATTGACATTGCGTAGCCCCAGCGCATTGCGCAACGCAAAGACATTGGTGAATGGTTTGCTCCACGAGCGGGCCGCAAGCCAATTTGCTGCAGAACGTCGACTCATCGGCGAACTCATTGGATCTGCGCACCAAGTGGAAGCCGTCATGGCCCACTTTGAAAAGCGCGCCCCCAATTTCATCTGACACAAACGTGGCGTGCCTCCCTTTGGTCACAGCACACAGTTGCGTGTGTTTGTTGACCCGGACTTGTTGCAATACGACGAAGTGTGGGCTGCCGCGGGAACGTGGAATGATGTGTTCGCCATCGAGCCTGGCCTCTTGCAACGTGCTGCCGATGGTGTTGTATCAGAGATAGAGCGCTAATGACTAAGGAAAAGCCTCAAAGAGAAACGCTGGCCAACTACTGGCGGTTCTTCGCAGAGACCGAATGCAAGGGGTACTCACCCTTGTACGAGGCGATCACCACGGCATGCGCGAAAAGCGATGACGTGATGGAGTTCGTCTCTTCGTTGCCTAGCCACGCGCACCAGCCGAATCTCCTGTTGGCAGCAATGCACGAACGTGTACTTCAGGGTCTCGAGCCAGAGTTATCAGCTCTGTATGCCGAAAATCAGGTGGGAGGCGTTGGGATCGTGTTCGTAGGCGCGGTACTCAAATCGCAAGAGCTACTAAGACCGATTCTTGCATCACGGTTCACTCAAACAAATGAAATCGGGAGAGTGGCGATAATCGCCCCCGCGTTAGCGGCGATTTCAAACCGGGACAACTTCACGTTGATTGATGTGGGGACGAGTGCTGGACTGACACTTCGACTTGACGATTGTTTCATTGACTATGGATCGCACGGATCGCTCGGGCCTCACGACAGCAAAGTAAGGGTCAAATCGGACGTGCTCTCAGGCCATCCGCCACGCCGAACCATTCCGATCGGACGGCGAATAGGAATCGACAGGAACATCCTCAATCCTGCCAATGAAGATGACGCGCGCTGGCTTCTCGCATGTGTGTGGCCAGACACCGGACGCCTAGACCGCACGCGCGCAGCGCTCGAGCTTGCTACATCAAGGCCGAGCGAGCTCATCGAGGGAGATGCACTGGAGACTCTTTCTGACGTTCTATCTTCGGTTCAGGGTCCAATAGTCGTCACAACTACATGGGTAGTCGCATACATGGACATCGAATATCGCGCTCGACTTTCGGCGGAACTGATGGCTGCGAGCCAGCAGCGAGACATTCATTGGATCAGTGTCGAAGCACCAGAAGTTGTGTCTCATCTTCCGGAAGTATTGCCTCCAGAAATAGATGGCCCATTGCCGAGCGTTGTTGGATTGGTGACTTTCACAAAAGGTGAAATCGCAGAGGCCCGGGTCCTGGCGCACGCTCACAGCCACGGTTCATGGATCTGGTGGTATGACCAGTGATCATGCGAGACACCTTGGATTGTGTACTTAATGGCGGCGTGCCACCCTTTGGTCGCAGCACGCAACTGCGGGTGTCCGTTGACCCGGACTTGTTGCAGTACGACGTTTCTTAAAAAAGAAAAAGTGGTGGGCATCTGCAGGAGCATGGAACGACAACTTCGGTGCAACTCCCGCTGACATCGTGCGTGTCGCCGATGGTGTGGTCAACCGACCTGAAACGTGTCTGATTACTCTGGTCATGTGATCAATCAATTTGAAATCAATGAAGTCGGAACGGTTCGCAGTTCCCGAAGCGAACCTGAAGATGATTCGTGGGATGACGAAACCTCTCACATTGAGATGATCGCGCCATTTGATAGGCGTTCGTTGATGGGTCTCGAGAGTTTCTCGCACTGCATCGTTGTGTACGTGTTCGACAAGGCCGTGTGGGATGATTCCAAAATGTCCCGACATCCAAGAGGCAACAAGGATTGGCCGGAAGTTGGAATCTTCGCGCAGCGGGCGAAAGACCGGCCCAATCGCTTAGGGATCACCGTGTGTCGCATCCTTGAGGTGAAGGACTCAGCGGTTCGTGTCGCTGGCCTTGATGCAATCGATGGAACTCCGGTTGTCGACATTAAGCCATGGATGGCCGAATTTGGTCCTCGAGGGGATGTTTCGCAGCCATCGTGGTCGATGGAATTGATGAAGGACTATTGGTAGAACGTCTATCTCTTG
>CAYVAV010000023.1:0-11836 GCA_964449085.1 uncultured Bifidobacterium sp.
TTCTTCCACAGACAATCCACAGACTGTGGACTTGTGCAGTAGCCAATCAGCCTTACCCACAACAACACCTTGAGAGTTGCATAAAACTATTTAGTGTTGTAGGTACCTCAGGTTCCTTCGGTCTGTGTTCTAGGGACTTCAGGTCCCTTCGGTCATAGTCCTATAGATGCGCTCGAGGTCTTCGAGATCGGCAAAATCGATGGCAATACGGCCCCGTTTGCCGGCCATCGACACCGACACCTTTGTGGCAAGGAAATCCGCCAGCAGATTTTCCAGCTCCAACAGACCCGCTGGTCGCAATGGTGTCACGGAAGGTTTCTTTTCGGGCTTTGTCGCTCGAATACCTTGACGAACCGCTTCTTCGGTGGCACGTACAGACCAGTCGCCGTGTACCGCATCAGCAGCAAATTGCTCCATCAATTTCGCGTCATCACAAGACAACAATGCCTTGGCATGACCAGCGCTCAAACGCCCATCGGCCAAGTACCCCTGGACTGCTGCTGGTAGCGACAAAAGCCTTAGTGCATTTGTGACTGCTGAACGACTCTTGCCAACACGTTTTGCGACCATCTCATGGGTCAGACCAAAGTCTTCGGCAAGTTGCTGGTACGCCGAGGCTTCCTCCAACGCAGTGAGATCTTGACGGTGAAGGTTTTCCACCAACGCTTGTTCCACGGAATCAAGTTCGGTGACCTCGCGCACCACAACGGGAACCATTGACAACTTTGCGCGTTGAGCTGCCCGCCATCTGCGTTCACCAGCGATGAGTTGATACTTGCCAGCTGATACTTCACGCACCAAGAGCGGTTGCAGGACGCCAATTTCCTTGATGGACGCTGCTAGTTCTTTCAGTGACTCATCATCAAAGTGAACACGGGGCTGATGTGGATTGGGTTCGATCGCACCAACAGGAACTTCACGCAACGCTGAATCGGGTAACGGTGAATCAGAGGGTGAGACTTGGCGGGCAGGCGACGGTGAATTAGTAGTTTCTTGCAACTGACTACTGGAGGCCGGCTTCTCTGCTGGTGGAGTTGCTGGCGGAGGTGTTTCCGCTGGTGGTGCCCCCGTAGGAATGAGGGTCGACAGTCCTCTACCGAGCTTGCGGCGTTCGGCCATTGGTCAACTCCTTTGCTACATCTCGATATGCCTTGGCGCCTTTTGACGAACTGGCATGTTTGAGTACCGACATTTCCATAGACGGGGCTTCCGCCAACTTCACGTTGTAGGGGATCACCGACTTGAATACCTTGCTACCAAAGGCTGCCCGCAACTCAGACTCCACTTCAGACGACAGTTTCTTGTTGGACTCGGACATTGTCAGCAGGTAGTAGCCAATTTCGATCTTGGGATTGAGAGCCTGGCGGACCTGGTTGATCACTTCGCTCAAATCACGCAGACCTTCGAGTGCAAAATAATGCGTCTGCACCGGGGCCAACACGGTGTCAGCTGCCATGAAAGCGTTGACAGTGAGACGGCCAAGTGTTGGTGGGCAATCCAAAAGCACGTAATCCCAGTCCTCCGCCACAACCTTGATTGCTTCGCGTAAACGCGGGGTGGGGAACATCTCGCCCACCAGCATTGCTTCCACTTCTGCTAACTCCTGGCGAGCGGGTGCAGGCGCCACAAAGAGATTTTTCTCAGCAGTCGGCTCAATGATGTTCTCAAGACTCTCTTCTTGGCGCAAAACCTCAGCGATCGTGGGAGCATCTTCGGGTGGATGAATCCCCAATCCAGAGGAGGCATTGCCTTGAGGGTCAAGGTCAATGATGAGGGTCCGGAATCCCAACTCGGCAAGGGCAGCGCCCAGATTGATGGCGGTGGTGGTCTTCCCGACGCCTCCCTTTTGAAGGGAAATGGCAATCACGGTGGCGGTCATACGGCGACATCGTATCTGTTCGGTGTACGCAAACTGTGGATATCTTTTTGCCAAATTGTTCCACGTGGAACATCTGAAGGTTTCTAGGACGGCAATTGTTCCACGTGGAACATTGCGATTCCCTGTAAATACTGGGGTTGAGAGAATCCCAGCTCCCGAAGCGCGCGCTCAGGCCATCGGTTCGTATCTCGGCTCGGTGGTTCTGAGACCACAAATCGCCCTCCGTTTTTTAGGAAGGGTCGAGCTGCGCGCAGGGTCACCTCTGGGGGTCCAAACCCACGGGAGACCACCGCGTCAAACTTTCCGGCATAACTCTCGTCTCGAGCAAGGGTCTCCACGTCAGTAGTTATGACTCTCACCTGGGCCGTGAGCCCCAGGGAAATCACCGCCCGCGATAACTCGTCCATTCGGGTAGCGCGTCGGTCGACCAACACCAATTCCAGATCGGGTCGATCCATGGCAATCACTAGACCGGGCACCCCCGCGCCTGTTCCGATGTCGAGTACTCGACCTGTCACGTCCACGAGTCCCGTCACAAATTGACGTGCATGCTCAATGACCTCATCGATAGGCCGATCACCAAGAGTCCCCAATCGTTGGGCACGCAACAGCACCTCGCGAAGTGCGTCCATGTCGCCGGAATGTGTCATGTCAATCGTGGCTCGGGAACTGCACCGTTGCCACTGATCACATTGCTGACTCAGGCGTCAGCGGGTTCCACCACAATGCGGCGGCGTGGCTCTTCACCCTGCGAGCGAGTCTGGACTCCCTCGACCTCGACCAACGTGTCGTGCACAACCTTGCGATCAGCCGATGGCATTGGCTCAAGCACGCGGCTCTCACCAGTTGCTTTCACATCCTCTGCAACTTTCAGCGCAAAGCGGGATAACGCCTCACGACGGCGTTCGCGATATCCAGCAATGTCAACACGTAAACGGGTTTCCTGGTCTCCCAAGCGGCGTTGGCTCGCAACGCGAGTGAGATCTTGAATTGCAAGCAGTGTGGAACCGCGCGGTCCCACCATGAGGCCAAGTTCGTCACCATCAACACGTGCATCGATTTCGTCTTCTTTGCGCTCAATCGACACATCTGCGGTCACACCGAATGCAGTCACGAGACCCTTCAAAAAATCTGATGCCGCCTCGGTCACCAAATTGGGATCGACGGGCTCACGTGGTGCACGGTCTTCATCGTCACGCTCGGGACGCTCTGCACGAGGAGCTCGAGCTGGGCGCTCACGACGCTCGGGGCGCTCACTGCCACGACCACTACGACCATTGCGATCACCGCGACCACTGCGCTCTCCACCCGAACGTGTGTTCGATGAGCGACGGCGGTCGTTGCGTTCGGTCTTGCCACGTGGGGTAGTGGGGCGCACCCACGCGCGCACGCGCGCTTCGCCACGAACGCGTCCAAAGAGTCCCGCTGATGGCTCTTCGAGCACCTCGAACTCTGCGTCGTCTTCTGCCACGCCAAGCTGATCAAGTGCTTCGCGCTTTGCGTCTTCAATTGTTTTTCCGGTTGTTTCTACTGATCGCATGATGTTGTATGCCTTATGTCGAAGTGTGATTGACCAAAAGCCAGATCACACAGGGTTGGAGAGTGTTACTTGTTGCGTTTGCTCGGCGGAACCGCACGAGCACCCGGACGTGCCGGTTTGCCACTAGGAGTGGGTCGATTTTTTGGCGCAGTAACGCGCTTGCTTTGAATCGTCGGTGAAGCAGGTTCATCTTTCTTCTTCGCCTTGATCTCTTGTTTCTTGTCATCATCTTTCATCTCGCGCGCTTTTACACTCGCAGCTTGCGCTTGACGACCGATGGAGTTTTCACCGCCATAGAAACGACGCGTGATGTAGTACTGCTGAACGATGCGCACGATTGCCTGTGTGATGTAATAAAACACGAGGCTGGTAGGCAAAAACACCTGGAAAATCGCAAAAACAACAGGCAAGTACTGCATGATCTTGGCCTGTACAGGTGACATCGTTGGGCTTGTCACACGACTTGCCACCATTCGTTGTTGCACGAAGAACAATGCGCCCAAGATGATGATGAGAAGCGCGTACCAAATGCCTGTTCCAAAATCCTGACTCATCGCCTTCGCGGGCGTGATCGCAAGGTTCAAACCAAACGACACCATCTCAGTTGCCTGGTCGAGGTCTTTGTACAGCGAGGAATCTTTCGAGATGTATCCGGGATTCAACGTTCCGTCGTCGCCCATACGACCAAGGCTGCTGAGCACGCGGAACATGATGATGAAGATCGGCATCTGCGCAAGAAGAGGCAAACATGATGCGAGAGGATTGACCTTGTGCTCTTGGTAGAGCTTCATCATCTCTTGGTTCATCTGTTGACGATCGCCACGATATTGATTTTGAATGCGACGCATTTCGGGCTGCAGACGTTGCATCTCAAGCATGCCCTTGGTGCTCTTTAAGGTGAGCGGGGTAATGAGCAACATGACAGCTACCGCAACGAGTGAGATTGCGATCGCGTAGTTGCTGATCCATTCATAAAAGGTGGCGATCAGCCAGGCGGCGGCTTGAAACATGGTCGGTCTTTCTACATTTCCTGAGCGACGTGGACGTCGCGGACAACTACGGGCGGAACGGGGTCAACCCCTGATGGACCAAATGGCCGGCATCGGGCAAGTCGACGAAGAGTCAGCCACGAACCCTTGCCGGCTCCGTGGGTTTCGATGGCTTCTGCTGCATAGTGCGAGCATGAGGGCCAAAAGCGACAGGGTGAGGGACGACCCTCGCGGCCTTTTTGATAGAAGGAGATGCCAGCCAGCAAAAAGCGCTTCATCAGGCACCCACCTTTGAGCATTTATGCACAAGCGAGTCCATTTCTTGAGACAACTCATTGAATGACAAGAGGGTTGCTTTAGGAGACGCACCCATTACGTACCAGCCGGGCCGCAGTTCATCGTTGTGAGATTTCACAAGTTCACGAAGTTGTCGGCGCAAACGGTTGCGGCGCACGGCGGAGCCCACTTTGCGCCCGAGCGCATAACCCACATGGGGTTGTTGGCAAGTTTCATCGAGAAGCATGGTGCAAGACAACACAGCGGACCGAACACGGACCCCATCGCGGCGAACCCGCTCAAAGGCCGAGCGTGTTTGGATACGACCGATCAATGGCTGAGGCGGTGGCGACCCTTGGCGCGACGAGCCTTCAAAATGGCGCGACCGGCACGGGTGGACATACGGTGGCGAAAGCCGTGTTTACGGCTCTTTTTGCGATTGTTTGGTTGAAAGGTGCGCTTCATGGCGCCTCCTCTTGGGCAAGAGCTCCCACGAAAATGAGGGCGGATCGGACTAGCAAAGATCACAGGCTAGGGCGACACGGGCCACCGTTACAACATCGGGAATGTAAAGAGTCTGTGGGATTTTTTCACTATCCACAGATCCTGCTACGTTCATCTCTCCCACGGGTTCCTCGTGGGGGCGTGTCCACACCCTGTGGATACTGCTGTGGAGGGAGGGGCTAGCTGTGTCAGATCATGAAGCATTGTGGAATGCCACATCACAACTGCTGAAGGCACAGGTGTCTGAAGGTGTGTGGTACTCCACATTCAACGATGTTGTAGCCCTCGCAAGCGACGAAGACTCTCTGCGTATCCAAGTTCCAAACGCTCACGTGCGCGATCGCATCGTCACTCGCTATCGCCCACTCGTTCTCGACGCTCTTGATGAAATCGGTGAAAGTGATCGTGAACTTATTGTCGAAATTGGCGCTGTGCATTCGATAATCAACACTGTTGACTTCGAACCAGAACCATCGTCATCGTCAACAGACGACACATCAGACAACACCACAAAAGTCAATAACGGCAAGGGTTTAGTGGTGGGTTTGAACCCACGATATACCTTCGACAACTTCGTCAAGGGTGCCTCAAACCAGTTCGCACTGGCTGCTGCGTTACGTGTCGCAGAAACACCGGCGCGTTCATACAACCCGTTGTTCATTTACGGTTCCGCTGGTCTTGGTAAGACACACTTGCTCCAAGCAATCGGCTGGTACGTGCACGATCACTACGCCCATTACGAAGTTCGTTATGTCTCTACGGAAACATTCTTGAACGAATACGTCGATGCGATTCGTACGAACACCACTGCAGCGTTCAAGCGTCGCTATCGCGATGTCGATGTTCTTCTCATTGACGACATCCAATTCATGGAAGGAAAAGAAGGTCTCCAGGAGGAGTTTTTCCACACCTTCAACTCCCTGCATGGAGCCAATAAGCAGATCGTCATCTCCTCTGACCGAATGCCCGATGCCATCCCCACCTTGGAAGACCGCCTCCGTGGTCGCTTCCGTTGGGGCCTCATCACCGACATTCAGCCCCCTGATCTTGAGACCCGCCTTGCCATTTTGCGCAACAAGGCAGAGCGCGACAACACCCCGCTCGATGCCGAGGTGCTCGAGTTCATCGCCTCCAACATCACCTCGAACATCCGTGAGTTGGAAGGGGCCCTCATTCGCGTCACCGCGTATGCAAACCTCACTCGCGAACCAGCCACGGTTGAAATGGCCAAAGCGCAATTGGGTGACTTGTTGTCTGAATCAGCACCGAAGCACCGCACTGATGAGGAAATGCTCGCTGAAATGGCCGCCATCCTCGGATTCACCGTGGAAGCACTCAAAGGCAAGAGCCGCCAGCGTCCTCTAGTGGCGGCACGCCAGATCTCGATGTATGTCTTCCGTGACATGACCGAATTGTCATACCCGGCAATTGCACGTCTGTTCGGCGGCCGTGACCACACCACAGTCATCCACGCAGTCGAAAAAACCCAGCGACTCATGCGCGAGAGCAAAGAGACCTACGACCAGGTCACGGGCATCATCACAAAACTGAAGAGCTCATAGCATTTTCTTTGCGTTAATGGATGTGGACAGCCTGTGAATCACACGGGGACAACTCCACTCACACATGGGATAACTCACGGGTTGCCCACACATTGCCCACAACATATGAAATGACACACGTGCAAGATGTGACAAGACCATGTCATTCATACACACGGCCCTCTCATACTGGTACTGGGATTGCGGATCTTTCCCACAATCCACAGCACTTATTACAACCATTAAACATATGAAAAAGATCTTGGTGTTGTTATTAAGACCCGCGAATTACCAACCTGATTTACTGAGCGGAACAACAAGAGCATCTACAATCAGAGAACCTGACAGGAAAGAACGCCGATGAAATTCAGAAGCGAACAAGGAATTTTGGCCGAGGCGTTAGGGGCTCTTGCACGTATTGCCTCTACTCGTAACGCCGGAACACCGGCTCTGTCTGGTGTGAAGATGCAATTGTCTGGTGACACACTCACCATGTCGAGCACTGATAACGACATTGCGCTGCAATTCACGGTGCCTGTTGGTGGAGACAGTGACGGCACGTCACTTGTCAATGCGCGTTTGTTCAATGAGATTGTTCGGTCGCTTCCGGCAGGCAAGGTCACCGTAGATGTTTCCAGTGACACCGCATCACTTAGTTCTGGTCGATCACAATTCACCATTCACACGTTGAATGACATGGAATTTCCACGTCTATCGCCAGCACCAACAAACCCCGTCACATTGCCATCAAATGACTTGAAGCACGCTTTGTCACAAGTTGTGCGCGCTGCAAGTGATGATCCAAATAAACAAAACCTCACTGCAGTGTTGTTGTCATCTGAAGCCGGCGCATTCCGTCTTGTTGCAACAGACGGTTTTCGCTTAGCAGTACGCGATCTTCCCGACACAACAATTCTCGCAAATGATTCCACATTTCTTATTCCCAGTCGTGCGTTCGTGGAGTTGCAACGACTACTTGATCTCAGCGACGAAGTAGCAATTCGTTTTGGTGAATTAGAGACAACATTTGAATCACCAACAATGCAACTCACCACGCGCTTGATCAACGCGACGTATCCGCAATACAAACAGCTTGTTGATTCACCGTGTCCGAACAAATGCATCACTGCTCGCGTGCCTTTCATGGAAGCAATTCGTCGCAGTCAAGTGTTTGCTCGTGACAACACACCTGTGCGGGTGACTATGAACAACGACGGCATTCGCTTGATGGTGCAGACAACTGATGGCAACACCAGTGTTGAAGATATCGATGCGTCATACAACGGTGAAGAAATCACGTTGGCATTTAACCCTGCGTATTTGCATGATGGTGCAGACGCAATCACCACCGATGAAATCTCAATTGAAACAAACGTGTCGAATAAGCCCGCCGTGTTGCGCGGCGTGAATGATCCCACGTATTTGTATTTGTTGATGCCGCAGCGCATTTGATGCGTCATGGTCATACGTCGTATCGAGCTCACGAATTTTCGTGTGTACGAACACGTTGTTCTTGATCTCCACAACGGTGTTACTGCAATTATCGGAAAAAACGGTCAAGGGAAAACGTCACTCGCTGAAGCGATGAGCTATTTAGCAACACTTGCGAGTTTTCGCGGTGTTCCAAACGACGCATTAGTGCGTGAAGGCGCAGACAGCGCATATGTTCGTGCTGAAATTCGTCATGATGACGGACGAGAGATTTTGGTGGAAGCAGAAATCAACCGCGCCGGCCGAAATCGAGTATTGGTCAACAAGCAGCGACTTGCTCGCATTCGTGATTTGTTGGGTGTTGTGCGCACAACTGTGTTCGCACCAACTGATTTGGGAATGGTATTTGAGGGCCCATCGACGCGTCGCACATTGCTAGACGACGCATTGGTTGCACTCAGTCCATCGAATGACGCACTGCGACTGGAAGTAGACCGCATTGTGCGTCAACGCAATGTGTTGTTGCGTCAATCAGGCGGTCGTCTCACTGATGACATCGCAATGACGCTTGACGTGTGGGATCAAAAGTTCGCACAATCGGGAACATTGCTCGGTGAAGCCCGTGCTCGTCTTGTTGCTCAACTCACCCCGCACGTGTGTCGCGCATATGAATTGCTGGCGGGCGAACCCACCCAGATCGACGTGATGTATGAACCATCGTGGCGAAGTATCGGACTTGCACATGCCCTGACGGAAGCACGCACCGAAGATCTGCGTCGTGGGGTCTCAACGGTTGGGCCTCATCGAGACGATGTCGTGCTGCACATCAAGGGCATGCCCGCCCGGTCTCATGCCTCACAGGGGGAGAGCCGCACTCTTGCGCTCGCGGTCCGCCTTGGCATCCACACCCTCGTCACCGATCACGTCGGCACCCCACCCCTACTGGTGTTAGACGATGTCCTGTCTGAGTTGGATGCCTCCCGCGCCGAGGCCTTGCTACGCCACATGCCCCCCGGCCAGGTGGTGATCACCTCGGCAACGGCGCTGCCTCCTGCGGCCCACCCCGATGCGACACTGGTGATCTCACATGGCCAGATCATCGACGGCCAGTAGTTCGGCGGATACGGAGGGCAGAGATGACATCAGATGACTATTCATCAGATAACTACAAGCCCTCGCGTGACCCGGTGCCGCTGTCGGAGCATCTCAACACCGCCATGCGTCGCATCAACATGGGTGACACACAGGCCGTCGGGGGACTATTTGGTCGTTGGCGCGAGTTGGTGGGTGATCCGATTGCCGACAACGTCACTCCCGTACGACTTGATGACAAGCGATTAGTGGTGGAGGTCATCGAACCTGCATGGGCGACGCAGTTTAAGTTCCTCGAACAACAAGTAATTCACACATTGCGTGAACATCTTGGTGATGTCGTCGATGTCATTGATGTGCGTGTATCACGAACACGTAAATAACTTCGCACATAACTACACGTTTGGGTAGCACGGCGATGGTGAATAGATCGCGAACAGATAGCGAAATAGCACTGTTATAAATAGTCAACTTGGTAGGATGACACACAGCATGGCTGCAGCAAAAAAAGCGCCGTCGAAGAACCCCACCGCCGATTACGGCGCGAAAGATATTCAGGTTCTCGAAGGCTTGGACCCCGTACGTAAACGCCCCGGTATGTATATCGGAAGCACCGGTTTGGCCGGTCTTCACCATCTCATCTGGGAAGTGGTTGACAACTCAATTGACGAAGCGATGGCGGGTTTTTGTACTCGCGTCAATGTCACCTTGACCGATGACGGTGGATGTCGTGTCGAGGACAATGGTCGCGGAATCCCCGTTGATCCCTATCCATCGGGGCCCCATAAAGGAAAGAGTGCCGCAGAAGTGGTTCTCACCGTGTTGCACGCGGGCGGCAAGTTTGGTGGCGAGGGATACAAGGTGTCAGGCGGTCTCCACGGCGTGGGCGTCAGTGTGGTCAACGCGTTATCTAGTCGCGTGCTGCTGGAAATTGATCGTGGTGGCGACCGCTACAGCCAAGAGTTTCGCGACGGTGGCAAACCAAAGTCCAAGCTTGCAAAGGTCGGGAAAACACCAGCGAAGGGTCGCAAGACCGGTACCACAGTCACCTTCTGGCCAGATCCCACGATCTTTGCATCGGAAGGAACCGAGTTTGTTGCACGCACCGTGCTTGAGCGTTTGCAAACAATGGCGTTTCTTAACAAAAACCTCGAAGTGGTGTTCACCGACGAGCGTCCAGGCAAAGAACAAACTGTCACCTATCAATACAAAGGTGGCATCGTCGATTTTGTGAAGCACTTGAACGCTTCAAAAGAATCATTGTTCAACAAAGTGGCACATTACGAAGACGAAGATGAACAAGAAGGCCAAGAAATTGGTGTCGCCATTCAGTGGAACACCGGGTACTACGAAGGCATTCATGGTTATGCAAATGGCATTTCCACAATCGAAGGTGGAATGCACGTTGAAGGATTTAAAACAGCGCTGACATCTGTCATCAACAAGTACGCGCGTGACAAAAACTTGTTGAAAGAAAAAGACGACAATCTTCTCGGCGAAGACATTCGTGAAGGAATCACAGCGATCATTGCGGTGAAGTTGCGTGAACCACAATTTGAAGGACAAACAAAGGCGAAGTTGGGCAACGTCTCCATGCGTTCATTTGTTCAAAAGAGCACCAATAAGTTTTTGGCTGAGTGGCTTGAGGAAAATCCCACCGAAGCAAACCGTGTGGTGAAAAAGGCGATTGCTGCAGCACAAGCGCGTTTAGCTGCAAAGAATGCACGTAATGCCGTTCGTCGTAAGACTGCATTGTCTGGTGCGGGCATGCCCGACAAGTTGAAAGACTGCGCAAGCGGCAAACCTGAAGAGAGCGAATTGTTCATCGTGGAAGGTGACTCAGCTGGCGGCACCGCTGTTGATGCACGCGATCCACGCACGCAGGCGATTCTTCCTATCCGCGGAAAGATTTTGAATGTTGAGCGTGCACGCCTCGACAAGATGTTGAAGAACAACGAAATTCAAGCGTTGATCACAGCAATCGGTGGTGGTGTAGGTGATGAGTTTGATGTCACCAAAGCGCGCTATCACAAGATCATTGCGTTGGCTGACGCTGACGTTGATGGCAGCCACATTCGTACGTTGCTACTCACGTTCTTCTATCGACAGATGCGCCCACTTGTTGAAGCCGGCTATGTGTACATCGCCCAACCGCCGTTGTACTCAACAGAAGTTGGTAAAGAGAAGGTGTATCTCAAAGACGACGTCGCGAAGAATGATTTCTTGAAAGACAAACCCAACCACAAGAAAGAGTTTCAACGACTCAAAGGTTTGGGTGAAATGGACTGGCAAGAATTGCGCAGCACCACTATGGATTCTTCATCTCGCACACTGTTGCAGGTAACCGTGGAAGAAGCAGCGATTGCAGACGAAGTTGTGAGTGTGTTGATGGGTGATGATGTGGAAAGTCGTAAGAACTTCATCACGACGAATGCGCGCGACGTGCGCAACTTGGACTTCTAAAGGGGATTGACAATGAGTGACGCCGGCAATCCAAATCTGTTTGATCAAATCCAACCCGTTCCGCTGCAAGATGAAATGGAACGCTCGTTCCTCGACTACTCAATGTCGGTCATCATGTCGC
>CAYVAV010000024.1:0-10208 GCA_964449085.1 uncultured Bifidobacterium sp.
GTTCGTCAATGAGCAAACAAATAACTGCTGCACCGTAATCACGCGCGAGGCTGAATACTCGGTCAAGTCGACTTCCTTCTGCTTCACCATCTTCGAGGTTTGCAGAGTTCAAGATGGCGCGACCACCGACGTGTTTGAGACCTGCTTCCATCACTTGCGGTTCGGTGCTGTCGAGGACCAGTGGGACACTTGCCTGTGTTGCGAAACGGGACGCGATTTCATCCATGTCGATCGTGCCGTCATGGCCGACGTAGTCAACGCACACATCTAACACGTGAGAACCTTCACGAATTTGATCAGTTGCGATCTTGACGCAGGTATCCCAGTCTTGTTGCAACATCGCATCACGGAAAGCTTTTGAGCCGTTGGCGTTTGTGCGTTCACCAATAATCAGGAAACTGTTGTCTTGTTCGATGGTGACCGGCGAATACAGCGACGTCACGCTCGGCTCAAATGTGATGTTTCGTTGAACTGGTGACAGGTCGCGTACCGCTTCAACAACTTGGCGTAAGTGTTCGGGAGTCGTGCCGCAACAGCCACCAACAATTCCGATGCCAAGGTCCTTCACATGGTGACGATGGAATTCTGCAAGTTGTTCGGCGGTGAGGTCGTAGTGAGTTTTGCCATCAACAACGCTTGGCAATCCGGCGTTTGGCAACACACTGATTGGAACGGGGCAGTGTTCCGACAGGTAACGCAAATGTTCCTGCATCTCTGCTGGTCCTGTTGCGCAGTTAATTCCGAGCACGTCGGGCTTCATCGCAAATAGGGCGGCGAGTGCGGCACCAATTTCGGTGCCAACAAGCATTCGACCCGTTGTTTCCATCGTCACTTGAACTTGGATGGGCACTTCACGGTTGCAGAGAGCCATTGCTTTACGACATGCCTGCATTGCTGCTTTGATCTGCAAGAGATCCATGCAGGTTTCAATAAGGAAAAGATCGGCTCCGCCATCAAGTAACCCACGTGCCTGTTCAACATAAGCCTCGCGAAGCTCTACGAATCCGATGTGGCCCAAACTGGGAAGCTTTGTTCCGGGTCCGATTGATCCGGCGACGTATCGAGATCGACCATCAGTTTCAAAATCATTGGCAACCGACCGCGCAATAGATGCGGCCTTTACATTCAAGTCGTATGCACGATCAGGAATGTCGTATTCGGCAAGAACCGTGGAGAAACTGCCAAAGCTGGCGGTCTCAATAGCATCAACACCAACTTTCAAAAAAGCTTCATGCATTGAAGCGATGATGTCTGGTCGGGTGTCGCACAGCATTTCGTTGCAACCCTCTAGCGATGGACCACCGAAATCATCAGGACCAAGGTCAAGTCCTTGCACAAAGGTGCCAAAGGCGCCATCAAATACGATGATGCGTTCGCGAACGGCATCGAGGTAGTTCTGGCGTGACATACCGCAACAACGCTACTTGTGGAAGCCTGTATTTGCCTGATTAGCAGTGAAAACGTCATTTATCCCACTAACGTCACAGGCGCTATGGGACGCGACAAGATCTACACACGCGAAGGCGATGACGGCACCACGGGTTTGCTGTATGGAAGTCGTGTCCCCAAAGACAGCGCGTTGCCGCGTGCGTACGGCGCCGTCGACGAGGCGCAAGCAATTATGGGAATGGTGCGTATCGCAGCCGGTCACGGTTCTGAGGTGGAGACCTATTGCATCAAAATCATGCGCGACATGTGGGTGCTCATGGCAGAGCTCGCAACATTGCCAGAGAACCGCCACAAGCTTGCACCTGGTCAGTCTCTTGTCACTTCTGAGATGGTGGATCATTTGGAAGAAGTCATTGACGATCTCGACACGCGTTTTGAGCGTCCTGCTGAGTTTGTCGTGCCTGGCGAACACCCTGTTGCGGCATGGCTCGACCTCGCCCGCACGACCGTTCGTCGAGCCGAACGCCACGCGTTTTCTGCTGCTCCGCCACCGTCGTATGTGGTGCCGTATCTGAATCGACTCTCAGACCTCCTGTGGACAATGGCCCGATGGCAAGAGGGCAAGTCGCGTCCCGTGCGCTCTGTCTAACCACGTTCGCTTGCACAGGGCGACCCTTTCTGTTGCATCCCTAGACTGACCACGTGCTCCGCGATGTATCTATTTCCACGTCCGTTCCCGCCACTGTTGGTGCCGTAGGTATTCCTGTCGCATCAGATGGCGCGCTTCCAAAAGACCTTGGTCATACGCGCAAAGAACTTGCCGCAATGGGTTTTGAAGGCAAGTGTTGCGAGACTTTGGTACTACCGCCGAATGGTTCAAAGTCGGTACGCATCCTCGTTGGAATCGGTGTTCCCAAAGACCTGAATGAAGCGATACTGCGCAAGATTGCTGCTGCACTTGCACGAGTGGCAGGCAAGCACACATCGCTTGCTACGTCTTTGCCAATGGTTGGTCGATTCGACCGTAAGCGTGCGGCACAGATTGTTGTTGAAGGTGTCGCACTTGCAACGCATCGTTATGTCGAATTGAAAAACGACAAAAAGAGTGCCGCAGCTTTGTCAGATCTCGTTCTCGTCGCTCCCTCTGCGTCGACCACTGCGGTAAAAGCGGGCATCGCTCGTGGTATCGCAATCGCAACGGCCGTGACTCGCGCACGAGATTATGCAAACACTCCACCCGCGCATCTCACCGCGCGAATGTTTGCTGACCATGCAGTGGAAATTGCAAAAGAATCTGGGTTGCGCGCCACGGTCTACAACCGCGACCAGTTAAAGGCTATGGGGTGCGGTGGCATGGTCGGTGTCAACAAGGGAAGCGTGGAGCCACCACGAGTGGTGAAGTTGGTGTACGCGCCGCGCAATGCTCGCAACAAAGTTGTTCTTGTCGGTAAAGGTGTCATGTATGACTCAGGTGGAATCAGTTTGAAGCCGAGCGATGCATCCCATGCATCGATGAAAATGGACATGAGTGGAGCGGCCGCAGTTCTCGCAACCATGAGCACTTTGAAAGCACTTAAGTGCACCACTGCAGTGACGGCGTACCTCATGTGCACCGACAACATGCCGTCGGGTAGTGCGCTGAAGTTGGGCGACGTTCTCACCATGCGAAATGGCAAAACAGTTGAGATCCACAACACTGACGCAGAAGGTCGTTTGATTCTGGCTGATGGTTTGTCGCTTGGTGTTGAACAAAAACCAGACGCAATGATTGACATTGCGACATTGACTGGTGCATGTATGGCCGCCCTCGGAAAGAAAATGGCTGGTCTATTCAGTAATAACCAGTCTTTTGCTGATCAGATAAAGGCGGCTAGTGATCGCACTGACGAATTGGTATGGCAGATGCCATTGTTTGGTGAATATCGCAAGATGCTTGATTCGAATGTTGCAGACATGCGCAACATCGGTGGACCAATTGCTGGTGCAACAACCGCCGCACTGTTCTTGAATGAATTTGTCTCCGATGTGCCGTGGGCTCACCTTGATATCGCTGGCCCAATGGAAGCAGACGCGGATGAAGGTTGGTTGCAACGTGGTGCGACCGCCTACGGCACCCGCCTTTTGATTGATGTTGTCACGAACTTCAAGAAACCATCACGTCGCTAAATATTTACGTGACGTGACGGGCGCTTACGTTTGAAGCGGCAAAACAACGTCGGCACATTGTTCGAGTAGCGCGATCCACTCTTGCGGGGTAGCGGGTTCATTGACCGGCAAGATCACGAACTTGGACGCTCCTACTGCGATGAATTGCTGCAATAACGCCACCAGTTGATCCCATCCCTGGGGAACAAGACAGGTTGCGTCTTCCAGATCGGGTCGCCTTGTGGCGAGAGCTTTTTCAAACACATCGGGAATTGGTGCGAGGGAGTAGGGGATTAGTACTCCGAAATGCTCAGGGTCTATTTCACGTTCATGTGCCGCTGCAATCTCATTCACCGTATTCCAACCACGTTTTGCATCGTCAGGCGTCACAAATGATGGGAGCCATCCCTCTGCAAGGCGACCGACGCGACGCAACTCCGAGTCTGCGATTCCACCGAGCCACACTTCGGGAAGTTGTTGAATAGGTTTTGGTTCGACGGTGATGTTGTCGTAATGAAAATGTTTGCCATGAAATGTGATCGACTCATCACGCCAACACGCACGCATCACGGCGAGCGCTTCATTAAAGATTGATGCACGTTCGGACCGTTCAACACCGAAGGCCTGTTGTTCCTTTGGATCCACCGCACCGAGTCCAAAGGCTGGGAGCAAGCGACCATTTGACATGCGGTCAAGTGTTGCAAGTTCCTTTGCAAGAAGAACCGGATTACGACCTGGTAACACCATGACAGACGTTCCAATTTTCAACTTTCTTGTGCGCGCCGCCGCCATTGCCATCGCAATAACTGGGTCGGGTGCTTGTCCGCCCACACGTTCGCTGAACCACACACTGTCGAACTTCAGTTCTTCCATAGCGTCAATGACGTCGAGAAAACCAGCGTCATTCAGCGTGGAGCGAACACCCAGTCCGAGCCCGATGCGAATTTTCATGCGTCCTCCGTCTGCGCCATGATGCGCACCTCCATGCTGGCACAGGCACTGCGAACGCCTAGCCTCGCATTCATGACTGATACCGCATCTCCCGTTGCTCCACTCAATCTCTTCCGCATGGACGGACAGGTCGCGCTTGTCACTGGTGCCTCTTCTGGTCTCGGTGCCCGCTTCGCACGCGTACTCCACGCTGCTGGCGCCAAAGTCGTGCTCTCAGCGCGCCGTAAAGAACGCCTCGAATCTCTCGCTGCCGAATTGCCTGGTTCAGTTGTGATCCAATGTGATGTTTCTAAAGAAGAAGAGCGAGAGCATTTGGTGGCAGAAACCATTGCTCAATGTGGACGCATTGATGTGTTGATCAACAACGCCGGCATTGGGGACGCTGCTCCAATTGAAAAAGAATCGTTGGATCGTTTTCGCGAAGTAATGGAAGTCAACACGATTGCTGTGTGGCATCTGGCCAAACTTGCTGGCATTCAGATGGTGACACAGGGTTACGGTTCGATTATCAATGTGTCATCAATGCTCGGACTTGTTGGCTCCACTCCGATCAAACAGACCAGCTATTGCACCAGCAAGGGTGCCCTCATCAATATGACGCGCGAAATGGCATTGCAGTGGGCGCGTAAAGGCGTGCGAGTCAACGCGTTATGCCCGGGCTGGTTCCCATCGGAGATGACCGAACCAATGAGTGAAGAGGGTCCGATGAAATTCATTATGCAAAACTCGCCGATTCCTCGCATGGGTTTTGAACATGAACTAGATGGAGCTCTCTTGTATCTCGCAAGTCCCGCTTCCACATTTATGACTGGGCAACAGATGGTCGTTGATGGTGGCTGGACCGCCCGCTAATTCATCAGACCCCGCTAATCCATCAGACGAGGTTCAGTTTCATCGCCTTAGTGCACTTGAGGCGCTGAGGTCGCCGGGGGTTACCCCCCTTCTCCTAGCTGCGCTGACGCTGTACACCGGCGTGATGCTGCAGGCAACAGCACTTGGCAAACACGTGTTTGACATCACGGGACGCGAGTTGGACATCGGATGGTTAGGTCTGGCCGAATTTTTGCCCGTGATCTTGCTGGTCCTTGTTACCGGTTCGGTTGCTGATCGGTTCAATCGCAAACGAGTTGCGATGACGGCTGTTGTTGGTGAAGCAGCGTGCTCGTTGTTATTGATGTGGTACGCACTGTCTAATCCAACGAGCGCGATGCCCATCTTCATCATCACGTTCTTCTTTGGTGCCGCACGAGCTTTTCTCACGCCAGCCCTGCGACCAATCGCTCCCATGATTGCTCCTGATGGCGGGCTCACTCGTGTCATTGCTTTTTACAGTGCAACGTGGACGGGTGCAGTCATTATCGGTCCTGCAATTAGTGGATTCTTATATGCCGTCGATCCCGCATTCGCGTATGCGGCTGCTGGTGGATTGATGATGGTTGGTATGGCTTCACTTGGTCGAGTGAAGTTAAAAATTGCGGATTCCGAGCCCGGTCCCAAAGAAGCGATCTCCATGCGGTCGGCACTTGAAGGACTGTCGTTCATTCGCCGGACACCAATTTTGCTCGCTGTGATCTCTATCGATCTATTCGCGGTCTTGTTTGGCGGTGCTGTCGCACTACTTCCAGTTATTGCAGAAGAACGACTTGGCGTAGGAGATGTTGCCTACGGATGGTTGCGCGCAGCAGGTGGAATCGGAGCAGCATTGATGGCAATTTGGCTGGCGATACGACCGATCTACAACAATGTCGCTCGAAATTTGTACCTCTCGATTCTCGTGTTCGGTGCCGCAACAATTGTCCTTGGCATCACCCGTTCATATGTGGTGGCGTTCGTTGCAGTGCTCGTTCTCAACGCCTCAGACATGATTAGCGTTTTCATTCGCGCATCGATCGTGCCAATGGTGACACCCGATGAAAAACGAGGTCGCGTATCCGCGGCTGAGAATGTTTTTATCGGAGCATCGAATGAGTTAGGAGCCTTCGAATCCGGCGCTGTCTCAAGTGCCGTTGGAGCGCCAGCCACGATTATTGGCGGGGGAATTGCGACGTTTTTTGTGGTGGGCACGTGGTGGTTTGCCTTTCCTTCTTTACGGCGTGTGAAAAGATTTGAAGACCTCACCGTTGCTGATGATGCCAAGACATGATTTTGGAATTGTCTGACGACACAACAGACAAAAAAGCACCTAACGTGGCGTTTCGCATGTTCGCTAAATCCCGCCTTGTCGTTGCATCGTTGACCGTTGCGCTCGCCGCTGGTCTAGCGGGTTGTGGCAACTCCGACTCCGACTCCTTTGCTCGACTGCTTGAGGGAGTCGGACGTCTGCCTGGTAGTGCTGATGCCCTCGGCAAAGAAGGTGGCATCACTGTTCCTTTCCCACAATTTGACGGCAAGGTGCTCGGTGCCGACGCGAAGGGCAATCGCTTGTTGCTCATCGGAGATTCGATCTTTGCGGGTGCTGCTCCGAGGTATGGCAATGATTTGTGTCGTGCACTGGTGCCGCTTGGTTGGCGTGTTGCGGTGGAAGCAGAAGCTAATCAGCAAATTCGATTTGGTCGCGAGGTGTTGACAGAACGCTTGGATGATGGTTGGGATGCGGCCGTTGTGTTCTTGGGAACCAACTTCAATGGCAACTTCGAAAATTATAAATCTGACCTTGACCGCATTCTCTCATCCCTCGCACCGCGACCAACACTTGTTCTCACAACGTCTCTATTCCGCGAAGTGCAACAGCAGATCAACAGCATCATTCAAAATGTCGCGGACAATCATCCACATGTACGGATTCTTGATTGGACAAGCATTTCGGCATATGACGGCGTATTGTCTCCAGATCGCGTGCATCCCTCTGTTGACGGTCGTGCAATTTTGGCTCAAGCTATTTCACAAGCTGCTGGCGTTGCACCCACTTCGCCAGGTGAGTGCTTGGCATCGCAATTTACTAACGACAAGATCGATGATGTCTCTCCACAAGACACCACTGCGCCAGCCACCGATTCAGACCCTGGGGCATCAGTCAACGACGCACCTGCGACTACATCGCCGACAACGTCTACAACAACACCTACGGTGACGGTTCCTGCATCTACTGTGCCGCCAGCGTCAGTTCCGCCCGCTGCGCCGGCAAACTAGAGGAGTGCTACAGGTTCAACAGCTCACCGTGGAGGTGGGCGGGCGCAATGTGGTGCATGACGCGACATTCACCGTGATGGCACGCGACAAGGTCGGAATTGTCGGTCGAAATGGCGCGGGTAAGACCAGCATGATGAAGGTGCTGGGTGGGGAAAACCCACCCGCCACAGGAACGGTACGACGCAGTGGTCAGTGTGGGTATTTATCGCAAGACCCAAAGGCAACTCATGTTGATGAAGGGCGTACTGCGGTTTCGCACATCTTGTCCGGACGAAACATTGATGCTGATCTTGAACGTCTCGAAAAACTGCGTATCGCGATGGAGGAAAATCCCGATGAGCAAGTCGTGCAGCGATTTTCAAGGGCGGAAGAGGAGTTTCGTCTCAAAGGCGGCTATGCCGCGGACAGTGATGCGCGCACTATCGCGGCTGGACTTGGTCTAAAACCAGACCGTTTGAATTTGCCACTTCATGTTTTGTCTGGTGGTGAGCGTCGACGTGTTGAACTCGCACGAATTTTGTTTGCGGGAAGTGACATGTTGCTGCTTGATGAACCAACGAACCACCTTGATATTGATGCAAAAACATGGCTACTCAATTTTTTGCGTAACTACAAAGGCGCACTGGTGGTGATCAGCCATGACCTCGAATTATTAGACGAGGCAATTACCCGTGTTCTTCATCTTGATCGTCCCGATGAAGATGGTGTCGGTGAGGTTGTTGAATACAGAGGTACCTACAGCCAATACAAAAGATCACGTGCTGAGGATGAAGAACGTAACGCAAAGAAAGCGTTACTCCAATCAAAGGAAATTAATCGACTTCAAGAGGTGGTGGACCGTTTCGGAGCAAAAGCGTCGAAGGCATCGATGGCTCACAGTATTGAGAAGCGCATCTCTCGTTTGCAAGATGGAATGACTGCAACGCGATCTCGAGATCGCCACATGGCAGTCAAGTTCCCAGATCCTCCCCAAAGTGGCGAGACAGTTGTGACGGCCACATCACTGTCAAAGGGATACGGTGGTCCTCCGGTCTTTGAAGATGTCTCTTTTGATCTAGGTCGACGTGAGCGATTACTCGTGCTCGGACTCAATGGCGCGGGTAAGACATCATTACTGCGAATCCTTGCTGGTGAAACCACTGCAAACATTGGAAACTTCGATTGGGGTTACAACGTATCTGTCGGTTATTACGCTCAAGAACACGACAACATTCGTCCGTATGACAACCTCATTGATCACATGCGCAGCGAATTGTTGCATGGTACGGCACTCACCGAAACGCAACTCCGTGGCTTGCTCGGAATGTTTGGACTGCGCGGTGACAAAGTCTTTCAAGAAGCCGGTTCGTTGTCTGGTGGAGAAAAGACAAAGTTGGCGTTGGCGATGTTGATGGTGGGTCGTCACAACGTGTTGCTTCTTGACGAGCCGACCAACAACCTTGATCCGCCAAGCCGTGACGCGGTGGCAGAGGCATTGTCATCATGGAAAGGCTCCATCATTTTTGTGAGCCACGACACTGAGTTTGTGCGCTCGCTTGAGCCCACAAAGGTGCTACTCATGCCCGACGGTCAAGTCGATTACTTCAGCGAAGAGTGGCTTGATCTCGTCAGTCTGGCGTGATTAGTGAAGCGTGACGGGTGTTCCCGCGCTTGCACTCACCAGATCAAAGAAGTCATTGCCCTTGTCGTCCACGACGATGAATGCTGGGAAGTCGCGCACTTCGATCTTCCACACTGCTTCCATGCCAAGTTCTGGATATTCAAGAACTTCAACGTTTGTGATGCAATCTTTTGCGAGACGTGCAGCAGGGCCGCCGATGGAACCGAGATAGAAGCCACCGTAGGTTTTGCAAGCGTCCGTGACCTGACGTGAGCGGTTACCTTTGGCAAGCATCACAAAACTGCCACCAGCTGCTTGAAACTCATTCACGTAGCTGTCCATACGACCAGCGGTTGTTGGACCAAATGAGCCCGACGCGTATCCCTCTGGTGTTTTTGCTGGACCGGCGTAATACACACAGTGATCCTTCATGTATTGCGGTAGTCCTTGACCAGCATCAAGTCGTTCTTTCAATTTGGCATGAGCGATGTCGCGGGCAACCACCATCGGGCCGGTAAGCATTACGCGTGTCTTCACTGGATACTTGGAAAGCGTTGCGCGAATGACATCCATCGGTTGATTGAGGTCGATATGTACGACATCTTCGCTCAATTCATCTTCAGTGACATCAGGCAGGAATCGCGCAGGATCAGTTTCTAATTGTTCCAGGAAGATGCCATCAGCTGTGATCTTGCCGAGTGCCTGACGATCAGCAGAACATGACACTGCAAATGACACCGGGCAACTCGCGCCATGTCGAGGCAGACGAATAACTCGCACATCGTGACAGAAGTACTTACCGCCAAACTGCGCACCGATTCCGGTCTTTTGTGATAACTCAAGCAACTTTTTTTCCAATTCAAGGTCACGGAATCCGTGTCCGAGTTTGCTGCCCTGTGTTGGCAGCGAATCGAGATAGCGCGCACTTGCCAACTTGGCGGTCTCTACACAGTGTTCAGCAGAGGTTCCACCAATGACGACCGCCAAGTGATAT
>CAYVAV010000025.1:0-10069 GCA_964449085.1 uncultured Bifidobacterium sp.
GGAGACAGACCACTCTCGATTCCCGAGATCTTGCAGGCAACATCGCTTGCACAGTCATCGCTGTATCGCAACCTCACCGTGCTTGAAGCAGCTGGTGTTGTGACACGAGTGATCACCACCGATGAATGGGGACGGTTTGAGTTGAGTGAAGAACTCACCGGACATCACCATCATTTGGTGTGTAGTCAGTGTGGGGCCGTTACCGATGTAACGATTCCCGACGACGTGGAAAGCGATCTTGATCGAGCGCTCAGCAAACTTGCGTCACGCGCAGGCTTTGAACTCAGTCACCACCGACTTGATCTTGTGGGACTTTGCTCAAATTGTCAACTTTCTCTGACAAAACGTGCACAGCTTCAGTGAGTTTTTTCACTTGCTCTCGTACATCATCGCTAGTTGCAACTTCTGTTAATGCCAAACGCACACCAGCCAACTCACGTGCGAGATATTCGGCATCCTCTTGTGTTCGCATTGCAACATTTCGATCACGTTGTAGTTGCTTGCGCTCACGATCTTCCTGACGGTTTTGCGCAAGCAAAATAAGTGGCGCTGCATACGATGCTTGCAACGACAACACAAGTGTTAACAAGATAAATGGATACTCATCCCACCGCATGAATTCGAACGCAACATTCAGTGCCACCCACACCAATACGATGAACGACTGAATAACTAAATACTGCGCGGTGCCAAGAAATCGCGCAATATATTCGCTGAATTGGCCGAACGCTTCCGAGTCATAGCGCATCGTAAAACGGCGACGCCGACGTGGCGTTGCAAGATCCTCGCGCCGCCTCACCGTGTCACTCCTTCAACTGCGCGACGGCGTTGGCGCCAGTCAGCAGGCAACATCTGGTCAAGCACGTCGTCAACAGTGATTGCGCCAAGCAAACGACCTGCTTCATCACATACGCCCACGGTCATCAACTTGTATGCGGCGAGACGTTCGGCCACTTCACGGTCTGATGCGGTGGGCAAGATGGTGGGCTCTTGTACAAGACAACGCGACAATTCCGTGCTCGGTGGTTCGCGTAGTAAGCGCTGAAAGTGCACCACACCCAAGTATGTCCCAGTGGGTGCTTTGAATGGCGGTTGAGTGACAAACACTGTTGATGCAATTGATACCAGCCAGTCGGGGTCACGTACTTGTGCGAGTGCTTCGGCAACAGTGTTTGTTGGACCCATCACAATGATGTCAGGTGTCATCAATGAACCAGCAGTACCTTCTTGGTATTGCAGCAACGTGCGCACAACTTCGGCATCGTCTTCATCCATCGCTTCGAGAATCGCGGATCGCTGTTGCGCGGGCATTTCTGCGAGCAAGTCAGCAAGGTCGTCATATTCCATCTCATCCAACACGTGAATGAGGCGCTCTAAATCCAAAGTTGCGATGATGTTTAACTGTTCGCTCTCTGGTAATTCTTCAAGAAGATCAGCGAGTCGATCATCATCCATTTCTTTTGCGAGCATTTGTCGTTGCATCAACGGCAAAGCACGCACAACTGCAGCCACGTCACTTGGGTGCATGTCCCGTAGACGCGCGGCTTCCGCCGCCATTTCAGTGGCGGCAGCAAACAAACCTGTTGCTTCATGCCAATCGACAAGTCGATAGGTTGCGCGACGACCCAACATGCCCGCGCGCGTGAGGCGAATTTTTGCCACTTCCCAACCGTGCTCACGATCGGTGATGATGTATCGAAGTGCGACATCGCTGACGCGTTCCGTGCCCACGCGCTGGTCGATCACGTCTGAGCCAAGCAGGCGCTCACCGGCGCGTGAGCGAAATGGATGTAAGTCAACATCCCATGATTTGAGCCGTACGCCAAATGAGTCAAGTCCACCTACACGAGCGGCATTCACGAAAATGCGCCGACGCTGGCTTGTGGCGACGAAGCCGGTGACGCGCGGGGGAGCACCGCGACGTCCGGGGACCACCACGATGTCATCGATGCGCCCAATTGCTGCGCCACCCACGTCCAGTAGCGGCAAGCGCATGATTCGAAATGCATAAATAAGCTCGCCTGCCATACGGGCAAGGGTACTCTCGCATGTTGTTCAGATGGTGGTGGGTTTTGTCAGGGCTTCGTCCGATAACCTAAATCGCTCTGGGGACGTAGCTCAATTGGTAGAGCGCCTGCTTTGCAAGCAGGAGGTCGTGGGTTCGATTCCCATCGTCTCCACCAGATCGCTGTGGTGTCATGCCACATTCTTAGGTTCATCATGTCGACCCACACCGCCGTTCTTCTCATCTCCTGTCCCGACCGCGCTGGCATTGTCGCATCTGTTGCAGCATGGGTAACGGAAATTGGCGGGAACATCGTTCATGCTGAGCAACACACCGACGCCTCAGATGCGATGTTTTTCCAGCGTGTGGAATTCACCCACGACGGGTCACAGTCACTTGCACAATTGTCATCACAGTTTGAAGTTGTTGCGCAACGGTTTGGTATGACGTATTCGTTGCGCGAGTTGCCGTGGCGACCACGTACCGCCATTTTGTCGTCCAAAGCTGTGCACTGTTTGGCTGATATGTTGACGCGTTCGAAATACAGCGATCTCGGTTTAGATGTGCAGGCGGTGATTTCCAATCACGATGATCACCGTGAACTAGTCGAAGCATTCAATTATCGCTTCGTGCACATTCCGGTAGTGGGCAATGAAGCGACTGCACGCGCAGAGCAAGAAAAAAGTGTTGATGCCCTGCTCGAACAGCTTGATGTTGAACTTGTCATTCTTGCGCGCTACATGCTGATTTTGCCGCCGTGGTTTGCGGACAAATGGAGTGGTCGCATGATCAACATTCACCACTCGTTCTTGCCGGCATTCATCGGTGCAAACCCGTATCGACAGGCACATGATCGTGGCGTCAAAATCATTGGTGCTACTGCGCATTATGTGACGTCTGATTTGGATGAAGGTCCGATTCTTGAACAAGACGTTGCACGCGTGTCTCACCGTGACGATGTCAGCGATCTCACAAGTCGCGGTCGCGACCTAGAGACCGTTGTGTTAGCTCGCGCGGTGCGTGCTCATGTAGAGCATCGCGTGCTTGTTTGGAACAACCGCACCGTTGTCTTTGGCTGATCCTGTTCAGTGAATGTGGGCCTACGGCTTACGAACTGTGAGATCGAGGGCTGATCGATTTGCGCCGCCTGTCAAGTTCTCACCGGCACCAACTAATTGAATGTTGAATTCGGCACCCGAAGCCAATGAACTCCATGTGGATCCCAAACACGACTTCAGGTCGATGGTGAACTGCAATTGAGCACTGCTACTACTGGTGTCGATGTCTGTTGTTTGCTTGTCATACAACGGCCATAGTTGTGCAGCACGATCAGTGCTTGTTGTTGCAGTGAAATCAGCGGAGTAATTGCTGTAGTCACTCGTTGAACACGGTGTGTCTTGACCACCCATGTAGATGATGCCGTATCGCAGACCACCCATGTCTTTGTATGTCGCTGCTGATCCGTCGGCATTTGTCTCACCCGTTGTTGCAAGACGTTGTGGACGGAAGAACTTAAGCGCCAACTTTCCGTCGGCATCTGTTGTCAATGTGGAACCGGTGTACGCCGCACCGTTGACGGTGGTAAGACCAGGAACCGTCACTGCGTGTGGGTTAATCATCATCGCGATGGACTTTTCTTCACCGCTATCGGTGACATATCGAACGGTGAATACGTCTCCCGGCTTTACCGTGTTGAGAGTTTGAGCACCTTGGTTGGGAAACATTGATGCCAACCAGTACACATAACCAGGATCGCTTTGTGAGTTGCGGTTCATTAAGAACAAGTTGTTGCCGTGTTGCTGTGGGTCGACACCATCAACAGTGAATCCGGGAGTTGCTGGCGCACTGTCAGTTTCAATTCTGAAACCGCCGTAATACGTTTTCCACGGAACACCGGTGTTGTTGCTAATGAGATGTGTTTGCGTGGTGTACGCGGTGGGATTGTCACCACCGCAATACACAAGGTCACCACAATCCACCCACGCATACTTCACTGAGTTGAGCGTTGCGCCCTTTTCACCTTCCACAAAATTGTTTTGCTGAATGAAGAACTGAATGCCGTAGTTACCGGCGACGCCTAATACTTCGGCGATATCAGTGGGTGTAATTCCAGCAGTGAGTGAAGCGTTGAACAATGGATCGCTGGAGCGCAGGTTCACCCACGGATTCATGCGTGCTGAACCACCCGATGTTGATTGGTCAACAGCATCGATGATGGTGTCCCCGTCATCGTCAGCATCAAGGGTGTTGGGCAAACCATCGGAGTCCAAATCAGCACCCATGTCAGTGTCAGCATCAAAGGCACTGATGGATGCAGTTCCCACTTTGGCTTTGTTGCAGGTTTTTTGTTTTGCTGCTGATGCTTTGGTGATGCCATTACTACCAGCGGCGAGAGGTTGACCTGTTTGATTCTTCGCAACGACTGCAGCACGAGCGAACGTTGTTGACTTGGGCGCTTTCTTTGCGATGGCAAAACCCTTAGACGGATTGAACGTCAATTTCTTCAAATTCACCGTCTTGCCTGCTAAGCGAGTGTGCGCACACCATGTCTTGCCAACTTTTTCTTTGGCAATCACAATGGGCCCGACATAACGATTCTTCGCGTCAACAATCTGCAGTGTTGCTCGACGTGCATTGGTTTTTGTGGTCTTGAAACTGAAACCGCCCGAGGCAGTAGCAACAGATACTTGCGTTTCACCATCTTGCGAAATCAACAACACTTGGTATCCGGCACCCGCGGCACCCAGAGATCCACTGATGCGCACACCGGCGGCTTGAGCCGGGCCGACAGGCAACCATGCCAATGCTGCTGCAACGGCAACACCTAATGCGACGAACCATTTCCTTGTCATGAGATCCCCCTGTGGCAACGATGTCATGGGCAGTGGTTGCCGTGCGTACCTTAGAACCTCAACGGTGGGGCCACTGAAAAATCCGACTAGCCTTCCCCTACGACCTACCCCCCGGTAGATCCCCGAACTAAGGAGTTCCCATGCAGTCAGCAGTCATCGTTGACGTCATCCGTACGCCACTTGGAAAGCGCAACGGTCGTTTGAAGGAATGGCACCCCGTTGATCTCGCCGGTGTCACGTTGAAGGCTCTCGTTGAGCGCAACAACTTCGATCCCAATCTCATTGACGACGTCATCATGGGATGTGTTATGCAGGTTGGCGAGCAGTCAGTAAACGTTGCTCGTAACGCAGTTCTCGCAGCAGGACTTCCAGAGACAATTCCTGGCACAACCGTTGACCGTCAGTGTGGTTCCAGCCAGCAGGCTGCACACTTCGCAGCACAGGGTGTGATGGCCGGTGCATACGACATCGTTATTGCATCAGGTGTTGAGTTGATGACACGCGTGCCTATGGGTTCATCGGTTGCCGATGGTAAGTACGGTTTCCCATTCGGTCCGATGGTGGGTGCACGGTATGCATCTGTTGGCGGACTTGTTCCCCAGGGCATTTCGGCTGAACTCATTGCCGACAAGTGGGGCATCTCACGCGATGACATGGATGCATTTGGTGTGCGTTCACAGACACTTGCTCAGCAAGCAACAAAAGAAGGACGCTTTGAGCGCGAAATCCTTCCAGTGCTTGACGCTGAAGGCAACCTCATGACAACTGACGAAGGACTTCGTGAGACAACAACCGAGTCACTCGGCAAGTTGAAGCCATCATTCCGTCCAGAAGAAGAAGGCGGTCGCGTGACTGCTGGTAACTCCAGCCAAATCACCGACGGTGCGTCAGCCGCTCTCATCATGAGCGAAGAAATGGCAAACAAGCTTGGCCTTAAGCCACGCGCTCGTTTCGTTAACTTCTCACTTGCTGGTGATGACCCACGTCTCATGTTGACTGCTCCAATTCCTGCAACACACAAAGTGCTGCAGCGCGCAGGCATGAAGATTGAAGACATGGACGTTGTAGAGATCAACGAAGCATTCGCATCAGTTGTTCTTGCATGGGAGAAGGAACTTCGCCCCGACATGAGCCGCGTGAACCGTAATGGTGGCGCAATTGCACTCGGTCACCCACTCGGTGCATCAGGCACACGCCTTCTTGCAACGTTGGTGAACGAACTTGAGCGCACCGGTGGTCGCTTTGGTCTCCAGACGATGTGCGAAGGTGGCGGCATGGCAAATGCAACCATCATCGAGCGTCTCGGCTGATCTGCAGTTACGCAGTAACTAACGATTACAACAAACGCTTAACGTTTTAAGAGAGCACCATGCCAGCGTTTTCCACCATTATTTGGGTGGGCGTTGGTGTGGTGCTCTTGTTGTTTATTTGGAAAACAGGCATCGCGCTGTTGCGCAGCATGACCAATTCACTTCCTCCACCACCGCCATCTGGTGAGATGCGAAAGATCAACGTGCGTTATCGCTGCAACATTTGCGGCGTTGAATTGCGCGTAGTGATGGCACCCGATGAAGATCCACCACCGCCCAAGCACTGCTTGGAAGACATGGATGAGATCGCACCGCTGTACGAATAGTTAGTTGCGGCAACTATTTCTTCACGACAAGGCTTCGTGTATTGCCAGCGACAACACGATAATTCTGTACCCATTGGGTGAATGTCTCAGCAGTAAATCTGCCGTTCTTCTTCACATCAATTTGAGACACTGTTCGCCATGTACCGTACTTGTACACCTCAAGCTCGACATTCTTTGCTCGAAGTTCGGTTGATACTCGACCTGTGAATGAAACAAGTAATCCGTCGCGTGTAGCGCTGAGACGCGGGCGAATTCGCTTCACGGTCATTGTGAATGGATGACTCATCGAACCCGCTGAGTTACTTGCGGTGATGGTGAACGTGAACGTACCTTGTCGCTTCGCTTTTCCAGTGATGGCACCAGTTGCGGAGTTGAGCGATAATCCCTTTGGCAGTGCACCACTTGTGATTGAGTACGTTGCAGTTGGTGTTCCGTTTGCACTCACACCATCGGAATAGTTTTTGCCGAATCGTGGTGCGGCAAGCGTGTTGTCCTTCCATTCCCACGGGATTCGTGCAAGCGATTTCATTTCGATTGACTTGAGATCTGAATTGGCAGTCAATGACACCTTCGTCAATCCCATAGGGATATCGACATAGAACAGTTGATAGAAGTAGAGAATAATTGTTATTTGGAGCGAGATGAATCCGATTACCTGCGCAACCTGTTCCTCAGGTGTCGGATTAGCTGGGTCGGCAAAGTCGTACTGAGAGATACACATGTCTAATTCTGGCCAAGATGAAATTCTTGGGTTTGATAACGCGTCAGCCATTCCGCGACCAATTGCTGTGATTTCAAATTTTGGCGGAGTCGTTTCGTCTTCTGGCGTGTTTGGATCGTCTTCAATCGCGTTGCTCACGGGCATCACTGCCAACATTCGCGAAGCTGTGCAGTAATTCCACGTAAACGCCGGAACTGCGGCTCGAATCTGATCGTTTGATGCGAGAGAAGACAGCTCGGTGGAAAGCTGCGTTGCGAGTGCGGTGTTTCCAAGTGGTCCGAGAAACCATGGCCAATCCGGATCGATTCCAATTTCTAAGAACACATACACAAGAACTGCAGGAAACATTGTGGCGAAATATGCAAGTGATGGATGTAAGCGGCGACCTGTACGTTCAATCAAAGCGTTGTAGACGTCGGTGAAATAGGTGCAGTATTGGACGTCGGTGACTTGCACGGAATCTGATCCGATGGAACAAAGGTCGGGATCTGGAGTGAGGCCCTCAAGGTCGTCGAGAAACGGTGTCTCTGATAATCGACTTGGGGTGCGTCCACCAATTGAGGCGGTAGCAATCACTGTTCCCGCACGTTTCGCTGAAAGCACACTGCCTTCCGGAAATGCACGTATTTCCCATACGTCTGAGACAGATTGTTGGCTCGCACAGCCAAGTTGGTACATGCCGGGCGCACTCATTGGTTCGTAATAATCCGATGTTGGTTTATTGAACAACTGGGTCATGAATGGATCAATGGTGCCGAAATATTCGGTAATTGGATCAACGTATTCCGTGACATCCACAATCGTTGATCCTGTAACCACTTCAAAGGTGACTCCGGTGGTATCGGTGAGGAGTTTGCCGTCGGTGCCTTCGATTGTGAGAGTCATTGGAATGTATTCATCACCAATTAGGAATTTGCCTTCACCAAAGAACGGTCGACACAGTGAGAACTCGCCCTCTGTAGCGGTGCTGATCGAGTCGTCGCTCTCGTCGTCAGTGGTGGTGTTTGCGTCGCTCGCATTCGCGGAATCGACCGCGATTGTGGTGGTGGCAGCAAGAACTGGGGCAAGAAAAATGCCCATGCGTCGCAACCATGTATTTCTGCGCTTCATGATGTTTCCCACCTCAAATTGAATAATAATTCAATCTAATACAATTACTTGCAATGAGCAACAGCAACGCCGACCGCGGTGTAAATGCATGGTACGTACGGCAAGGACCCGACGTTCGCCCTGGTCGATTTCGTACTCGCTGTTACATCGGCGATCAGTTTCCCGACGCCACTTTGTTGTTAACGCCAGAAGAAGCGGGCGACATCAGTAGTGCAATCTTGCTATGGGAGAGCTCGTTCGACGATAAAGGTCATGTATGTGTTCACGTGAACAATGATTTTGCGCCGAACTGTCCGCCGTTGTGGTTTGTGTCTGTTCCCGGACGCGAATCAGAACCGAGACCGATTCACAATCTTGTGGCATTTGATACGAATCACATTGCGCCCGACACGATTATCGACGACCCAGAGTTCTTGTTCTTAAAAGTGCCAAGTGATGCGCAGGTCGCCGCGATTCAGTGGGGAAAAGAAACAGGCACCGTGCATCAGTTGTATGTCAACAAAGATCGTCGCCGCAGCGATGTAGGCACGCACCTTATTTATGTAGCGAGCGCATACCATCAATCACACGGTTGGCCTGGGCGATTGAACAGCGATGGCCATCGCACATCAATGGGGCATGAGTTTGCGATCAGTTTGTTGCATGGTCAACGAATTGACAAGTTGACCGACCTCGCTCCACCAATGGACAAACCCGAGTAACACTCCGCAAACTTGACAGCAAGTCGCCTTCGCACCCGAACTCCCCGGGCACCACTTTCGCAATTCCGGTATCACTCTGATACTGCTTTCGGTATCACTGTGACACCATTTCTGGTATCAGACTGATACCACTTTTGGTATCAAAGTGATACCAGTTTTTGCAGAAGCTACATTCCGCCGTCTTGCAGTGAAGCAATAGTTAGTGGCGGCGAAAGCAACCTAGCTAATGATATTTCGTGGCGGTGTAGAGCCCACCGAGCAATGTCACCAATCCCACAAACAAATACCAGTTGTCGCGGCCACCAGGAACAGCGCCCAGGTAATACAGCAAGATGATGAGCGCACCGATGCCCATCAACGCAAACATCAGCACCGGTACCCACGGTGGGCTGTGCTTCTTATATTCCGGCACTGGTGGGGTGTAGCGGGTGCTTGCTCCCACTTCAGTAGTGCCATGCATCTGGCTGGGATCGTGGTGAAGATCGTCCTCAAGTCCACCCTTGTATTCGCTGCGTCGACGCGTTTCGGGTCGAGTTCCCTTCGGAGTAACGCGTCCGCCTGATTTTTTTCCTCGTGAAGCCACGTTTTTAGCCTAATCGGTTTCGTTTCTTACCGCTTGGGCAGGCAGGCTAGAGACATGGCACGAATTCTGGTGATCGACAGCTACGACAGCTTTGTCTACAACCTCGTGCAGTACCTCGGTGAGTTGGGTGCCGAGCCCATCGTGAAACGAAACGATGCGATCACTGTCGCACAAGCACAAGACCTCATGCCTGATGGCATTTTGTTATCACCAGGGCCCGGTCGACCCGAACAAGCAGGAATTATCTGTGATGCGATCAGTGCATTCGCAGGTGAAGTGCCCGTCTTTGGTGTGTGTCTTGGACATCAAGCAATTGGTCACGTGTATGGCGGTGATGTTGTACGCGCGCCTGAGTTATTGCACGGCAAAACATCAGAGATCACGCACCGCAACATTGGCGTATTTGAAGGATTGCCGAATCCACTCACTGCAACGCGTTATCACTCACTTGTCATTGATCG
>CAYVAV010000026.1:0-9013 GCA_964449085.1 uncultured Bifidobacterium sp.
TCGTGAGGGTGGTCGTACTGTTGGTGCTGGCCGCGTCACCAAAATCTTGAAGTGATTGGTTAAGACAAATGGCTAAGAGCAGTATCCGAATTCGCCTAAAGGCGTTTGATCACGAGATCATTGACCAATCAACACGCAAGATTGTTGAGACAGTCACTCGTACAAACGCAAAAGTGCGCGGACCAATTCCACTTCCCACTGACAAGCATCGCTTCACAGTGATTCGTGGACCACACGTTGACAAAGACTCACGTGAGCATTTTGAAATGCGCATTCACAAGCGTCTCATCGACATTGTGGATCCAAACTCAAAGACGATTGATTCACTGCAGCGCATCGAACTGCCTGCCGGTGTTGACATCGAAATCAAGATTCAGGGTTAAAAAACTCAACAGAGAATGAATGAACGGGGCGGCCAACACCGCCCCGTTTTTTCTTGCCCAATTTTTAGATTTTTTTCCAAACAGCACCGAAAAACTGCGATAGATACAAAGACATGAGTAACGAACCATCTTGGTTGTACACCCCTCCCACTCAAAGCCCAGCGTCGTCACGCACCAGTCGTGGAGGTCGCACGGTCGCAACAGTCCTTGCGATCGGCATCGTCGCTGGTGTTGTCGGCGGGGTAGTCGGCGCCCAATTCACAGATTCATCTGATTCGGGCTCTGTTTCACAAACGGTGGTGACCGCGCCGCCAGTTGAAGTTGGCGCGTTCGGCGACTCAAATGTCGCAAAAGCAGCTGCAACTATCGCTCCCAGCATCGTCACCGTCACCGCTCGCGGAAACATGGGCGGTGGTGTTGGCACCGGCGTGATCATCACGAGCGATGGCCAAATTCTCACCAACGAACATGTCATTTCGGGCAGCACCACCGTGCAGGTGCTGTTAAACGGTGAGACCAACCCCCGTGATGCTGAAGTACTCGCCTCTGATGCGGCAAATGACCTTGCTCTGTTGCAGCTCACCGAACCAATCACTGGCCTCACCGCCGCCACGTTTGCCGATGCCGAAAGCATCGCCGTGGGTGACCCCGTGGTGGCGGCCGGATATGCCCTCGACCTTGATGGTGCTCCATCGATCACCGCTGGCATCATTTCGGCCCTTGACCGCACCTTGGTGATGGAATCAGGTGTACTCAACTCTCTCATTCAGACCGATGCGGCCATTTCTTCAGGAAACTCAGGTGGTCCGCTCATCAACTTGGCCGGCCAAGTGGTGGGCATCAACACCGCCGTTGCCCGTAGCGACTTTGGCACAGCCGCCAACAACATCGGTTTTGCCATCTCAGTGGGTGAAGTTCTGCGTGTTCTCGAGATTTTGCGGGATATTGCCGACGGCGGCACCCGTGAAGAAGGCTTCCTCGGGGTGTCCCTCGGGGTTCGCGAAGATGGCGGCAGTGGAGCAGTGGTGACCGAGGTAGAGCCCAATTCGCCCGCGAGTGAGGCCGGAATCCAAGAAAACGACGTGATTTTGGAGGTCAACGGCCAATCCATCTCGGGCCAGGGTGCTTTGATCGCAGTGATCCGCGACAGCGCTCCCGGTGAAGAGGTGGAAATTGTGGTCGAACGAGACGGCGAGCGCCTCACCCTGACCGCCACCCTGGCCGCCCGACCCAGTTGATGCCCACCCACCCGGTCGGCCTGACGGCCGCCCCACCCAGCTGAGCTAAACCCCCATTTACCAAAGGGTTGGGGAGTGAGTTGCCCCTTGCCCCGATAGCGTTTGACCTCTTGCGAAAAGGGCTTCGGCCCAATTCCAAACGTTCGATCGTCGAAACACAATCGACGTCTGTGCAGGCCACGCAAGTGGAACCACACAGCAAAACCCAGACAGGTGCTCCGTCAACGTTTCGTTGTCGGAGCATTTGCGTGAAAACCGAAGACATACATCAGTACAACTGCAACGAGCAAAGGGCTACGGCCATGGCACAAAAAGCGATCGTCGGCGAAAAGGTCGGCATGACACAAGTGTGGGGAGATGACCAACGCGTCATTCCCGTCACTGTGCTTCGTGTTGAACCCGCGCGCATTGTTCAGGTGAAAACCAATGAACGCGACGGATACACAGCAGTCCAAGTCACATACGGACACAAGAAAGCAAACAAGTTGACCCAAGCAGAAGCTGGTCACTTTGAAAAGGCAAACGTCGAACCCGGTCGTCGTCTTGTTGAGCTTCGTCTTGATTCGGTTGACGGATTCGAAGTCGGACAAGAAATTGGCGTCGACACACTGGAGGCTGGCGAAAAGATTGACGTCACCGCAGTGAGTCGAGGCAAAGGTTTCGCAGGTGGCATGAAGCGTCACAACTTCAGTGGTCAGGGCGCAAGCCACGGTAACCACAAGCACCACCGTGCACCAGGTTCGATTGGTTCATGTTCATTCCCCGGTCGCGTTTTCAAAGGTTTGAAGATGGCTGGTCACATGGGTAACGAACAAGTCACCACATTGAATCTCGAAGTTGTTCAAGCAGACGCAGAGCGCGGCTTGTTGTTGGTGAAGGGTTCAGTTCCTGGTCCAAACGGCGGCGTTGTGATTGTGCGCAATGCAGTGAAGGCGAAGTGACGATCATGGCAACTGTCAAAGTAAAAACAACAGCAGGCAAAGAAAACGGCACCGTTGAATTGCCAGACGCAATGTTTGGTGTGCAGCCAAACGTTCCAGTGATGCACCAAGTTGTCACCGCTCAACTTGCACACCGTCGCGCAGGAACACAGAGCACAAAGACTCGTTCAGAAGTTTCTGGTGGTGGCAAGAAGCCATTCCGCCAAAAGGGAACCGGTGGCGCACGTCAAGGTTCAATCGTTGCACCGCATTACTCAGGTGGCGGTATCGCACTTGGACCAAAGCCTCGTAAGTACTCAGAGCGCACACCACGCAAGATGATTCGTCTTGCACTCAACTCTGCATTGTCAGATCGCAACAACGAAGGACGCATTGTCGTCGTTGAAAATTGGGATTTCTCAACACCAAGCACAAAGAGCGCAGTTGCTGCACTCAAAGCAATCGGTGTTGAAGGCAAAGCACTCGTTGTTGTTTCGCGCAATGACGAAGTCGCTGCAAAGAGCTTCCGCAACGTTCCTTCGGTGCATGTCATCGAAGCAGCAGAGCTCAACGCATACGACGTGTTGTGCAACGAGTGGATCGTGTTCACTCGCGAAAGTCTCCCCTCGCAAAAGGACGGTGAGTGATGAAAGATCCACGCGACGTCATCATCGAACCGGTCGTATCGGAAAAGAGCTACGCGCTCATGGAACAAGACGTGTACACGTTCCGCGTTCATCCCGATGCAACCAAGCCCGAAATCCACGATGCAATCGAATCCATTTGGGGCGTCAAGGTGTTGAAGGTCAACACGTTGAACCGCAAAGGCAAAGTGCAGCGCACCCGCGGCACCAATCGTGTTGGTCAGCGTGCTTCCACCAAGCGCGCCATCGTCACCCTCGCAGCGGGAAGCAAAATCCCGTTGTTTGAAAGCTGAGCACAACCATGGCTATTCGTAAGCGCAAGCCCACCAGTGCAGGTCGTCGTTTCCAGACAGTGTCTGACTTCAGTGAGATCACAAAGTCAACACCAGAAAAGACATTGCTTGCACCGAAGAAAAACACTGGTGGTCGTAACTCATACGGTCGCAAAACTGCTCGCCACAAAGGTGGAGCACACAAGCGTCAATACCGCATTATCGACTTCAAGCGCATCAAAGACGGTGTACCCGCAAAAGTTGCTGCAATTGAATACGACCCGAACCGCACATGTCGCATCGCATTGCTTCACTACGAAGACGGCACCAAGGCGTACATCCTTGCGCCAAAGGGTCTCGAAGTTGGCATGCGTGTAGAAAGCGGACACGGCGCCGACATCAAGCCCGGTAACGCACTTCCACTTCGTTACATGCCTGTTGGTACAACAGTGCACAACGTTGAATTGCGTCCTGGTCAGGGTGGCAAGATGGCGCGTTCTGCTGGTACCGCAGTGCAGCTCGTTGCAAAAGATGGTGATTTCGCAACCTTGCGTATGCCATCAACCGAAATGCGTCGCGTGTTGCTCGACTGTCGTGCAACCGTTGGCGAAGTTGGTAACAGCGAACACGAACTCGTCAAGATCGGTAAAGCCGGTCGTAACCGTTGGAAGGGTGTGCGCCCACAAACACGTGGTGTTGCAATGAACCCAGTTGATCACCCACTCGGTGGTGGTGAAGGTAAGACCTCCGGTGGTCGTCCTGCCGTGTCGCCATGGGGCAAGCCAGAAGGCCGTACCCGTCGCAAGAAAAAAGCATCCAGTTCGCTCATTGTCCGCCGGCGTCGTACCGGCAAGGGACGGAGGTAGTCAATGTCTCGCAGCCTGAAAAAAGGTCCATTCGTCGACGATCACTTGATGAAGAAAGTCGATGCTGCAAACGCAGCTGGCGATCGCAAAGTCATCAAGACATGGTCACGTCGTTCCACGATTGTTCCCGACATGGTCGGTCACACAATTGCGGTACACGACGGTCGCAAGCACGTACCTGTGTATGTCACTGAGTCGATGGTCGGACACAAGTTGGGTGAGTTCTCACCAACTCGCACCTTCCGTTACCACGCTGGTCAAGAAAAGAATGCGAAGCGATAAGTCATGACTGGTCCAAAACTCAACGAAGCAAACCGTGAAGCCGGAACAAAGAGTGGCTCTATCGCCAAGGCTTTGTACATCCGTTCATCGGCATCAAAAGTACGCGTGGTGCTCAACCTCATCCGCGGAAAAGATGTGCGTTCAGCTGATCAGATCTTGCAGTTCACCGATCGTGAAGCTGCACGTCTTGTTCGCAAGGTTCTCGCATCTGCAGTTGCAAACGCAGTCAACAACGACGAACTCGACGCAGACGATCTCTACGTGAAGGCATGTTTTGCAGACGAAGGTCCGACCCTCAAGCGCTTCCGCCCACGTGCTCGTGGTCGTGCTGGTCGCATTAATAAGCGCACCTGTCACATCACCGTCGTTGTTGCAACGATGAGCGATGAGATGCTCGCAGTGCGTGAAACAAAGACCACATCAAAGGGTCGCGCAACAGCATCAAGCAACCGTCGTGCACGTGTTGCATCAAGCCGTAAAGCAGTGGAAGAAACACCAGCTGCAGAGGCAACTGAAGAAGTAGTAACCGACGAAGTAGTAACAGAAGCAACCGAAACGGACGCAGTGGATACACAAGACACCAACATCGCTGAAGACAACAAAGAGGCAGGCAACTGATGGGTCAGAAAATCAACCCGTACGGCTTCCGCCTTGGCGTCACCACCGACTGGAAGAGTCGCTGGTTCAGCACCCGTGAATACAAGGACTATCTCACCGAAGACTGGAAGATTCGCGACTATCTCATGACCACCCTCGAAGACGCAGCAGTAAGCCGCGTTGAAGTAGAGCGCACACGCGACAAGTTGCGTATCGACGTGCACACCGCACGTCCTGGCATCGTAATTGGTCGTAAAGGTGCAAAGGCAGACGAATTGCGCGCTGGTCTTGCACAGATCACCGGCAACAACCGTTTGCAGTTGAACATTGTCGAAATCAAGCAAGCCGAACTTGACGCTGCACTCATCGCACAGGGCGTTGCCGACCAGTTGGTCAACCGCATCGCATTCCGTCGTGCAATGAAGCGCGCTGTGCAAAACGCACAGAAGTACGGCGCACTTGGCATTCGCGTTCAGTGTTCAGGCCGTCTTGGTGGTGCTGAAATGAGCCGCACCGAGTGGTACCGCGAAGGTCGCGTGCCGTTGCACACACTTCGTGCCGACATTGACTATGGCTTCCGCGAAGCACGTACCAGCTCCGGTCGTGTTGGTGTGAAGGTGTGGTTGTACAAGGGCGACATCTTGCCGTACAAGTCACAAGGTCAAGACAAGATCACACGTGAAGCTGCAATGGCTGTTGGTGAAACATCTGGCCAGTCACAGCAAGAGCCACGTCGTGTTGTGTCATCAGGTGGACCACGTGGTGCAGATGTCGAACCAGAGATCACACCACTTGTGAAAGAAGCAGATCCGGAATTCGAGCGCTTGCTTGAAGAGGAAGAGGCAATCGAGCGTCGTCTTCATGACTCGCACGAAACGCCGAAGTTGCGTGGGGAGGACTGACCATGTTGATGCCTCGTAAGACAAAACACCGCAAGCAACAGCGCGGTCGTATGAAGGGTGATTCCAAGGGAGCAACGTCATTGGCATTTGGTGAATACGGCATTCAGGCTCTTGAGCCGGGCTGGATCACCGCTCGTCAGATTGAAGCTGCTCGTATTGCGATGACCCGTCACATCAAGCGCGGTGGAAAAGTGTGGATCAACGTTTTCCCCGACAAGCCCGTCACCAAAAAGCCTGCTGAAACTCGCATGGGTTCAGGAAAAGGCAACCCAGAGTTTTGGGTAGCAGTGGTGAAGCCGGGTCGTGTGTTGTTCGAATTGTCGTACCCAACTGAAGACACTGCTCGCGCAGCGTTGGAACGTGCAATTCAGAAGTTGCCGATCAAGGCACGCGTGATCACGCGTGACGAACCGATCTGAGGACTGAAGAGATGGCTCGTACAAAAGCAGATATCCAAGACATGAGTCTTGCGGAACTCATCACAGAGTTGCGCGCGTCAAAGCAAGAGGCTCTCAACCTGCGATTCCGCAACGCAACCGGACAGCTCGAGGATCACTCAGAGTTGCAAAAGGTGCGTCGCCACATCGCACGTATCAACACACTCATCCGCCAGCGCGAAATCGCTGCTGCTGAGGCTGCAGGGAAGTGAGTAGTCACATGGCAGAAGAAACCACAGAACGCAACGCTCGCAAAGTGCGCGAAGGCATCGTCGTGTCCAACAAGATGGACAAGACCGCAGTTGTCGCAGTTGTAGAGCGCGTACGTCACCCCAAATACGCAAAGTTCGTGATGCGCACAAAGAAGTTGTACGCACACGACGAAACAAACGATGTCAACGTGGGCGACCGCGTTCGCGTCATGGAAACACGTCCGTTGTCAAAGACAAAGGTATGGCGTGTTGTTGAAGTTCTGGAGCGTGCAAAGTGATTCAGCAAGAGTCTCGTCTTCGCGTTGCCGACAACAGCGGTGCTCGCGAAGTTCTCGTTATCAAAGTGCTCGGCGGTACACGTCGTCGCTACGCATCAATCGGTGACGTGTTCATCGGCACCGTCAAAGACGCCATCCCAGGTGCTGGCGTGAAAAAAGGTGAAGTAGTGCGTTGCGTTGTTGTGCGCGTGAAGAAAGAGAAGCGTCGTCCAGACGGTTCATACATTCGCTTCGACGAAAACGCAGCAGTGCTCATCAAAGAAGATCTAACACCACGTGGTACCCGTATTTTCGGACCAGTTGGTCGCGAGCTTCGTGACAAAAAGTTCATGCGTATCGTTTCGCTCGCACCGGAGGTGTTGTGACATGAAGTTGCGCAAAGGTGACACCGTCGAAATCATCGCCGGAAAAGACAAGGGCAAGCAGGGCGAGATCGCTGCTGTATTCCCCAAGAAGAACAAGGTCATTGTGACTGGTCGCAATGTTGCAAAGCGCCACACCAAGGCGCGCAGCCAAAACCAGGCCGGTGGCATCATCGATAAGGAAATGCCAATGGACGCATCAAACGTGATGCTCGTTTCCAAAGGCAAGACCTCACGCGTTGGATACAAGGTTGCCAAAGATGGCGCCAAGACCCGCGTGGCAAAGAAGACCGGAGAAGAAGTCTGATGGCTACCGCTACCGCTCCTCGTTTAAAGCAGCGTTATGACGCAGAAATCAAGCAGGCACTTATGAGCCAGCTTGGTCTTTCCAACGTCATGCAAGTACCCACATTGGAAAAGATCGTGATCAACATGGGTGTTGGCCGCGCAACTCAGCAGCCGTCGCTGCTTGAAGGTGCAGTCGCAGACCTCACATTGATCTCTGGTCAAAAGCCAATCGTGACCAAGTCACGTGACTCCATCGCAAGTTTCAAATTGCGCGAAGGCCAAGCAATTGGTTGCAAGGTGACATTGCGTGGCGATCGCATGTGGGAATTTTTCGACCGTCTGTTGTCAGTTGCGATTCCTCGTATTCGTGACTTCCGTGGTCTTCCCGCAAATTCATGGGATGGTCGCGGCAACTACACGTTTGGTCTCAACGAACAAACAGTGTTCCCCGAGATCAACTACGACAAGATCGATGCAACTCGTGGCATGGATATCACCATCGTCACCACTGCAAAGACAAACGAGCAAGGCAAAGCATTGCTCGACGCATACGGATTTCCCTTCAAGCGCGGCAACGAAGGCGGCCCCCCAGCTGTGAAGAAAAAGCGGGGACCAGCACGTGGCGGCAAGAAGAAGTAGGCAGGTAAAGAGCAATGGCTAAGAAATCTCTGATCAATAAGGCAAACGCAAAGCCCAAGTACAAGGTGCGCGGTTACACGCGCTGCCGTCGTTGTGGTCGCGCACGTTCAGTGTTCCGTAAGTTCGGACTCTGTCGAGTTTGTTTCCGTGACATGGCACACGCAGGTGAAATTCCTGGTGTAACGAAAGCGAGCTGGTGACATCATGATGACCGATCCAATCGCCGACATGCTGACGCGCATCCGCAACGCGGCCGCTCGCCACGCAGTCAACTGTGTCGTCCCCGGAAGCCGCCTCAAGGTCGGCATCCTCGAAGTGCTGAAGCGCGAGGGCTACATCGACTCGTATGCGGTCGCTGCCGAAGGCCCTCGTTCGGTGATTCAGGTCCGCCTGCGCTACGGCCCGGAGGGCGAGCAGGTGATCTCCTCGATCAACCGCTACAGCAAGCCGGGTTGCCGCCGCTATCGCGGTTGCGACGATCTACCCCAGGTTCGCGGCGGTCTTGGTATCGCTGTGATCTCCACCAACCAGGGGATCCTCTCCGATCGCGAGTGCCGTCAGCGGCGTCTCGGTGGTGAGGTGCTTTGCACCGTCGACTGATCGAGGCGACCATGTCCCGTATCGGCAAGAAGACCATCGAGGTCCCCAAGGGTGTCACGGTGAGCAACGCGGCAGGCCGTTGTTCCGTGAAGG
>CAYVAV010000027.1:0-7522 GCA_964449085.1 uncultured Bifidobacterium sp.
CGCCCATTCGTGAAATGTGCTCGCGTTACCGGTGACACTATGGCGCGTTATCACCCACATGGCGACAGCGCTATTTACGACGCACTTGTTCGCATGGCGCAGCCATTCTCGTTACGCCATCCGCTCATTGATTTCCACGGCAACTACGGATCACCCGACTTTGGTCCGGCGGCAGCGCGTTACACCGAATCACGTCTTCATCAGTTAGCGATGCGCCTCCTCGACGGCATCGACGAAAACACCGTCGACATGATTCCGAACTATGACGGCACCACTGAAGAACCACAGGTGTTGCCGGCGCGTTTCCCGAACTTGTTGGTGAACGGAAGCCAAGGCATTGCAGTGGGTATGGCTACATCAATTCCGCCTCACAACTTGGGCGAAGTGATCGATGCGTGCATGCACATCATCGACAACCCGAAGGCAACTCCTGATGACCTCATGAAGTTCGTGTCGGGCCCTGACTTTCCAACTGGCGGCTACATCCTTGGACGCTCAGGTATTCAAGACGCTTATCGCACGGGTCGCGGCAGCATTAAAACCCGCGCGAAGGTATCGATCGAAGAAGGCCGTGGTGGCCGTATGGAAATTCAGGTCACTGAGCTTCCGTATCAAACAAGCTGTTCGTCGATTGCGTCGCGTATTCAAGAACTTGTTGACGGAGGCGACCTTGACGGCATTGCCGACGTCAACGACGCATCATCAGGCGGTACCACCAACTTGATCATCACTTTGAAGCGTGATGCCAACGCCAACGTGGTGCTCAACAACCTCTTTAAGTTGACATCACTGCAAACGAGTTTCCCAGTGAACATGGTTGCACTTGTTGACGGTGTGCCACGCACACTCAATCTGGCAGATGCTGTTAATGGTTATGTCAATCACCAGATTGAAGTAGTCACACGTCGTACGCAATATCGTCTTGATAAGGCACGCGATCGTGGCCACATTTTGGAAGGCCGCATCAAAGCGCTGAATGTGATCGACAAGATCATCGCTCTGATTCGCAAGAGCGAAGACGCAGCATCCGCAAAAGATGCTCTGATGAAGAAACCGTATGAGTTCAGCGAACGCCAAGCAATCGACATTCTCGACATGCAACTTCGCCAACTCACGCGTCTGTCACGTATTGATCTTGAAAAAGAATTGGCTGATGTCCAAAGTCGTATCAAGGAATACGAAGCCATTCTGAAGAGCGACAAGAAGCTTCGCGAAGTGATCAAGAAAGAACTGGAAGACGTTCGCAAAGAATTTGCAACCGAGCGCGTATGTAAGGTCATCAACGATGTCGGCGAGATGAGCCTGGAAGACCTCGTTGACGACAAAGAACTTGTTGTGGTGATGACACAAGCGCAATACGTGAAAGCAGTGCCTGCGAGTTCGTTCCGTACACAATCACGCGGTGGTCGTGGCGTGAAGGGCGCAACTTTGAAAGAAGACGACATTGTTCGTCGTGTGTTGTTCACCACCGCGCACGCCTACTTGTTGTTCTTCTCCAACCGTGGTCGTGTGTACAAGATTCGTGCTGCGGACATTCCCGAACGCGAACGCACCGCAAAGGGCATTCCTATTGTCAACTTGTTGCCCTTGCAACCGGGTGAAACCGTGCAGGCGATTATCGACACGCGCGAATTCCCCGGCGAGCGTTATCTATTCTTTGCAACCCGCAGTGGCCAGGTGAAAAAGACCGCATTCGATGCGTACAACTCCAGCCGTCGTGACGGCATCATCGCATTGAACTTGAAAGATGGCGATGAGTTAGTGCGCGTCATCGAAACAACAGGCGATGACGATATCTTCATGGTGAGCCGTAGTGGTCAAACCATTCGTTTCACCGAGCAAGAAGTGCGTCCGATGGGTCGTACAGCAGCTGGTGTTCGTGGCATGAAGTTGCGCGCAGATGATGAAGTGGTGTCGATTGATGCTGGTCGTGGTGATGAGTCACTGTTGATTGTTACCGACGCTGGTTATGCAAAGCGCACACCGATTCCGCAGTACCCACGTAAGGGTCGCGGTGGTCAAGGAGTCATCGGCGTGAAAGTCACCGGCAAGAAAGGCAAAGTTGTTGCCGCTTTCATGGTGGGCGATGACGATGAAATCGTTGCCGTCGCATCAAATGGTGTCACCATCCGCACCAAGGTGAATGAGATCTCAAGTCAGGGTCGTGCCGCAACCGGCGTGCGACTCATGAACGTTGACGAAGGGCAATCCGTCGCATCAGTGGCGCCCATCCTCAGCGTTGATGACGAATAACGTTCCGCGCATTTCTTCATCACGGTTTCGCCAACGAGGCTCGATCACTTCGATGGTGCTCGCATGGTGGGCACTCACCGTGTTGTCAATTGTGGCCATAACTCACACGGGTGCAGAGTTGTTGTCGCGACAACGCACACAACATGCCGCTGACGCAGTCGCACTCGCATGGGTGTCGCATGGCAGTGATGAAGGTCAGTTTGTTGCCAACGCCTATAACGCAACGGTCACACAGGTTGAAGACAACGGACATCGTGTGCGTGTATGGGTAAAACAGGGTGACCACATTGCGTCTGCCACCGCGCAATACACTCAATGACGTGAGTGACCTCAACGGCAAATCTCGTCGACGCGTTCGTCGTGTCACACGTGTTGTTCGTGAGATTGATCCGTGGAGCGTCTTCAAAATTGGCATCATCTTCCACTTCGTGTTGTACATCGTGGGCATGGTGACACTGGTGTTGTTGTGGAACGTCGCCAATGCCACGGGCACCATCAATAACGTGGAGAATTTCCTCGAATCGTTTGGATGGGACACCTTTGAATTCAAGGGTGGGGAACTGTTTCGCAATGTGTGGATCCTGGGTTTGTTCTGGGTGGTACTGGCCACAGGCATTTGGGTGTTGCTTGCGATTGTGTTCAACCTCATCACCGAGCTAGTTGGTGGTATTCGCGTATCCGTGTTGGAAGAAGAAGTCGTTGAGCGCGTTATTCCCGATGTGGTGGACAACTCGGGCCCTCCAACTCAAGAAATTCGTCGCGTCACTGATCAGTAGTCATGCTGGCGTCGTGGTGCTAAAAATCGCGACACAAAGTCACTCGCGGGATGTGCAGCAACATTTTGTGGCGTATCACACTGCAAAATCTTTCCCTCGTTCATGATCGCAACACGATCACCTAACTGCATCGCTTCGCTGCGATCATGGGTCACAAGAATCGCTGCAGTGCGCTGAGCAGAGAGAATCTCTTTCACTTCCCATCCGATTTCTTCTCGTAACACTTCATCAAGAGCGCCAAACGGTTCATCAAGAAGTACGACGGCCGGACGGGGAGCAAGTGCTCGAGCAACGGCAACGCGTTGTTGCTCACCACCAGACAACTGATGTGGATATCGACGTGCCAAATGCTCAAGCTTCACCAACGACAGCATCTCTTGCACGCGCGCTGCACGTTCTTGGCGAGATAAGTCCTTTAAACCGAATGCGACGTTTCGTTCAACGCGCATGTGTCCAAACAATGCGTTGTTCTGAAACACCAAGCCAACACGGCGCTTTTCGGCTGGAACATTGGTGACATCTCGACCATCAAGGACAACGGAACCAGCATCGAGTGGTTCTAAACCAGCAAGCGCGCGCAGAAACGTGGTCTTTCCACATCCACTTGGTCCCACCAAAGTGACAAGTTCACCTGCTGATACCGACAGATCAATGCCGTCGAGCACGTCGCGATCACCAAGACGACGTCGCAATCCCGTTGCAACAAGCGCCGGGGCGTGTGTGGCTGATACGGATTCACTCATCACGACACCACTTCTGCGCCACATTCAAGAGCAAACAACAATGCACCAACAGCGCACATCCCGATGACAACCATGGCAAGTGCTGGGACAGCTGCTTGTTCCCACAGACTTTCTGAAGTTGCTTGCCACACCCACACGGACAATGTGTCTACTCCAAACGGACGCAATAACAACGTGATGGGAAGTTCTTTCACCACATCGACGCACAACAATGCCGTTGCTGCGATGATGCCAAAACGGGCAGCAGGCAACTCCACCGTGAGCGCAGTGCGGAATGGACCTGCGCCCAACACACGGGCGCTTTCCACCGCAGCACGAGGAACACGATCAAGGCTTGCTTCAATTCCCTGATATCCGACGGCGAGAAAACGCACCACAAGCGCAAAGACCAAACCAAGTACCGAGCCAACGAGAAAGAAACCTGATGGCAGGATGTCCCAACGATCGATTGCAGCCAATGTGACCACCGCACCAACAGCAACAACTGGTCCCGGCATGGCATAGCCAAGTGTGGAGAGACGCCCGACTGCATGCGCGAGTCGACCTCTCCGTGCCACCACGAGCGCCAACACTGTGCCAAGCACCATGCACACAAGAGCAGCGGTACCTGCAATGAGGATCGTATTTTTTGCGTGATATCCGAGACCACCAGCAACAGTGACTGCGGTTCCTTCACGTGATGATTCGATGGCCCACGAAATAAGTCGTGCGACTGGAATAGCAACAGCGATCGCAATGATGGCAACTGATGCACTAATTGCTCCCACTACACCAAGTGGAGAGAGTCGTCGCGGCAACATTGCTGCTTCGCCAGAACCACGAGAGCGTTGTGCACCGGTGCGCAGCAATCTCTCGCACGCAATCAACAAGATTGCTGCACCAGTGAGTGCACTCGCCAATTCGGTGGCAGCATTGCGGTCGCCAGTGCCAAACCACACGCGTAACACACCGTCGGCCAATGTGCTCACGTTGAACAACCGCACAGTTCCGATGTCTGTGAGCACCTCTAATGCGACCAACGTTGCGCCCGCAGCAATCGCTGGGCGTGCAGCCGGCAGTGATATGCGCATAAACACTGCAAGTGGTCCGCGTCCCAAACTTCTTGCGGCAGCGAGCGTGTCTGCACTTTGATCAGCAAATGCTGCGCGCGCAAACAAAAACACATACGGATACAACGTGGCAATGAGAACTGCCGCACATATCCACATCGACCGCACACCGCGGGCACCAAACACGTTCGACAACGTGTCGAGCCACACAAAACCGCCAACATAACCAGGAATCGCAAGCGGTGTCACAAGAAGCCAGCCCAGCACTCGTCTTCCTGGAAACTCATACGCGCTGACTAACCAAGCAAGCGACGTGCCAAGAACGATGGCACCAATAACAACCGTGGTTACTAGTACAACGGTGTCAACGATCATTCCCGGCAAACGAGTTCGCCATAACTCTGCCCACACATCGGTGGAAATGTCTGTGAGTGACCACGCCAAAACAATGATCGGAGACGCGACAAGGGCGACGATCGTAATGATCGTCGCCCAACCAAGGACTGGCCCCGGACGTGTCGTCACATATCTGTTAACGGTGTGGTCCTATCTCATTCGTATCCTGCAGCGGATAACAATGAAACCGCATCGGCATTGAGACGACCTAATTCACGAACTGATTTCGTGTCTGCAATGAACGTGCCAAAGCTGGCAATCACTTCCTCAGGTTCAACATTGGGGTCTGCCGGAAACTCATTGTTTGCGTCACTGAAGGTCTTTTGTCCATCCGTGGCCAGCCATTCGAGCAATTTCACAGCACCCTCGCGGTTGGGCGCGTTCGCAGTGACAGCGGCAGCACTCACATTGAGGTGGGCTCCAAAAGTGCTTTGGTCTGGCCATGTGAGTGTGACGGGGAAATCTGGATCCTCGGTGAGTAGTCGGCCGAGGTAGTAACTGTTTGCAAGTGCAACATCACAATCGCCAGCTTCGATGGCTTTCAGGATGTCAGTGTCTGAGTTGATGTAGAGGGGATCATTTGCCACCCACGAATCGACAATCTTGCGTGCTTCGTCAGCCCCAAGATTGTTGATGAGACCAGCCACCAAGGATTGCGTGTAGGGGTGTGTGCTCGGACGCAGGCACAAGCGACCTTTCCACATCGGGTTACCAACTTCTGCGTACGTGGTTGGCGGAGCGGACACTCGTTCAATAGAGCTCATGATGACTCGCATACGAAGACTCAAAGAGAACCAAGTGTTATCTGCCGCGCGAAGGTCCGCGGGAATCGCACTTGTGAGTGCATCGCTGTCAACGGGGGAGAGCAAACCAGCCTCAGCCGCGAGCGCGATGTTTGCAGCATCGGCGGTCATGATGAGATCGGCTGGGGTGTTTTCTCCTTCGGCTGCGAGACGCTCACGTAGTTCGGGGTCAGATCCGGTGGTGAAACGCACCTCGATGCCAGTTTCTGCGGTGAATTGCTCAAAGATTGTTTCAACCCCATAATGGCGACCGGTGTACACGACGACTGATTCTGAGTCCCCGGTACTTGAAGAGTCACTTCCGCATGCAGCCACTGTGACGACCAACGCGCCCGCAAGTGCGAACTTGCTGACGAGAGACAGTTTCTTGTTCATTAGGCAATCCTAACAATACTGTTAGGGATGCCAAACACTTTGGGAGTGACGTGGGACACATTGCGGGTAGGGCCCTCAGGATGTTGCCCCGGATGGCTCTTTGCGCTTGGACGCTAGAGTCAGTGTTCCGATGAGGGGCTATAGCTCAGTCGGTTAGAGCGCATCCCTGATAAGGATGAGGTCACAAGTTCGATTCTTGTTAGCCCCACCATGAAGTTCATTCGCCGTGTCGTCCTCGCCGCATCAGTGGCCGGCATCATCGCTGGCATTTTGCGTGTGCGCGGCAAGGGCGGTGTGCCTCCGCAACAAGGCGGTTGGCGCGAAGTTACGCCAAAACAGTGACATACGCAGTCGTTGGTTCAGGTGTTGTTGGCACGCGAGTTGTGCAGCATCTCACATCTCTCAACTGTTCACCAGCGTTGTACACACACAAACAGCGCACTGAGTATTTGAAACACCAAGTTGTTGTGCTCGCATGTGCTTCACCACATACGCAGATCGCAACCATGCTGATTGACGAAGGTATCTCTGTTGTGTCCGTCAGCGACAGTGTTACTGATGTGATGGCGTTACTCGCATTACAAGATCGCGCAGTCGAACACAATGCGCGACTCATCGTGGGTGCGGCGTGTATGCCAGGGATGAGCGGCCTTCTTGTGTCACATGTTGCAAAAGCATTTGATGTGATGGATGAAGTTCACGTGGCAGTCCATGGCACAGGTGGTCCGGCATGTGCGCGCGTACATCATGATTCGTTGTCTGGTCGAGCATTCGGTTGGCACGATGGTGAATGGATCGAACGGCCTGCTGGAAGTGGTCGCGAGTTGTGTTGGTTTCCCGAACCTGTTGCATCGCGTGACTGCTATCGCTTTGCAAGTGCAGAGCCAATGTTGCTGCAATGCATTGCACCGACATTGCAGCGCATCACCGCACGTGTGTCTGCAACACGACGCGATCGTTTAACTGCGCGTCTACCGATGTTGTCACCACCACATGCAGAAGGTGGCGTTGGCGGACTGCGCATTGAAGCACGCGGCAGTCGCAACGGTGTACGACACATTGAAATTGTTGGCATGGCAGAAAAAGTTGCCTCCGTTGCCGCCGCAGTTGCTGCCCACACCGCGGTG
>CAYVAV010000028.1:0-5821 GCA_964449085.1 uncultured Bifidobacterium sp.
CGTCGTCGCCCGCAGGTGTGGGACGTTCTCGAAGATGTCATTAAAGAACACCCCGTGTTGTTGAACCGCGCACCAACGCTTCACCGTTTGGGTATCCAAGCGTTCGAACCAGTGTTGGTAGAAGGAAAAGCAATCCAGATTCACCCGCTCGTATGTACGGCGTTCAACGCTGACTTCGACGGTGACCAGATGGCTGTTCACTTGCCATTGTCAACAGAAGCACAAGCAGAAGCGCGCGTGCTCATGTTGTCGGCAAACAACATCTTGTCTCCTGCATCTGGTCGTCCAATCGTGACACCATCACAAGACCTCATCATCGGTGGTTACTACCTCACAATGGTTGTCGAGGGTGCAAAGGGCGAAGGCCGCACGTTCCGTCACCGTTGGGAAGTGTTCCAAGCACTTGATGAAGGCATCATCACATTGCACTCACTCATCACCTTGCGTGACACCAACGCACATGGTGACCGTGACGTGTTCCAGACCACCGCCGGACGTTTGTTATTTGAAGAGACATTGCCCGCTGATTACCCAGTGCGCTTTGGTCACATCAACGAAACGATCAAGAAGCGCGAGATGGGTCTCATCGTGGAGCGTTTGTCTGAGGCATATCCAAAGTCAGACATTGCAAACGCACTCGATGACATGAAGGCCGTGTGCTATCGCTACGCATCACAGTCGGGTCTCACTGTTTCTATTGAAGACGTGAAGACTCCAGCTGCGAAGCGTTCCATTCTCGATAACTACGAAAAGCAAGCTGACAAAGTGGAAACACAGTTCCGCCGCGGAATCATCACCGACGGTGAGCGTCGTCAGCAAGAAGTACGTATTTGGACTGACGCAACTGCAGAAGTGCAGGCTGCGATGCAGAAGGAATTCGAAGAGCAAGTGTTCAACCCGATCGACGTCATGGTCGGCTCTGGTGCTCGCGGAAACATGACGCAGATGCGTCAGATCGCAGGTATGCGTGGTCTTGTGGCCAACCCTCGCGGTGACATGATTCCTCGTCCGATCAAGAGCAACTTCCGTGAAGGATTGGAAACACTCGAATACTTCATTGCAACTCCTGGTGCACGTAAAGGTTTGGTCGACACCGCGCTTCGTACCGCAGACTCGGGTTATCTCACCCGTCGTCTCGTGGACGTTGCACAGGAACTGATCGTTCGTGAAGAAGATTGCGAAACACGTCTTGGTGTTCGTATCGACAATGTCGGTCCTGACACAGCAACACATCGCGGTCACCTCGATGCGAAGTTGTTTGGTCGTGCGTTGTTGAGCGATGTTACGTTGTCAGACGGCACCGTGCTCGAACGCAACACGATGATTGGCGACGATGAACTCGCGAAATTGCGCGATGATGCATCAATCAACAGCGTGCAGGTACGTTCAGTACTCACATGTGATGCTGTTCTTGGTATCTGCGCAATGTGTTACGGACGTTCACTTGCAACTGGTAAATCAATTGAATTGGGTGAAGCAGTAGGTGTTATCGCCGCACAATCAATTGGTGAGCCTGGTACGCAGTTGACGATGCGTACGTTCCACACCGGTGGTGTTGCAGGTAAAGACATCGCTGGCGGTTTGCCACGCGTTGTTGAATTGTTCGAAGCACGCACACCGCGTGGTTCTGCTCGTCTTGCTCGTGCAACTGGTGTTGTTCGCATCGGTGAAGACGAAGGCAAGGGCATTCCCATCACGATCATTGACGACAAGGGCGAGGAGCATCTCATCTTGCTGCCAACCGGTAGCCGTCCGATCGTGTCCGATGGTCAAAACATCGAAGCGGGCAAGCCTGTCACCGACGGTCCATTTGATCCGAAAGAGATCATGGAGATCCAAGGCATTCGCACCACCCAGCAATACTTGGTGGAAGAAGTGCAGAAGGTGTACCGCGACCAAGGTGTATCGATCCATGACAAGCACATCGAATTGATTGTTCGTCAGATGACCCGTCGCATTGGTGTGCAAGAACCAGGTGATTCTGGCTTCTTGCCCGGCGAGCGCGTTGATGCAAAGACGTTCCGCGACACCAACCGTGCGGTGGTGGAAGCAGGGAAGCGTCCAGCAGAAGGTCGTCCTGAGATCATGGGTATCACGAAGGCGTCACTTGCAACTGATTCATGGTTGTCGGCGGCATCGTTCCAAGAGACCACCCGTGTTCTCACCGAAGCAGCAATCGATGGTCGCGGCGACAGCCTCGTTGGCCTCAAGGAAAACATCATCATCGGTAAGTTGATCCCAGCTGGCACCGGCATGGAGAAGTATCGCGACTTCGACATCGATGCCCCGGATTATCAGCCGCTTGAGTATTTCTCGACCGACGAAGCCGACCCCGCAGCATTTTTGGCCAGCGTTCAGGGAACTTATAACGCTGACGCTGATTCAACAGCCGATTACCAGAGCGAGACCGGGTCGTACTGACCCGTCTCGAGCTGGCTCGGCCGACCGATATCTTCGGGCGATATGGCTGATTTCGCAGGTTGATATAGCCGCGAGGTCGCCCGTAGCCTGAGACACTCTTGATTGACGTGCCACTTTGGTGGCCACCAATCAGCGGTTGTTGTCCGAGTACTAGCAATTTGAGAAGTTAAAAGAGGTTTTTTCGTGCCCACCATTCAGCAGTTGATCCGCCAGGGTCGCAGTTCGAAGTCTTCGAAGTCGAAGACACCTGCGCTCAAGGGTTCGCCACAGCGACGTGGCGTGTGCACGCGCGTGTTCACCACAACACCAAAGAAGCCAAACTCCGCATTGCGCAAGGTTGCTCGTGTACGTCTATCAAGTGGTGTTGAAGTAACCGCATACATCCCAGGCGAAGGACACAACTTGCAAGAACACAGCATCGTGCTTGTTCGTGGTGGTCGTGTTCGTGACCTTCCTGGTGTTCGTTACAAGGTCATCCGTGGCGCACTCGATGCCGCTGGTGTGAAAAATCGTAAGCAAGCTCGCAGTCGCTACGGCGCAAAGCGCGAAAAGTAAAAAGGACACGTCATGCCTCGTAAGGGTCCCGCACAGCGCCGCGAACTTGCCGCTGATCCCATCTACCGTTCGCTGCTCGTTACACAGCTCACCAACAAGGTGATGTTGCACGGCAAAAAGAGCGTTGCCGAAAAAATCGTCTACGACGCGATGAAGATCGTCGAAGAAAAGACTGGCTCAGAGCCACTTGCCACCGTGAAGCGTGCAGTGGAAAACGTGAAGCCTCCTTTGGAAGTGCGCAGCCGTCGTGTTGGTGGCGCCACCTACCAAGTACCGGTTGAGGTTCGTCCTCGCCGCGCAACAACTTTGGCAATTCGCTGGCTCGTTGATTACTCACGTGATCGCCGCGAAAAGACAATGGCCGAGTGCCTTGCCAATGAACTTCTTGATGCTGCCAATGGTCTTGGCGCATCAATTAAAAAGCGTGATGACATGCAAAAGATGGCTGAGTCCAACAAGGCGTTTGCTCACTACCGCTGGTGAGCATTCATCTCTTGCATTCGCACAACCCCCAAAAAGCATCGGAAAACACAGTGTTTGAAACAACAAAGTGTTTGAAGATGCAACCGCACTTTTACAACTAAATGCCCCTCTGACAGTCTCGGAAACAAGGTGAAATCCAATGGCCAAGCGTGAATATCCACTTGAGCGCACTCGCAACATCGGCATCATGGCCCACATCGATGCCGGTAAAACCACAACTACCGAGCGCATTCTTTACTACACGGGCAAGAGTTACAAGATCGGTGAAGTGCACGAAGGTGCAGCAACCATGGACCACATGGCTCAAGAACAAGAGCGTGGTATCACCATTACTTCTGCTGCGACCACCTGTATTTGGAACGACCACCGCATCAACATCATCGACACCCCGGGCCACGTGGACTTCACGGTTGAAGTAGAGCGTTCACTTCGCGTGCTCGACGGCGCAGTCACCGTATTCGACTCAGTTGCTGGCGTTGAGCCACAGACCGAAACCGTGTGGCGCCAGGCCAACAAGTACCGCGTTCCCCGTATGTGTTTCATCAACAAGATGGACCGTATTGGTGCCAACTTCTACCGCACCGTCGACATGGTGAAAGAGCGTTTGCAGGCAGTGCCCGCGATCATCCAGTTGCCCGTTGGCGCTGGTGGCCCAGAAAGCAACAAGCCATTCGAAGGACTCATCGACCTCGTGAAGATGAAAGCTCTCATCTGGCGCGACGAAGAGTTGGGCGCAAAGTGGGACGAGATCGACATTCCTGCCGACATGGTGGATGAAGCAAATTCATATCGCGAACAACTCCTTGAAACCATCGCAACAAGCGATGACGAGTTCATGGACAAGTACTTGGGTGGAGAAGAAGTCACCGAAGCAGAAATCAAGCGCGCAATCCGTAAGGGAACACTCGCATTTGATTTCGTTCCCATTCTTTGTGGTTCAGCATTCAAGAACAAGGGTGTGCAGCCAATGCTCGACGCCGTTGTTGACTTCTTGCCAAGCCCGCTCGACATTCCACCAGCACAGGGACAAAACCTGAAAGGTGATGAAGTTGTTGAGCGTAAGGCTGACGAAAACGGACCATTCGCAGCACTTGCTTTCAAGATCGTGTCTGACCCATTCGGCAAACTCACATACTTCCGCGTGTACTCGGGAACAGTGAACAAAGGTGATGAGGTCTACAACAGCACCAAAGAGCGCAAAGAACGCATTGGTCGTATTTTGTTGATGCACGCAAACCAGCGTGAAGACCTTGATGTTGCAATGGCAGGTGACATTGTCGCTGGTCTTGGTTTCAAAGAAACCACCACTGGTGACACATTGTGTGATCGCAACAATCCTGTTGTTCTCGAGCGCATGGAATTCCCCGAGCCGGTTATTCACGTTGCGATCGAACCAAAGACCAAAGACGACCAAGACAAACTTGGTAAGGCGCTGAAGTCTTTGTCAGACGAAGACCCAACATTCCGTATTCGTACCGATGAAGAAACTGGTCAAACAGTTATTTCCGGAATGGGTGAATTGCACTTGGAAATTCTTGTCGACCGTATGCAGCGCGAGTTCAACGTTGATGCAACGATTGGTAAGCCACAGGTTGCATACCGCGAAACAATCACAAAGGCTGTTGAGTCTGTCGAATACCGACACATCAAACAGTCCGGTGGTTCCGGTCAGTTCGCTGTTGTGAAGATCACACTCGAACCAACTGGTCCTGGTGGCGGTTACGAATTCGTCGACGAAATCACCGGTGGTCGTGTTCCACGTGAATACATCCAGCCTGTCAACCAAGGCATTCAAGCAGCTCTTGAAAACGGTGTTCTCGCTGGTTACTCAACTGTTGACGTGCGCGCAAAGCTCGTTGACGGTCAGTACCACGACGTTGACTCGTCAGAAATGGCGTTCAAGATCGCTGGCCAAATGGCGTTCAAGAAAGCAGCAGAAATGGCTAAGCCAGTGCTGCTTGAGCCCATCATGGCCGTCGAAGTCGTTACCCCTGATGAATACATGGGTGACGTAATGGGTGACCTCAGCAGCCGCCGCGGTCGCATTGAGGGCATGGAAGCTCGCGGCAACACACAAGTTGTTCGCGCTCAGGTTCCGCTCTCAGAAATGTTCGGATACAGTACCGATCTCCGGTCACGCACCCAGGGGCGTGCCACCTACACAATGCAATTCCACTCGTACCAGCAGGTGCCAGAAGTTATTGCATCAGAAATTGTGAAGCGCGTGCGCGGTGAATAACCAGCACACACAACACAGAACCTTGACAACCCAATCCACTAACGAAAATCAAGAAAGCAGTGATCAATCATGAGTAAGGCAAAGTTTGAGCGTAATAAGCCTCATGTGAATATTGGAACGATG
>CAYVAV010000029.1:0-5593 GCA_964449085.1 uncultured Bifidobacterium sp.
CTGCGCGCTCACGCGACAGACCGCCAGGTCCGAGAGCAGAGAGACGGCGACGGTGCGTGAGACCAGACAGTGGGTTCACCTGGTCCATGAACTGCGACAACTGTGATGTTCCGAAGAACTCCTTAATTGCCGCAACAACCGGACGAATGTTGATGAGTGTCTGAGGTGTGATTGCTTCAACGTCTTGGGTGGTCATGCGCTCGCGCACAACACGCTCCATACGCGAAAGACCGATACGTACCTGGTTCTGAATGAGCTCGCCCACTGAACGAATACGACGGTTTGCAAAGTGGTCTTGGTCGTCGAGACGGTAACCAGGAGCGTGCTTCACCAAGTGCAACATGTATGAAATTGCCGCAACAATTTCACAACGTGACAACACATCTTGATCTTCTGTTGGAAGGTCAATGACGTCGACTGGCAAACCAAACAGTTCATTGAGACGTGCAACTTCTGCACCCAACTTACGATTCAACTTGTAACGACCAACACGGCTGAGGTCATAACGACGGTTTTCGAAGAACGCGCCTTCGAAATATGCGCGCGCTGCTTCGATTGATGCAGGCTCACCTGGACGTGCACGCTTGTAGATCTCGACCAACGCTTCATCACGAGAGATGTTGACGTTGCGCTCTTTTTCCCACTGACCTTCAAGGAAGTCGAAGTAGTTCACAAAACGGTCGAGGAAACCTGGTGCACCGTCTTCGTCGTAACCAAGTGCGCGCAACAACGTGAAGATGCTGAGACGACGCTTACGTGCAACACGCGTACCAGCGGTGACGTCTTTACCAGGCTTGTGCTCAACGTCGAACTCGAGCCACTCACCGCGGTATGGGTGAATTGTTCCCTTTACCAACTGGTGCTTTGACAAGTTACGAAGGCGGTACCGTTCGCCCGGTTCAAAGATGACGCCAGGTGAACGCACGAGCTGCGATACAACAACGCGCTCGGTGCCATTAATAATGAATGTTCCCTTGTTGGTCATCTTCGGGAAATCACCCATGAACACAACTTGTTCTTTGATTTCACCGGTGCCACGGTTTGCAAAGCGTGCGCGCACAAACACTGGAGATGCGAATGTCATTTCACGTTCGCGACACTCCGCTTCAGTGAACTTTGGACCTGGGCACAGATCTTCATCTTCGGGATCAAACTCGAGTTCGAGCGTGAGATCACCGCTGTAGTCGCTGATGGGAGAGATGTCGTTGAAGGTCTCGATGAGACCTTCTTTCATAAACCAGTCGAATGACTTGCGCTGAATGTCGATGAGGTCGGGCAATTCCAACGACTCTTCGAGATTTGCGAATGAATAACGATCACGCTGCGCAGAACGAGGGGACACAGATTACTCCTGACGGTCTTTAGGAAGAAGGAGTGACGGCTCTTGCACTGGATGCATGCGCACGCCAAAAAAAGCACGAAGCTGATTTTGGGGATGGCAAAGACACTCAGGGCAAGACACGGCAACTGAACACGCTATCGTGCCGGCCCCCCAATCCCCACAGGCGAGGGGCCTAGGTGGTAAAAGGGGCAGATATCGACAACGTCCCGCCGGCACGAGGCCAGGCGGGACGGAATCTGGGCCACATGAGCCCGTTCGTTTGTGAACGCTGAAGCGTAATTACTTGAGTTCGACGGTTGCGCCGGCCTCTTCGAGCTTGGCCTTTGCCTTCTCGGCATCGTCCTTGCTTGCCTTTTCGAGGACAGGCTTTGGTGCACCATCGACCAAATCCTTGGCTTCTTTGAGGCCGAGGCTGGTGAGTTCGCGGACCACCTTGATGACCTGGATCTTCTGAGCGCCACCGTCGGCGAGGATGACGTCGAATTCGTCCTTCTCTTCTGCAGCAGCAGCTCCGCCGCCGCCACCAGCTGGTGCAGCAGCTGCAACAGCAACAGGTGCTGCAGCGGTTACGCCGAACTTCTCTTCGAATGCGTCAAGCAATTCTTTGAGCTCGATAACGGTGAGGCTTGCGATGCCTTCAAGAATGTCGTCTTTTGTGAGAGCCATTGTGCTCATCTCCTTGTTGTGAATTTTTAAAACGTTGTGTTTTTTGAAAATAATTGAGGTGAATAAAAACAGAAATAAATAAGAACGCGTTATGCGGCTTCTTGCTCTTTCTTATCGATCAGAGCTTTGATGCCGTATGCAGCATTGCGTGGCAGTGCTTGCAACAAGCCAGCGGTCTTGACAAGCGGTGCCTGCATGAGACCAGCGAGTTGCGAAAGCATGACTTCGCGTGAAGGCAAGTCGGCCAATACTTCGACATCTTTAGCGGTGACAGCTTTGTTAGCTACTACACCGCCACGAATAACGAGCAATGGCTGAGTCTTTGAAAACTCTTTGAGTGTTTTTGCAACAGCGGCAACATCGCCCTGAACAAAAGTCAGAGCACATGGACCAGTGAGCATCTCATCGAGACCTTCTGCACCTGCTTCGCGTGCAGCAAAACGAGCGAGAGTGTTTTTGTACACGCGGTACTCAGCACCAACGCCACGCAATGATGTGCGCAATGTTGCAAGTTCAGTCACAGTAAGACCGCGGTACTCGGTGAGGATTGCTGCATCAGATGCCTGCAACTTCTCACGGATTTCCGCAACGACTGCTTCCTTCTCGGAACGGACAGTTGACATTTCACCTCCTTGGTGTGTCCTCTAGATGTGGTTATGTTGTGTCACTTCACTCGGGGCGCTCGCTCAACACGAACGCCACGCCGAGTGGGACATCGAAACATTTCGACAGTGTCCACATCGTGAGGTGTCCGCCTAATCTGGCGGGACGAATCCCATTGACCGAATAAATCGGACCAGACGTCTCGGGCAAGAACCAAGAGATCAGTTGTAAGGGTTGAGCCTACGGCTCACTCGGCTGCACGCAACCGGTTGACGTCGACCTTGATGCCAGGGCCCATGGTCGTCGAAATAGAGATTTTGCGCAGGTACTTGCCCTTTGATGATGCGGGCTTTGCGCGCTGAATCTCATCGAGTACTGCGCGCAGGTTTCGCTCGAGATCTGCAGCGCTGAATGATGCCTTACCGATACGCACGTGCACATTGCCGTAACGGTCGGTGCGGTACTCCACTTTTCCGCCCTTGAATTCTTCAACGGCGCGACCAACGTCTTGAGTGACGGTGCCGGTTTTGGGGTTTGGCATGAGACCACGAGGACCAAGCACGCGACCAAGACGACCAACGAGGGGCATCATGTCGGGCGTTGCAATCATGAGGTCGAAATCCATGTTGCCTTTTTCGATCTCTGCTGCGAGGTCATCGGCGCCAACAAGATCGGCACCTGCAGCACGAGCTTCATTTGCAGCTTCTCCTGCTGCAACAACAGCAATACGCATGGTCTTACCGGTGCCTGCAGGAAGTGCGACAGTTCCACGAACGGTCTGGTCTGCTTTACGTGGGTCAACACCCAAACGAATTGCGACGTCGACTGTTTCATCGAACTTTGCACTTGCGGTCTTTTTCACTAGTTCCACTGCTTCGGTGGGAGTGAATTGGTCGTCGCGGTCATAGAGCGCGATCGCAGCTTTGTATTTCTTTGCTAATGGCATAACGCCTCCCTCTCTCCTTTTTCTTTGGTGCGGGCGAGGTACTCCCTGACCACCGTGAGTTATGTGTGTTTTATGTCTACCGGCACTCGCGCACCGAGAGACATGGATTTTTTGTTGTTAGAGCTGTTACTTGACTTCAATGCCCATGGAACGAGCCGTTCCGCGGACCTGCTGCTTGGCAGCTTCGATGTCGTATGCGTTCAAGTCAGGCATCTTGATCTTGGCAATATCTTCGACGTCTTTTTCAGAAATCGACGCGACAACGGTCTTGCCAGGAGTCTGTGATGCCTTGTCGATACCAGCCTTTTCGCGGATGAGTACCGGAGTTGGTGGTGTCTTCAAGATGAAGGTGAATGAACGATCTTCGAAGACGCTGATCTCAACAGGAATGATTGTTCCTGCTTGTGCTTCGGTTGCAGCGTTGTACTGCTTCACGAAGTCCATGATCTGCACACCGTGAGGTCCAAGTGCAGTACCAACCGGTGGCGCAGGTGATGCTTTGCCGGCAGGAATTTGAATTTTTACGATTGCTGCAAGTTTCTTTTTTGCCATGATGTTTCCTCTTTATCGATCTTGTTTCTTTTGTTGCGCTGTTTCGTCTTGTGACTACAACTTCGCAACCTGACTGAAGTCCATCTCCACCAATGTTTCGCGACCGAAGATATTGACGAGAACTTTCAACTTCATTTGCTCTGCCATGATCTCGGCGATAGTTCCGTTGAAGTCGGCGAACGGGCCTTCCTTCACGCGCACACTCTCGCCCACATCGAACTCGAGCTTTGGTGCTTTGCGCTTTGGTGCTGCTTGTCCGTCACCCTTTGCGGTGAGGAACGTTTCAACTTCACGACGTGACAATGCTGTTGGCTTTTGTCCTTTGTGGCTTTGACCAACAAAACCGGTGACGCCTGGAGTATTGCGAATACAGAACCACGACTGATCGTCCATTTCGCAGCGCACCAAGATGTATCCGGGGAACACTTTCTTTTGCACCGTTTGCTTGCGACCCTGTTTGAACTCAACAACGTCTTCCATCGGAATCACGATTTCGTAGATGGCATCTTGCATGTCCATGGTCTGGATACGGTGACGCAAGTTGGCTTCCACCTTCTTTTCGTATCCGGCTTGTGTGTGTACGACGTACCACTTACCTGGACGCGCCCATGCGGGGTCGGCGTCTTCTACTTCTTCAAACTCACCGTCTTCATCAACTGCGTCTTCGTCAGTTACTTCATCAGTGAGATCAAGAACCACTTCAGGTGTTTCTTCTTCGGTTGTTGTGCTGGAAAATTCATCGCTCATGGGGGCCTCAATCAGTCTTTGTACAACCAGGTGGAGAAGAATCCGAACACGAAGTCGAGTGCACCAACGTATGCGGTGAACACAACAACGGTTGCAAGAACAATCAATGAGTAACGACGCACTTCTGGCCATTTAGCCCATGCAACCTTGCTCATTTCCTCGCGCACTTCGCGCAAGTACTGCACTGGACCAATGCGCTTGTCTTCTGGATTACGCGTGCGTGCTTGCGGCGGTGTACGCGTGGGGTTGCCCTGTTCGTTCAGGGCTCCCATGCGCTTCAGCGCGCGCTTTTGCTCGCGGTTTAGATCCATTGACATGACTGGTGTTCTTTTCTCTTCTTATATCTCGTAAGTGTTGTGTGTACTACTTATTTGCACGTTCTTTGCAGGGCAGGAGGGACTCGAACCCCCGACCGTCGGTTTTGGAGACCGATGCTCTACCAACTGAGCTACTGCCCTCTGCCCCACACAGGTGGCTCGAATTAACGAGTCTCCTTGTGAAGAGTGTGTCGGCGATCTTTGGCGCAGAACTTCTTCATTTCAAGACGTTCGCGATCATTGATCTTGGACTTCATGGTGATGTAATTGCGCTCTTTGCACTCGGTGCATTCGAGCGTAATTTTCACTCGCTTATCGCTTTTGGCCATGGCCGTTCCTATCTATATCGATCTGTGAAGCTCGGGTCACTTCAAGATTTTGGTGACGCGGCCAGCACCAACAGTACGACCACCCTCACGA
>CAYVAV010000030.1:0-3394 GCA_964449085.1 uncultured Bifidobacterium sp.
TTGATGGGGCGCGGGCCTTCATACACCTGCTTGTATGCGGTGGCGACAGCACTTTCACCAACAAACGGTGGAGTGCCCGTCACCATTTCATATAGAACAATGCCAAGTGAGTAGATGTCAGAGCGGGGGTCTGGTTGTTCACCCTTTGCTTGTTCAGGAGAGAAGTAGGTGGCGGTGCCCATGACCGCGCCATCTTGTGTGAGACCTTCAGCATGTGATGCATCAATTGCGCGTGCAATACCAAAGTCCGCAACTTTGATCGCACCGTTTGTACCGATGAGAATGTTGCCGGGTTTGATGTCGCGGTGTACCACACCATTTCTGTGCGCGAACGCAAGTGCTGATGCCACTTCCACCGCAACATCTGCTGCCTGTTTGGCGGTGAGTTGAGTTTGCTTGCGCAAGATGTCGGCGAGGGTGTTGCCCTTCACGTACTCCATTGCCATGAAATAGGTGTTGCCCGTAGCGCCCCAGTCGTAGACGCTCACGATGTTCGGGTGGTTCAGGTTGGCGGCCGACTGTGCTTCGCGGCGGAATCGCTCCACGAAGTTCGGGTCGGTGGCGAACTCGGGGAAGAGGACCTTGACGGCAACGGGGCGGTCGAGCAAGAGGTCGCGTGCAAGGAACACGTCGGCCATTCCGCCGCGGCCCACCCGCTTTTCGATCTCGTAACGGTCATTTATGACCGTGCGTTTCTCCTCTGACATGCTCGAAACAGGCTAGTCCCGCAACCCACTCGTGAAACTTGATTTGTGTCTACTTTTCAAATAGCCCAGTGACTTTTTTCAAATCTGTCAGAGACGAAAGTTCTCTACTATCGAGAACTTCTTGAGTTGATGGATCCATAAGAATAACATTTCGGCGTATGAGATCTCGATTGATCGGTTGGTATCTAGAAGAGGAACTTACATCAGTCACCCTTCCGTTTAGACTGAGGCCGCTCCAATAGAAGAAACGACCAGCGTTCTCAAACTCGCCTGTGATTGACAGCATGTATCGAGTACAGAGATAACTTTCGAAGTTCATGGCGATTGAGCCATCTTGTTGTGCCACCACGCAACCTATCGGTAACTCGCTCAGATTTTTGCTACGCGCCAGAGAATTGGACACGACTGCCCTCCACGAATTGTCTATTACCGCAAATTCCGAAGGCCATTGTTCAGATTTCATTCTCAAAAAAAGTGGATTGGTGACACCCTCGGCTGAATACATCAATAACACAGCACAAAAAGTTGCGAAGCTAAAGCTCAAACCAAATAACTTTCGATTAATTCGAGTTAATTCATTCATAATTAATGGCAAAAGAGCTGAAAAAAGCACTGTGCCCGTAAGGTAAGTAATTTTTACTGAGCCATAATTGATTAAACCAGTCCGCCATTGATCTAGCAGTAAAACACATAGAACGTAAATAACAAATGTGGTAATTAAAAAATTGCCGATTGATGTGCGATCAGTTGCAGATGCGTAATTGAAAACCATCGCAAAAATTATTAGTGCCATGGCAGCTAATATGATTCGAGTCGATGATAGCGCTAGCACTCCACCTGGAGCAGAGAGTATTTCATCAAAAGACACCACATCTGAGAAATACTTGATTGCTTGGATGGGTACAGTCAATGAAATCAAAATTCCGAAAGCAAGTAGGTACTCCGACAATCTCCAAGTCCTCAATGACAGGATCCGTTTACGAGATGTCGGCAGAATTAGGAGTGAGATCAACAAGAAAATTGGCAGTAAATGGAGCCCTAGCCAAGATGAACTTACTGCTCCCATCAAGAAAATCCCTATGTATTTCTCATGAGGTCCGTAATCAGGGTTGCCCAAGATTGAAATACACAGCACTGAGAGTCCCATAACAAACATCAGTGAAAGATGTCCGTACGCAACTAATGCAGCAGCAGATGTACTAACAGTTATTGCTCCCAACAGTAGATTCAAACTCTGTGTATATCGGGTTGATCGCACGATTTTGCGTACTTGTCCAACTAGAGACAGTGGTGCGAGAGCTAATAACGCAAGAGATGAGGTGGCTACTACGTCAATAATTTGATTCGGAACAGAGTTAATAGATCCGAAGGAAATTAATTGGAGAATTTGAACAAATCCGATCACCAAAATCAGGAAGATCGAAAATATCCCCGTGATACCAACTTGATTAAAATCAAGAGAAGAATCGTTCAAAAGTTGTGATGTCATGAACATCCAGTGGGCGTTATCTTCACCACCAAAGTAATTGAGGGTAGTGAATTGGTGCGGCGTTTGATTTTCTGCGAATAGTCGTGACAGTACGATCAAAGCGATAATCAACAAGGAAGGAACTATCAAGCCAAATACTGATGCGAAATTGTCTTCTTTTGAGATCGCAGAACTCTTTGCGACCCGAGAAATCAAAAAAATCCAAATCGGACAGAACAAGACAGTTATAGCGATGAGACTCTTAGCGTTCCACTCAGCTCCTAACAGGCTCCCAGCTTGAGCACACAAGCCAGCAGAAGCAACAATCGCCACCGCTACGTGAACACATAGGTCTATTCGCTGTGTCAAAGTCAGCACAGTTATTAGTGTTAAGGAGAACACAATAAATGCAGATATAAACATAAGTAGCCTGCCGCAGTTTTGTCCCGTGTATAGCCACGAAAAGAAAATCTCATACTAGTCAGTTAAGACAATGTCTGATGCCGTCAACTTATTAATTTGATATTCTTAGTGCTGCATCAAGAACTTTTTTCGCAATCGGGCCAGCAAGTCGACCACCTGTTCCTGCACTGATTTCAGCGTCAACACCTTTCAACATCACTGCTACCGCAATGCGTGGTGCTTCGGCGGGAGCAAATGCAGTGATCCATGCATGTGATCGCTCTTCTTCACCTTCAGGGTTCAACTGCGCAGTACCAGTCTTTGCGGCTGCTTGAATACCACCGGCCAGTTGCAAACAACACGATGCTGTTCCACTGTTCACCACTTCTTGCATGAATGTGTTCAATGTGGCAGCAGTTGTGGGTTGCATCACCTGTTTCCATGTGTTTTGTGATGCACGTGAGAGAACACGACCATCGTTGTAGCGAGTTTCGGCAACAACATACGGTCGCATCATTGTTCCGTTGTTTGCCACCGCCCCAGAGATGAGTGCCATATGCATTGGCACCATCTGCACACTGCCTTGACCGAATCCGTGAATGGCAAGCAGCGCGAGCGAATCAGTGAAAGAGTCCGCAGTTCCGCCGAACGTGCTGGTGGCTGCGCCGGGTAATTCAAATGGAATCTTTTCTTCCAAGCCGAATGCGCGTACTCCATTCACCATCGCGTCAGGTCCGACATTCACCGCAGTTTGTGCAAAAGGAATGTTGCACGAACGTGCAAACACGGTGATCATGTCGCCACCACATGGTTTGCC
>CAYVAV010000030.1:3494-5311 GCA_964449085.1 uncultured Bifidobacterium sp.
GCACGAATAGTGGTGACAACGGTTCCTGATGTGTCATCGCGCGTGAACAAATCACCCGCACTTGCGATCTGTTGTGCGGCTGTTTTGCCTGCCAACACATCGCTATACACACGTTCTAATTGCGTGGAACCGTAATTCAATGTGTAGTACCCGGTGACATGAGCGAACAGATCACCTTCTGGGTATTCACGTTGATATTTGAACTCGCTCTCTGGGTCTGTAATGGGAACAGATTGTGCAATCACCACACCATCAGCGGTGATGATTTGACCGCGTGGCGAATTGAATTCGCGCAATGTCAATCGATTGTTTCGTGGGTTTGCTTCCAATTCACTGCGATCAAACACCTGCCAGCGCTGCAGTTGAATGAATAACACACCAAACAACGCAATTAGCGCGAGAGAGAGGTGACGAATACGTGAGTTCATGACATCACCTGTGCTGCAACTCGAGCACGAGCTTGCCGTTGTGCCCACCGTTCCGCAAGTGATGGAGTGTCAGGTACTTCATGAAGACTGCGTGCAGTGGAATCACTGATGCGAAGAAGTAACGCCAACAGCACGTAGTTGGCAACAAGCGATGATCCTCCGTAACTCATAAACGGCAAGGTGACACCAGTCAGTGGAACCACGCGTAACACGCCGCCAACGATGATGAATGTCTGCACCGCCAAGATGGTGGTGAGTCCAACGGCCAGAAGTTTTTCAAAGTCACGATGTGCACGAATCGCGGTGCGCAGTCCCGCTCCAACAATCAACACAAAACCTGCAAGTACTGCGGTGCCTCCAACTAACCCCAGTTCTTCGGCGATAGCGGCGAAGATGAAGTCGTTGTGTGCAGCAGGAATGCTGGAAGGGTTTCCAAGACCCAAGCCACTTCCAGTCATGCCACCGTTTGCCATTGCAAACAACGCTTGGATGGGTTGATAACCGCGCTCGGTGTATTGACTCCACGGATCAAGCCAAATGGAGACGCGTGTTTGCACATGATCAAAGATGTTGTATGCAACGACGGCACCGAGCGCAAACAAACCAAGACCCACAACGAGGTATGAGGTTTTCTCGGTGGCAACCCATAACAACACCACAAACAAGGTGAAAAACATGAGCGATGATCCAAGGTCGCGCTGACCCACCATCACCACAATGGACGCTCCCCATGCAACAAGAATGGGCATGAGGTGGCGTAATTCGGGGAAAGTAAACGGACCAATACGCACATGACCATCTCGAATCAGCTCGCGTCGATCTGCCAAGTACGCCGCAAAGAATATGGCAAGAAGGATCTTCGCGAACTCACCTGGTTGGAAGTTGATTGGCCCGATACTCACCCAAATGCGTGCACCGCCGCTTGCAAAACCAACTCCCGGCACAAGAGGTAAAAGCAACAAGCCGACACCCAATGCGAGTGCGGTGTATTGATACCGCACTAAATCACTCACACGTTCCACCACTAAGAGCGTGGCCACAAATGCCACGATGGCAACAAATGACCACGTTGCCTGCAGTCCTGCGAGTCGATCAGAGAGTCGTGCGATCATCACATAACCGATGCCATGCAAGAGTGCAGCAACGGGCAACATCACAATGTCGGCGCCACGGGCGAGATACCGCACCGCAACATGGGCGACCAGTAATAGTGACATCACAAACAGGAGAAACGGCACTATTCGTGCGGGAATAGAGGAGTTTTCGCCCAACGATGCGAGTGTGTATGCACCAGAGGTGATGATGCCCGCGCCAATTACCAAGCCCAATTCGGCGCGTCGACGCAGGGTTCCGAGAGTCTTATCCACCAGTAGTTGTTGATGTTGCGGG
>CAYVAV010000031.1:0-5008 GCA_964449085.1 uncultured Bifidobacterium sp.
CGAACACCGACACACCACCGTGCTTGGAAGCCACGCGGTTGATCATCTCGGTGATCAACACGGTCTTACCAACGCCTGCACCGCCAAACAATCCGATCTTTCCACCAGCGAGATACGGAGTGAGAAGGTCGATGACCTTAATGCCGGTTTCGAACATGCGAATTGATGGCTCGAGCGTGTCAAACGCAGGAGCAGGACGGTGAATTTCCCAGCGCTCAACGTCAGCAAAATCCTTCGGATCGCCGTCAAGCACGTCACCCCACACGTTCCATACGTGACCAAGTGTCTTGTTTCCAACTGGCACTGTGATGCCACGGCCAGTGTTGCGCACTGGCGTACCACGACGAAGACCGTCAGTTGGCTTCATGCACACGGCGCGTACACGGCTGTCACCAAGGTGTTGTGCCGTTTCTGCGAGCACCACGTTTGGCGTGCCATCCATCAAAATGGTGAACTCGAGTGCGGTGTTCAACGGCGGAAGTTCACCTCTCGGGAACTCCACGTCAATCACGGGACCAGCGATAGCTACTACTCGCCCGTCCTGGTGTGTTTCTGTCATCGTCATTGCATTCTCCTGCTCAGACTCGGTCGCCGGTGGTGGACGCATTTACCAAAGACGAATCATCGTGGCGTTGCGATGAGACATCCTTGTCCGCAGATAACGCTTCTGCACCGCCGACGATCTCCATGATCTCAGTGGTGATTGCGTCCTGACGGGCACGGTTCATGATGCGCGAAAGGTTCTTAATCAGTTCTTCAGCGTTGTCAGTTGCGGACTTCATCGCACGTTGACGGAACGCATGCTCTGATGCTGCAGCGTTCAACAACGCTGCATAGACCCGTGCTTCTACATAACGTGGAAGCAATGAGTCGAGAATTTGATCGGGGTCTGGTTCGAATTCGTAATCGCCACCCGAGGCACTCTTTCCATCGCCACCTTCGACGACTTCAGAGTCAAGCGGGACGAGTGGTCGTAATACGACTTCTTGTGAACCAGCTGAAATAAAACGTGTGTAGACGAGAACAACTTTGTCAACAGCGCCCTTCACAAACAGATCAACGACGTACTCACCAATTTCTTTGGCGGCTGAATACGGTGGATTGTCAGTGAAACCACTAAATGGATCTGAAATGTTGTAGCCGCGGAAGCGGAAATACCCTTCGGCCTTGCGACCAACGGGAACAACCAAATGTCCGGCGCCCTTCTCCGCATCTGCCTTGATCTCTGCTTCGGTTGCACGCAACACACCGGTGTTGTAGCCACCACATAGACCGCGGTCAGCTGCAATTGCCACATAACAAACGGTCTTTACATTTTCGCGACCTGCAAGGAAAGGCTTGTCACTCCCCGCACCGCCAGCAGCAAGATCCCGCACCACTTCGGTGATGAGTTCGCTGTATGGCACAGCAGCGCTCACACGCTGTTGTGCTTTGACAATGCGCGACGCAGCAATCAACTCCATTGCACGAGTGATTTTCTTCGTCGCCTGCACCGAGCGGATACGCCCGCGCAGAATTCGTTCCTGACCGCCTGCCACTTAGATCACTCCGTTGCGAGGGTCTTGTTGCTCTGGGCTTCGCCGATTTCTTCAGCGTTCACGTCTGCAGAACCTTTGGCTGCAACAGGAGCTGAAGTCACGAACTGTGCCTTGAATGCTGAGATGATGTCACCGAGGTCTGCGGGAACGTCTGCTTTTGGGTCGGTACGCAATGCAGCAAGCATTGAACTGTGACGACCACGACAGTATTCCAACAACTCTGATTCGAAGCGGCGAACGTCTGCTACCGGCAGATCATCGAGGTAACCCTTGGTGCCAGCAAAAATCGCTACCACTTGTTCCTCAACGGGCATCGGGCTGTTTAGTGGCTGCTTCAACAATTCAACCAAGCGATATCCGCGCTCTAGCTGAGCCTTTGACACTGCGTCAAGCTCGGAACCAAACGTTGCAAACGCTTCAAGCTCGCGGAACTGTGCAAGGTCAAGTTTCAACGTACCGGACACGCTCTTCATTGCTTTCGTCTGAGCTGCACCACCCACGCGCGACACGGAAATACCCACGTCGACAGCGGGACGCACACCAGACTTGAACAAGTTGTCCTGCAAGTACACCTGACCATCGGTGATTGAAATCACGTTGGTCGGAATGTATGCCGACACGTCACCAGCTTTTGTTTCAATGACCGGAAGCGCAGTGAGTGAACCAGCACCGTTGGCGTCGCTCAACTTTGCAGCGCGCTCCAAGAGACGGCTATGCAAGTAGAAAACGTCACCGGGGTACGCCTCACGGCCTGGTGGGCGACGAAGAAGCAATGACATCTGGCGGTATGCCTCAGCTTGCTTTGACAAGTCGTCATACACCACAAGTGCATGCTCGCCGTTTTCCATCCAGTGCTGTCCGAGTGCACAACCGGCATACGGAGCCAAGTACTTAAACGGTGCAGGATCAGATGCAGGTGCAGCAACAACAACGGTGTACTCAAGTGCGCCGAGCTGGCGAAGTGTTTCCACTGTCTGAGCAACAGTCGAACCCTTCTGGCCAATTGCAACGTAAATGCACTTCACACCAAGACCACGCTGGTTAATGATGGTGTCGATGGCGACTGTTGTCTTGCCAGTCTTACGGTCACCAATGATCAACTCTCGCTGACCACGACCAATTGGGGTCATTGCATCAACAGCTTTGATACCTGTCTGCAATGGTTCGTGCACTGGCTTACGACCCATGATGCCAGGTGCTTGAACTTCAACGCGGCGGCTAATTGCACCAACGATGTCACCCTTGCCATCAATCGGCTCACCAAGCGCATTGATAACGCGACCAAGCATTGCGTCACCAACTGGAACTGACAAGATGCGTCCGGTCGCCTTCACAGGCTGGCCTTCTTCGATGCTGTCTGCATCACCGAGGACCACTGCACCAATACTCGACTCATCGAGGTTCAGCGCAAGACCAATAACGCCACCTTCAAATTCGAGCAACTCGTTTACAGCACAGTCAGGCAAGCCCGACACGCGTGCAATACCGTCACCGACTTCGGTTACGCGACCAACGGTACGTGCCTCGAGTGACGGCGTGTAGCCCTCGAGACTGCGAGTAATCGCAGACGCAATATCGCTGGCGGAAATTGTGAGATCTGCCATGTCTTCCTTCTTTACTTTCGCGTTCTCTTACAACCGGCTCTTCAGCTGGTCGAGTCGACTACGGACACTGCCATCGATCACTGTGTCGCCAACGGTGGCAACAATGCCACCGAGAACTGAGGGATCAACAACAACTTTGAGATTGATTTGTTTGCCTGTCTTTTTGACAAGCGCATCTGCAAGACGACGCTGCTGGTCATCTGATAATGCGACTGCCGTGCGGACAACAGCTACTTCTTTGTTATCGGCGCTTGAAGCGCGGTTCACAATGGCGTCGATGATTGCCGGAAGATCACGTCCACGACCATTTCCAATGATGAACGACACAATCTGTGTAGTGGTATTCGACGCTTTTCCACCCAACAATTGTTCGACAACACTTTGGCGTCGCTCAATCGGCATCGTTTCGTCGGTGAGAGTTGAACGAAGTTGGTCGTTTGACTCAAATACTCGAGCGACGCGATACAACTCGTCTTCAACACGTGACAGATTTCCTTCTGCCGCAGCGATATCGACGAGTGCGCGTGCGTAACTGTCAACTGTTGAACTCATTATGCACCCACCTTGCTAATGAAGTCTTCAACGAGACCCTGCTTCGTTCCATCGTTCAATGCAGATGTAACTGCGCGTTCCGCGGCAATGCTCGACAAACGTGCAATCTCTGCACGCAGTTCATCACTGCTACGAGACATTGCGACGGCGATGTCTGCCTCAGCTTTTGACTGCAGGTCTCGCATCTCTGCCTCGATGCGAGCACGACCTTCCGACAGCAACGATGCAGCTTGTGCATCTGCCTCGGCGAGAATGCGAGAACGCTCGGCATTGATGTCACCAAGTGCACTACGAATGCGCGCTGCTTCTTCCTCTGCGGTCTTTCGTGCCGCTGCAGAACTGTCAAGTTCTTTCTGGATTCGCTCTGTGCGCGCAGCGAGACCTTTTTTGATCTGTGGTCCCGCAAACTTCCACAACAAGGTGAAGATGATGACTGATGAGATACCGCCGTAGATGTACTCGGCCTTCTCAGGAAGAATCCACGAGATGGACTGCGATGGGTCTTCAGCACCCAGAAGCGTTGTAATAAATGCACTCATCGCGATCCTGCGCTTTCCATTGCTGATGCCACCGCTTGCTGAACAACCGATGCATCTGGTGCTCGACCAGTTGCTAACTCAGCTGCCTTGCTTGCAACAGTTGCCACCGCAGAAGAAACCTGTCCACGAGCCGCTTCACGAGCCGCTGCATTAGCTGCATCTGCCTCACTGCGACGTTGAGCGATAACAGCGTTGACCTCTGCCAACTTCGCTTGACGTTCGCTATCAAGTTGTGCACGCGCGGCGTCAACTCGTGCAGCAGCTTCGGCACGAATTGATGCCAAAGCTTGCTCGTAAGCAACAACGTCTTTACGTGCGTCAGCCTTGATGGTGTCGGCACTCTCGAAGTCGCTACGGATACCCGCATAGCGAGCATCCATGCCCTTCTTGAGTTTGGGAAACAAGAAGTAGCGCATGAGTACGAGGAGGACCAAGAAGGACCCCGCGCCCCATAGCAATTCTTTTGTTTCCGGTGAGATCGGGTTAGGACCCATGTCCACTTCTTTGCCGGCTTCGCCTTCAGCAGCTTCTGCTGAAACAAAACCTTGCGGCATCTGAAGTTGAACCTGAATCGCGTCTCCTGATCGTGTGACTACTGCTGTCAGCATGTCAACTCCTGGACTCCGTTGTTGCGGAGGTGGAAAACGGACGAGGACTCAAAAACGATTTTGCCTGTGTGGCTTAAGCGAACTTGAGAAGAATGAACATCACGAAGCCGATAAGCGCTAGCGCTTCGGTGAACGCGATACCGAGGAACATCGTGGTACGAACCATG
>CAYVAV010000032.1:0-4199 GCA_964449085.1 uncultured Bifidobacterium sp.
ATTCGATGTTTTCTTCCGCGATGTATTGCCAAATGTCAAGCTCTGTCCAGTTCGATAATGGGAAAGCACGAATGTGTTCACCAGGGCGATGACGACTGTTATAGAGATTCCACAATTCAGGTCGCTGATTCTTCGGGTCCCATTGACCAAACTCATCGCGAAAACTCAACACGCGTTCTTTCGCACGAGCCTTTTCTTCATCACGACGGGCACCACCAAACATCGCAGTGAAGTTGTTTTCCTCGATGGTGCGCAGCAATGTGGTGGTCTGCAATCTGTTACGGCCGGCATTGGCTCGCTTGTCTTCCACCACGCGACCAGCGTCAATGTCGTCTTGCACGTATCCCACAATGAGGCGTGCGCCGATTTCTGCCACCACACGATCTCGATACGCGATGACCTCGGGGAAGTTCTCACCAGTGTCTATGTGCACGAGGGGAAACGGCAAGCGAGCTGGCCAAAACGCCTTGCGTGCGAGGTGCAACATGACAATGGAGTCCTTGCCACCAGAGAACAACAGGGCTGGGCGCTCCATAGTGGCCACCACCTCGCGGATGATGTGAATGGATTCGGCCTCTAACGCCTGAAGGTGGTCAAGTTCGTACTTCATTGGCTACCAGCGTCTCAGGTTATCCGACCCGCTTCCGCAGCACATGAACAGGCTTCAAAATCACCTGGCCAAGACGATATGAACGACTGTTGCGTAATTCCTGATTCTGACGACGCAGATCTGCGACACGCTCCTGCAGTCTTTCCACGCGTGACTCCAACGCAGCAACATGTTGGCGTGCAACACGCTCTGCAAGCTCAACGTGATCCATCTGTGAGCGTAAAGCTGCTATTTCTCTGTTCAAAGAGTTTTGCTGGTGGACACTTTCAACAAACCAGCCCGCCGACTGCATGCTGCGATCAATCACCGAATATAGATCGTCGTCAATAAGTCCATCCTGGTTGATGATGATGTGTGGATTTAGTTTTTTATTGAACGCCAGCAACTGTTGTTGCATATCTTCTGACAGCCCAACATTCTCACGACGTTCAATCCCATTCGGAAATAACTCTTCCCAGGCTTTACGACCGAAAACCGTGTTAAACCACCGTGATACAAAATGTTCATCGACATCAGATGCATATGGAATTGACATCACCTCGCAGGATTCACCAAAGTTGCGCGGCAACTCTTCCATCACCGCGTAGAAGCGACAAAATCGATTAGCAGTTGGTTCTACGTAATCCGAGAAATCCTGACTGCCACCGTGCAGTAGATACGTGGAATACGACGACTTTGCAATTGCAATGGGATCTCGTAGCGCTGAAATGAGTTGCAGCGAAAAAGGACCTGAAGAATTCTTCTTCAGGAACTCAAGGAACATTGTCCAGTGCGCGATGGTGAACTTAGAGAATGTCTCTGACGACAACATCAATTTGTGGCAACCGTTATCTAAGGCTTCCTGTATCCACTGCGACAGTCGCGCCTCCCAACTCGGAAATTCGCTGGTGATACCTAGAGCAGTTACATCACGACCCAGAATTTGCCATGCGATTGCGTGTTGTGCGCCGTTTGGATACTGATCAAGCGGATACCACACACCACGCTCTGGTAATCGAGTGACGCAGTCATGTAAGTGCCACTGAATGCTGGTGGTCGCAGTCTTGTGGGGACCCACGTGCACCAAAAACTGCATTAGATGATTATGTCAGATCTAGGTCTTTTTTGAGACCTAGCTAGTGAATCAGTGGTAATTCACACCAAATAGTGAGGCTGTATTTCACGCCACTTTTCAGCGGAGTGCTTGCATGCGGATGTGTCACGAGACTTGGCCACGCAATCAATGAACCAACAGGTACTGCAGTGTTGTCAAATGATTGTCGTGGGAACTCAAGAACGCCACCTTCATAGTCATCGTTCAATTTGATGCTGGCTGATACTTGTGCCACGTCATGGTGCATCCGCAGCTCTTCTTGTTGTCCCATCGCGTACTTGATCACAAACACATCACGAAGACCGTGGTAATCAACCAATGGCCACCATTTACGAATTTGTGGCCACATCCGCATGCCAATGTCCTGTTCAACTGCTTCAAACAATCGTGGTGAAATCACCGCAAGTGATACTTCATGACCGGGAACCGGATCACTCGGATCACTATCAAAAGCGCCTGTTGCTTCTGCTGCACGAATAACTGCCGAACAGAACTCGGGGGTCCAAAATGGCATACACACAACATCAGGTGCTACTTCTGTTGCATCACCAGCAGACACCGCGCCGCGATATCCAAGAATCATTTCCAAATCAGAAGTCATTGACACATCACCGACCGACTCCCACAAAGGTAAAACCCTGTGCTTTCCATTTTGCGTTATCCAGCAGATTGCGAGCATCAACCACGCAACGTGAGCGCAGTGCATTCCCTACCGAGATTGGATCCACATCACTGAATGCTGGCCACTCCGTCAAGACCACCAACACGTCGGCATCAATACAAGCCTCAACGGGTGACGGCACAATCTCTATCCACGGAAATAAGTCATACGGTGTTGTTGCTGTTGGCTCATGAGCTGTAATCACCGCGCCTTTGTCGTTCAACATTGTCAAGATCTTGATTGCGGGAGAATCTCGAAGGTCGTCAGTGTGAGCCTTGAAGGTAAGTCCCCATGCAGCGATCTTTTTCCCAGCAACAGAGCCTCCGCACAGTGACTCCACTTTGGTGACAATACGAAGATAATGATCATCATTTGTTTTGATCACACCACGCAATAATTCAAAGTCATATCCTTTATCCCCTGCGACATTCAACAATGCACGGGTGTCTTTGGGAAAACAACTGCCACCCCAGCCAGGACCTGCTTGCAACATGCCGGGCCCGATTCTGTGATCCAGCTCTAAACCTCGTGCGATGTCGTTGACATCGGCGCCCACGAGTTCACAGATATCAGCCATTGCATTAATGAAGGTGAGTTTTGTTGCAAGAAATGTGTTTGCGGCATATTTCAACATCTCTGCAGATTCCCAGTTCATCATCAATATGGGTGCATCAACCCCGTTGTAGACATTGGCAATACGATTCATCTCCTCTGCATCAACCCCACCGATAACAATGCGATTGGGCTGCAAAAAATCTTGTACTGCAGTGCCTTGACGCAAAAATTCAGGATTTGACACCACAGCAACATCGCCGCGATTCAACAACACCGTCAACTTCTTTGCAGTCCCCACCGGAACAGTTGATTTGTTCACCAACACGGCGCCAGATGCCACTACTGCTCGAATGTCTCGTACCACTCCTTCGACATAACTCACATCGGCTTCGCCGTCTTCACCCTGGGGTGTGGGCAAACAGAGAAACACCACATCAGCAGACTTCACTAATGACAAATCTGTCGTAAACGACAAACGTTGTTCAGCCAATCCTGAGTTCACTAACTCAGGCAATCCCTGTTCGACAATCGGCACTTCGCCACGTGATAGCCCATCAATCTTGCGCTGATCGATATCGATACAGGTCACGTCATGACCCAAGGATGCCAAACATGCACCGGTCGACAGACCGACGTATCCGGTTCCGATCACAGCGATGCGCACAGAGTGTGAGCCTACCCTTCACCTCGTATGCGGAACTCGGTGCCGTCCCATACCAGTGGCTGTTGCGGGACATGGTCCCACGAAAACACATTGTTGATAACACCACTCGCTTGGTGGAGCACGGCAACGGTATGCGCGAGATCGCCCGTATGCATCGAAACGTCACGAAGCGTTACTGCTCCGTGACGTTTCGCGAGCCGCTCTCCATCAACTCCGTATACCAATGGAACATGTCGATACACCACAGATGGAAGATTCAGTAATCGCTGTAGCTCTATTTGTGTAGGGGTAATCGACAACAAGTCATCACCGCGTACTACTTCTGTCACTCCCTGTAACGCATCGTCTACGACAACCGCGACGTTATATGACGGCACTCCATCATTACGTCGAAGGACAACATCATCAACTGGTCCTTCGTATGCACCACAAAAAGTATCTGTGAAGTGATGTGTCTGTGTCTCAGCGCGTAATCGCAGCGCAGCTGGTCGCTCCTTTCGCTTTCGTGAACGCTGTTCCTCAGTCAGCTCGCGACACGTTCCCGGATACATCACCACATCACCATGAGGTGCAGCTGCGGCATCACGAATTTCCTTACGACTGCAGTAACACTCAT
>CAYVAV010000033.1:0-3796 GCA_964449085.1 uncultured Bifidobacterium sp.
CGCTAGCCTATGGCGCCGATCGAGACCCCTGCTAGGTGGGCCTCAGGTCGATGACTACACCACCAGCGACGCAAACGATGTCAGCAGGCGCCGCACCAAAGTTGTCGTTCCACGTTCCCGCAGCAGCCCACACCTCGTCGTACTGCAACAGGTCCGGGTCCACGAACACACGCAGTTGAGTTGTGTGACCAAAGGGGGCACTCCACGTTTGGTTTTTGCAACCTAACGACGCCGGGTCGAAAAACGACGTCAGCGTCAGGTGTTGGGAGTGATCTCGATAGCGACTTGGTCCTTCTTGAATAGATGGATCAGCCGAAACGTGACGTACCGCCGTTTTTTCGCCGCAATGACTGCCGCCAGCTCAACAGGGGCAAGTACCCGCGCGGTACCGCCAAATGTCGGCCCCGTCACTTTCCCTCGCTGGGTGCACACAGCGAACTCGACATTGGGATTGTTGGCAATTCTTTTGACCTTCCAAGCGCCGGTCTCAGTGGTGACATAGATCTTTCCGTCCATCACGTTGAACCAGATCGGGGTTGAGATTTTCGATCCGTCTCGCTTGAAGGTTGTCAGAGCGATGCATTTCGAAGCACCGATCTCGCTGATTCCTCGGTCCTTGTTGTTCATTTCCATGTCTCCTAGTCATGTCTTATGGATGGTTTGAGATTGATCAAGGGCGATTCAAGTGAGATCTCGCACCGCATTAGTAATCTGATTTCTTAGCCATTGGTGAGACGGGTCATTTCCGTGTCGGTCGTGCCAGGTAAGGCACACATCGAACGTCGGCAAGTCGAGTGGAATCTCTAGCGAAACGATCGGCAAGGTTCTTTCCATCGTCTTCGCAATTGTGCGCGGAACGGAACCCACCAAATCGGTGGTCGCGACTAGATGAGCCGCCACCACGAAGCTGGTGACCGTTGTGATGTGCTTGCGGTCTAGTCCAATCTCTGCAAGAGCGGCATCTATCGGGCCCGTTCTTTTGCCCACCGGAGAGACTGTCACATGATGCGCCTCTGCGAAGCGCCGTTGTGAAGGTCGACGCCACGCAAGAGGGTGATCCTTGCGGACGATTGCGACAAAACGATCAGTGAGCAGAACTTCAGATCTGGTGTCGCTGCGTTCCTCTACATGGACACCGATGCGGACATCAACTTCTCCATTCCGTAAGTGGGCGACGTAGTTGGGGTCATCACGGAGAAAATCGATGTCGACCCCCGGCGCTGCGAGTCGCACGCGCTCCATGAGCGGCAGAGCGAGAACGGCGATGATCGAGTCGTCAGCGCGAATGGCGAAACGTCGCTTGAGGTTGATCGGATCCGTGGACAACGAGGGTCGAAGCACATTGAGCGCCTCCCCCAATGCAGCTTGGGCGGGTGCCCTGAGGCTCTTCGCGAGTTCAGTCGGAACAAGTTCTCGCCCCGCACGTACAAACAACGGATCGCCGAGCAACTTGCGAAGTCGACCAAGAGAGCGCGACACTGCCGGGGGCGAAAGATGCAGTCGTGCAGCGGCCCCTACCACCGAACCCGTGTCGAGCAGGGCGTCAAGTACACGAAGAAGATTGAGATCGATGTCCGCAGAATTCACTGATGCCATAGTGCCACGCCTATTGAGTGGACCGTGCCCCGCGATAGGGCGAACTCCCGCGGACCAGCCGGACTAGCGCTCGCCGGTGAACCCATACGTGCGGGACCACCGACACGGTTGCAACAACCGAGATCGGCCCGTGCCCGAGCGCGTACCTGTCACCCGCCCACCAGAAGACAAGTCCGGTCACCGTGGCCAACACGATCGAGAGAGCTGTCACCTGATTGACAACAGCCTTTGAGGGTCTAGGCGGACGCTGGTAGGCCCTCCAGTTGTGCTTGACGTGATGGAGTACGAACACGGTGAAGATAAGTGACACAACAGAGTGAAGAAACACGCCGCTCTCATGGGTAAGGAAGGATGCCGTGAGTCCAACGACGAGAAGTACGTCGGAGACGACGCGTTCAGAGCGTTCACTCATCAGAGAAACACGCTTACATCAGGGATTTTTTGCTGATCAACTTTGGCTGTTCTCTTCTCCATCACAAATCAAGTTTGTAACCATTTGTGCACATTGGAAATTGATAAGACCTGACGCCACAGTTGCGTTAGACGCAATCCCCCATCGGCTCCAGTGGCACTTGCATGTGAGCAATTTCGAACATGAATTCGAAAGACTGCCGTGAATAAGCAGCGCTTGAACTAGCCGCGTTTCAGGTCGGTGACCACACCACCGACAACACGCCCGACGTTCGCAGGTGCAGCACCGAAGTTGTCGTTCCATGTTCCTACCGCGGCCCACACATCGTCGTATTGCAACAAGTCCGGATCAACTAACACACGTAACTGTGTGCTGTGGCCAAAGGGGGGCACGCCACCATTGGTTTAGGAAACCCAAGGTTCAGGTTCAGGTTCTGCTGACTTGGCCGAACCACTCCTGCACCAACGGCACTGCGTGATACACGACCGAAGCATGATCAAAATCACCGACTGGCACTACTTCGACATTCCCGCCTTGTTCAAGCATCTTCTGCGCCCCGAGTTTCGCGTCATTGGGAGGAACATCAACGTCAGCTTCTCCGTAGTACAAACGCAGAGGCGCATGTGGCGCCCAGTTAAGAGCTTCGTTTTCTTCTAATGCATCGCGGAACCACGATGATTCTCCGGCGCGATAGCTCTGCACCCAACTATCACGGAACATTGGAAGCGGAGTCGGTGGCAACTGCCGCATGATGTCATCACCTGCATGAAGCCCATCAAAGAGTTCCTTCACCAACACGGCCGCATCATCTGTGAACAATGACTCGAGAGGCTGGTTGTATGCACGCGAATATGAATGCGCAATGTATGCGAGATAGGTGCTGTGAGTTGCTGCACTACCTTCCAATGCCCACGGCAACGTTACGTTCGCCAAATCAAGCGGAGTAGCAATACTTGCAACAGCAAGAATCTCTGCTTCTTGTATTGGTGATGATTCAAGTTCACGCTGCAGAACTGCCACAGCATGTGCACCTTGTGAGTACCCGACCAACATCAATTGCGGACACCACTCGATACCTTCACTCTTGCAATACGTTGCTACGGCACGAATGAAATCAGTCGCAGCATCGACTGTGGAGGTCGTATGCATGTATGGGTGATACGTATCCGATGTGCCGAGCCCGATGTAATCGGGAGCAAGAAGTAAATGGCCGCTTCCGGCAAAAAGTGCGCCAACTAACAATCCAATCAGTCCACCTGATGACGGAGCTTCTGATCGCGTTGGGTTTGTACCATTCAGCCACATCACAGAAGTACGCGCGCGATGATTCTTTGGAACTCCAAGAAGTCCTGTTGCTAACTGTGGTTGCCCTGTCAGTTCGGTCCAATACGTGACGCGGTACAGCACTATTCCATGACGAACTGCAAACTTCTTCGGGATACGCGCGACACGCTGTGCAATGCGTAGCTTCAGTGCGGAATGGGAACCAATCTTCTCAACTGAGACGAGAGATCCTCTTGATTTATCAGTCAAAGACATTGGAAAAAATTTAGCAAAGGGCTGAGCTTCAGCCGCGCTTGAGATCAGTGACTACTCCACCGGCAACGCGCACGATGTCCGCAGGGGCCGCACCGAAGTTGTCGTTCCACGTTCCCGCAGCGGCCCACACCTCGTCGTACTGCAACAAGTCCGGATCAACGAACACACGCAGTTGTGTGCTGTGGCCAAAGGGAGGCACGCCGACTTTGGTTTGTGCAACCCTTTGATCACTACGGCGTCAATCTCTCT
>CAYVAV010000034.1:0-3172 GCA_964449085.1 uncultured Bifidobacterium sp.
AGCAAGTTCTGACGGAAACGTCCTTGCTTACCCTTCAACATGTCAGAAAGTGACTTGAGCGGGCGGTTACCGGGACCAGTCACTGGACGACCGCGACGACCGTTGTCAAACAATGCGTCAACTGCTTCTTGCAGCATGCGCTTTTCGTTGTTGACAATGATCTCAGGCGCACCCAAATCAAGCAGTCGCTTGAGACGGTTGTTGCGGTTGATCACGCGACGATAAAGGTCGTTCAAGTCAGATGTTGCAAAACGACCACCATCGAGCTGCACCATCGGGCGCAATTCCGGTGGAATCACCGGAATGGCATCGAGAATCATCGCCTTCGGGCTGTTGATGAGACGTCCCTGTTCATCACGCTTGTTGAACGATGCGACGATCTTCAAACGCTTGATGGCCTTCTGCTTGCGCTGTGCTGACAATGGCTTGCCACGCAGACCATTTTCAATAGCGTCGCGCAATTTCACTTCTTCTTGATCGAAGTCGATGCTGTCGATGAGTGACTTGATCGCGTCTGCGCCAGTGCCACCTTCGAAGTATTCGTCGTAGCGATCACGGATGGCGTGCCACAGAGTTTCGTCTTCGATGATCTTGCGTGGGTGCAGGTCACGGAACTCATCCCATGCGCGCTTTACCAAATCAAGTTCTTGATCAAAGCGTTCACGAACAGACTGCTCTTCTTTGTCCATCATGCGCTGACGTGCGCGGATGTCGGTGTCTTTTGCACCGTCTTTTTCCATCTGCTTGATCTCGGCTTCGTTGTCTTTCAACAACTTGGCAAGGCGCTTCTCGCGATCTTTCATGACCGTGTCGCACTCTTCGAGGAATTCTTTTTCAAGATCTGGAAGAGCGTTATGACGCTCATCTTCATTTACCGTGGTGACGAGGTACGCAGCGAAGTAGATGACCTTCTCTAACTGCTTTGCCTTCAACTCTTCTTTTGGCTCAAGTCCACCGAGAAGATATGCCAACCATGAACGTGTGCCGCGGAGATACCAAATGTGCACCACTGGTGCTGACAATTCGATGTGTCCCATGCGCTCACGACGCACTTTGGAACGTGTGACTTCGACGCCACAGCGTTCACAGATGATGCCCTTGAAGCGCACACGCTTGTACTTGCCGCAGTAGCACTCCCAGTCGCGAGTTGGGCCGAAGATCTTCTCGCAGAAGAGTCCGTCCTTCTCAGGACGCAGTGTGCGGTAGTTGATGGTTTCTGGCTTTTTTACTTCACCTTTGGACCACATACGGATCTGGTCGGCAGTTGCCAATCCGATGCGCAGTTGGTCAAACATATTCACGTCGAGCATTGCTGTATTCCGTTCCTCTCAAAAACCAACTGGATCAGTAGGCGCGTGCGCCACGTCGTTCGCGATCATCATCGTCTGAGCCGCGCTCAGGTCGACTGATGTCGATACCGAGCTCTTCTGCTGTGCGATAAATCTCATCGTCAAATTCGTGCATTTCGATTTCGCGTCCACCGTCGTCGAGAACTTCGACGTTGAGACACAGTGACTGCATTTCCTTCATAAGCACCTTGAATGATTCAGGGATGCCTGGTTCAGGGATGTTGTCACCCTTCACGATTGCTTCATACACCTTGACGCGACCAAGCACGTCGTCTGACTTGATGGTGAGCAGTTCCTGCAAGCAGTACGCGGCACCATATGCCTCAAGTGCCCACACTTCCATTTCACCGAAGCGCTGACCACCGAATTGTGCTTTACCACCAAGTGGTTGCTGGGTGATCATGCTGTATGGACCCGTTGAACGAGCGTGGATCTTGTCGTCGACCAAGTGGGACAACTTCAAGATGTACATGAATCCGACTGTGATGTCGTTGTCGTAGTACTCACCCGTACGGCCGTTACGCAAGCGCACTTTGCCGGTGGGCTTCACCAAACGCTGACCATCGATGCTCTCTGGTTCCAAGTTCTTCAGGATCGACTGAATCGTTGGGTGCTTGTTGGCTTTTTCTTCTTCGTCCCACTGCGCGCCATCGAACACTGGTGTTGCGATGAATGTTGCGGGGCTTGTGGTGGGGCGCGTCTTGCGCTCTGTTCCACGAATTGGATCATTGCCAACTTTTTGACCACTCTTTGGATCTGTCCAACCCCAACGAGCCGCGTAGCCAAGGTGTGCTTCGAGCACCTGACCAACGTTCATTCGGCTTGGAACACCAAGTGGGTTCAAAATGACATCGACGGGTGTTCCGTCTTCAAGATATGGCATGTCTTCAACAGGGAGAATCTTTGAGATAACACCCTTGTTGCCGTGACGACCAGCGAGTTTGTCACCAACAGAAATCTTGCGCTTCTGTGCAACGAACACCTTCACCAGCTGGTTCACACCTGGTGGCAATTCATCGCCATTGTCGCGTGAGAAGACTTTGACGTCGATAACGCGTCCGCCTTCACCGTGTGGAACCTTGAGTGATGTATCGCGAACTTCGCGAGCCTTCTCACCGAAGATTGCGCGCAACAGGCGCTCTTCTGGTGTGAGCTCGGTTTCGCCTTTCGGGGTGACCTTGCCAACGAGCACGTCCCCAGGACCAACTTCTGCACCGACACGAATGATGCCGAATTCGTCAAGGTCGCGAACGATCTCATCTGACAAGTTCGGAATGTCACGAGTGATTTCTTCCGGACCAAGCTTGGTGTCGCGAGCATCTGCTTCGTAGTAGTGAATGTGAATCGATGTCAACACATCGTCTTTCACCAAACGATCGCTAAGGATGATTGCGTCTTCGAAGTTGTAACCCTCCCATGGCATAAGCGCCACAAGCAGGTTCTTACCAAGTGCAAGCTCACCAAGATCGGTGCTTGGGCCGTCGGCGAGCAACTGGCCTTTCTTCACTTGCTGACCTTCTGACACGCGCACAACATGGTTGATGCATGTGTCTTGGTTTGAACGGTTGAACTTCATCAACACGTGCTCGGTCTTGCGACTCTTGCCGGCGTACTTCATGACGATGGTGTCACCAGTGATTTGCAACACTTCACCATCATCTTCAGCAAGGATGACGTCTGCACCGTCAAGCGCTGCGCGCTTTTCGATACCGGTACCAACATATGGAGCCTCAGCGCGTACCAATGGCACTGCTTGGCGCTGCATGTTTGCACCCATCAACGCACGGTTTGCGTCGTCGTGCTCGAGGAACGGAATCAGTGCG
>CAYVAV010000035.1:0-3162 GCA_964449085.1 uncultured Bifidobacterium sp.
TGATTCGATGGAGCCATACACCTCGTCGGTAGAGACATGAACAAAGGTCGGAATTGTTTCTCTCAGACTTGCTTCCAGCATTTGGTGGGTACCAAGAACATTGGTGTTCATAAAGACAGAACTTGATTCGATAGAGCGGTCAACATGTGACTCTGCAGCAAAGTGAACCACTACGTCATGACCGGGCAATGACGCTGCGATGTCCGACGGATTACAAATGTCTCCTTTGACAATGGACAAACGTGGGTCGTCTTTGACCGGATACAGATTGTGTGGATTGCCTGCATATGTAAAGGCATCAAAAACCGTCACCTGGGTGACGTCATGACCCCAGCGACCGTCGAGTAGCCCCCGCACGTAGTTGGAGCCAATGAATCCTGCGCCACCGGTTACGAAATACTTCATCAAGATGCCTCATGTAATGCTGTAAAAGACTCTCCGATACTATTGCGTGAATGCGTGGAATTGTTTTGGCGGGCGGTACGGGTTCTCGGTTGTGGCCCATCACAAAGGGAATCAGCAAACAGTTAGTGCCTATTTACGACAAACCGCTTGTGTATTACCCGATTTCCACGCTTATGACGGCGGGGACGCGTGACATATTGATCATCACAACTCCTCACGACGCGTCTGCATTTCGTGAACTGCTGGGGGACGGGAGCCAATGGGGGATGAATCTTGAATTTGCGGTGCAGCCCAGCCCGGATGGTCTTGCCCAAGCTTTCATCATCGGCGAGTCATTTATTGGGAGTGACGCTTGCGCCTTGGTGTTGGGGGACAACATTTTTCATGGCACAGGCCTAGGGGCAGAGTTACGCGCTGGGAAAGATCCAGATGGCGCAGTGATTTTTGCGTATCGCGTTGCGAACCCGAGTGATTACGGAGTCGTCGAGTTTGATGACTCGGGACGCGCAATCAGCATTGAGGAAAAGCCACAGAAACCGAAGTCTTCATACGCTGTGCCCGGGTTGTATTTCTATGACAACGATGTGGTGGAGATCGCAAAAAATGTGAAACCCTCGGCTCGAGGTGAACTTGAAATCACGTCAGTGAATAATGCGTACCTTGAGCGAGGGACGTTGCAGGTGCGAGTGTTGCCCGATGGAACAGCGTGGCTTGACTCCGGAACCTTTGGTTCACTGCATGATGCAAGTAGCTATGTCCGCGTGATTGAGGAACGCCAGGGGACGAAAGTAAGTTGTCCGGAAGAAATCGCTTGGCGCAATGGATGGATCACAGATGATCAGTTACTGCAACAAGCAGAACTTCTTGCAAAAAGTGGCTACGGGGAATACTTGAGGAATCTACTTACGCAGTAAATAACTGAATTAGTACGTCCATGAAGTACTGAGATGAATCAGTCCATCTTCACGCATGGTGTCTTGCACGACTTCAAAACGAGTGCGCTTTTCCCAGTGATCAAATTCGTGTATTTCTCCGTGATCAGAGATCGATACAGAAATGTCATAGACACCTTGAAGTAGTGGAAGGTCGGCGATGCCCAACGTGAGCGACCCCTCACCTTGTGTGATGGGAATTGCAACACCTTGTCGTTCTGATGTTGTGCCCCAGACCTCGGTGCCATGAAGTTCAGTAATACGCACAGCAACACAGCAGTTGTCCAGTGATATATCTGAGGAATACAACACGGAGATGCTCATTGGTTTTCCTGAATGGAATTGTGTGGTCTGTGTGTTACGCATGTTGCGGAGACTGACATCAACAATTGAGACCTCGCCAGAGCCCCAACGTTGTCCGAGTTCTCCTTCAACACGGGGACGAGCAGCGTGACTCACACCGTTGTATTCATTGACAACATCTGTTGCAGGTCCATACATGCGTACGGCACCCTTTTCTAGCCAAATAGCGTTCTTACAGAGTCGTGAAATATCGCTGAGACCATGACTCACGATAAGAATGGTGTGACCTGCTTTACGGAATTGTTCGATTTTCTCATGACACTTTTGCTGAAATGCCGTGTCACCTACCGCCAACACTTCATCAATAATGAGAATCTCAGGATCGACGTTGATCGCAATCGCAAAACCAAGTCGTACCGCCATACCAGAGGAATAGTTCTTCACTGGTGAATCAATAAATTGGCCGATGTCGGCGAATTCAACAATGTCGTCATATTTACGCTGGATCTCTTTCTGATTCATTCCCAAAATGACGCCATTTAGATATATGTTTTCGCGACCTGATAGATCGGGGTGAAAACCTGAACCCAACTCAAGAAGTGGAGCAATACGTCCATCTATACGCATGTCTCCTTTTTCCGGCGTCAAGATGCCAGACAGACATTTCAGCAGTGTTGATTTCCCAGAACCATTGCGACCGATGATCCCAAAAGTTTCGCCGTGGGCGATGTTGGCAGTGACATCTTGCAGAGCCCAGAACTCTTCATAACGAGCACGACCACCGCGCAGGATCGCAGACTTGAGATATTGGTTTTTCTCGTGGTAGCGACGAAACGACTTCCACACCCCATCTATCTCAACGGCGTTGTTCATGCACTGGCCTCTCCTACCGGACTTCGTATCCTAGAGTAGAGCCGGTCCTACTACGGGTCGCACTATTTACTTATGACGTCTGTTCTTGCCCCAGTGAAACGTGTTGCCGCAGCGCACGAACTGCTGTGGAACCTCACGTTGCGAGAGCTTCGCACGAAATATCGCCGTTCATTTTTGGGGTGGACATGGTCCATGCTTAACCCGCTTGCGACCGTCGCGGTGTATGCATTTGTGTTTGGGCATTTGTTTCAGGCCTCTCACCAACCAGGTGATCCCAGTGGCGTTGATTCCTATGCATTGTTTTTACTGTGTGGTCTGTTGCCATGGAACTGTTTCACGATGGTGTCGGGCCTCGGCATGGGCAGTGTTTTGGGTAATGCTGCTCTAGTTAAAAAGGCAGCATTCCCACGAGAAGTGTTGGTGTTTGCACAGTCAATGCATGGTCTTGTGCAATTTTCCATTGAGATGGGAATCTTGGCTGTGATCATGCTGATTGCAGGCAGCATGTTCTTACCGTGGTTGCCAGTAATCATCATTCAAATGTTGCTCCTGTTGCTATTTGCAACAGGGATTGGTCTCGGTTTGTCTGCAGTAAATGTGTATTTCCGTGACGTGAGTTATCTATGGGAAATTTTTGTTCGCGTGTGGT
>CAYVAV010000036.1:0-3119 GCA_964449085.1 uncultured Bifidobacterium sp.
ATGAGTGTTACTGCAGTCGTAAGGAAATTCGTGATGCCGCAGCTGCACCTCATGGAGATGTGGTGATGTATCCAGGAACGTGTCGCGATCTGACTGAGGAACAGCGTTCACGAAAGCGAACGGAGCGACCAGCTGCACTGCGATTACGCGCTGAGACACAGACACATCACTTCACGGATGCGTTTTGTGGTGCATACGAAGGACCGGTTGATGACGTAGTACTTCGACGTAATGATGGTGTTCCGTCCTACAACGTCGCGGTTGTTGTAGACGATGCGTTACAAGGAGTCACAGAGGTAGTCCGCGGTGATGACTTGCTGTCGGTCACCCCTACGCAAATAGAGCTGCAGCGATTGTTAAATCTTCCATCTGTGACATACCGACATGTGCCGTTGGTGTATGGAGCAGATGGTGAACGTCTTGCGAAACGTCATGGTGCAGTAACACTGCGAGATCTAGCCACTCGAAATGGTGAAGTTGATGATGTTGTTCCTGAACTTCGCAAAGCAAGCGGGCTGGTGAATGGAATAGTCAATGCCGCGTTTTCGTGGGACGATGTGTCACGCCATCCCCTTGTGTGGAATGGCAGTGGCTTCACAGTATTGGGTGAGAGATAGGCTCAAGAGTCGTGCGTATCGCAGTTGTAGGAACCGGGTATGTCGGCTTGTCGACCGGTGCGTGTCTGGCGTCTCTTGGTCACGAAGTGGCTTGTATTGATATTGACGAAGGCAAGATTGACGCCTTGTCCAAAGGCGTTGTCCCAATTGTTGAACAAGGACTACCTGAGCTAGTCACATCGGGATTGGTTGGCAAACATCTGTCATTCACCACGGATATGTCGCACGTGAAGACAGCAGAATTGGTGTTTCTCTGTTTGCCAACTCCACAAGGTGAAGATGGCGAAGCCGATGTCAGCTATGTCGAAGGAGTGGTGCGAGACATTCGATCAGTGGTGGCACCTGGCGCCGTGTTAGTGAACAAGTCAACTGTTCCCGTGGGCACCGCGAAGAAGTTGACGGTGCTGCTCAATCGCGGTGATGTTGCAGTGGTGTCAAACCCTGAATTTTTACGTCAGGGAACTGCGGTGCATGATTTTCTCCATCCCAATCGCATCGTGATTGGCGGCGTAGATACAGAAGCGATGAATCGTGTCGCGTCTGCATACAACGGAGTAGATGCACCAGTGCTGCAAATGAACTGGGAGTCTGCGGAAATGCTGAAGTATGCAGCCAACACATTTCTTGCTACGAAGCTCACGTTCATTAACGCGATGGCCGATATTTGTGAACTCGTGGGAGCAGATATCAATGACATTGCGCGTGGTTTGGAACTTGATCATCGCATCGGATCTGGGATGTTGCAGGCTGGACCAGGGTGGGGCGGAAGTTGTTTTCCCAAAGACACTCGAGCATTGCTGAATGTTGCTGGTGATAAGGGATATGACTTTGAATTATTGCGAGGTGTGATCAAAACAAACGATGATCACTATCTGCGAATCGTTACTAAAGTTGAATCGCTGTGTGGTGGCTCTGTTGCTGGCAAGAAGATTGCTGCTTGGGGTCTCACATTTAAAGCCCACACAGATGATCTACGGGATTCGCCTGCAATCAAGATCTTGACAATGTTGAACGACAAAGGTGCGGTGATTACTGCTCATGAGCCAACAGCGACAACACCGTATGAATCGTTCCCTTGGATTGAAGTGTCCGCATCCCCTGTAGATGTATGCGCTGATGCTGAAGCACTCGTGGTGTTAACGGAGTGGCCAACATTTCGTGATGTAGATCCGGTTGCAGTGGGTAATGCAATGCGTGCACGTTGCGTGGTGGATGCGCGAAACCTGCTTGATGAAGTGAAATGGAAAGCCTGCGGATTTGAGTTCGTGGGAGTTGGCCGGTGAATAAGCAATGACATCTGATTTAGAAATGATCCTTGGATATCGCGGCGCAGTAAGCGATGGTGACGCAACAGAAGTGGCTCCTGATGTTGTATGTATGCCGTTCTGGACACCCGAGTTTTGTTCAGTAATCATTCGTGCAGCAGAAGCAACCGGTGCTTTTGATAGTGACCCGAGTGATCCGGTGCCAGGACATGAAGTGTCACTTGCTGTAATTTCACCACGCTTGTTTGAAGCAGTGGAACAAGACATTGGCATGCGCATGTGGCCACAAATTCGCAACTGGTGGCCGCTGGTTGATTATCACGGGCTTCGTGATGTATTTGTCATTAAGTACGCGTTAGGGCAACAAGAAGAGCTGCGGATGCATCACGATGTGGCACAAGTATCAGCCAGCATCAAATTGAACGATGACTATGAAGGCGGTGTTCTTGAGTTCCCACGACAATCATTTGACAACACCGCAGTACCTGTCGGTTCGCTGATTGCCTGGCCAAGTCTCGTGACACATCCGCATGCAAGCACTCCGCTGAAAAGTGGCGTGAAATACAGCCTCACCATCTGGTGCGAGTTGCCCCTCATTGATTTATGATTATGTGTTCTTAGGACACAATGAAGTACGAACTTGACCACCTTCAGGCGTTAGAGGCCGAATCCATTCACATCATCCGCGAGGTGGTGGCCACTATGGAGCGCCCAGCCCTGTTGTTCTCTGGTGGCAAGGACTCCATTGTCATGTTGCACCTCGCACGCAAGGCGTTTTGGCCAGCTCGCTTGCCGTTTCCCCTCGTGCACATAGACACTGGTGAGAACTTCCCCGAGGTCATCGCGTATCGAGATCGTGTGGTGGCAGAAATCGGCGCACGCCTCATTGTGGGATACGTGCAAGACGACATTGACGCTGGTCGCGTGGTGGAAGACAAGCGTGCGAACGCCGGCCGTAACCGGTTGCAGACCACCACGTTGTTGCGCACCATTGAGGAAAACAATTTCACTGCGATGTTTGGCGGAGCACGTCGTGACGAAGAAAAGGCTCGCGCTAAAGAACGCGTGTTGAGTTTCCGCGATGAGTTTGGCCAATGGGATCCGAAGAATCAGCGACCCGAATTATGGAACCTTTACAACAGTCGCCATCGCCCTGGTGAGCACATTCGTGCTTTCCCGTTGTCGAACTGGACAGAGCTTGACATTTGGCAATACATCGCGGAAGAAAACATCGAAT
>CAYVAV010000037.1:0-2256 GCA_964449085.1 uncultured Bifidobacterium sp.
AGCAGTATCTCCGCACGTACCAACGCGATTGGGCACCATGGCTTGATGAGTTAAAGGCGTCGTGGAAACAGTCAGCACAACAAAACTCATCGAATCTTCTCGAGGCCCTGCAGTTGTGGTGGAAGCCTCTTCTCGACATGGCTCCCGCACTACGACAAGGAATCGGAGCGGGTTGTTTGCTGAATGCCGGTGACGAAGGAATCTTCATCGACTTTGCTCGTGGCCGTATTGAGCAATACACAGATCAGGAATACGCATTCCGTTTCGACATTGACCGTGACCTTGTAGAAACCGTGGTGACTCAACGCGCTGTGGACTGGTCAAACTCGCTGTTTCTCAGTTGTCGATTCACCGCATGGCGCAAAGGTGAATACAACGAGTATCTCTACAACTTTTTCAAGTCGTTGTCGGCAGAGCGCATGACACGCACCGAAGCAGAGGCAAAAGAAAAACTCCTTGGCCCGAACCACACTGAGGCAGATGTGGAGATTGGCGATTACATCGTGCAACGTCGCTGTCCGCACCGTAACGCCGACTTGTCGGTCTTTGGCGAGATTGAAGGCGACAACCTGGTGTGCACGTTGCACGGGTGGCGCTTTGATGTGAATACCGGAAAGTGCTTGACCTCAAAAGAGAAGTCAATCCGCATCAAAAAACGTAGTTAGATAATCATGCCGGCGGCAACGGTGTTGTTTGTTGCCTCATGAATGAGGATGAATCCACCAGTGATGCGATTCTTCTCATAACTGTCGGTGAATAGCGGAAGTGTCGAACGTAGTTTCACACGACCAATCTCATTTAACGCCAGCGTGTGCACATCGGTGTTGCGGTGCAGAGTATTGATGTCAAGTCCATACAACACCTCTTGCACCTTCACACGTGCTTCACGGGTGGTGTGTTTAATGCGGTAGAAGGAACCTGGATCAAGTGGTTGTTCACTCATCCAACACATCATCGCTTCCACATCTTGTGACACATGTGGTTGGTTGTTCACACGACACAACATGTCACCACGGCTGATATCGATCTCGTCATTCAAACGAATGGTCACCGACATTGGTGAGTACGCCTCTTCCACCGGACCGTCCATCGTCTCAATAGCTGCAATGGTGGAAGAGAAGCCTGATGGCAACACCATCACATCGTCACCTTTACGGAACACACCACTCGCCACTTGTCCTGCATATCCGCGATAGTCGTGCCACTCGTCATCCATCGGGCGAATCACGTACTGCACGGGGAAACGTGGGTCAATCATGTTGCGGTCAGAGGCGATGTGCACTTCTTCCAACGTGTGGAGCAACGTGCTGCCTTTGTACCACGGCATGTTCTCTGACTTTTCCACCACGTTGTCGCCATTCAGCGCAGAGATGGGAATGAAGGTGAGGTCGTGCACGCGAAGACGTGCTGCGAAATCACGGAACTCAAACTTGATCGCTTCAAATACTGACTCGTCGTAGTCAACCAAGTCCATCTTGTTCACGCACAACACCAAATGCGGCACACCAAGAAGTGAGGCAAGAAATGCGTGACGACGACTTTGCTCCAACACACCTTTACGCGCATCAATCAACACCAAGGCGAGATCTGCAGTAGATGCGCCAGTCACCATGTTGCGGGTGTATTGGATGTGGCCCGGGGTGTCAGCAATGATGAACTTGCGCTTTGGAGTGGCGAAGTAGCGGTACGCCACATCAATGGTGATGCCCTGTTCGCGTTCAGCGCGAAGACCGTCTGTCAACAAAGCAAGGTTGGTGTATCCCTCGCCACGTTCGCGCGACGTGCGCTCGACAGCCTCTAGTTGATCTTCAAAGATTCCTTTTGCGTCATACAGCAAGCGGCCAATGAGCGTTGACTTTCCGTCGTCAACAGAACCAGCGGTGGCGAAGCGGAGAATTTCAGACATTAGAAATACCCCTCGCGCTTGCGATCTTCCATTGCCGCTTCCGACGTTTTGTCATCAGCACGCGTTGCACCACGCTCGGTGATACGAGTGGCAGCGACTTCGGTGATCACATCATGAACCGTTGCCGCTGATGACTCGACGGCCGCAGTACACGTCGCATCACCCACGGTGCGATATCGCACCACCATCTCAATGATCTCTTCACCGTCTTGTGCTGAAACAAATTCATTGATTGCCATGATCATCTCACCGCGACGTACAACGGGGCGTTTGTGCGCGTAATAGATACTTGGCAATTCGATGTTTTCTTCCGCGATGTATTGCCAAATGTCAAGCTCTGTCCAGTTCGA
>CAYVAV010000038.1:0-1697 GCA_964449085.1 uncultured Bifidobacterium sp.
TGATTCGATGGAGCCATACACCTCGTCGGTAGAGACATGAACAAAGGTCGGAATTCTTTCTCTCAGACTTGCTTCCAGCATTTGGTGGGTACCGAGAACATTGGTGTTCATAAAGACTGAACTTGATTCGATAGAGCGGTCAACATGCGATTCAGCAGCAAAGTGAACGACTACATCGTGACCGGGCAATGACGCTGCGATGTCCGATGGATTACAAATGTCTCCCTTGACAATGGACAACCTCGGGTCGTCTTTTACGGGATCAAGATTGTGCGGATTGCCTGCATACGTAAAGGCATCAAAAACTGTCACCTGAGTGACGTCGTGACCCCAGCGGCCATCGAGCAGTCCGCGCACGTAGTTGGAGCCAATGAATCCTGCGCCACCTGTTACGAAATATTTCATCAAAATGCCTCATGTAATGCTGTAAAAGACTCTCCGATACTATTGCGCCAATGCGTGGAATTGTTTTGGCGGGCGGTACGGGTTCTCGGTTGTGGCCCATCACAAAGGGGATCAGCAAGCAGTTGGTGCCTATTTATGACAAACCGCTTGTGTATTACCCCGTTTCCACCCTGATGACTGCGGGAACCCGCGATGTCTTGATCATCACGACCCCGCACGACGCATCTGCATTTCGCGAACTGCTGGGGGACGGGAGTCAGTGGGGGATGAACCTTGAGTTCGCCGTGCAGCCGAGCCCCGATGGCCTTGCTCAAGCGTTCATCATTGGCGAATCATTTATTGGCAACGATGCATGCGCCTTGGTGTTGGGGGACAACATTTTTCATGGCACAGGCTTGGGTGCAGAACTTCGTGCAGGGAAAGATCCTGATGGCGCGGTGATCTTTGCGTATCGCGTGGCGAACCCAAGTGATTACGGAGTCGTGGAGTTTGATGACTCGGGTCGCGCAATCAGCATTGAGGAAAAGCCACAGAAGCCGAAGTCTTCATACGCTGTGCCCGGGTTGTATTTCTATGACAACGATGTGGTGGAGATCGCGAAAAATGTGAAACCCTCGGCTCGTGGCGAGCTTGAAATCACGTCAGTTAATAATGCATATCTTGAACGGGGCACTTTACAGGTGCGAGTGTTGCCCGATGGAACTGCATGGCTTGACTCCGGAACATTCGGTTCACTGCATGATGCGAGTAGCTATGTTCGAGTTATTGAGGAACGCCAGGGGACAAAAGTAAGTTGTCCTGAAGAAATCGCTTGGCGCAACGGATGGATCACAGATGATCAGTTACTGCAACAAGCAGAACTTCTTGCAAAGAGTGGCTACGGCGAGTACCTGAGGAATCTACTTACGCAGTAGATGACTGAACTAGTACGTCCATGACGTATTGAGATGAATCAGTCCGTCTTCACGCATGGTGTCTTGCACAACTTCAAAACGAGTGCGCTTTTCCCAGTGATCAAATTCGTTTATCTCTCCATGATCAGAAATTGATACAGAAATGTCATAGACACCTTGAAGTAGTGGAAGGTCGGCGATTCCCAACGTGAGAGATCCCTCACCTTGTGTGATGGGAATTGCAACTCCTTGTCGTTCTGATGTTGTACCCCACACTTCAGTGCCATGAAGTTCAGTAATACGCACAGCAACACAGCAGTTGTCAAGAGAGATGTCAGATGAGTACAACACGGAAATGCTCATTGGTTTTCCTGAATGGAATTGCGTGGTCTGTGTGTT